>JBBINV010000039.1:0-21401 GCA_037443705.1 Betaproteobacteria bacterium | reverse complement strand
GGCGGATTCGACGCCGCGCGCGCGGCGCGACTGCTGGCGCATGCCGATGCGCTGATCCTGGCCGAGCACCAATCGCGCAAGCCGCTCCTCGGTGCCGGGTGCGCGCTGGACGGCGCGCGGCTCGCCGCGCTCAATCCGGGTCTGGCGCTCGTTCACATCGCGGGCGGCGTGGACGCGGGCGATCTCGCCGCGGCCGGCCTGCGCGTGCATCCGCAGCCAGTTGCGCCCGCCGGCTACATGAGCGCGAGCACCGCCCACGTCGGGCCCGCACCGGTGCTAAGGCTGCATGCCGCGGGGCTCAAGGTGGGCGAGATCCTTGCGCGGCTTCGCCGCAAGGGCCTCGCCGCCACCGAGGCCGAGCGCGAGGCGCTACGCGACCCCCTCTGCCAAGGGTTCGCCTGCGGGCACAACGAGGCGGCAAATTCGCTATAGGAGCGCGCACATGAAAATCGACAAGCAGCTTCTGAGCGAGGCGCTCGGCCGCCGGATCGACGCAGAAATCGGCTGTGCGGCACTCGGCTTGGTGGAAAGCGATCTGCCTGGGACGCTGACATTCCTCGACGACCCGCGGTTCTTCGGGGCGCTCGAGGCGAACCCGCATATCGTCGCGGTCATAACTACGCCCGATCTTGCTGGCCGCGTGCGCGCGGCCGGGAAGGCGGTACTGAGCAGCGAGGACCCGCGCTACGAGTTCTACTCGCTCTACAACTACTTCTGCCTGCGGACCTACGTCAGGACGCCAACGCGCATCGACCCAAGCGCGGTCGTGCATCCACGGGCCTACGTGGCCGAGTACAACGTGAGCATCGGTGCCGGTTGCCTGATCGAGCCCATGGCCTGCGTCATGCCCGACGTGGAGCTCGGGCACGACTGCATCGTGCGCTCTGGGGCGACGGTCGGCACCGAAGGGTACGAGAAGAAGTGGACCCGCAAGGGTGTGCTGTCGGTGCGCCACACCGGCTGCGTGCGAGTAGGCAATGCGGTCGAGATCGGGGCGAACGCCTGCATCGCCAAGGGTATGCGGTTCCTCGGCGATACGCGCATCGGCAGCGGCACCAAGATTAACGCGCTCGCCTTCATCGGTCATTGCGTGTCGATCGGCAGGGACTGTCTGATTCATCTCGGCGCCTCGGCCTCCGGTGGCTCGGTGGTCGAGGACCGCGTCTGGATCGGCCCGAAAGCGACGGTATCGAACCGCCTGAGGGTCGGTGCCGGGGCGCGGATCTCGCTCGGTGCCGTCGTCACGACCGACGTGCCGACCGGCGGGCACGTGACTGGGAACTTCGCGATCGAGCATAGCTTGTTCATTCGCAATCTGAAACGGATGCGGGAAGTACAGTGACCACCGGATTCAAGCTTGGCATCGCGCGTTGGCTGCGCGCGCTCGGCTATCTGGCTGCAGTGCCGGCCCTGGTTCTGCTGCACCTCGGCTACGCGAGGCGTCGTAAGCGCATGCTGGTCTGGGGCCCGGAACCGATCACGAATAATAAGTACTGGTCGCGCGCGATGCAGCTCGCTGGGTGGGAGTCGTGCACGCTGATGAGCACCTTCTATCCGTCGATCGCCCGGCGCGAGGACTATGACCTCTACTATGAAGATTTCGGTCGTCGCCTCGGCCGCGGATGGCTTGCGCTTGCGTTCGCGCCGCTCGCCGCGCACCTGTACATTGCACGTCACGCCGCGGTGCTGCACATCCCGTTCTCCGGCGGCCCTCTCGGGGGCACGCCAATCTGGCGGCTCGAGGGTTTCCTGCTGCGGCTGGCCGGTGTACGCACGGTGGTAATCCCCTACGGCGCGGACGCTCACCAGTACTCGCGCATCGCCAACACCTCAATGCGCAACGCCCTGCTCATCGACTACCCGCGGGCGGCGCGCGAGGAACCGCGCATCCGCGGCCGCGTCGAGTACTGGAACCGCAACGCTGACTGCGTGATCTGCGGCCCGGTCGTGCATGGCATGGCACGCTGGGACGTCACGCTGCCAAGCGCGTTGTGCGTGGACATGGACGCCATCGCCCCAAGAGCGACCTACTCCCCCGCCGACGGACGCAACGGCGCCGTGACCGTCGCGCACACACCCAACCACCGCGGTTTCAAGGGCACCGAGTACGTCGTCGAGGCGGTGGAGCGACTGCGCGACGAGGGCCTGCAGGTGGAGTTGAAGCTCTTCGAGCGGGTTCAGAATCGCGAGGTGCTGGCGGCGCTGCCGAAGGCCGACATCCTCGTCGAGCAGCTGATTGCGGGCGCCTACGCGCTGAGCGCGATCGAGGGCATGGCCGCCGGGCTGCCGGTGCTCTCCAACATCGAGGACGAGGCGCGCGCGACGCTCTTTCGGCGCTACGCGTTCCTCGACGAATGCCCGATCCTCTCGACGACGCCCGAGACCGTGCTCGAGCACCTGCGCGCGCTCGTGACCTCGCCGCGGCTGCGCGAGGCGCTCGGCCGGGCGGGCCGCGCCTACGCGGAGAAATACCACTCCTACGAGACGGCGCAGCATCTGTTCGGCTCGGTCTACCGGAAGATCCTCGAGGGGGAGGCAGTCGACCTGATGAATCTGTTTCACCCGCTCAAGGGCGAGTACAACCGGCGCCGGCCGCGGATTGAGCATCCGCTGGTGCGCGGCAGGCTTCCCGCGGAGGGCGCGGCGTGACGCTCGGGCGCCTCGGCAAGGACATCGCCGTCTACGGCGCTGCGGATTTCATTTTCCGCTTCATCGGATTCGCGACGTTTCCGGTCTATGCCCATGTTTTCACGGTGGAGCAGTTCGGTATCTATGCCCTTGTTTCAACGACCATGGGAATCATCGCGCTCGTCGCGAACATGGGGCTGAACAACGCGGCGCAGCGGTTCTATTGGGATCCGGAGACCGAGCGCTCGATGCAGCCCACCATCGTCTCGACCGGGTTAGGTGTTCTTATGGGCTGGTCGTTCGCGGTCGTACTGGCGCTTGTCTTCGGTCTGTATCCTGTCCGCGAGCTCCTCTCGGAGCGCTACGGCGTGACGTGGACGATCGCGCTTCTCGCGCTCGCGACTATCGTGCCCGAGCAAGCTCTTCAGTATTGCCTTGATACCCTGAGGCTTCATTTCACGCCATGGAAGTTCGCGCTGGTGTCCTTCCTGAAGCACCTCGTCGGCGTCGTCGCGGGTCTTATCCTCATTTTGGCCTTTGACGCCGGGCTCGAGGGGCTCTTTCTGGGCGGGTTAATCGGGGCGATCATCTCTGTGCCGCTCGCGCTTGCGCTGATTCGGAGAGATCTTGCATTTGCCTTCGATGGCGAAACGGCACGGCGTCTCGTTGCGTTCGGCCATCCGTTCATCTTTGGGGGGCTGGGCTACTGGATCTTCGCCAGCGCCGACCGGTGGATGCTGGCGGAGCTGTCGGATGCGACACAGCTCGGGCTCTTCGCGATCGCGTACAAGTTCGGCACGGCCGTCCTCTTTCTCAACAGCGCATTCGGCCAGGCGTGGAGCCCGGTTGCGCACAAGATCCGGCGCGAGGACGCAGACTACCGGCGAACGTTCGCGCGTATCCTTTCGGTCTGGTTCTTCTTTCTTGCGCTTGCCGGTTCGACGGTCGCGTTGTTCGGACCCGAGGTTCTCCGTCTCCTTACTCCGGCCGAATACTGGCCGGCCGCGTCGGCGCTCGGGATACTCGTAATGGGAGTGGTGCTTGCCGGAACGACGCAGATCACTGCCGTCGGCATATCCATTTCGCGCCGTACCCGCCTGCTTGCGCTGGCTGCGTGGATTACTGCGCTCACGAACGTAGGTCTGAACTTCATCCTCATTCCGGCGATGGGGGCAGCGGGCGCCGCGACGTCGACGTTCCTGTCTTACGGCGTGCTGACGGGCCTGTACCTGACGTGGTCGCAGGGCCTGCATCCGATCCCGCTGGAGAAGGCGAAGCTGGCGTACTGCGCGGCCTTGGTTGTCTCGGTTGCCGCGGCGTCGTTAGCTCTCGGACAGCTCGAGGTGTCCGTGACTCTCGCGATCCTCAAGGCCGCGGCGCTCGCAGCGATGGCGGGCGGCGGATTGGTGCTCGGAATCGTCAAGCTGTCTTCGGTGCGCGTGGCATTGCGCGAGGGGCTGCGGACGTGAAGCCTCCGGCGACTGTTCCGGCCACAACCGTTCCCGATTCGGAGAGGATGGGTCAATGAACACGCTGCAGACCCTCAAGCTGCCGTTCCTGGGCGCGCGCGATTATCTTCAGGGCTCCACGCTCTTCGACGCGCTGGCGTCCCGTCTTGGCCGCGCGTCGGACATCAGCTTTCGGTTGTCACGGTTGATCCGGACCGATCGGGTCGCGATCGAGTCGATCGAGCCGTCAGGGAAGGACGCTGATCGATACTGCGCCACAATGACGTGGTCGGAAAACGGACAAAGAAGGTGGCTGGGCGTCGTGCCGGATTCCCCTTCGGAGCTTCCGGAGAGGGTTTCCTTTGACGAGCAGTTGATCGTCCGACGGGCGAGGTTCTCCGGTCCGGAAACCTATCTTGCCGATCAAGGGTCGGAAACACTGGTGAGAACCGTCGTGGCGCTGAACAAGGCTTTGCTTCAGAGATTGCTCTTGCCGCCCCAGCCCGGCCAGTGGCTTTTCGTGCGGCTCGATCTGGAACGCTACACGGAACGCTTCGGCGTGCTTCGGCTGACAAAACGAACCAATGTAGGCTTCGCCGCCGTATCGTCCTTGATCGAAGCGGACGGCGCGAGCCTCGGAACGGTGATGTTTTCATGGCTCAAGAAGTGACCGGGGAAGTTGGAATCTGCGACGTCACGGCGTACGTGCCGGAAAACCGGCTCGACCTTGCTGCCGCGGCAAGCGACTTCGACACCGATGAGGATTTTCTCCGGTCCAAGACGGGCTACCTCAAAGTCGCACGCAAAGCGCGCGACGAGGACACCAGCGATATGGCCGCGCAGGCGGTGCGGCGCCTCTTCGATACTCGGCCGGGCCTGGCCGCAAGGATCGGCTTGCTGATCCTCGTGACCCAAAACCCGGACGGCTACGGGCTGCCCCACACGTCCGCGATCCTTCATGGAAAGCTTGGATTGCGCGATGACGTCGCGGCGTTCGACATCTCCCTCGGCTGCTCGGGATGGGTCTACGGCCTGAGCGCCGCGAAAGCCTTCATGGAGATGAACGGAATCGACTTCGGCCTGCTCGTCACTGCGGATCCTTACTCGAAGGTCCTGGATTCGTCGGATCGGAACACCATGCTTCTGTTCGGCGATGCCGCGACGGCGACGCTGCTCGGTCGCGACGACCGCCGGTGGAGGACGGGGAAGTTCGTGTTCGGCACCAATGGCAGGCAATGGATGGACCTCAGGGTCGACGAGAACCGCAGGCTGAGGATGAACGGCCGCGGAATATTCACCTTTTCCGCGGTACGTGTCCCGGAATGCCTGCGCCAGACGCTGCGGGTAAACGGGGTAGCGCTGGATGATGTCGATCGCATCCTGGTCCATCAGGGCAGCCGCTACATCGTCGAAACGATAGGCGAGCGGATGAAGGCTGAGCAGAAGACCGTCTTTGACGCCAACGACATCGGCAACACGGTATCGTCCACGGTCCCGATGCTGCTCGCCGAAGACGCACGCGACAGCGACCGGACCGTGCTCGTGGCCGGTTTCGGCGTCGGTCTATCGTGGGCGGCGACAATCCTCAAGCGCGAACGCGGCAGTACCTGAGAGGGGACGCATGCTGACGGAAAGCGACGTTCGGAAGGCGCTCAAGGCCACGGTCAAGTCCGACAGGATCGACAGCTGGAGCCTTGATTTCGACTTCCGCAAGGAAAAGGCCCTGGACAGCCTCGATCAGGTGACCTTCGTGCTCCATCTCGCCGAGGACTGCGGTCTCCAAGTGCCCGACAGCGACATCGACAAGCTAACCAGCATCCGGGCCGTGCTCGATTACGCGTCCGCCCGGGGCCATGGCTGATACCGGCACGCGAGTTTTCTGATCGCGCCTTGGCGAACCCTATGAAACGGTGTGTGGTTATCGGGGCGAGCGGGCTCATCGGTTCGCATCTTCTCCCGGGACTGGCCAGGGAATGGGATGTGCACGCGGTTTCCCGGCAGCGACCGCGTCTGCCTGGGAGCGCCGCGATATCCTGGCACGGCATCGACGTTTCGCTGGAGCTCCCTTCAAATGCGCTGCCCGACCGCAGCGATGCGGTCGTTTACCTTGCGCAATCGGAGCACTTCCGCGAGTTCCCGGAGCGGGCCATGGATGTTTTTCAAGTCAATACGATGGGCCTCCTGCGGTTTCTCGACTATGCGCGCCGGTCGGGTGCACGAAGCTTCGTTTACGCCTCGTCCGGCGGCGTATATGGGTCCCGCGACTCGAGCCTTAACGAAGACGCTCCGGTGCATGCCGAGGGCAACCTCGGTTTCTACCTGGGCTCGAAGCTGTGCTCGGAGATCCTGGCTCTCAACTACGCGAAGATTCTGAATATTGTGGTTCTCAGGTTCTTCTTCGTGTACGGCCCGGGCCAGCGGAGGACGATGCTGATTCCGCGCCTTATCGATTCCGTACGGGAGGGGCGGGCCGTAACCCTGCAGGGCGAGGACGGCATCCGCTTCAATCCCACTTTCGTCTCCGACGCTGTTGCAGCTTTACTGCGTGCACTCGTATTGCGGGGCACGCATGTGATCAATGTGGCCGGCCCGGAAGTTCTTTCTCTGAGGCGAGCGGTCGACGTGATCGGGGCCCGCGTCGGGAGGGAACCGAGGTTCGAAGTTCGTTCGGGAGAGCCACCGGTTCATCTGGTCGCGAACACGGAGAAGATGAGCAGGCTACTCCACGCGCCACGCGTGAGCTTCGAGCGTGGCGTGCAGATGACGCTGGACGCCGAGCATGGGTGAGCTCGCCTTCACGGAGGTAGGCTATCGCAGGGTGCTCGCAACCGCGCAGGCAGCGGGTTACCGATTTCTCTCTTTCGACGATCCCACGCGCGACACGGAAGGCCGGGTATGCCTGTTGCGGCACGATGTCGACGCGGATCTCGGCGCGGCGGCACGCATGGCTCGCCTCGAGGCGGAAGCGGGTGTGAAGTCCACCTATTTCGTCATGCTGCGCTCACCGCTTTACAACCTTCTTGGACGAGCGAATCTGGCGTGCGCACGTGAAATCGTAGCGCTCGGGCACTACATCGGGCTGCATTACGACCACGGATTCCGGCCGGGCGAGCATATGAACGTCGCGCAGTGGATCGATTTCGAGGCCGGAGTGTTGTCGCGCAGTCTCGATGCGGCTGTAACCGCGGTGTCGTTCCATCAGCCGGGCCCCGAAGTCCTGGAGGGGCACGTCGATACCGGCCGCCTCGTGAACGCGTATTCGCGTTCCGACATGAAGGGTTTTCACTACGTTTCAGACTCGAACCGGCAGTGGCGCGATCGGAATCCGTTGACGATCTTCGAATCGGGGAGCGTCACCAAGCTTCACCTCCTGATTCATCCGATGTGGTGGATTTACGGTGATGCCGGCGCGACCGAGGACGTCTGGGATGCGGTCGTGCTCGCCAATGTCGAACAGAGCCAGCGTCAGCTGGAAGCGACGGAAAGAGCGTATGGCGCTCCCAGGCATCTGCAAATCGCAAGAGGCCGCGCCAAGCCGTGCAAGTGAACGGATCTCCGATCCGGGTGCTGCATTGTCCGTGGATGATCGGCGGCAATCCCCAAGGCCTGGCAGAAGCAGAACGCGCGATCGGGCTGCACAGCTGGGCCGTGAGTTTCGATGCGAGTCCATACCAGTATCACTGTGACGAAGTGGTCCCACTCGTGCCGGATGCGCCGCTCGCGAACGAGAAGAGGCGGCTCGGGCTCCTGTGGCGAGCGATCCGGGATTTCGACGTCGTTCACTTCAACTTCGGTGGCACTCTCACGGCGACCCCGATCAGTGCTGGTTCCGGTGGTGCGGGTTTCAGCCTGGGCAGGAGCATTTACAACACGTACGCTGCGCTTGTCGAGATGAAGGACCTGCCCCTGCTGAAGGCGGCGGGGAAGGCGATCTTCGTAACCTTTCAAGGCGCCGACGCGCGGCAAGCGGATTATTGTCTAAGGAATTTTCGCATCAGCCCGGTGAGCGAAACGGGTCCGGAGCGCTATCTGCTCGGCGGCAGCGACGAGCGCAAGCGTGAAAGGATCGCGCGCTTCGAGCGTTACGCGGACGGCATCTTCGCGCTCAATCCAGACTTGATGCACGTTCTTCCGTCCAGAACGAAGTTCCTTCCTTACGCGCATGTGGATCCCCGGCAATGGTCGCTGGTCCTGCCGGGTGCGGAGCGACGCGTGCCGATCGTTGTTCATGCCCCTACACATCGTCAGGCAAAGGGAACGCGCTTTCTGCTTGAGGCGCTCTCGCGTCTGCGTGACGACGGCGTTCCTTTCGAGCTCCGCCTGATCGAAGGGCTGCCGCATGCGGATGCACGACGCGCGTTCGCGGAAGCGGATCTAGTGATCGACCAGTTGCTTGCGGGGTGGTACGGCGGTGTGGCTGTCGAATGCATGGCGCTTGGAAAACCGGTCGTCTCCTACATACGGAAAGAGGATCTCGGGTATCTGGATCCGGACATGCGCGCGCAGCTCCCTGTCATTTGCGCGGAGCCGGAGACGATCTATGGGGTGCTCAAGGAATGCCTGACAGCGGATCGGCAGCGCCTTGTCGAGATAGGGATGCGAGGCCGGGCCTATGTCGAAAGATGGCATGATCCGATTGCGATCGCCCGCTTTCTGAAAGCCGAGTACGCCGCGGCGCTTGATGCGACCCGTCGTGGCGATCGTCCCGATGAGTGAAGCATCCGCCGACCGCATGCGTCCTCGGGCGGGGCCCCGTCGTTGCTGTTTCATTCAATAGTCGCGTTTTGTTCGAAGCGATCCAGAGGCGAGCGATGAACAAGGTCTACAGATTCGAGGACATTGCCGGTTTTCTGCACGGTGCCGACGCTAGAGTGACCGGCGATACCGGTTCGGTGGAGGTGTCGAAGATTTCGACGTTGGAGGCGGCGGACCGGCGGTCCATGGTGTGGGTCCGCGAACGCGTCGAGGGGGCCGCGCGTGCGATTGAGAGCTCAAGCGCATCGCTCGTCATCGCACATCACAGCGCGGCTGCCGAGATCGCGAAGGCCATCGGACCCGGCAGGTGCGTCGTAGCGACCGGCGATCCTCGATTGCTCTTTGCCAGGATCGCCAACGCTCTTTTTGTGCCGCGGGCCGCACCCGGCGTGCACCCGACAGCCGTTGTTCACCCCGAGGCGTCAATATCGAAAAGCGCCTCCATCGGCCCGTTCACCTACATCGGGGCGTCGACCATTGGCGACGGATCGGTCATACACGGCCATTGCCACGTCTACGATGACGTCGTCATCGGCCGAAACTGCGTTGTCAATGCGCACTGCGTCATCGGGGCATCGGGCTCGGGCTACGTCAAGGCACCGGACGGGCATTGGGAGCCGTTTCCCCAGATCGGCCGGACCATTCTGGAAGACGATGTTGAAATCGGAGCGAACAGCTACGTGGCGCGCGGTGCCCTCGACGAAACGCGAATCAGGCGGGGTACAAAGATCGGGCTTTCGGCATGCATTGGCCACAACACGCAGATCGGCGAGCGAGCGATGATTCTGGCCAATGCTGTCGTCGGCGGCAGCACCCTCGTGGGAAACGACGCGTGGGTATCGGTCGGCGCGGTAATCAGGAACGGGATCAATGTGGGCAAAAACACGCAGATCTTGATGGGAGCGGTGGTCCACAAAGACGTCCCTGACGGCGTCGCCGTGGGGGGGAATCCTGGTCGGGTAATTCCGCGTTCCGCAGAGATCCGTAGCTGACCCGTCCACGTCAACTGATTCGGGCGATGATAAAGGCCGGGATGCGCGCGCTCGTTCTCTCGTTCAGCCCGATCGCCAGGGACCCGCGCGTGATGCGGCAGGTGCGCGCGCTCGCGCCGCGCTTCGAGCTCACCGTGGCGGGATTCGGTGAGCCGCCGCAGGGCGTAGCACGGTTCGTCAAGCTTGCGTGGCCTCAGGGGCCCCGGATATCCCTCGCCCGCGCCGGCAAGGCCCTGCTGCTCGCTGCGCGCCGGTTCGAGACGTACTACTGGAAGCTCGCCTACGTGAAGCAGGGCCGCGAGGCGCTGAACGGGTCGCGGTTCGATCTGGTCGTCGCGAACGACGTGAACACGCTGCCGCTCGCGCTGGCGCTCGCGGACGGCGCTCCCGTGCTGTTCGACGCGCACGAGTACTCGCCTCGCGAGTTCGAGGACCGGCTCGTGTTCCGCCTGCTTCGCGCGCCTTATCTCGACTACCTTTGCCGGCGATACCTGAGTAGGGCGAGAGCGGTCACTACGGTGGCCGAGGGCATCGCCGATGCCTACTTCGCGGGCTACGGCGTGCGGGCCGACGTCGTGCCGAGCGCACCGGCGTACGCCGAGCTTCGGCCGGGGGCGGTCGACCCGACCCGCGTCCGGATGGTTCATCACGGCGCCGCGGCGCCGTCGCGAAAGCTCGAGTTGATGATCGGGGCAATGGATCTGCTCGACGAGCGCTTCGAGCTCGATCTCATGCTGGTTCCCGGGGATCCGCGATACATCGCGAGAATCGCCGACATGGCGAAGCGCAACGCGCGCATTCGCGTACTTCCCCCCGTGCGCATGGAAGAGATCGTGCCGTTCACCAACCAATACGACGTAGGGCTCTTCCTCCTGCCGCCGACCAACTTCAACTACGCGCACGCGCTGCCGAACAAATTTTTCGAGTTCATCCAGGCACGGCTTGCGGTGGCTATCGGGCCCTCGCCCGAGATGAAGCGCCTGGTCGACCGGTACGACTGCGGCGTCGTGTCGGAGGATTTCACGCCGCAGTCGCTCGCGCGCGCGCTCTCGGCGCTCAACCCAGAGCGGCTCGCCGAGCTGAAAGCGAATGCGGATCGGGCTGCGGCGGAGCTCTGCTGGGAGAAGCAGGAGCCGGTGTTCCTCGCCGCGGTGGAGCGGGCGATGGGAGCGCGCTGATGTGCGGGATCGCCGCACTCTTTAGCGCTTCGCCGGTCCCGCTCGGGGCCCTGGCGCGCGCGATGACCGATGCCGTTCGCTATCGCGGGCCGGACGATGAAGGGCTGGCGACGTTCGCCGGGCCGGATCTTTCGCCCGCGGCGAGCGGCGGGCCGGACACGCCGGGGGACGCTTTCCTCGCTCCGATCGGCTACGCGCCGCAACAGCATTCCCCCGACGGTCGATCCGCGTTCGCGGCGCTCGGGCATCGCAGGCTCTCGATCGTGGACCTGTCGCCCCTCGGGCACCAGCCGATGGCGAGCGCCGACGGCCGCTTCTGGATCACCTACAACGGCGAGATCTACAACTACGTGGAGCTGCGGGCGGAGCTCGAGGCGCTCGGGCACGCGTTCGCGTCCCATAGCGACACCGAGGTGATGCTCGAGGCGTACCGCGAGTGGGGCGAGGGGTGCCTTGCGCGCTTCAACGGGATGTTCGCGTTCGTGCTGCTCGATCGCGCCGGCAAGCGCGTGCTCGCGGCGCGCGACCGCTTCGGGGTGAAGCCGCTTTACCTGTGGCGCTCGCCGCAGGGCCTCGCGGCGTTCGCCTCCGAGATCAAGCAGTTCACGGTGCTGCCGGGGTGGGAGGCGAGCCTCAACGGCCAGCGCGCGTACGACTTCCTCAACTGGGGGGTTCTCGATCACACGGAGGAGACGCTCTTCCGGGATGTGCGCCAGCTTCGCGGCGGGGAGTTCGTGCACTGCGGGCTCGAGGAGCTCGCGCGCGGTTTTCCGGTGCGGCGCTGGTACGAGCTCAGGCCGCGTGCTTTCGCGGGAGGATTTTCCGAGGCGGCAACGGAATTTCATGACCTCTTCACCGACGCCGTGCGGCTTCGCCTGCGCGCTGACGTGCCGGTGGGGTCGTGCCTTTCCGGCGGTCTGGATTCCTCCTCGATCGTGTGCGTCGCAAACCGGCTCCTGCGTTCCGGTGGGGGGGAGCTGAAGCAAAAGACCTTTTCCGCGTATTCGCGCGTCAGGCGCTTCGACGAAAGCGGCTACATCGAGAGCGTGGTCCGACACACGGGGGTGGAAGGCCATCGCACTTACCCCGATCTCGCGACCCTGTTCGAGACGCTCGACGCGATCGCCTGGCACCAGGACGAGCCGTTCGGCTCTACGAGCATCTACGCGCAGTGGCACGTGTTCCGGCTCGCTGCCGAGGCGCGCGTGAAGGTGCTGCTCGACGGCCAGGGAGCGGACGAGCAGCTCGCCGGCTACCACGGCTTCTTCACGCCGCATTTCGCGGGGCTGTTCCGCGCGTTGCGCTGGATCGCGCTCCTGCACGAGATGCGCGCCGCCAGGCGCCGCCACGGCATGAACCTCTGGCTCGCCTCCAAGTATCTCGGCAACGCGGTGCTGCCCGAAGGCGTGCGCCAGCCGCTGCGGCGCCTGCTCGGCAAGCCCGCGCGCGCCCCGGACTGGATCGACGCGCGGCGCATCGCGTTCGAGGACGCCGACCCGTATCGCGCGCTCGGCATCGACACCGCGTCCGTGGACGAGATGTCGCGCGGAATGCTGCTCGCTACGAGCCTTCCGATGCTGCTCCACTGGGAGGACCGCGACTCGATGGCGCATTCGGTGGAGTCGCGGCTGCCCTTCCTCGACTACCGGCTGGTGGAGCTCGTGACGGGGCTTCCGGCGGAATTCAAGATCGAGGACGCGACTACGAAACGGGTCCTGCGCGAGGCGATGAAGGGCGTGCTGCCGGAGGACGTTCGAACGCGCATGGACAAGCTCGGCTTCGCCACGCCCGAGGAAGTGTGGGTGCGCGAGGAGGCGCCGGAGCTGTTCCGCGCCGAGCTCAAGCGCGCGATCGAGCGCTCGGGCGGCGTGGTTCTGCCTGCGGCGCTCGAGCGGCTGGAGGCCATGATCGCGGGCCGCGAGCCTTTCTCGTTCCTTCCCTGGCGCGTGATCAGCTTCGGGCGCTGGATGGAGCGCTTCGGCGTGCGCGTGGTGCCGGCGTGAAGATCCTGTATCTCAATCCGGCAGGCGCGTTCAGCGGGGCATCGAGAAGCCTGCTCGAGCTCCTGCGCGCGTTCCCCGCGGGCGCGGTCGAGCCACGGCTTCTTGTGGCGACGGGCCTTGCGGCGGACCTTTTCGAGAAGGAGGGGTTCGCGCTCCTCAGGGCGCACGGCATCTCCCAGCTCGATCTCACCCGGTACGGGCACTACCGGGGACCGCGCTGGCTGATCCTCGCGCGCGAGCTGTGGTACCTGCCGTTCACGCTCCGGGCATTGCTTCGCGCACGGCGGCAGTGGGGGCAGATCGACCTGATTCATGCAAACGAGATCACGGCGCTTCCGGCGGCGATCATCGCGAAACGGCTCTTCGGCAGGCCGCTCGTCGTGCACGTGCGCTCGGTGCAGCTCACCGAAGGGGCGCCGTTGCGGCGAAAGCTCCTTGAGCGGCTGCTCGCGCGCCACGCCGATGCGGTAGTCGCGATCGACGAGACCGTGCGCGCGAGCCTGCCGCAGGGGCTCGCCGCGCGTGTCGTGCACAACGGCTTCGACCCGGGGAACGCGCGGCGCGAGCCGGCGCCGGACTCGAGCCCTCTGCGCGTGGGAATGATCGGGAGCCTCCTCGCGCTGAAGGGGGTCTACGATTTTCTGGAAGCGGCGCGGATCTGCCTTGCTCGCGGCGCCGACGTCGAATTCGTGCTGGTCGGAAGCAACGTTCGCGCTCTGGCGGGACTGAAGGGGAACGTGCTGAAGGCGCTCGGATTCGCGCGCGACGTGGAAGGCGACATCGACGACTTCGTTGCGCGCCACGGTCTGGGCGGGCGCGTTCGCCGGCTCGGGTTCACGACCGACGTCGCGGCGCTCTATCGCAATCTCGACGTGCTGTGCTTTCCGTCGCACCTTGACGCGGTGGGCCGGCCGGTGCTCGAGGCGGCCTGGTTCGGCGTGCCCGCGGTCGCCGCGGTGGAGCGGCCCTCCCCGGACACGTTCGTCCCCGGCGAGACCGGCGTGCGCGTGCCGGCGCGCGATCCGCGCGCGCTCGCCGAGGCGATCCTCGCGCTCGAAGCCGATCGCGAGGGGGTGCGCCGGATGGGCGCGGCGGCCAGGCGCCTCGCCGAGCGCAACTTCGACAGCCGGAAAAACGCGCGCGAGATGCTCGCGATCTACGAGGAGCTTCTCGAAAGGAGAAACCGCAGCGCGCTCGCGGCGTGATGCCAGGCCATGCGCGGGTCGCGCCGGCTCGCGCGTCGCGCATCGTGCACGACTTCGCTTCGGGGCTCGAAAAGAATCTTTCTTCCGGCGGCCTTCAGCCGGCGGCAGAGGTCGACGTCCTCGTAGTACAGGAAATACGCCTCGTCGAAGCCGCCTGCGGCGCGGAACGCGTCGGCGCTGAACAGCATGAACATCCCGGCGATCCAGTCGACTTCCTGCGGGCCCTGGTCGACCGGGTAGTCGGGACGTCTTTCATCCCGAAAAAGCTTTCGCGCGAGCCGCAGCGCGGTCGGAAAGCGCCGCGCGCTGTCCTCGACCGATCCCTCCGGGCTTCGCACGAGCGGGCCCGCCACCGCGACCGATGGATCGGCGAGCGCCGCGAGCAGCGGCGCAAACGGGTCCGCGGGCAGGCGCACGTCCGGGTTGCAGGCGCAGAAGTAGGGCGTGCGGCAGCGCGCGAAGGCCGCGTTGTGGTTCGCGCCGAAGCCTTTGATGCGGTCGTTGACGATTCTCTCGAAGGGCAAGGGGGTCGAGATCGGGACTTCGTCAGGCACGTTTTCGGTGATGACGAGCGCAACGCGCCCGACACAATTGCGTCCCACGTCCCCGAGCAGCGCGTTGACGAGCGCGTTCTGGCGGTGGCTGACGATCGAGAGCGTGATCACGTCACGGTCGCGCGTGGCGTTTCAGGGCCTCGCTTGAAGGGACCACGCGGGCGCCTTCCGGAAGCTTGCAGGCAACTTTCGTGCGGCAGACGATCCGCTTCTCCTTCACGCGCTCCCGTTCGGCCGCCGGCAGGCCGAGCGTGGGGTACGAGGCGCGCGCGAACAGCCGCCGCAGGAGCGAAGTCTTCCCGGTCTGGCGCGCTCCGGAGACCTGTACCGCAGGGAACTGCCGCCCCGCCCGCCGCAGGACCGGCTCGATCGCCCTCGCAATCCGCATGCGGATATGATGCACGCGGCGTGCAAATCGTGCATGGCCGCCGGGCGCTTCGGGCTCTCTAGAGGCCGGTCCGCCGCTCCGCGTAATCGAGCAGCAGCGCGCACGCTCGCTCGGCATCCAGCGCCTCGGTGTCCACCACGAGGTCGGGCGTGGCCGGCGCCTCGAAGGGCGAGGAGATGCCGGTGAAGTCCGGGATCTCGCGCCGGCGCGCGCGCGCGTACAGGCCTTTCGGGTCGCGGCGCTCGCAGGTCTCGAGGCTCGCGCGCACGTAGATCTCGTGGAAGTTATCCGGGAAGCGGCTGCGCGCGAAGGCCCGTTCCTTTGCGAGCGGCGAGATGAAGGCGCTGATCACGATGAAGCCGGCGTCCGCGAAGAGCGCCGCGAGCTCGGCCACGCGCCGCAGGTTCTCGTCGCGGTCCTCGACCGAGAAGCCGAGGTCGGAGGAAAGCCCCCGGCGCACGTTGTCGCCGTCGAGCACGTAGGCGTGCCGCCCGCGGTCGTAGAGCGCGCGCTCGGTGCGCATCGCGAGCGTGGACTTCCCCGCGCCCGAGAGGCCCGTGAGCCAGAGCACCGCGCCGCGATGCGCGTTCCTCGCCTCGCGCTCGGCGCGGCTCACGAGGTGCTCCACGATGGTGGTGTTTCTGTGGTTCGAGGTCAAAGAACGCTCCCGAGCGCCCTACGCGGCCCTGCGTGCGCGCGCGGCATGGCCCTTGGCGAGCACGTAGAGGACGTATTGGTTGAGGCTCACGCCTTGCGCTTTGGCCGCGTGCGCAAGCTCGGCATGCAGGCGTTTCGGCACCCGCATGAGGAACTTCCCGCTGTAGTTGACATCCGCCCGATCGCTCGGTCTGGGCACCGGGTTGCCGGCCTTGCGGGCCGCCTTGATCCAGAGCCCGATCACCGTGTGGAGCTCGGCGATCGCTTTCGCTTCCGTCTTGCCCCACGCCGAGGCGCCGGGGAGGTCCGGCGCGATCGCGATGAAACCCTCGTCCTCGTCGCTCCAGAAGACCTCGATCGGGTAACGCATCGTTCAGCCTCCGTACTTGTCCATCATGTCGATCAACTGACGCGCCTGATACGGTGGTATGTACCCGCCGCGATTCTGAAAGTTCAGGATCACCGGCTCGCCGGACTTGGCGTAAACGGTGTGCGAGCCCTTTCCGCCGGCCCGGACGAAGCCGATCGCCTCGGCCGTCCGGCACGCGTCGGCGAAACGCACGCTCCTGGGGTTGTTCCGAATCGCCGCAAGCAGCTTGGCGCGCTTCGTCACCGGACGATTATACCGGATGTAGTATCAGATCCCGGGCCTCCAGGAATTCCTCCCGTTTTGTGGAGGGCGTATCCAAAAATCGGGAGCAGGCAGCGTGGTCAGCTGCGGTTGTACCGGTCGTCGAAGCGCTCGATGTCGTCTTCGCCCAGGTAGCTTCCGGACTGGACCTCGACGATGAAAAGGGGCTCGGTGCCGGGATTCTCGAGCCGGTGCGTGGTCCCGAGCGGGATGAAGGTGGACTGGTTTTCCTGGAGCTCGAGCGTCTCGCCGTCGCGCGTCACGCGCGCGACGCCCGAGACCACCACCCAGTGCTCGGCGCGCTTGCGGTGGCGCTGGAGCGACAGCGCGTGCCCCGGCTTCACCATCAGGCGCTTGACATGGAAGCGGCTGCCCGCATCCACCGACTCGTAGTAGCCCCACGGGCGGTAGACGCGCGTGTGCGAGACGTGCTCGGTGCGGCGCTGCCCCTCGAGCTTCGCGACGACCTCCTTCACTTCCTGCGCGCGCGATCGGGCCGCGACGAGCACCGCGTCGTCGGTCTCCACCACGACGAGGTCGCGCGCGCCGAGCACCGACACGTGCCGGCCGTCGGCGCGGACGTAGCAGCCCGCGGCGTCGTGGAGCCACACGTCGCCGCGCGCGACGTTCTTCGCGCGGTCCTTGCGCCCGATCTCCCAGAGCGCGCCCCAGGAGCCTACGTCGCTCCAGCGCATCTTCGCGCGCACCACCGCGCCGCGCGCGGTCTTCTCCATCACCGCGTAGTCGATCGAGTCGGACGGGCAGTCGGCGAAGGATTTCGCCTCCAGGCGCAGGAAGTCGAGGTCGCTCGCGGCGCCCTCGAGCGCCTTCGCCGCCGCGGCGGCGATCGCCGGCCGGTGCGCGGCGATCTCCTCCAGGAGCGCGCTCGCGGTGAACGCGAACATGCCGCTGTTCCAGAGGTAGCCGCCCTTCGCGAGGAAGGATTTGGCGCGCCTGAGCGCCGGCTTCTCCACGAAGCGCCGGATGCGGTACGCGTCCTTCTGCCCCGCGATCGGCGCCCCGGCCTGGATGTAGCCATAGCCGGTCGCCGGGCCCTCGGGTGCGATGCCGAAGGTGACGAGATGACCCTCGGCGGCGAGCGCGGCGGCGCGGAGCACGGCGCGATGGAACGCGGGCACGTCGCCGATCAGGTGATCGGACGGAAGCACGAGCAGCACCGCCTCCGGATCCTCGCGCGCAACGAACGCCGCGGCCGCCGCGATCGCCGGCGCGGTGTTCCGGCCCACCGGCTCGAGGAGCGTCGCGCGCGGCGCGACCCCGGCCTCGCGCAGTTGCTCCGAGACGATGAAGCGGTGCTCGTGGTTCGCCACCACCACCGGCGCACCCGCGTCCTTGAGGCCCTCGAGCCGCAGCGCCGTGTCCTGCAGGAGCGAGCGCTCGGTGACGAGCGGCAGGAACTGCTTCGGCAGCAGGCGGCGCGACATCGGCCAGAGGCGGCTTCCCGAGCCCCCGGAGAGGATCACGGGAACGAGGGGCTTGTGCACGGCGGCGGTCATCCGATCAGTCCGTAACGCACCATGATCCGTTCATGGGCCGGGATGGCACGTTTGTCGCGAGTGAGGAGCGTGGCGCCGGCGCGCCGAACGGTTTTCCCGATTAACGCATCGTCGATGGCTCCTCCCGAAACGCGCGCATCTACCACGGTGCGAAGCAGCGGGCGCAGGGCCGCTGCCGGCAGGCCGAGCGGGGCCTGGGGAAAGTTCTCCGCGAGAAACGTCGCCACGGCGTCGGACGGCGACCGGTGTGGCGCTGGCAAGCGCGTGAGAACTGAAAACGACTCGACCAACACGTGGGAGGGGATCCGCGGCCGTCGCGCGAGCGCGGCAAGAGCGCTGCGATGCCCGTCGTGCCAGGAAGCGAATGCGGCAACGACGGCGCTGGTGTCGACCGCGATTACCGGCGCAGTTGTTCGATGGTATCCCTTACGATTTCGCCCGTGAGCGCCGGAAGCTTCCGGTCCGGGACTGCGACGTTCACGCGCCCGCGGCGCACCAGCCTCACCGGGGTCAGCGCAGGCTCGATTTCAAGATGTCCCTCGCGCTCGCGAATGTCCACGGTCCGGCCTCCGGAGAGGCCGAGACGCTCGCGCAATGCCTTCGGAATAACGGCCCGGCCGGCGGCATCGATGGTGGTCTTCATGGGTTCAGTCTACCATTTCGCGAGGCGGATATCGGACTGCGGCCCCGAATTCCGGGCATCAGTCCAAAGCAGATAGCCGGTCGATCAGCCGCCGCGCGCGCTCCACGAGCGCAGGATACGAAAACTTCGCAATATGCTCGCGCGCCCGGTGCGGGTCGGGGCGCGGGCGGCCGGCGGCGATTTCGGCGAGCAGCCGCGCGAAACCGGCGCCGCCGTCCTCGCGCGGATCGGGATAGAGAAACCCGGTGGCGCCGTCGAGCACGGTCTCGGTGAAGGGCGGGGCATTCGGGGCAAGCACCGGCGTGCCGCAGGCCTGGGCTTCGAGCGCGTTCAGGCCGAGCGCCTCCTTTTCCGGCAGCCCGGTCATCAGGTAGTCGAGCCGCGGGTAGATCGCCGCGACGTTGTCCTGCGGACCCCAAAAGCGCGTGCGTGCGGCGAGCGGCGCGAGCGCCCGCTTGAGATCCCGAACCTGCGCGTAGCCCCCGCTGCCGAAGATCTCCAGCCGCACTGCGGCCTCGCGCGCAAGGATCGGCGCAAGGATCGCAAAGAGCCGCGGAAACTGCTTGATCGGCGAAATCAGCGAGACCACGCCCAGTGCGACGCCGGGCGTCCTGTGGAATTCGACCCGTTTCCGGAAAATTTCCGTCCCCGGCTCGAGGGCGCCGAGCAGCCGGTCGCGGAACTTGCGCCGGTCCCAGATGTAGGGCGAGCGCGCGATCACGGGCCGGCCCGCGCCGCGCTCGAGGTCGGCGATGCCGTAGAGCGGCTCTGCGTAAACCTGCGCGATTCCGGCGCGCCGCAACAGGCCGATGCAGTATTCCGAGACGGTCACGACGAGCCGCGCGCCGCGCAAATCCCCGGCGCTGCGTCCCTCGGTGATCGGCATGTGCGCAAAAGCGACCCAGCGATGGCGCTGCGCGATGCGCGCCAGCGTCGAGGGCTCGAGGGGCGATTGCGTTACGACGAGCGCGCCGGCGGGAATCCGGTCCGCGAGCGCGTCCTCGGAAGGGATCCCCAGCACGTCCGGGAGCCCGTCCCAGATCCGGTTCGCGGGGTTCACGTAGAGCGTGACGCGGGCGCCGGCATCGCGCAGCGCGCGGGTCAGGGCTCGGGTGTAGAACTCGCCGCCTCCCGCGAACCGCTGGAGGTTGACGTGATGAAGGTGCACCTAGAACGGCACGAAGCCGTCGCGCACGCGCTTGACGTCGGCCTCGTACATCATGCGCGCGAGCGTGCGCACGTCGACCCTGGGCGTCCAGCCGAGCTTTGCGCGCGCCTTGGCCGGGCTGCCGATCAGATGGTCGACGTCGGCCGGGCGAAGGAACGCGGGATTGATCCGGACGAGCGTGCGGCCGCTCCTCTCGTCGATGCCGGTCTCGGCGGCACCCGAGCCGCGCCAGGCGATCCTAACGCCCGCAGCCTCGCACGCGTACTCGACGAACTCGCGGATGGTGCGCGTCTCGCCCGTGGCGAGCACGTAGTCGCCGCCCTCGGGCTGCTGGACCATGCGCCACATGCCCTCGACGTAGTCGCCCGCGTAGCCCCAGTCGCGGTTCGCATCGAGGTTGCCGAGCTCGAGCACGTCCTGCTTCCCGGCGAGGATGCGCGCAAGCCCGAGCGTGATCTTTCGCGTCACGAACTCCGAGCCGCGGAGCGGCGATTCGTGGTTGAACAGGATCCCGGACGAAGCGTGGATCCCGAAGGACTCGCGGTAATTGACGGTGGCCCAGTGCGCGAAGAGCTTGGCGATGCCGTAGGGGCTGCGCGGGTAAAAGGGCGTGGCCTCGTCCTGCGGGACGGCCTGCGCCTTTCCGAACATCTCGGAGGTCGAAGCCTGGTAAAAGCGCGCCTTCGGCCGGAAATTGCGGATCGCCTCCAGGAGCCGCATCGCGCCCATGCCGTCGATGTCCGCGGTGTAGAGCGGCTCTTCCCACGACACCGGCACGAAGCTCTGCGCCGCGAGGTTGTAGATCTCGTCGGGCGCGACACGCTCGATCAGGCGCAGGATCTGGGGCAGCTCGCCCAGCTCGAAGTACACGCACTCCACCTCGCCCGCGATGCCGAGCTCGGCGAGCCGAGGCAGCGGCGAGTAGGAGGCGCGCCGCACCGCGCCCACCACACGGTAGCCTTTCTCGAGCAGGAGCTTCGCGAGATATGCGCCGTCCTGCCCGGAGATCCCGGTGACGAGCGCCGTTTTCTGCGACATCGGCGAATTATAATCGGCGCCTCCCATGGCGCGCCGGTTGCTCTTCGTGCTTCGCGGCAAGCTCGGCGACACGATCGTGGCCTTCGCCACGGTGCGCGCCTGGATCGACGCCTTCCCGGAGGACAGCCTTACGGTGCTCGTGCGTGCGAACTACGCGCCGCTTTTCGCGCGCGAGGCGGGCGTGCGCGTGATCGGCTTCGGCAGCCGCCTCGCGATGTTCGTCAAGGCGCTCCGGATGCGGCTGCTCGAGGCGCCGTTCGATGCGCTGCTGGTGCTGCTCGGCGCCGGCCCGCCGATCCGGCGCCTCGGGCGCATCGTGCGCGCGGCGCGCAAGGTGTATCTGGATGCCCGGTTCGCGTCCGTCTATCCCGAGTGGCCTGCGGTGCCGAAGGACCACTACCAGCCGGAGCCGGCGTGGCGCGTGGCGGCGACGGTCGCGCCGCAGCTTGCGATGCCGCGCGCGGTGCGCCTGCCGAGCCTCGCCGCGCTGCGAGGCTCCGGCGGCGCGATCGGCATCGCGCCGGTCTCCGACGAGACCCGCCGGACGATCGCACCGCGCGTCGTGGCGGATCTCGCGCGCGCGCTCGCCGCGCGGC
>JBBINV010000038.1:0-39560 GCA_037443705.1 Betaproteobacteria bacterium | reverse complement strand
TGTGTTGATCGCGGCTGCGTCGCCCGTCGAGGTGATGCTCCTGGCAGCCGTGATCGAGGTCGTACCGGCGAGATTCGAGATCGGCGCCGCGAGCACCACGCTGTTCGAGCTCGTCACGTTGACCTCGCCCGTGTCGTAGCCGAGGAACCTGATCGGGATGGCGTTGTCGGCCTTGACCGAGTGCGTGTGGATGTCCTGCAAGCCCTGCTTCCAGACGTCGCGCAGGTGGTAGGTCTTGGTGAAGCACAGAAAGTCGTTGCAGGTGCTCCATTCGTTGCGCCCCGCGAACACCGCGGCGCCGGTATCGCGCTGATTGAACCGGTACTCGTAGTTGGCGCTCTCGGCCGATCCGTTTATCGTGGTCGCGAGCCGCGGATACTCGCCGTTGGCGAGCGCCCGGATTCCCCCGACTGCGGTCTGCGTGTAGGTGTCGTACTGGCTCGTGCTGATGTTGATGCCGCCCCAGAAGATCGAGTCGGTGTCGATCGCGCCCACGTAGGTCGCCTGCTGATCCTGGCCGCGCTGCCAGACGTAACGCAGGCCCGGGAGCGGCGCGTACGAGCCGGTGCGCGCGCTGCCGGTGGTGTTGCTCGAGAGCACCACGCTCTGGATCACCTTCTGCCCGCCGACCGTGACTTCCTGCCTGCCGATCTCCTGCACGCGCACCACACCGCCGATGCGTTCGTAGGAAGTCGTGACGGGCCGGCCGAGGTATTGCTTCGATGAGTCGGTGATGTTGATCAGGCCGTGGATGTTGCCGCCCGTATCCAGGCCATTCACGATCACGTCGCGGTTGGTGCTGTTGGCCACGTTGATCCGTCCGTAGCCGTCCATCACCTCGATCCGGCCGCCGCCCGTGTTCAGGATCTGGCCGAACAGCTCGGCGTAGCCGCCCTGCACCTGGACGTTGTCGAGCTCGATCTTGTCCTTCTCCGGGTTGTAGAACGCCGCGATCCGGCCCTGCGGGTCGCCCGAGAACCCCGAGAGCCGGTAAAGCGATCGGTTGACCGGATCATCCATGCTCGGCCGCCCGCGGTTGATCCAGTCCTGCCGGAACGCGTCCATGGTCGCGTTCAGCCCCGAGCCGAGGCTCACTTCCCAGTCGGGGATGCCGCTCTGCACCAGCCCGTTGATGTTGAGGTACCGCGCCGACAGGAACACGTTGTTGCCCGCGATGCGCGAGCCGTTGGCGTTGTGCGTTGCGCTCGAGGAAGTGGTCGTCCTGGCACTCTCGGCCGCGTTCGCCTCGCTGCTCCAGAGCGACTGCGGATCGCCGCCCACATGCGAGAAGCCGTCGACGTAGGACTGGATGATGTCCTGCCCCGCGCTGATGTTGATCGTGTTGCCGATGATCGAGGGCGCGGGGTTGAGCGGCTGCCCCGGCGGCGTCGGCCGGCCCTGGATCTTGACGCTTCCCTTGAGGCTCTCGACGGTCACCGTACCGAAGAAGTTGGTGATGTCGCCCGAGATCTCGATGTCGGGCGCCCGCCCGGCGCCGAACGGGTTGAAGGTGTTGCGCACCTCGACGTTCGGCACTGCACTCGAGGTGCCCGCGGCCTCCAGCGTGAAGCCCGGCTGCGGCGGCGTGCCGAACGGGTACGGTTCGGCCTTGTTGCGGTCGCGGATCTGCGTGTTCGAGGTCACCGCGAAGCCGTTGTAGAGAATCGTGCCGCCGACCGGCTCGATGGTGAGCTTGTCGGTGCGCAGGAACGCGGCGCTGTTGTTGATGATCCTGATCTCGGTGTCGTTCGGCGCCTTGATCGTGCCCCCGCCCTTCAGCCGCTCGGCGGTGATGATCACGTCCCCGCCGCGCGCGCGGATCGGATCGGTGTTGATGAAGTCCGCAGAGAGGCTCTGGTTCGGCACCGTCACCCCGCCGCTCGTGTCCGTGTAGCCCAGGCGCTGGAGCTGCGCATCGATGAACGCGATCTCGGCGTCGTACGCGGCGCTGGCGAGCGGGTCCTGGGAGTAGACCGCGCGCAAGGCAACAAGGTTCTCGCGGCGCGTGAAGAGGTTGGTGACGAGGTTCTCGTTGGTCACGGTGAACCGCACGCCGTCGGTCTGCTCGGTCGGCGTGCACAGTACCGAGGTGCATGTCGAGCCGATGATCAGGCGCTGCTTGTTCTGAATGCCGGCGTGCACCGTGCCGTCGACCTGGACGTTGGCGTCGCTGGATGCGACGCCGTGGCTGTAGCGGATGTCGAGCGAGACGTCGCCTGCGCCCACCAGGTTGCTGAACGCGCTCGCGACCTCGGCGGCGAGCTCGCGGTAGAGATCCTTGCCCACGCCCTGGCCGTCGGCCACCACCGCGCCCCTGTCCGACACGAGGTAGATATCCTGGACGCTCCGCACCGAGCTCGCGCCCGCAACCGTGACGGTGTCCGCCTGGTAGACGTCGGCATTCGCAACCGGATCGGTCTCGACCGGGAAGGCGGTCTTGTTGTAGAGGTCGGTGCGTGCGATGGCGCGCAGGTTGTTCCCCGCGCCCAGCGCGTCGCGGCCCGCCGAAAGGTGCACGTCGCGATCAGCCCGGATCTGCGCGCCGGCAGCGATCGTGGTCGCATTCGAAGTATTGATTGCCGCGATCGACTCGCCCTCGGCGGCGCCCGCCAGGCCGTAGGTCTTGGCGTTGGCGTTCGCCTCGAGGTCGGCGCTCGTGCGCGCGCCGAAGTTCACCTCGCCGATTGCGTCGATCGAGGCGGCGGCGCCGAGCGTGGTGGTGGCGCTGGCGGAATTGACGCGCAGCCACGATGCCGCTTTCGCCACCGCGATCGCGCCGCCGGCGTCGAGCCTGGTCTGGTCGCGCATCACGATGTCGTTGATGGCCGAGAAGTTGGCGTTTTTCGGGTTGTCGCGATCGCCGGTGATCGTGATCGCCGCGCCCGCGCCGACCGTCGTGCGGGTGGTGAAATCGAGCATCACGCCGGAGGAAGCCGCGGCGCCGTTCAGCAGCCCGCCGGAGCCCGAGCTTGCGTTGTAGCCGTCGCCGTAGAGCCAGGGCATCGCGGCCGAATCGAGATAGGGCTTGCGCGCCTGGTTGAGCGCCGTCACCGAAATCTCGGTCGCGCCGAGGCGCGCGTTGTCGCTCACCTTCGCGTCGACTGTAGACTCTACGTCGCTCGAGGTCGTGGCGCCGCTTGCGCCGAGGAGCGAGGCATTCAGGCTGTCGACCTTGCCGTTGGTGGTCGCGGTGTGCGTCGCATTCACCACCATGCGCCCGGCCTCGAGCGCGCTTCCGACGGTGCCGCCGCCGAGCTCGGCGTACGTGGTCGAATGGTTCACCGAGTCCGCGCTCGAGGCCGAGCCCGCGATGATCCCGCCCGTTCCCGCCACCGCCTGTGCAAAGGTGTCGTCGGCTCCGGTCGCGTTGACGGTGAGCGTCCCACCTACGCTCCCGCGCACGCCGGTCGCAGTGGCGCGCGTGTCGCTCGTCGCCACGCTGTCGGCGATGTTCGCCCCCGCGGCCACGATTCCGCCGGTGAATCCGCGCACATCCGAGCGCGCGCGCGCGTCCTCGCTGGCCTGCACGGTGGCGTCGCCTCCGATCGTGAGCACCGTGCTCGAGCCGATGCTCGAGAGCGTCGTCGTGTTCGCGGTCGCAGTGCTCTCGGTGGCGTTGACACCGACGAGGAGCGCGCCGCCGCCGACCTCGCTGAAGGTGTCGGCCGAAGGCGAACCCGCGGCGGTGAGCGTCAGCGCCTTGACCGCGAGCGACTGCGCGTGGATGTCGCTCGATTGGCCGATCGAGGCGCGCACCGTGGTCTGCGCCGTGGCCTGCGCGATGCCCACGCCGACGCTCGCGAGGATCGCGCCGCCGTAGCCCTCGGCGCGGGCCGAGGTCTGCGGCGTAGCGCTGGCGGTGACGTTCACCGCGGCGCCCGCGCCGTCCACGTCGACGGAGTTGCCGAGAAAGGCTTCCGAGGCTCCGTTGTCGGTCGCGCGCGCGTCCGACCCTGAGCCCGAGATCACGCCACCCGCGCCGGCCGTGGTCCGCGATGTCACCAGGCCGGAGCGCTCGCTGCGCACGCTTAGCGCCCCGCTCGCGAGATCGACGAAGGTGTCGGGGCTCCCCGAGGGCGCGTTCTCGTTGCCGATGCGCGCCACCGCCGAACCCGACTTGGTGGAGCGGCCAATCACCGCGCCCGCCGCCACCAGCCCGATCGTGGCCCCAAGCGCCCTGCTTTCGACGTCCGCGGCATCGGTCGCCTTGACCGTGAGCGTGCCGCTGCCACTCGAGACACCGGTGTCAGTTCCGCGCCCGATCGTCGCCCTTGCGTTGTTGGTCGCGTTCGCCACCGCGACCGCCGCGCCCAGCGCCACCGCGCCGCCGCTCGCCTGCACCGCGTCGGCGTACACCGCGCGAGCCGCGGGCTCGAGCTTGCCGGCTTCGGCGATCACCTCGACCTTGCCCGAGACGCGCGTCCGGGTGGTACCCAGGATCGCCGCCTCCACGTTGTTGGTCACGTCCGCGACGCTCACCGAGCCGCCTACGCCTGCGAGGCCCCCGATCGCGCCACCGCCGGTCACCACGCGCACCTTGTCTTTCTCCGATGCGTGCACCTTCACGTCCCGGTTCGCGTCCAGCACCGAAGCGCCGCCCACGATCGCGGCGGTCTTGCCCGTGAGCTGGGTCGACGGATTGAACGACTCGGAAACCGCCGACTGCGTCGCCGTGTTGTACACCTGCGAAGTCGTGTTCAGCTTCACGGCGTTATTCAGGCTCGAGAGCTCGCCCGAGCTCAGGCCCGCGCCCGCGTAGCCGTTGTCCGACTGCGAGCTCATATTGCCACCGAAGCTGAGCGTGTCCCGGCCGCCGAACGAATCGACCTGGCTGAGGGTGCCGCTGCCGCCCGAATTGAGCTCGCGGTTGGCATTGGTTTCCCCCCCCTGCGTGTTGGCGAGCGCCGTGCCCACGAGCGTCACCCCGACCGAGCCGCCGATCCCGGCCGCGATGCCGCCGCCCGCGGTGGCCACCGTGTTGGAGAGGTCGCGCGTCGACTGCGCATCGACCACGATGTCGTTCACGGTGTGGGCGGACGCGTTGTTCACGTACGCGGACGTGGTGTTCTCGACCTTGGTCACGCCCGCCGCGATCCCCGCGCCGCCGATACCGCCGATCGCCGCGCTGCCCGCGATCTGCTGCACCACCACCGAGTCCGTCGCAGTGACCGAGAAACCCGAAGCGCGCGCGCCGGAGCTTCCGATCGAGCCGCCGGTGACGTACGCCTGAGTCGTATTGCCGATCAGCGCGACCGACGCAGTGCCCGCAACCGCCGCCGTGCCCGCTGCGGAGCCCGCGACCGTCCACTCCCTGATTTCGCTCGCCGACTGCGCGTCTACGCTTACCTGCCCGCTCGTGGTCACCGTCGAATCGTCGATGTGCGCCTTGGTGACCGAGTTGTCGAGCCCCACATCGAACGTGGCGCCGGCGCCGACGCCGCCACCGCTCGCGGTGCCGCCCGAGAGGTACATGCGCGTGCCGTGCACCGCCTTCACGTCGAGGCTGCCCGCGTCAAGCCCGCTCGAGGCGGCGTACGCCTCGGTATCGCTCGTGAACTTGGCCACGCCGCCGGCGCCGACCACGCCCACGCCGCCGACCGAGGCGCCCACCACCAGGCTCGACATGCCCTGGCTCGATGTCGCCGCGATGTCCGTCTTGCCGAGCGAGGCGACGGTGGAGGACTGCACGTAAGCCTTCGTGTCGCGATCGAACACGTGCACGTCGGCCACCACGCCCGCGCCGACCACACCGCCCGAGGCGCTGCCTACGAAGTTCGCGCCGTAGGCGTGGTCGCTCGCCTTGACGTGCACGCCCTGGTTCGCGGTCGCGGCGCTGTTGTCGCCCTGGTTGATCTGCGCCTGGTCGATATACGCGCGGGTCTGCCCGCCGATCACATCCACGTTCGCGACACCCGATACGCCCACGAGGCCCGCGCCCGCGTTGGCGACGAAGCTCGTCACCTGGTGCGTGGCCGAGGCATTGACCACCACGCCGCGCGCGGTCTCGGTCGCGCGAAGCGCGGCGAGGTCGGGCGGAGCAAACGCCGAGAGGCTCCCGGTGATCCCGGCATCCAGGTTCACCGCGCCGGTGAGCCCTCCGCTCGCCACCGTCAGCCCCGGTGTTCCGGTGATCGCGCGCGCCGCGACCTGTGTTCCGGTTCCCGAGATGTGCGCCTTGGTCGCGCCGCCGATCTGGTTGACGACTACCGAGGCGGCGACGCCCGCCGCGAGCACGCCCACCCCGACCGCGCCCGCGCCGACTTCGATCTCGTCGTCGGACTCTGCGAGCACGCCCGCGTTCCTGTCCGACTCGACCTTCGCGCCGCCGCTGATGTGCGCTTCCGTCGTGCTTTCGATGATGTTCACCGCGACCGAGCCCGCGACGCCCACGTCCGCCGCCGCGCTGCCTCCTACGGCGACCGTCTCGACCGACTCGTTCGAATCGGCCTTCACCATCAGGTTGTCGACGTCCAGGCCCGCGGTCGCCGGCTTGAACCCGGTGACGCGTGCCTCGGTCACGTTGGCGATGCGGTTCACCGCGATCGCCGCACCCACGGCGGCGCTGCCGCCGATCGCGACCGCGCCCGCGAGCGACTGGATGGTCGCGGTGTCGAGCGCGCTCACCGCGACGTTGGCGTTGGTGCCCGAGACCTCGGTCATCTCCGAGGCCGAGATCTCGGCGATGGTGCGATTGGTCGTGCGGTTGGAGGAAGCCGAGCCGGCGAATGCGCCGGTCGCTGCGCCGCCTCCAGCCGCCGAGAGCGACTTGATGGTGGAAGTGTTCCTGCCCTCGACCGTGAGCGCCGAGAAGCCCTGGAGCGAAGACCCCGACACGCTCGCCCTGGCGACGTTGCGCGTCGCGTTGTCGGCCACGGCGCCGCCGACCGCGGCCGAGCCGATCGAGACCGCGACCGCGCCGGCGAGCGATTCGATGGTGGAGGAGTCTTCCGCCTTCACGTTCGCGACCGTGGCCGCGCCGTCGGCACTCGAATTCCGGATCTCGGCGGTGGCGACGTTGCCGTCCTCGTCGGGATCGCCGCTTTCGCCGTACTTCCCGATGTGGTTGATCGAGACCGAGCCCGAGATCGCCACGGTCTGCCCCCCGCTTCCCGCGACCGAGATCGCCTGGATGGTCGAAGTCTCCTTCGCAGTCACATCGAGCGTGCCGGCGCGGTGCACGGCCGAGTCCTCGACCGAGGCGAGCACCGAGTTCTGGATGCTGCTGTAGGCGAACGCGCCGCCGCCCGCGGCCGAGGTGCCGCTGATCGAGACGCTGCCGGTGAGCGACTGGATCGTCGATTTGTCCTCGGCCTTTACCGTGACGGCGTTGGTATTCGATCCGCCGTCCGGATCATCGAATACGACGCCGTCCGCGGTCGCCTCGGTGCCGTTGCCGATGAAGTTGACCGCGATCGACGCGCTCACCGCGGGCTGAGAGCCGCCGGTCACGACACTGCCGGCGACCGCGAGACTGCGGATGCTCGCATCGGCCAGCGCATCCAGCATCGCGCTGCCCTTCGCGTTCACGTTTACGCGATCGGCCACGGCCTTCACGTCGTTCCCGATCTCGGCGTAGGTGACCGCCGCGCCGATCGCCGCGCCGTTCATGCTTGCGGTGACCTGTCCCGCGAGCGTATCGATGCGCGAGGTGTCCTTAGCCTGCACCACGACGGAATTCGCCGCGACCGTCTCCTTCGAGGCGTCCGTGGATGCGATCGATGCGAGCACGTTGTTGTCGATCCGGTTCACCGCGACCGAGCCCGCCGCGGAGACCTTGTCGGCGACGCCGACACCCACCGCGAGCCCGGTAATGGTTGCGTTCGATTCCGCCTTCACCGCAACCTCGCCCGAGACGCCCGTCGCGCTCACCGCCGAGTCCTCGATCTTCGCCGCGAGACTGTTTGCGATCGAGCTCCAGTTGAAGGAAAGTCCGATGTTGTTGCTGCCGCCACCGACGGTCGCCTGCACCACGCCGGCGACCGAGGTGATGCAGTTGCCGCCCGGTGCCGTCACGACGCCGGTGCTCCGGCCGCAGTAGTCGAGCCCCGCGACCGTGTTCTCGCGCTCGCTGCCCGGTTCGATGATCTGCTCGAGCGCGTTGTCCGCGCCCCGGTCGGCGGCGAGCACCTCGACGCGTCCGGTCGCGGCCACGCTCGAGGCACCCGCAATCGAGGCGGTGGTGCGGTTCTCGATTTCGGTGATCACCACCGCGCCGCCGAGCGCATTGCCGTTGGTCGCGTTGGAAGCCTGCCCGTGCGCCGCGCCGGCTCCGATCTCGGTCGCGTTGTAGGCCTTCACCGCGACCGTGTCCACGGCGCTCACGCCGGAGCCACCCGTGATCGTGGCGGTCACGTTGTTGGTGATGTCGGAGTAGGTCACCGCGCCGCCCGCGCCGGTCTTGCCGCCCACTGAAAGCGATCCTCCGCCCGTGCCGATGAAAGTGCGGTTGTAGGCGGTCAGGTCGACGGCGCGCCCGGTGGCCGAGGTTTCGCCCGTTACGCCGGCGTTGTCGAGCTTCGCCACGACATCGTTCGTCACCAAGCTGAGCGAGAGCGATCCGGTCGCCGCGACCGACATGCTCTTGCTCTCGGTGCTGCTCGCGTCGATCGAGGCGCCGATCGCGATAGAGAGCTCCTCGCCGCCCGCGAGCGCCTGGACCGTCACGTCGTTCGCGTCGGTAACCGCCGTGTTGCGAACGATCGCGTTGACGCCGGAATCGATCAGGTTGACCGCCACGCTCCCGGTGAGCGCCGCGGACTTGTTCTGGCTCGGGTTGTTGGCGCGCGTGAGCGCCGCCGCGCCGCTCGCGGTCACCACGTCGGTGTCGGAGACTCCGCGCACGAGAAGCGACGCCGCACTGCTTCCGACGTTCTGGTCGATCGCGACGCCATCCACGAGGGCCTGCGTCGTGATCTCCACGTCGTTCACGGAAGCGCTTCCGGCGCCCGAGAGGCCAAAGCTCGCGGGCTGGCTTGCGCTCGTGCCGCCCTTCGATTCGCCGCTTCCCTTCGAGGTCGAAGCGGGCTTCAGGTCCACCAGGTGCGCGAGCTTGTTCTGGATCGCCTGGTACTTGCTCTGGATGCTGCTGAAAAAACCGCCGCTCGAGGTGTCGTTGTTCTGCCCGGAGCTGCTCCAGGCGACCGAGCCGGTCACCGCGATCGACTCGACATGCCCGCCGGTGCGCGCCTCGACTTCCATGTCGCGCGTACTGATCGTGCCGCCCGCGGCCGCGCCCGCGTCCGACGCCCGCGAGGCAAGCTCGCCCGCGTAGCTGTCGTTGTCGGCGATTTCGGCGCGCGTGTTTGCCGTAAGGCCGATGTAGGAGATCCCTACGCCCACCCCGGCCGAGTCGGTCTTGTTGAAGCCGCCGGCGATCGACCAGGTGACCGGAGAATCGGTCGCCCGCACTCTCAGCTTGTCCGCCTTGACGCTCGCCTCGTCGTCGATCAGGGCGCGGGTGCTGTTGTCGATCCCCACGATCGAGGCCGAGCCGTTCAGCCCGAAGGTCGCGCCGTAGCCCGCCGCCGAGGCGATCGAGATCAGCAGGTCCTTGCCTTCCGCCGTGACCTGCGCCTCGTCGGTCGCGCGTGCGCCGCTCACCGTCCAGGTGCGCTGGCCGTCGGCGTCGGCCGCGGAGGCCGTCTCGTCCACACCCTGGATCACCGCGCCTTCGCGCACGATCGCCTCGCTGGCTCCCGAGACGTTCTCCTGCGTATACGCGATGCCGAGACCCTTGCCGCCTGCGCCTGCGCCGGTGCTGCCGGGGATGAAGTGCCCGCCGTGAAACAGAAGCGTCGTGTCGCGCGAAGCGTTCACCACCGCGGGCGCGGCGAACGCCCATTCGTGCAACACCTGCTCATCGGTGCCGGTGGTAGAGACGTCGTCGGGCACCACCTCGAAGCTGTGGCTCCACGCACCGGTCCGGGCGCCACTCACGTTGAGCTTCGCGTTGGTGTCCACGACCGCGCGCGCCGAATTCCTGAAATCGAGGATGCTCACCGACCCCGAGAGCGAGATCGCGTTGCTCGAATTGTCGGAGGTCGACTTGGCGGCGGAGGCGCCGTTGAACACGTCGAACATCCCCGTGACCGAATCGAACCAGTCCTTGATCGTGCCCAGGCCGTCCCAGCGGTCGAACGTGCCGCCGGTGATCAGCGTCTCGCGCACCGGGATGCTCACGTCCGCGTTCACCGCGATCGAAGGCGCGGTGAGCACCGCGCCCTTGCCGACCTTGGCAAGTGCGTCGTGCTCGAAGCTGCCGATCGCCACACCCGCGGAGAACGTGTTGCGCGCGGTGTTGGCCGCGGCGCGCTCGCGCGACTGCGATACCGCCGCGGACTCGGCCGCGATCTGGATGTCGGAGGCGACCGTGCGCGCTACGACGACCGCGCGATCGGTCGCGTGCACGCTGGCTCCCGCGCCTACCAGCGCATTGGCCTGCGCCTGGCTGTCGGCATACGCGATCGCGCCGCCGATCCGGAACGGGATCGACTTGGGCTTGACCTTGGCGTCGGGCTCCTGCCCGCCGAGCAGCCTGTCCCAGAAGTAGTTCTCGAGGCTGCCGGTCGGGTCGGTGAGCGGCTCCATCTTCTGCTGCACGCCCGCCAGGATCATGTCGTTCAGCGTGGAACCGGTCTTGGAATTCGCGGTGGTGACGTTTTGCGTGTTCTCGTTCACCGCCACTACCTCGACGCGCGCCGCGTCCTTCACGTTCGCGTTCAGCTCCGCGGTCGCCTTGGTGCTTAACTCGCTCACGGCGACCGCGGCGGAGGCCTTGCCGGCGTCGCCGGTCTGCGCCTCGACCGTGTTTCCGAGCGAGCTGCGGTTGGTCGCAGCCACCGAGACGTTGCCGGTGAGCTTGAGGTTCGCGCCCTGCGCGATCGTCGCCTTCGACTGGATGTCGGCATTCGTCACCCCGACCGCGATCGCGATGTCGCCGCTGTCGCTGCCGGCGTCGGCGGAGGCGATCGATGCCTCGAGCGAGGCGTCGTTGTGCGCGCGGACCGTGAGGTTCTGCCCCTTGATCGTGGCGTTCGACTCAACGGTGACGCTTGCGTCGGCCTTGTTGCGCGCATAGAGCGCGCCCAGGCCAAGCGGCGTGTTCACCTGCGTCCCGGGCCCGTTCAGCCCCGATGAAGGTGCGGCGCCCGCGACCGTGGCGTTCTCGGCGCGCAGCGTCACGTTCTGTCCTTCGATCACGCTGCCGCCCTTCACCACCACGCTCGCGGTGCCCACCGCCTGCGAATGCACGATGTTCACGCCCACGAGCGAGCCGAGGAACCCCACCGCGGCCTCCGCGGCGGTCGAGGCGCCGAGCGCGAGGGTGCGCCCGGCGGTCGTCACGTCCGTCGGATCGTCGATCCACGTTCCGCCGCTGTTGGTCTGGTAGGTCCACTTGGTGCTCACGTCGGTCGCCGCAAGCACGCTCACGTTCGCGCCGCGGATCGTGGCGCCGCCGGAAGCGTCCCCGATCTGGATCTGCGAGGTCGATTCGCGGTAGCCGAGGATGCTCACCGCGGGCGAGCTCTTCGCCTCGAGCGTCACCTCGCCGCCGGCGAAGCCGCTGTTGCCCTGCGCGAGCAGCTTGCTTCCCGCCTCGAGGGTGATCCGGTCCGCCCGCAGCGTGATGTCGCCCGAGTCGCCCTGCGAGTTCGCGGTTTCGTGGTTGTCGCTGAGCGGGCTGGCCAGGTTGCGGCTGGAGACGGTCACGCCGCTTGCGATCGTGATCGTGTCGTCGGCCACGTAGCTGATGTCGGCGCCGTCGCTCAGGTTGTTCGCGCTCACCGTGATGTCGGTCGGGTCGATCAGGATCGAGCCCGCGCGGCCCTGAACCGCCCCGGCGCGGAATTCGCCCCCGGCGAGCTCGACCGTACGCCCGGCGCTCAGCTCGATCGACCCGCCGTCACCCGAGCTACCCGCGCGCGCATCGATCGCGGCTCCCTGCCGGAAATACGCGTTCCTGCCGCCGTAGACGTAGACCGACCCGCCGCCGGAGCTTTCGCCGTTGCCCTTGGCGCTGATCAGGGCGCCGGCCCGGAGATCGACGTCACCGCCCGCGCGGACCGAAACATCGCCGCCGCGGACCCCGGAGCCGCCGGGCGCGGCGATCGTGCCGCTCACCGCGACGTCGCCGTCGGCGACGATCGAGACCCTGCCCTCCTTCACCACGACATTGGTCGCCGAGGAAAGGCCGTTCGCGTTCACTACGTCGCTGAAGTCGGGCGCGGCGCCCACGAAGCGCGCGCCGCTGAAGATCGAGCCGCCTACGTTCACCGTGCCCGCGGCGAGGCTCACCGCGTCCGCCGCGTTCACCCGTCCCTGGATCGAGATCAGCCCGGTGCCGCTACGCGGCGCGGTGCCCGCGAGCAGCTGCGCCACCGCCGCCTCGTCGGGGCTCCCGGGCGCGACGAAGAAGCTGTCTGCGAACTGCTGCGTCGTCGTGGTGACCGAAAGGCTGCCGACGTTGACCACGCCACTCGCGCCGACCACGAAGCCGTGCGGGTTCGCGAACCAGACGCTGCCGCCGATCCGCCCGTCCTTGATCGAATTGAGGATACCGTAGACGTCGGTGCGCTCGTCGCGCACGATGTTGATGAGATTCGCGGTCCCGCCCGGCAGGTAGAGGTTCGTGACGATCCCCTGCGGAACTCCGAACCGGGAGAACGAATTGAACGCGTTGGCGCCTGAGACGGTGCCGGTGGTGACGTTTACGACGTTTCCGGTAGTGACGACGGCGGTCTGGGTGCGGCCGTCGGTGACGATGGCCTGCGCCGCGGCGAACGCCGGATACGCGAACTGGACGAGCGCCAGCGCAAACGCGATCGCGCGCGTCGCCGGGCGGCCGGATAGTACGGCCGAGCCCCTGCCCCCGCCTTGCACCCCCGCACCCCCCTCAAGTGACTGCGGCTACCGGAGGGGATTCTACGCGGCCATTTGTTGACGCAGGCTAAAAGTTTCGCCGCGCCGCAAAACCACGCGTGAACCAGTTCACACTTTTGCGGGGTACAACGTTCCGAGCGCTGCTCCCTTGCCGTAGCCGGGATTGGCGGGCGCCCGTCCGCCCTTCGTCACGCGCACCGCGCAGTACTTGAACTCGGGAATCTTGCCGAAGGGGTCGAGCGCCGGGTTGGTGAGCACGTTCGCCGCCGCCTCGTAGTAAGCGAACGGGATAAAGACGGCGCCACGCGGAGTTCCCTGATCCGCTCTTGAATACAACGAAATTCGTCCGCGGCGGGACTCCACGGAGACAATCTCACCCGCCTTCACGCCCAGTTCCTTCAGATCCAGCGGGTGAAGCGAAGCGGTAGGCTCGGGCTCGATCGCATCGAGCACGCCCGAGCGCCGGGTCATCGCGCCGGTGTGCCAGTGCTCGAGCTGCCTCCCGGTGATCAGCACCATCGGAAAGTCCCTGTCGGGACGCTCGGCCGCGGGGATGAGGTCCGCCGGCACGAGCTTCGCACGGCCGTTCGCGGTGGGGAAATGCGTCTGGAACACCACCGGCTGGCCCGGGTCGCCCTCGTTCTTGCACGGATAGGTGACGCTGGAGTCGCGCTCGAGGCGCTCCCAGGTGATGCCCTTGATCGAATCCATGCATTGCCGCATCTCGTCGAACACGTCCTTGGGCTGCGTGTACGACCAATCCAGCCCGAGCCGCTTCGCCATCTCGACGATGATCCAGAGATCCGGGCGTGCCTCGCCAGGCGGCTCGAGCGCCTTGCGGCCGAGCTGGACCATGCGGTCGGTGTTCGTGACCGTACCGTCCTTCTCCGGCCACGCGGTGGCGGGCAGCACCACGTCGGCGAGCGCCGCGGTTTCGGTGAGGAAGATATCCTGCACCACCAAGTGCTCGAGCCTTGCGAGCGCCTCGCGCGCGTGCTCGGCCTCGGGATCCGACATCGCCGGGTTCTCGCCCATGATGTACATGCCGCGGATCTTCCCTTCATGGGCGGCGTTGACGATCTCGACCACCGTAAGGCCGGGCTTCGGATCGAGCTCCGCGCCCCAAAGGGCCTCGAAGCGCCTGCGCGCCTGCGGGTTGTCGACGCGCTGGTAGTCCGGGAACACCATCGGAATGAGGCCCGAGTCGGAAGCACCCTGCACGTTGTTCTGGCCGCGCAAGGGGTGAAGCCCCGTTCCCGGGCGCCCGATCTGGCCGGTGCACAGCGCGAGCGCAATCAGGCAGCGCGCATTGTCGGTTCCGTGCACGTGCTGCGAGATCCCCATCCCCCAGAGGATCATCGAACCCTTCGAGCCGGCGTAGAGGCGCGCGACCTCGCGGATCCGCTCCGCCGGGATGCCGCATATCGGCGCCATCCTCTCGGGAGAGAATTTCTTGACGTTCTCCTTCAGAGCCTCGTAGCCGCTCGTCCTCTCCGAGATGAACTTTCTGTCCGCAAGACCTTCCTCGACAATCGTGTGAAGCATCGCATTCAGCAGCGCCACGTCGGTGTCGGGCCGGAACTGAAGGAAGTGCGTCGCGTAGCGCGCCAGGTCGTTCCTGCGCGGGTCGGCGACGATCAGCTTCGCGCCGCGCTTCGCGGCGTTCTTCATCCAGGTGGCCGCCACGGGGTGATTCGACGCGGGATTCGCGCCGATCACGAAGATCACCTCGGCGTTCGCCACGTCGTTCACCGGGTTCGAGACCGCGCCCGAGCCGATCCCTTCAAGGAGCGCGGCGACGCTCGATGCGTGGCACAGGCGCGTGCAGTGATCGACGTTGTTGGTGCCGAAGCCCGTCCGGACGAGCTTCTGGAACAGGTACGCCTCCTCGTTGGAGCCCTTGGCCGAGCCGAAGCCCGCGAGAGCGAACTTGTCTTTATCTCTTATTCGTTTCAATCCCTCGGCCGCAACCGAAAGCGCCTCTTCCCAGCTCGCCTCGCGGAACACCGGAGACCAATCGCCCGGATTGACCACCACTTCCGGATTCTTCGCGACGCCCCGCTTGCGTATGAGCGGTTTCGTGAGCCGGTGCGGGTGGTGCGCGTAATCAAAGCCGTAGCGCCCTTTCACGCACAGCCGCCCGTGGTTGGAAGGGCCGTCCTTTCCGGTGACGAACCGGATGCGGTTGTCCTTCACATGGTAGGTGAGCAGGCACCCCACGCCGCAGAACGGGCACACCGAATCCACGGTCTTGTCGATTTGCGCCAGCCCCGCCTCGCGCGCGGGGCCAAGCGCCCCTGTCGGGCAGGCCTGCACGCACTCGCCGCACGCGACGCAGGTCGATTCGCCCATCGGGTCGTCGAGGTCGAACACGATCTTCGAGTGCTCGCCCCGGAAGGCGTAGCCGATCACGTCGTTCGCCTGCTCCTCGCGGCAGGCGCGCAGGCACCGTGTGCACTGGATACAGGCATCCAGGTTCACCGCGATCCCCGGGTGCGAGCCATCGGCCCCGGGTTGTCGTCTCGCCTTGAACCGGACGTTTTCCACCCCCAGGCGCTTCGCCCAGGCGAGGACCTCGTTATTCGGGCTGTACTGCGCATCCGGCATATCCGAGAGAAGCAGTTCCAGCACCATCTTCTGCGCGGCGAGTGCGCGCGGGCTGTCGGTGCTCACCTCCATCCCCGCCACGGGCTTGCGGCAGCACGCGGGCGCAAGTACGCGCTCGCCCTTCACCTCCACCACGCACGCCCGGCAATTGCCGTCGGGCCGCAGCATCTGCGAGTAGCACAGGTGCGGCACCGCGATCCCGTGCCGGCGCGCGGTCTCCAGGATCGGCTCGCCGTCCAGTGCCGCGACCTCCCGTCCGTTCAGCCTGAAGCCGATCGCCACGGTCAGGACACCTCGTGCGCAAAGAACTTCATCACCGAGAGAGCGCAATTGGGCGCCGCCTGCCCCAGGCCGCAGATCGAGGCGTCCATCATGGTCCGCGAAAGCTCGTGCAGCAGCGGCTGGTTCCAGCGCGCGTCCTCCATCAGCGCGAGCGCCTTCGCGGTGCCCACGCGGCAGGGCGTGCATTGCCCGCAGGATTCATCCCGGAAGAACTTCATCAGGTTTCGCGCCGCGGCCGAGGCCTTGTCCCGGTGCGAAAGAACGACGATCGCCGCCGAGCCGATGAAGCAGCCGTGCGCCTGCAGCGTGTCGAAATCGAGCGGCAGGTGCCCCATCGAGGCGGGCAGGATCCCGCCCGAGGCGCCACCCGGCAGATACGCGTAGAACTGGTGCCCGTCCTGCATGCCGCCGCAGTACCCGTCGATCAGCTCTACGACGGAAATCCCGGCGGGCGCGAGATGCACGCCGGGATTGTTCACGCGCCCCGAGACCGAGAACGAGCGCAGGCCCTTGCGGCCGTTCCTGCCGTGGCCGGCGAACCAGGCGGCGCCTTTCTCGACGATCTCGCGCACCCAGTACACCGTCTCCAAGTTGTGCTCGAGCGTCGGGTAGCCGAACAGGCCCACCTGGGCGACGTACGGAGGGCGCAGGCGCGGCATGCCGCGCTTGCCTTCGATCGACTCGATCATCGCCGATTCCTCGCCGCAGATGTAGGCGCCGGCGCCTCGCCGGAGGTGAATGGGAGGAAGCGGAAATCGCTTTTGCGCCCTCAGCCTTGAAAGCTCTCTTTCCAGGATCGCCCGGCACCCGCCGTACTCATCCCTCAGATAGATGTAGATTTCGCCCACGCCCGCGCACCACGCGGCGACGAGCATGCCTTCCAGGAACCGGTGCGGGTCGCGCTCGAGGTACCAGCGGTCCTTGAACGTGCCGGGCTCGCCTTCGTCGATGTTCACCGCCATGAGGCGCGGCGCGGCTTCAGCGGCGACGATGCGCCACTTGCGCCCGGCCGGAAATCCGGCGCCGCCCAGGCCCCTCAGGCCCGCGTCCTCCATGATCTTCGTGATCTCCTCGCGCGTGCGCCTTCCGGCGAGACAATCGGCGATCAGCCGGTAGCCACCGGCCTTTCGGTAAGCGTCGTAGTCGAGGTATTTCGTCCCGGGGCACGAGAACGCCTTCCCCGCCACGGCTCGCGACACCTTCTCGACCGTCGCCTTGCCCACGGGGTTCTGCTGCACCACGGCCACCGGCGCCGCCTCGCAACGTCCCACGCAAGGCGCCGCGACCACGCGGACGGTCCTGCCCAGGGTCTTCTGAAGTCCTGCCAGAAGTTCTTCGCCACCGGCAAGCGCGCAGGCAATCGAATCGCACACCCGCACCGTGCACGCGGGCGGCGGCGTCTCGCCTTCCTTCACGACGTCGAAGTGATGATAGAAGGTCGCGACCTCGAACACCTCGGCTTGCGAAAGACGCAGCTCCTGCGCGAGCGCCGCCAGGTGCGCGGCCGACAGACAGCCATGGCGATCCTGGATCCGGTGCAGGTGCTCGAGCAGAAGATCGCGCCGGCGCGGAGAATCGCCCAGCAGCCTCTGGACCTCCTGCAGCGCGCGTGGATCGACCGCCCGGCCCTTCGGTACCGGCCTCGCCCCGATCTTCGACATCAACCGACCGCCTCCTTGGCGGCCGATTATCGGTCAGCCCGCGGCGCGGCGTGCTTGACTGCGGTCAAGCGCCCCGGTCTGGCGCCCGAGCGCTCGCACGACCGCGATGATTGCGTCGGCGATCGCCTCGCCGCGCCTCACGTGGGCGAGCGCGATCGCGCGCTCGGCTTCGGTGAGCGGGAGCTCGCTCAGACGGTGAACCAGCCCGACATCGGCACGGGAATTCGATTTCATGGGAACCTCGATTAGAAAATCTTTGGTGTAATTAACGATGAGCCGAATTCTGCGCTCTATGTTGCATTGCCACAATTTACAGTTTGTCCCTCTATACGTTAGAAAATCTAAACCATGCGCAGCCTCCAGGCCCCGCTGAACGCGCTGCGCGCCTTCGAGGCCGTGGCGCGCCACCTGAGCGTCAGGAAAGCCGCCGAGGAACTGCACGTCACCCCGGCGGCGATCAGCCACCAGGTCAAGCTGCTCGAGAGCCTCGCCGGACGCGCGCTGCTGGTGCGAAAGCCGCGCGGCCTCGAGCTCACCGACGCGGCGCGCGCTGCGCTTCCCAACCTCTCGGCCGGGTTCGAGCGGCTCGCCGAGGCGGTGCACGTGCTGCGCGAGGCGCGCACCGAGGCGACGCTCACGGTGAGCGTCGCGCCGTCGTTCGCGACCTGCTGGCTGATGCCGCGCCTGCACCGCTTCCTCGAAGCGCACCCCGGCATCGAGGTGAGCGTCACCGCGCGTACCCGACAGTCCACGGCCGCCGGCGAGCAGTCCCGGCGCGAAGCCGAGCGCTGGCTCGCCGACGCCGACGTCGCGGTGCTGCTCTCCAACGGGCGCTTCCCCGGCTTCCCGGTGGAGCGGCTGCTCCCGCTTTCGGTGACGCCGCTCGCAAGCCCCGCGCTTGCCGGCAGCCGCAGGCTCGCGCCCGCGGCGCTGCGCGAGTTCACGCTGATCCACGACGACACCGGCCGCCACTACGATGGACGCGGGTTCTGGGACCTGTGGCTCGAAGCGGCCGGCCTTGCGCGCGCGAAGCTGCGGCACGGAACGCATCTGTCGCACACCGTGCTCGCCCTCGAAGCGGCGGTCGAGGGCCTGGGCGTGGTTGCGACGCTCACGGAGCTCGCCGCGCCGCAACTCGAGAGCGCTCGCCTGGTGGCGCCCTTCGAGCTTCGCGTCCCGCTTCCCTACGCCTACTATGTCGTGACCACGCCCGAGGCGCTCGCGCGCGCGCCGGTCAAGGCCTTCCTCGCCTGGCTCGCTTCGCAGGCTCCGGCGGAGACATAAACCGCGCAGGTGCCGCGCGCTCCTGTATCTCGGTCAGCCCGCGCTGCCCGACAACCTTCTCTACCAGCACGGACTCGGCGCCCGTGCGCCAGAGCACCATGCCCCGGATGCTGAACGTGCCGAAATGCGATACGCGCTGGAGCGTACGCTCGCGATCCTGCGCGACGCGCGCAACGCGCTCGGCATCGACACCTCGTCCTCGGTCAACCTGTTCGCCCCCAACGGCTCGCAGCTCGCCGCGGTGCGGCTGCCGGAATGATCCATGAAGGGGCCAAGAGACGCTGCTGCGCTCGCCAGATCTGCCCGTGCAGCGCGGCTTCGAGTTCCGCGGCCTGGGCACTGCCGCCGGGCAGCGCGACGCTCGCCTCGACATCGCCCTTGCGGATGAGGAAGGCGCCGCGCGCCGGCTCGTTCTGGCGCACCAGCCGGGCGCCCTTCACGAACGAGATCTCGCGCGCGAGCGCGAGGAGCTTGCGCGCCGCATCCCGGTCGGGCGCGCGGCATAGCGAGATTTGCTTCAGGTCGTCCGTCCCCACGCGCGCACGAGTGTACACTCGCCGGCACAACAACGATGACGCAATCCGCGAAGGACATCGACCCGAACCGGGTGCTCGCGATCGTCGCCGAGGTGGTGCGCGAAGCCCGCCCCAACGTCGAGGCCTACGTGGCCCTGGACAGCGCGCTCGACAAGGACCTGGGCCTGGACAGCCTCGCGCGCGTCGAGCTCGTGCTGCGCCTGGAGCGCGCGTTCGAGGCAAGCCTGCCGGAACAGGCGCTCGCGGCGAGCGAAACGCCGCGCGACCTGCTGCGATTTCTGCTCGCAGCCGCCGGGCACGCGCCGCACGCCGCGGACACGAGCATCGCCAGCCTGGTGCAGAGCGAGGGCGTGCGGCCGCCGGAGCGCGCGCAGACGCTCGTCGAGGCGCTCGAATACCACGTCGAGCGGCAACCCGGGCGTCTCACGGTGTTCCTGTACGAGGAGCAGAAGGAGCACCCGATCACCTACCGTGCGCTCTGGGAGGGCGCCCTCGGCCATGCGGCGCGCCTTGCCGACGCGGGCCTGGCGCCGGGGCAGACGGTGGCGATCATGCTGCCGACTTCGCGCGAATACCTGTACTGCTTCTACGGCGTGCTGCTCGCCGGCGGCGTGCCGGTGCCGCTCTATCCCCCGGCGCGGCTCTCGACCATCGAGGACCACATGACGCGCCACGTCGGCATCCTGAAGAGCGCGGGCTGCGCGCTCATGGTGACGATTCCGGAAGCGAAAGCGCTCGCCTTTCTCCTGCGCGCGCAGGTCGATTCGCTGCGCGCGGTGCTGATGCCCTCCGACCTCGAGGGCGGCGGCGCGGACTTCGCGCCGGTGCGCGGCCGCGGCGGCCACATCGGGTTCCTTCAGTACACCTCGGGTTCGACCGGAAACCCCAAGGGCGTGGTGCTGACGCACGCGAACCTCCTCGCCAACGTCCGCGCGATGGGCCGCGCGGCGCGCGCGGGATCCAGCGACGTGTTCGTGAGCTGGCTCCCGCTCTATCACGACATGGGGCTGATCGGAGGCTGCTTCGCCACGATGTACCTCGGGTTCCCCGTGGTGCTCATGTCGCCGCTCTCGTTCCTTTCGCATCCCGCGCGATGGCTCCAGGCAATTCACCGCCATCGCGGCACCATATCCGGGGGGCCGAACTTCTCCTACGAGCTGTGCCTGCGGCGGATTGCCGATCAGGAGCTCGAGGGGCTCGATCTCTCGTCGTGGCGCTTCGCCTTCAACGGCGCCGAGCCCGTGAGCCCGGACACGATCGCCGCCTTCGAGCGGCGATTCGAGCGCGCCGGGTTCCGGAAGAACTCGCTTTCCCCGGTCTATGGACTCGCGGAGTGCTCGGTCGGCCTCGCGTTCACGCCGCCGGGCGAGCCCTGGCAGGTCGACCTGCTCGACCGCGAGAAATTCACCCGCACGGGCGAGGCGGTGCCGGCGCGCGCGGACGACCCCTCGCCGCTCAAGGTGGTCGGCTGCGGCACGCCGATTCCCGAGCACGAGCTGCGCGTGGTGGACGCGGCCGGTTTCGAGCTGGCCGACCGCCACGAGGGGCGGCTGCAGTTCCGCGGGCCCTCGGCGACCTCGGCCTACTACCGCAACCCGGAGGCGACGCAGGCGCTCTTCGACGGCGAATGGCTGAACACCGGCGACCGCGCCTACCTGTCGGAGGGCCGGCTCTTCCTCACCGGGCGCGAGAAGGACATCATCATCCGCGGCGGGCGCAACATAACCCCCTACGAAGTCGAAGAAGCGGTCGGCGACATCCCCGGGATCCGCCGCGGCTGCGTCGCGGTTTTCGGCAGCCGGGACAAGGCGGCCGGAACCGAGCGCGTCGTGGTGCTCGCCGAGACGCGCGATAACGACCCGACGCGCCACACGGAACTTCGGCGCCAGATCAACGAAATCGCGATCGGCCTGATCGGCGCGCCCGCCGACGACATCGTGCTTGCGCCGCCGCACACGGTGCCCAAGACCTCGAGCGGCAAGATCCGGCGCGTCGCCGCGCGCGAATACTACGAGCGCGGTCCCGCGGCGGTGCGGCCGCAGGCCGTGTGGCTCCAGTTCGTCCGGCTTGCCGCTGCCGGCGTGGCGCCGCAGCTCCGCAGGAGCCTGCACGCCGCGGCGGGCGCGCTGTTCGCGCTGCGCGGCTATCTCGTGTTCGGGTTGCTCTTTCCGCTCGCCTGGTTCGGCGCCGCCCTGCTGCCGGTGCGTTCATGCTGGAACCTGGGACGCCGGGTCGCGCGCTGGTTCCTGCGCCTCTCGGGCATTCCGGTGGTGAGCCGCGGGCTCGAGCACCTGGCGCGCGACGGGCCCGCGATCCTCGCGGCCAATCACACGAGCTGGCTCGACGCGATCGTGCTGCTGTCGCTGCTCGAGTACCGCGGCTATGCCTTCGTCGCGAAACGCGAGTTTCTCGACAACCCGCTGATGCGCACGCTTCTTTCGGGTTTCGGCACCGAATTCATCGAGCGCTTCGAGGTGCAAAAAAGCGCCGAGCACGCCGTCGAGCTCGCCGAGCGCGCGCGCCGCGGCGTGTCGCTCATCGTGTTCGCCGAAGGCACGCTCAAGCGCAACACCGGCCTCATGCCCTTCCGTACCGGCGCGTTCCAGGCCGCGGCGCAGGCCGGGATCCCGGTGGTTCCGGTCGCCCTGCGCGGCGTGCGCTCGGTGATGCGCGACGGCACCTGGTACCTGCGCCGCAGCCCGGTCGCCGTGACGTTCGGCGCGCCGCTTGCCGCCGCGGGCAGCGACTGGAGTGCCGCCGTGCAGCTGCGCGAGGCGGTGCGCGCCGAGATCCTGCGGCACTGCGGCGAGCCCGACCTCGCGCCGCGCGAGACCCCTGCTTGAGATAGATCAATCCGGGCGGAGCGCGCGAGCCGAGAATGGCTTGGCGATGAAGGTCAGGTCTTTGTTCGCGGTTCTGGCGCTTGCCGGCTTCGCCGGCGTCCCGCTCGATTCCACCGCGACCCACGCGTCGTATCTCGACGAGGCCGCGGCGCTCAACAAGGCGGGCCGCCAGCGCATGCTCAGCCAGCGCATCGTCAAGAGCTACCTCCAGGTCGCCGAGGGCGTCGCGGCGCCGGCCGCGCGCGGCCAGCTCGCCGAGGCGATATGGGTGTTCGACGACCAGCTCGCCGATCTCAAGGCGTTCGCGACCGATCCCGAGACCCGGAAGACGGTCGACGCGGTCGCCGAGCGATGGGCGACGGTGCGCGAGCTGGCGACCGGACCCGTGAGCCGCAGGGAAGCGGCGGCGATGGTCGCGGCCGCGGAGCGGCTGCTCGAGGCCGCCGAGCGCAACACCGCCGCGCTCGAGCGCCACAATGGCCGCCCTGCCGCGAAGCTCGTCAACCTCGCCGGACGCCAGCGCATGCTTTCGCAGCGCATCGCCAAGAATTATCTGCTCCTCAACTGGCGCGGGTTCGACAGCGCCGCGATCCGGGCGGAGCTGGGCGCCGCGCGCGACGAGTTCGAGCGCGCGCTCGGCGAGCTTCGCGCCGCGCCGGAGAGCGGCGCCGAGATCCGCGCCGAGCTCGACGCTGCCGAGGCCCAGTGGCAGAAGCTGAAGCCGATGCTCGCGCGGGAGCACGATACCGCCGCCGGCCGGACCGCCGTCGTCGAGCTCGCCGATGCGATTCTCGTCCGCATGGAACGGGTCACAGGGCTGTACGAGCGCCTCGCGAAGCGCTGACGCGCTTCGCTATTTCAGGATGCGCAGCAGGTTGTGGTGCGCGTCGGTGAAGGTGGGCAATTCCTTGCGATCCTGGATCGAGACCGCGGCCTCGCGGATCGCGGGCGCATCGAGCAGCGCCCGGTTGCGCGTCACCAGCACCTGGTCGGTAGCGGAGTACCAGTACTCGAAGCCCTCGGCCGCCTTCGGCCAGTCCGAGACGAGCACGGCTTGCAGCCCGAACACCGAGGCGAGGCGCCGGATCACCGGCAGGAGATCCACGTAGCGGTTGGTCGCCTGGAACACGAGCACGCCGTCGGGCTTGAGGTGCTTGAGGTAGATCTCCATCGCCTCGCGCGTGACGAGGTGCATCGGAATCGAGTCGCCCGAGAACGCGTCGATCCCGAGCACGTCGTAGCCGCGCGGGGGCTCGCGCTCGAGCGACAGGCGCCCGTCGCCCATCACGACGCGCGTGCGCGCCGAACTGTCGGAGAGGAACGTGAACTCGCGCCGCGCGATGTCGGCCACGCGCGGGCTGATCTCGTAGAACGTGAAGCTGTCCCCGGGGCGACCGTAGGAGGCGACCACGCCCGCACCCAGGCCGATGATGCCGACTTCGAGGGGCCGCGAAGGCTCGCGCGCGCGAAGCGTGGCGAACAGCCGCCCGTAGCCCGATCCCGGCCCGAAATAGTCCGAGGGCGTGTTGCGGAACGCCTCCCCCAGGAGCTGCCCGCCGTGCATGATCGCGCCGTGGTACATGGCCCGGTACGGCGCGGGGCTCGCGTGGTCGCGCGTGCGCACCACGCCGTAGAAATCGCGCTGCATCACGCGCACGTCCCGGACGTACTCGCCGGTGCCGTGCGCCACGAAGCCGACGGTGGCAAGGCCCGCCGCCGCCGCCGCCCAGCGCGCGAGCCCCGGCAGGCGCACGATCGCGAGCGCGGCGAGCAGCCCGAGCGCGATGCCGAGCTCGAAGTACCCGGTGAGCGCGAGCGGCGCGACGATCGCCACGAGCACCGCGCCCAGCGCGCCGCCGAGCGAGATCGCGAGGTAGTAGCGCGTGAGATGCCGGGGATCGGGCTTGAGCGCGGCGAGTTCGCCGTGGCAGAACATGCACGCCGCGAAGAGGCCGACCAGGTAGATGGGCACCGCGACCTTGAGCTCGAGCGAGGGAATGTACCAGGCCATCGCCGGCGCGAGCCCGGCGAGCGCGACGAGCACGGTGCGGCGCAGGTACCAGCGCGGATGGTCGAACGCGAGGATGAACGTGATCAGATACAGCGCGAGCGGCAGCACCCAGAGGAACGGCACGCTCGAGACGTTCTGCGTGACGTGGTTGGTGACCGCGAGCAGCATCACCGAGCCCATCGCCGAGAGGGCGACCCATTGCGCTTGCAGGCGAGGGGACACCGGGGCGGAGGATCCGCGCGGGGTTCGCGCCCGGGACTCGTCGAGCCCTTTCCTCGACACCCAGGCCGTGGCGGCGCAAAGCAGCGCAAACAGCGCGTAGAGCGCCGACCAGCCCCAGCCGAGCTGCTGCAGGTCCATCGCCGGCTCGAACAGGAGCGGAAATCCGAGCAGCGCGAGAAGCGAGGCGAGATTGGAGAGCGCGAACAGACGGTACGGCACCGCCGCGCGGAACGTGCGCCAGTACCACGCCTGGAGCAGCGGCGTGCTGGTCGAGAGCAGGAAATACGGCAGCCCGATGGTGGCCGCGAGAAGCAGCAGTATCCGCACGATCGGCTGCTCGTCGCCCTGCGGCTTCCAGCCGCTGCCGGCCAGGATCGGCAGCCACGCGAGCGATAGCGCGAGGAGCGCGATGTGGAGCATCGCCTGCCGGCGCGGGCCCAGCCGCGTCGTGAGGTCGGCGTAGGCGTAGCCGGCGAGCAGCGCGCTCTGGAAGAACACCAGGCACGTGGTCCACACCGCCGCCGAGCCGCCGAACCAAGGCAGGATCTGCTTGGCCACGATCGGCTGCACCAGGAACAGCAGGAACGACGACAGGAAGATCGTCCCGGCGTATGGAGCCGCGGCAGCGAGCGGCCGGCGGTTTATTTCAGCACCGATTGCAGCGTCCGTCCCATCTCGGCGGGATTGCGCGTCACCTTGATCCCGCACTCCTCCATGACTGCGAGCTTCTCCTGCGCCGTGCCCTTTCCGCCGGAGATGATCGCCCCGGCATGGCCCATGCGCTTGCCGGGCGGCGCGGTGACCCCGGCGATGAACCCGACCACGGGCTTGCGCATGTTTTCCTTCGCCCAGCGCGCCGCGGCCTCCTCGTCCGAGCCGCCGATCTCGCCGATCATCACGACCGCGTCGGTGCCCGGGTCGTCGTTGAAGAGCTTGAGGACATCGAGGTGCTTGAGGCCGTTCACCGGGTCGCCGCCGATGCCCACCGCGGTCGATTGTCCGATGCCGAGCTCCGTGAGCTGGGCCACCGCCTCGTAGGTGAGCGTTCCGGAGCGCGACACGACGCCGACCCGGCCCTTCCTGTGGATGTGGCCCGGCATGATGCCGATCTTCAGCTCCTCGGGCGTGATCACGCCCGGGCAGTTGGGGCCGAGCAGGAGCGTGCACCGCTTTTCCTTCTTCATGCGCTCGCGCACCCGGATCATGTCGCGCACCGGGATGCCCTCGGTGATGCAGATCGCGAGATCGAGATCGGCTTCCACCGCTTCCCAGATCGCGCCGGCCGCGCCCGCGGGCGGAACGTAGATGACCGAAACGTTCGCCCCGGTCCTTTCCTTCGCCTCGCGCACCGACGCGAAGATCGGAATTCCCTCGAAACTCTCTCCGGCCTTCCTGGGATTCACGCCGGCGACGTAGCACGCGCGGCCGTTCGCGTACTCGCGGCTCGTGCGGGTGTGGAACTGCCCGGTATTGCCGGTGATCCCTTGCGTGATGACGCGGCTGTCGCGATTGATCAGGATGCTCATCGCGCCCCCCTCACCGCCGCGACCGCGCGCTCGCCCGCCTGCGCCATGTTGTCCGCGGAGATGATCGGCAGGCCCGAGTCGGCGAGGATCTTCTTCCCGAGGTCCTCGTTCGTGCCTTTCATGCGCACCACGAGCGGCACCGACAGGTGCACCTCGCGCGCCGCCGCGACCACGCCGGCCGCGATCGTGTCGCATTTCATGATGCCGCCGAAGATGTTGACCAGGATCGCCTTCACCTTCGGGTTGGAGAGCATGATCTTGAACGCGGCCGTGACTTTCTCCGTCGTCGCGCCGCCGCCCACGTCGAGGAAGTTGGCCGGCGCGCCGCCGTAGAGCTTGATCGTGTCCATCGTCGCCATGGCGAGGCCGGCGCCGTTCACCATGCAGCCGATGTCGCCGTCGAGCGAGATGTACGAGAGATCGTACCTGGAGGCCTCTATCTCGAGCGGGTCCTCCTCGTCCAGATCGCGCATCGCGACGATCTCGGGATGCCGGAACAGCGCGTTGTCGTCGAAGTTGAGCTTGGAATCGAGCGCGACCACCCTTCCGTCCCTGGTGAGAATCAGCGGGTTGATCTCGGCGAGCGACGCGTCGGTTTCGTCGAAGCAGCGGTACAGCGCCTTGAGAAGATCCCTGCATTGACCGATCGAGCCGTCCGGAACGCCGATCCTTGCCGAAACCGCCTCTGCCTCCGCATCACCCAGGCCCGTCACCGGATCGACGAAGACCTTGTGGATCCTTTCGGGGTGGCTCGCCGCGACCTCCTCGATGTCCATGCCGCCCTCCGACGAGGCCATGAGGCACACGCGCTGCGTCTGCCGATCGACCACCATGCCGACGTATAGCTCTTTGGCGATGTCGGCGCCCTCCTCGATCAGGAGCCGACGGACCTTCTGTCCCTCGGGGCCGGTTTGATGGGTTTTCAATTGCATTCCCAGTATGGAGGATGCGAATTGACGAACCTGGTCAAGGGATTTCGCAACCTTCACCCCCCCGCCTTTTCCGCGCCCGCCGGCATGGATCTGCGCCTTCACCACCCAGACGCTTCCGCCCAGCTTCTTCGCGGCCTCGACCGCCTCGTCCGCGGAAAAGCAGGGGATGCCGCGAGGAGTGGCGACGCCGAATTTGCGGAACAGCTCCTTGCCCTGGTATTCGTGGATCTTCATGAAGGATCTCTTCGGGTGAGGGCGCGGATTCTAGCAGTAACATTGAGACGATATGACGCAGCCGACTCGCGACGAGCTCTGGCGCCGGCTCGCGGGGGCCGGCGAACGGGACCTCGTGGTGATCGGCGGCGGCGCCACCGGCCTCGGCATCGCGCTCGACGCCGCCGCGCGCGGGCTCTCGGTGGCGCTCGCCGAAGCCGACGATTTCGCGAAGGGCACCTCATCGCGCGCGACCAAGCTCGTGCACGGCGGGGTGCGCTATCTCGCGCAGGGCGACGTGCGGCTCGTGCGCAAGGCGCTGCGCGAGCGCGCCGCGCTCCTGCGCAACGCCCCGCACCTCGTACGCCCGCTCGCTTTCCTGCTGCCGCTGTACGGCGCGCGCGGACACTGGCTGGATCGCTGGTTCTACGGTGCCGGGCTGGTCCTGTACGACCTCCTCGGCGGGGGAGGCCACCTCGGCCGCACGGCGCTGCTCGGGCCGCAGGCGGCGCTCGCACAGGCGCCGGGGTTGCAGGCGCGCAACCTTTCTGGAGCACTGCGCTACTGGGACGGGCAGTTCGACGACGCACGGCTTGCCGTGGCGCTCGCGCGCACCGCGATCGCGCGCGGCGCCACCGTGCTCAACTACTGCGCCGCGGTGGGGCTCGTCCTGCGCGACGGGCGCGTGCGCGGGGTTCTCGTAGAGGACCGCGAGACCCGGGAGCGCCTGGAGCTGCGCGCGCGCTGCGTCGTCAACGCGACCGGCGTGTGGGTCGACGCCGTGCGCCGCATGGGAGGAGCCGAGGGACCGGACCTGGTCGCGCCCAGCCAGGGAGTGCACCTGGTCGTCGGCCGCGAGTTCCTGCCGGGAACCGCCGCGATCCTGGTGCCGCGCACCGCGGACGGGCGGGTGCTCTTCGCGGTGCCGTGGCTCGGAAGCACGATCCTCGGGACCACCGACACGCCGCGCCGCGACTTGGCCGCAGAGCCCGAGCCGTTCCGGGAGGAAATCGACTTCATTCTCCGCGAGGCGGGCAACTACCTCGCGAAGGCACCGCGGCGCGCGGACGTGCGATCGGCGTGGGTGGGGCTACGGCCGCTCGTGCGGCCGCGCGACGGCGCCCTCGCCGACACGAAGGCGCTTTCGCGCGAGCACGCGGTCCTGGTGGAGCGATCGGGCCTCGTGACCGTCACCGGGGGCAAATGGACCACCTACCGGGCGATGGCCGAAGACGTGCTCGCGAGCTGCATGTCGCACGGGCTCGTGCCGCGGAGGCCCGCGGGCGCCACCGCGTCGCTCTCCCTCGTCGGCGCGCCGGAACGCGCCGGGCACTCGATGGCCGAACCCCCGGGGCTGCATCTCTACGGCATGGACGCGGACGCGGTGCGCGCGCTCCCGGGCGCGGGACGCGAGCTCGCGCCGGGGTTCACCGAAGCGATGGTGCGCTTCGCCGCGCGATACGAGTACGCGCGCAGCGTAGAGGACGTGCTCGCGCGCCGCTCGCGGCTGCTCTTTCGCGATGCGCGCCTCGCCGCATCGCTCGCGGAGCGCACGGGCGAGATCCTCGCCGAGGAGCTCGGGCGCGAGTTCGACGCCGGCCGCTCGGTGGAGGCGTTCAAGGCACTCGCCGCGCGCTACGACCTCGCCCGCGCCAACGTAGAATAGGCCGATGCGCCACGTCCTCGCGCTCGACCAGGGCACGACCAGCTCGCGGGCCATCATCTTCGACGAGACCGGCCGCGCAGTGGCGGCCGCGCAGCGCGAATTTGCGCAGCACTATCCCGAGCCCGGCTGGGTCGAGCACGATCCGGACGACCTCTGGCGCACGCAGCGCGAGGTCGCGCGCGAGGCGCTCGCTGCCTCGCGCCTGAAGGCCGAGGACCTCGTCGCCTGCGGCATCGCCAACCAGCGCGAGACCACCCTCGTCTGGGACCGCCAGACCGGCCGGCCGATCCATCGCGCGATCGTGTGGCAGGACCGGCGCACCGCGGAGTTCTGCCGCGAGCTGAAGGAGGTGGGCGCGGAGAGCCTGGTGCGCAAGCGCACCGGGCTCGTGATCGACCCCTATTTCTCCGGGACCAAGCTCGCGTGGATCCTCGACAACGTGCCCGGCGCGCGCAGCCGCGCCGAGCGCGGCGAGCTCGCCTTCGGGACCGTGGACTCCTGGCTCGTGTGGCAGCTCTCCCAGAGCCGCACCCACGTCACCGATCCCTCGAACGCCTCGAGAACGCTCCTCTTCAACATCCACCTGGGCGACTGGGATCCGGAGCTGCTCCGGCTCCTGCGCGTCCCGCGCGCGATCCTTCCCGACGTCTATCCCTCGTCGCACGCCTTCGGCATGATCGCGCCCTCGGTGCTCGGCGCGGCGGTGCCGATCACCGGGATCGCGGGCGACCAGCAGGCGGCGCTCTTCGGCCAGGGCTGCCATCGCCGCGGCATGGCGAAGAACACCTACGGCACCGGCTGCTTCATGCTGCTCCACACCGGCGATCGCGCGGTCGAGTCGAAGGCGGGCCTGGTCGCCACCGCCGCCGCGCAGCTCGGGCGCGCGCTCGATGCGCGCGACGCCGACCGCGAGTACGCGCTCGAGGGCAGCGTGTTCATCGCCGGCGCCGTGGTGCAGTGGCTGCGCGACGAGCTGAAGTTCTTCGAGTCCTCGGCCCAGGTCGAGCGGCTCGCGAACGAGGTGCTCGACACCGGCGGCGTCTACGTGGTGCCGGCCTTCGCGGGGCTGGGCGCGCCGCACTGGGATCCGCACGCGCGCGGCGCGATCGTGGGTCTCACCCGGGGGAGCTCCCGCGCGCACCTTGCGCGTGCCGCGCTCGAATCCATCGCCTACCAGAGCGCGGACGTGCTCGAGGCGATGCAGAAGGACGCGGGCGAGCGGCTCGCGGAGCTGCGCGTGGACGGCGGCGCGGCGGCGAACGACCTCCTCATGCAGTTCCAGGCCGACATCCTCGGCGTGCCGGTGGTGCGCCCGAAGGTGCTCGAGACCACCGCGCTCGGCGCCGCCTACCTCGCCGGGCTCGCGACCGGCGTCTGGGGCTCGAAGAAGGAAATCGCCGAGCAATGGCGCATCGACCGCGCCTTCGAGCCGCGCATGTCGCGCGACGAGGCCGAATCGCGCCTCGCGCGCTGGCGCCGCGCGATCGAGCGCGCGCGCGGCTGGAAACAATAATCGGGGTCAGACTCCGATCTTCCAGACTCGCCGCGCGAACTCGGGATAATTTCCGGAGATCTCGCGCGCAACCGCTCCTCTCAGGAGCCTGATCTCTTCCTCCGTCGGGGGCGGCGTCGCAGGGACCTCGTCCGGGCAATCGAATCCGAATCCGGTCTCCTCGAGAATCTGCTTCACCCCGAATCCCGGATGCACGCTTTCCAGCCGGAAGCGGCGCGCCTCCTTCTGCCACGCGAAGAGCGCCTTGCCGGTGAGCAGCGCCTGCGGATCGCCGCGCGCCGAGACGAATTCCACCTTCGGAACCAGCACGCGGCGCGAGTGCTCCTCGCGAAACAGGATCACGCGCGGCACGACCGGATACATGAAGGCGGAGCCGAAGGAGCCGGGGAAGCGCTTGCCGTTCGCGCGCACCAGGTTGATGTTCGCCCCGCCGTCGATCTGCGCGCCGCCGAGAAAGAACACGTCGATGCGTCCCTGTCCCGCGAGGTCGAACAGCTCGCGCGACCCTTCCGTGAACGGGTTGCCGATTCGTTTGTGAAGAAGTGACACCTTGAGCGAGGAGCCCGACGCCCTCAGCAACGCACAGGCTGTCGCAGGAATCGGCGAGGCCGCCCCTACCGCGACGTGGCGCGCGTCACCGATCAGACGCGCGATCGCGCAGGCGAGCAGCTCTTCCTTCGAATACGTATTCGGCGAGATAGCGCTCAAAGCCTTCCCTCGTTTTCGCCGCCTGCGCATAAAGCGCGAGGTGCGTGTCGTCGATGCCGTAGAGCCCGGGCACCCCGAGCGGCCAGGCGCCGCGCGCGGCCGGCGCCACGCCGGTCACGTACACCGAGGAGACGACGCCCGGCGCGAGCAGCTCGTCCTCGAGCATGTCGCCCGCGCGCTTCTCCTCGAACGTGACGTAGGTTCGCTTCGCCGCGTGCGCGATCGTCGCGAGCTCGCGCCGCCGGCCCACCCAGATGTTGCCGGCGTCGTCCGCCCAGCGCGCGTGAAAGAGGGCGATATCCGGCTGGATCGCGGGGACGAGCAAAATGGGGTCAGACTCTGCATTCATCGGATTCTGAATCGATTTCCAATCCTGACGAATCGAAACCAGGTCCGAACCCAGCACACCCCTCAGAGGCATGAACGGCACGCCCTTTTCCGCGGCCTGCAGCGCCGTGTGCACCGCCGGGCATGTCGCATCGACGATCTTGAGTTCGCCCGATTCGGCCGCTTCCGTGAACCGCGGCGCCGGGCCCGCTTCCCCGAGCGACACCGCGCTCGACTCGACTTCCGCTACGCAACCCGCGCCGATGAGGAGATCCGCGCACATCCCCAGCACCGGCACGCCGAGCAACCTCAAGCCCCGCGCCTTGCGCCGAACGAGCGCGCGCACCACCTCCATCGCTACAAGCGAGTAGTCGGGCGGCAGCGCGAGTTGCGCGCCGTCGGGAATTTCCCGCGCAAGCGCCGCCGCGCCGGCGAGAAAGTTCACGCGGTTCCCCCCACCGTCAGCCCGTCGATCTTGAGCGTCGGCACGCCCACGCCGACCGGAACGCTCTGGCCCTCTTTTCCGCAGGTGCCGATGCCGGTGTCGAGCTCGAGGTCGGCTCCGATCATGCTCACGCGCGTGAGCGCGTCGGGGCCGTTGCCGATCAGCGTCGCGCCCTTTACGGGGTGCGTGATCTTGCCGTCCTCGATGAGATAGGCCTCGGCGGCCGAGAACACGAACTTGCCGTTCGTGATGTCGACCTGGCCGCCGCCGAAGTTGACCGCGTAGAGGCCCTTCTTCACGCTCGCGATGATCTCCTTCGGATCGTGCGAGCCCGCGAGCATGTAGGTGTTGGTCATGCGCGGGAGCGTGAGGTGCGCGAACGATTCGCGCCGGCCGTTGCCGGTGACCGGCATCTTCATCAGGCGCGCGTTCAGGCTGTCCTGGAGATAGCCGCGCAGCACACCGTCCTCGATGAGCACCGTGCGCTGCGTGGGGTTGCCCTCGTCGTCGATCGTGAGCGAGCCGCGCCGCCCGGGGATGGTGCCGTCGTCGATCACGGTGACGCCGCGCGCCGCCACGCGCTCGCCGAGGCGGCCGCTGAAGGCGGAGCTGCCCTTGCGGTTGAAATCGCCTTCGAGCCCGTGCCCGATCGCCTCGTGCAGCAGGATTCCCGGCCAGCCGGGCCCGAGCACCACGGTCATCGTGCCGGCGGGCGCGGGCCGCGCTTCCAGGTTCGTGAGCGCCTGCGCGACCGCCCGCTGCGCGTACGACTCGAGCACCGCCTCGGTGAAATGCGCGTAGCCGGTGCGCCCGCCGCCGCCCGCCGTGCCGCTCTCCCGCCGGCCGTTCTGCTCGGCGATCACCTGCACCGACAGGCGCACGAGCGGCCGCACGTCCGCGGCGACCACGCCGTCCGAGCGCGCCACCAGCACCACCTCGTACTCGCCGCCAAGGTGCGCCATCACCTGCACGATGCGCGGGTCTTTTGCGCGGCACATCCGCTCCAGCTTTTCCAGCAAGGCGACTTTCCCGGTCGCCTCAAGAGTGCTCAGAGGGTCGACCGGCTCGTACCGTTGAGGAATTCGCCTTCGGGAAACGACCTTCGTCCGCTTCGCGCCGCCTGCGCGCGCGATCACTCGTGTCGCCTGCGCCGCGTCCTCGAGCGCGTCGAAGCTGATCTCGTCGGAGTACGCGAACGCGGTCCTGTCGCCCGCGATCGCGCGCACGCCCACGCCCTGGTCGATGCCGAAGCTGCCCGACTTGACGATGCCCTCCTCGAGGCTCCAGCCCTCGGAGCGCGTGTACTGGAAGTAGAGGTCGGCGTAATCCAGGCGCCGCCCGGCCATGCGCCCGAACACGCGCGCAAGGCTCGCCGTCTCCAGGTCGTAGGGCGCGAGAAGGCACGATGCCGCGGTGGACAACAGAACGTCGCTTTCCATCAGCGCAATCTCCGGTGCTCGAGCGCGGGCAGCGATTCTCTCACTTCGGCGAGCCGCGCGGAATCGATCTCCGCGAGCACCACCCCTTCGCCCTCGTCGCGCTCGGCGAGGATCGCGCCCCACGGATCCACGACGAGCGTGTGGCCATAGGTGCGCCGGCCGCCGGGGTGCAGGCCCCCTTGAGCGGGTGCGACCACGTACGCGAGGTTCTCGATCGCGCGCGCGCGAAGCAGCACATGCCAGTGCGCGCGCCCGGTCGGCACGGTGAACGCGGAAGGAACCAGGATCAGGTCGAGCGGCGCGAGCCCCCGGTAGAGCTCGGGGAAGCGCACGTCGTAGCAGATCGACAGGCCGATGCGGCCGAAGGGGCTCTCGAGCGCGACGCCTCCGGTGCCCGGCTCGAGCGTACGCGCCTCGTCGTGGCTCTCGTCGCCCTGCGAGAACCGGAACAGGTGCATCTTGTCGTAGCGCGCGACTCGCCGCCCGGCGTCGTCGTAGACCAGGCAGCTGCTTCGGATGCGCGCGGGATCGCTCGAGCGGATCGGCGTGCTGCCGCCCACGACCCAGAGGCCGTGGCGGCGCGCCTCGCCGGCGAGGAAATCCTGGATCGGTCCCGTGCCGTCGGGCTCGGCCAGCCGCACCTTGGCGCCCGGATCGCGGTCGATCAGGTAGAAGTTCTCCGGCAGCACCGCGAGCCGCGCCCCGCTCGCGGCCGCCTGCGCGATCAGGCGCGCCGCGGCGGCGAGATTGGCATCGAGCGCCGGTCCCGAAACCATTTGCAGGGCGGCGACGCGCAAGGGCGCGCTCACTGGCCGGGCACCGGCGCCATCGATCCGGAGGGGGCGGGAGGCGGGCCCGCGTCCAGGCGCTCGAACTTCGGCTCGCTCCAGGATCCGCTCACCGCGTACTCGTACGACAGGATCTGCCCGATCGGATCCTTGAGCACGCCCTGCGCCACCGCGACGCCGATCGCGACCGCCGGGTTCACGATCGTGGCGAGCGTGGTGACGCCGCGGCGCACGCTCGGCACGACGCGAAGGCGCAGGTTCTGCGTTTCCCTCGCCAGATCGACATCGCCGCTCATCGTCACCTCGGCCGCCGCTCCGCGCATCTTGAGGTCCCTGGTGCTCAGCACTCCCCGCTTCACCTGCAGCGACGCCGACAGCGTGTCGAAGTGGTAGCCCTTCGCGAACACCTCCGAGATCTGCAGGCTCACGAACGAGAGCAGCCTCCCCAGGCCGGTCTCGACCTGCGGAAAGGTGCCGTTCTCCGCGGTGAGCGTGACCTCGCCGGAGAGACTCGGGTAATCGAGTGCCAGGGGCTCGCCGCTCCAGGCGAGATTGCCGCTCGCCTTGGCGGCGCCGCCGCTCACGCGCTCGGGATAGCCCGCGCGCTCGAGGAACTTGCCGACGTCGCTCGACTCGAGGCGGAACTCGAGCGAGGTGCGCGAATCGCTTCCCGTGCGCCAGAGGCCGCTCGCCGAGAGCGAGGCCTCGGGATTGACCATGACGAGCTTGTCGATGCGCCAGTCCGGCCCGTCGTGCCGCGCCACCACCTCGACGCGCCCGTAGCGCTTGCCGCGGTACGTGAAACTGTCGGTCACCAGATCGACGGAGGGCAGATCCTTCGCGCTCGCCGCCGGCGAGGGCTTCGCGCCCGGCGAATCCTCGGGCACGCTGAAGTGCTGCAGCCGCGCGAACAGCTTTCCGCCGTCCTCGCCACGATAGGTGAAGTTGCCCGCGAGCTCCGATGCGTTCACGCTCGCCGACCATCCCGAGGCGTCGGCGGCGCCGCGCAGCGAGACGTTGCGCAGGCGCTTGCCGACGATATCGAGCGTGCCCGCGCGCAGGTCGAAGCTCGTGGCGTCCGCCCCGCCGCCACCGAGCAGCGGCAGCCACCGGTCCACGTCGAGCGCGGGAAGCGTCCCGTAGACGGCGACCGCGCGGCGATCCGGGATCCGCAGCGCCTCGCCGGGCGCGGGGTTGAGCGACACCGCGGCGCGCTGAAGGCGCATCCGGGCGTCCTCGCGCGCGCGCAGGACCTCAGCGGCCGCGAGGCGCCCGAGCGCGACCGAGATGCGCTCGCGGTCCTCGGCGGGAAAGACGTCGACGCGAAGCGGCAGCGTTTCGTCCGCCGATTTTGCGAACGGCGGCGGAAGCTCGGAGGCGATTCCGCGCAGCGGCGATTCGAACGTGATCCGGGTGCGGCCCTCGCGCACGGCAAGGCTCGCCTTGTAGTCGGCTGCGCCCGAGAGGCGGTCGCGCCACGGAGGGTCGAACAGCGCGCGCAGGCCAGGCACGGTCGCGCGCCCCTCGGCGGCGACGACGATGCCGGCGCCGGGCTTCGAGCCGCCCGAGAACGCGACCGGCCCGCCGAAGAGCTGCCCGCGCGCCTCGTGCAGCGCGAGCCCCGACTCCGTGAAGCTCACCCGCGCGCCCGCGCGCTCGACCGGCGGCAGGCGCGGATCGAGCGTCACGGTGTTTCCCGCGAAGCGGTATTCGCCGGCGATCCGGCTTCTCGCAAGCTCTTCGAGCGGCAGCTCGAGCCTGAGCTGGAGCCGTCCGCGCCCCTCCGCGCTCATTCGGTCGGTGAACCCGTCGATCATCCCGCGCACCGGGCTCTCGCGGATATACCGCAGGAACTCCGAAGTGGGTCCCTCGGCCTGCCCGGAGATCGTGAGCAGCGTCGGCGTCGCGCGCAGGTCCGCGATCGCGACGCGCACGCCGGTGACCTTCGCACCGAGTATCCTGCCCGAGCGGCCCGTGATTTCCATGCGTTCGCGCTCGAACACGAGCTCGCCCTCGATCGCCTCGACCCGCGGCCAGCCGCTCGCGTACTCCAGCGTCCCTGCGCTCACCTTCGCGGCGACCAGGAACTGGCCCTTGGCGCGGTCGGCGAACGGAAAATCGCGCAGGTCGCCCTGCAGCCGAAGCCGGGCCTCCCCCGACTGCCCGGCGAGGATCGAGGACGCGAGCCAGGCGCGCGTGCGCTCCCCGAGGATGCTGGACAGCGGCAGGTAACGCGCGATCTGGCGGCCGTCGGCGCGCGCGAGCTGCGCCGAGAGGTCGATGACGCCCGGGCCTTCGCCCGTGTACCGGTAGCTGCCGGAGGCGGTGCCCGCGAGATCGGCGTTGGCGTAGGCGAGGCTCGCGATGCGGAAATCGGCCGTCCCGGGCCGCGCGCGCTCCCAGTGCACCTCGCCGTTCAGGGTGTCGAGCGCGATGCGCGGCTCGGGAAACACCTTGGGCAGGTCGAACTCGGCGCGCTGCGAGGCAAGCCGCAGCGTCCCCCTGCGCTCGCTCGCCTCGATGCTGCCCGAGAGCCCGGCGAATCCCGGGATCGCGCGCCAGGCCTTCATGGCGAGGCCGCCGAAGCGCGCCTTCGCGCTGAAGGTCGCTTCGTCCGGGAGCTCGCCGGTCCAGTCGAGCTTCACGTCGAGAAGGTTTCCCTGCGGCGCGAGCTCCGCGAGGAGCTTCCTCAAATCCGCGGGAAACGGCATGAACTCCGCGAGATGCGCAAGCGGCGCGAGCTCGATCAGGCTCGCGTTGACAAGTCCCCGCTGCGGGCGCGCGCCCTGCGCGCGCTCCCATTGCGCGCGAAAGCTCGTCGCCTGCATCTCGGGCCCGCGGCCGGTGGCGAGGGCGAGGTTCCGGACCCCGAACTCGTAGCCGCGCGCGGTCTCGCGCCCCTGGAGCCGTCCGCGCACCGCCGTGACCTCGAGCAGGGGCAAATCCCTCGCCAGCCTCGCCGCCACGCCGGAGAGCGCGACATCGGCCGTCGCGCGCGACACCGCTCCGCCGGCGAGCGTCGCCCAGACGCGCACCGCGCCCTGGCCCCGGCGCACGTCGATCGGGTAGTCGACCCATGCGCGCCAGCCGGCGAGATCGGTCGTGCCGAGCTCCGCGAACACGCGCCCGTTCCATGCCTTCAGCTCGCCGACGCTCCGGCCCACGAGTTCCGCTTTCAGCTCCAGGCCCGAGCCCAGGGCGCGCGGCGGCCGCGCCGAGAGCCCGAAGGCGTGCGCGTCCCCGTCGTTGCGTAGCCGGAAGTTGAGCGCCGAAAGCTCGAGCGGCGGGGCGCCGCGCCGCTCGTCGATCCATTCGATATCGGCGTTGCGGACCTGGATCTCGTTCTGGCCGAGGATCCAGTCGGCGAGCCCTCCTTCGCTCCGGCCCTCGGCGAGCTTCATGCCGGCGACCCAGATCGCGCCCTCGGCGTCGCGCCGCAGCGTGAGGCGCGGCCCGTCGATTGCGAGCGAGCGAAGCCGCAGCCCCCCGGCGAGCACCGAGCGCCAGCCGACCACGTTTTCCACCGAGGGAAGGACGAGCGCCTCGCGCCCGTCGCGATCGTAAACGCGAACCCCGGAGAGCACGATTCGCGGCCGCAGGCCCAGCCAGTCCGCTTCGATTCCCTCGACCGTCACTTCGAGCCCGACCGAGCGCGACACCGCGGCGACGATGTCGCCGCGGTAGCGCTCGATGTTCGGCAGAACCCAGAACCGGAGCGCGAGAAAGAGCGCCGCGAACGCGAAGAACGCGGTCCAGGCGAGGACCTCGAGCGCGCGCAAGGCGAGCGCGAGGCGCCGGCGGTCGAGCCAGGCGGGGAGCGGTGTTTGCATCAATGCCCTGTTGCGAGGCATTCTATCGTGTAAATGCCCGTTTCGATTGGGAATTCCTCACTTCCGCGCAGCGCCGCCCGGCTCCTTGCCGCGCAGCCGGATTTGTCCCTGGAGCTGAACGCGCCGGAGCCGTTCCGCGCCGACACGATCGCCGCCGAACTCGCCCCCGGGCGCCTCGAGCCCGAAGCTGCGCTCAAGGCACGACTGCGGCGGCTTCGCCAGCGCGTGTTTCTGCGCGTGATGGCACGCGACCTCGCGGAGCGCGCGGATCTCGCCGAGGTGTGCGGCACGATGAGCGCCCTTGCCGAGGCGGAGATCGCGTGCGCGCTCGCGTGGGCCGAGAGCTCGCTCGCGGCGCCGCCCGGGCAGCTGGTGGTCGTCGCCATGGGAAAGCTCGGCGGGCGGGAGCTGAACGTCTCCTCCGACATCGACCTCGTGTTCGCCTATCCCGACGGCGCCGGCGAGCACGAGGCGTTCGAGCGCCTCGGGCGCAAGCTCATCGCGCTGCTCTCTGAGACCACGGGCGAGGGCTTCGCGTTCCGCGTCGACATGCGGTTGCGGCCCTACGGCGACGCCGGCCCGATTGCCGCGAGCTTCGACGCGCTCGAATCGTATTTCGTGGCCCAGGGGCGCGAATGGGAGCGCTACGCCTGGATCAAGGCGCGGCCCGTCACCGGCGCGCGGCACGGGGAGCTCGCCGCGATCGTGCGCCCGTTCGTGTACCGCAAGTATCTCGACTTCGGCACGCTCGCCGCGATGCGGCGCCTGCACGCCGAGGTGCGGCGCGACGTGGCGCGCCGCGAGCTCGCCGAGCACGTGAAGCTCGGCCCCGGCGGCATCCGCGAGATCGAGTTCGTCGCGCAGGCGCTGCAGCTCGTGCGCGGCGGGCGCGATCCGGAGCTGACGGTGCGGCCGACCCTGGAGGTTCTCCGGCGCCTGCACCAGAAGAAACTGCTTCCCGAGAAAGCGGCACAGGAGCTTTCCCGTGCGTACGTATTCCTGCGCAACCTCGAGCACCGGCTGCAGTATCTCGACGACGCGCAGACGCACACTCTGCCAGCGGAGGCCGCCGATCGCGACTGGGTTTCATCGGCGATGGGCTTCCCCGCCTGGAGCCTGTTCTACGAAGCGCTTCAATCGCATCGCGCCGCCGTCACGCGCCACTTCCAGGACGTGCTCGCGGAATCGGGGCTGGAGGCGAACGGCGCGGCCTGGCCCGAGCACCCGCGCGCGGCCGCATTTCGCGCGAGCCAGCGCTACCTGCAGCTGCCGGACGAGTCGCGCCGGCGCGTCGACCAGCTGGTTCCCGCCCTCGCCGCGGCAGCCGCATCGACCCCCGATCCGGGCGCGACGCTCGCGCGCGGGCTCGGGCTCATCGAGGCGATCGCGCGCCGCGCGGCCTATCTCGCGCTTCTGGCCGAACATCCCGAGGCGCTCGAGCGCGTCGCGCGCATGATCGGCGCCTCGAGCTGGGCCGCGGAGTTCGTGACGCGGCACCCGCTGCTGCTGGACGAATTGCTCGACGACCGCGTGCTCGCCGCGCCGCCCGACTGGCCGGCGTTCGAGCAGGGACTGCGCCGCGCGCTCGCCGCGGCCGCGGGCGACACCGAGCGGCAGATGAACCTGCTGCGCGAACAGCACCAGGGACAGGTCTTCCGGCTGCTGGCGCAGGATCTGGCCGGGATGCTGACGGTCGAGCGCCTCGCCGACCATCTGTCGCTTCTTGCCGATATCGTGCTCGGGGTTTCGATCGTTCATGTGTGGAAACTCATCCGGAACCGGCACCGCGAGGAGCCGCGCTTCGCGGTGATCGGCTACGGCAAGCTCGGCGGCAAGGAGCTCGGCTAC
>JBBINV010000037.1:0-39733 GCA_037443705.1 Betaproteobacteria bacterium | reverse complement strand
GGCACACCGCCATGCACGGCGCGTCCGAGCAGTGCATGCAGGCGACCGAGATCGATTTTTCCGCCCCGACCACGCCGTCGTTGATCGTGACCACGCGCCGGCGGTTCACGCCCCAGGGAACCTCGTTCTCGTTCTTGCAGGCGGTGACGCAGCCGTTGCACTCGATGCAGCGCTCGGCGTCGCAGAGGAATTTCATTCTCGCCATGGCTGTCTCCTTATAGTTATCGCCCGCCTACGCCTTGGAAACCTGGCAAAGCGTGGTCTTGGTTTCCTGCATCATCGTGACCCGGTCGTAGCCGTAGGTGGTGGCGGTGTTGACCGCCTCGCCGCGTACGATCGGGGCCGCTCCATCCGGGTAGTACGGCAGCATGTCCTGCCCCTGCCACCAGCCCGAGAAGTGGAACGGAACGAACACCGTGTCGGGACCGACCCGCTCGGTGACCAGCGCCTTCACCTTGAGGCGCGGCTTGTTCATTCCCGGGGTCTGGACCCAGACATAGTCGCCGTTGCGGATCCCTCGGTCCGCCGCCGCCTTCGGGTTGATCTCGACGAAGTTGTCCTGCATCAGCTCCGCGAGCCACGGATTGGAGCGCGTCTCCTCGCCCCCGCCCTCGTACTCGACCAGACGTCCGCTCGTGAGGATCAGCGGGAACTCCTTGTGCGCGCCGTCCTTCACCGCCTTCTGCTGAACCGACTTGAACAGCGTGGGCAGGCGCCACAGCACCTTGACGTCGTCGTACGTGGGGTATTTCTCGACGAGGTCCGGGCGAGGGCTGTAGAGCGGCTCGCGGTGCTGCGGGATGCCGTCCGGAAAGTTCCACACCACCGCGCGCGCCTTGGCGTTGCCGAACGGGCTGCATCCGTGTTTCATCGCCACGCGCTGGATTCCGCCCGAGAGGTCGTTGGTCCAGAGCTTGCCCTCGGCGGCCTTCTTCTCGTCCTCGGTCAGCTCGTCCCACCAGCCGAGCTTCTTCAGCAGCACGTGGTCGAACTGCGGGTAGCCGGTGGTGATGTCGCTGCCCTTGGAATGCACGCCGTCCTCGGCGAGCAGGTTCACGCCGTCCTTCTCCACGCCGAAGAGCGCGCGGAAGGTGTGGCCGCCTTCCATCGAGTGCTTGGACGTGTCGTAGAGGTTCGGCGTTCCGGGGTGCTTGATCTCGGCCTTGCCGTAGCACGGCCACGGCAGCCCGAAGTAGTCCCCCGTCAGGTCATAGCCCGTCTTCGCGTCCTTGCCGCCCCTGGCACGCAGGGTCTTCACGTCGAAGACGTGCATGTTCCTCATGTGCGCCTGGATGCGCTCGGGCGACTGCCCCGTGTAGCCGATGGTCCAGGCGCCGCGGTTGATCTCGCGCAGCGTGTCCTCCATCGACGGCTCGTCCATCCCGCCCTTGCCTTTCACCAGACGGATATTCGGTTTTCCGTCGCCTTTGATTCCTATCAGTTCCTTTCCAAACCCCAGCTTCGTCGCGAGCTGGTACATGATCATGTGGTCGGTGCGCGACTCGAACACCGGGTCGATCACCTTCTCGCGCCACTGGATCGAGCGGTTGGAGGCCGTCACCGAACCCTCGGTCTCGAGCTGCGTCGCGGCCGGCAGCAGGTACGCCCCGTCCTTCTTCGCCATCGCGAACATCGCCGCGGATGCCGAAGGGTACGGGTCGATCACGACCATGAGATCGAGCTTCTTCATCGCCTCGATCATCTCGACGCCGCGCGTCTGGCTGTTCGGCGCGTGACCCCAGTAGATGATCGCGCGCAGATTGGTCTCCTGGTCGATCGCATCGCTCTTCTCGAGCACGCCGTCGATCCAGCGCGACACCGTGGTGCCGGGCTTGCCCATCATTCCCGGCGCGAACCGGCCCTGCAGCCATTTCAGGTCGACATTCCATACGTTGGACCAGTGCGCCCACGCGCCGGGAACCGCCACCGGGTAGTAGCCCGGCAGCGTGTCGGGGTTCGGCCCGATGTCGGTCGCGCCCTGCACGTTGTCATGCCCGCGGTAGATGTTGCAGCCGCCGCCCGAGCGCCCCACGTTGCCGAGCGCGAGCATCAGGATGTTGGAGGCGCGAACGATGCCGTTGGCGGCGTTGTGCTGGGTCTGGCCCATCGCCCAGATGATGAAGCCGGGACGGTTCTCGGCCAGCGTCTTCGCGACGTTGAGCACCTCGGCCTCGGGAACGCCGGTGACCTCGGCCACCTTGTCCGGCGTCCACTTGGCCATCACCTCCTCCTTCACCTTGTCCATCCCGTAGACGCGGGTGCGGATGTACTCCCTGTCCTCCCAGCCGTTCTTGAAAATGTGGTGCAGGATGCCGAAGAGCAGCGCCACGTCGGTGCCCGAGCGGAAACGAACGTAGATGTCGGCCTTCGCGGCGGTGCGCGTGTAGCGCGGGTCGGCGACGATCACCTTGGCGCCGTTCTCCTTCGCATGCAGGGTGTGCAGCATCGACACCGGGTGCGCCTCGGCGGCGTTCGAGCCGAGGAAGAACAGGCACTTCGAGTTCTGCTCGTCGTTGTACGAGTTGGTCATCGCGCCGTAACCCCAGGTCTGCGCGACGCCCGCCACCGTGGTCGAGTGGCAGATCCTCGCCTGGTGGTCGCAGTTGTTCGAGCCCCAGAGCGCGACCCACTTGCGAAGCAGGTAAGCCTGCTCGTTGTTGTGCTTGCTCGATCCGACCACGAAGAGCGCGTCCGGCGTGCTCTTGGCGCGAATTTCGAGCAGCTTCTTCGAGATCTCGTCGTAGGCCTGGTCCCAGGAGATGCGCTTCCACTTGCCGCCCTCGAGCTTCATCGGATACTTCAGGCGGTGCGAGTCGTGCGTGATTCCGTGCTCGCGGATGGACGCTCCCTTCGCGCAGTGCGCGCCGAGGTTGATCGGCGAGTCGAACACCGGCTCCTGGCGCACCCACACGCCGTTCTCGACGTGCGCGTCGATCGCGCAGCCCACCGAGCAGTGCGTGCACACCGTGCGCTTCACCTCGACCTTGCCGGTCGCTTCCTTCGCGGCTTCCGCGGTGCCGATCATGCTGAATGGCAGCTGCGACGCGACCGCGCCGGCGCCGATCGTGAGCCCCGATCGGCGCAGAAAGCTGCGCCGGTCGATGGTCTTTGCCAGCACGCCCGAAAGGCCGCGCGCGAGGCGCGATTGCGGGGCAACGCTGCCGTTCGCTTTTCTGGTAAGCAGCATGGCGGGACTCCTAGATCTTGGCGGTACGGTAGTAGTTGCGCACGTGCGCGGATTCCTGATAGCCGGCGCTCGCGCGCTTGGGTCTGCCGGAAGGTTTCTGCGAGACGTTGCTCGTGATCACCGCTGCCGCGGTGGCGGCGCCGCCTGCGCCGAGCGAAAGAAGGAAATGGCGCCTCGATGGACGCTTCGCGCGCTCGCTCATGTCTGCCTCCTCGTGTTCTCGTCGCGCCCCGGTCGAGCCTGACCAAAAGCGCCGTTTTGGTCGAACCAGGGAATATTAATCCATCTCAAATGCGCTGTGTTCAAGCGCCGCGAAGATGTGCGCGAAGCGCGCGACGGCGCCGTAGAAACGCACGCGCCCGCAGCGCCCTATTGCGTCGCACAACGGTCCGATCGCAGGCCAGAAGAAATGCTCGAAGAACTCGCGTTGCGCCGCGTCATCTCCATCGGCGACGAGGTGGCGCATGACGTCGCACAGCGCCGCGAAGTGATCTTCCGGTTCGTTCGAAACGCGCATCCGTTCAAGACCTCGAGCGTCGAGGAAACCCCTGATCTCGACCAGGGGATTGCGCGTCCGCGAGCCCGGCAGGTAAGCCCCGGCGTAGAGCGTCACCTCCGCCTTTCCGGTACCCACGAACGCGGCCTCGTACTCCTCGCGCACCGCTTCCGGATCGGCAACCCTGGCGGCCGCTTTCAGCTCCTGCCAGGCGATGGCGAGGTCCGAGTCGCGACGCTCTGCCTCGATGTCTTGCGCCGCCGAGAGCGAAGCGAGCAGAGCCGCGCCGGGCGGCGAATAGAAAAGGTGCGCCAGCAGCGCGTAGAAATTCGCGCGCGCCGCGTCCTCCGGCGAAAGCGCCCCCGGGCTCACGTCTTGTTCGTGTAATCGAATATCGTCGGCTCGCCCTGCGATTGCATCATGTCGAGGACGCGGCAGTCGGCGCACATCTGCAGGCGGCGGAGCGCCCCGCCGGCGGCGAACATCGAGTGCCCGGCCACCTTCCCGAGCATCGCCTCGATCATCACCCGCGTGCCAAAGGGCTTGCCGCAGCGCACGCAATTGAACGGCTCGGCCTCGTTGAGCGTCACGGGCTCCCTGGCCGTTGCCCCCAAGGACAGCCTTGGAACGAGCGCGAGGGCATCCTCGGGACAGGTGTTCGCGCACAGCCCGCACTGCACGCAGTTGCGCTCGATGAAGCGCAGGCGTGGCGCCTCCGGCGAATCGAGCAGCGCCGATTCCGGGCAGGCGCCGATGCACGCCTTGCACAGCGTGCATTTCGCCTTGTCCACCGCGAGCGCGCCGAAGGGCGCGCCACGCGGCAGCTCGATCACCTCGCGCGGCGCTGGCGCCTGCTTGGCGAGGTGCTCGATTGCGAAATCGAGCGCGGTGCGCTTGTCGGCCGCGAGGTCGAACCGCGCCGGCTGGACGACCGGGCGCGCCGGCGCGATGCGCCAGAGATCGCCTTCCAGGGAATTCGAATCCAGAACTTCGAAATGCCTCCCCTCGTAACCGAGCGCGGACAGGATCGCCTGCGCAAGACCGAGCTGCTCGCGCAGCATCGCGACGTAGCCCTCGGCTTCGCGCCCGGTGACGAGCACGCAGAGCTGGCTCGCGCCATAGGCGATCGCGCCCAGGGCGAGCTCGAGCCCGATCGACGCGACGTGAAAGCACTCGAACGGGATGACGCGCGCCGGCAGCCCGCGCCGGCCTCTCCCGAGCGCAAGCAGCGCCCTGCGGCCTTCCCCGGCGTCGTGCACCAGAACCAGCGCGTCCCCGCCGCCGGCCTCCCGGTAGGTCGCGAGCAGCGTCTTCAGCCGCGTGCCCGTCTCGGGCGTGCGCGGATAAACGTACGACAGCGCGCCCGAGGGACAGGTGCTCGCGCAGCCCCCGCACCCGGCGCACAGATGCGGCTCGACCTCCACGAAATCGCCTTTCGGCGCGATCGCGCCGGTCGAGCACACGTCGAGGCAGCGGTTGCACCCCTCGACGCCAGAACGGCTGTGCGCGCAGATGCGCTCGCGGTACTGGACGAACCGGGGCTTCTCGAACTCGCCCACGAGCGCCGCGAGCGCCTGCGCCGCGAGCGCCTGCTCGAGCGGGTCGTCGCGCGGCGCGGCGTAGCCCTGCGGAAGGTCATGGCCTTTCAGCGCGGGCTCGCGCTGCAGGTCGAGCACGAGGTCGAACGTCTCCTTTCGCGGTGCCGCGGCTCTCGCAAAGTCGACCGCGCCGATCGCGCCGCAGGCCTTGACGCATTCGCGGTGCGCCTTGCACCTCGCCATGTCGATCTGGTAGGCAAAGCCGATCGCCTGCTCGGGGCAGGCGCGCACGCACGCATTGCAGCGCGTGCAAAGCTCCAGGTCGATCGGGTTTTCCTGCAGCCACTCGACCTCGAAGGCGCCGAGCCAGCCTTTCAGCCCGAGCACCCTGCCGGACCAGACCGGATATTTCCGCTCGCCCGGAAGCGAGCCCCGCCCGGCCGACGTGACAAGGACCGAAACGTTCAATGAAGAAGAAAACCGGTTCGCCCACTCGAGCGCGGCGTCCGCGGGTCCGATGACGAGGATCTCGCCCGCCGAGCCGTAGCTCACCACCGGGACCGGCTCGGGCTCGGGCAGCGCCGCCGCCGCGAGGAGCGCCGCGATCTTGGGCGTCGCCTGCGGGCCCTCGGCCGACCAGCCCGCGAACTCCCGGATGTTGACGAAGCCGAGCCGCGCCTTCGAGCCCGCGCCTTCGGCGAGCTCGGCAAAGAGCGCCGCTTCCTGCGTGCACCCGACGATCACGTCGGGGTCGGCGAGCGCCGCCTGGAACGCGCCCGATTCCTTACGACAGAGCTCGCTGTGAATCCTGAGCGGCTGCCCCGCCTTCAGCGCTTGCGCGAGGCGTCCGGCGTCGAGCGCCAGGGTGCGGTTGCAGCTGCAGAGCTTAAACGTCTTGCCTTCCAGCGCCATCGGCGGCGGGTTTCTCCTCGGACGGGGTCTGCGCGACCTTTTCCTTCTCCTCGAAAATCAGCCGGCGCGCCTGGTTCAGCGTCCGGAGCAGGTCCAGCGGAATCGGCTCGCCGCCGGTGTAGTCCTCCGAGTACGCCTCGAAAGGGTCCGGGACGTTGAAGCGCGCGTCCGCAAAGAGCTTCTTCAGCGCGTCGCGGCGGGTGCCTGCATCCACGCGCGGGTCCATGAACGGCCTGAAGTCGGACTCGGGGGTCAGGTCCTCGACCCTGGGCAACTCCGGAGCAGGCTTCTCGTGCTCGACCGCAGGGGGTGGCGCCGGAGGCGCCTGTTCCCGGGACTCCACCTTGAGCCGCGACCAGCGCGAGAGGAACGGTTCCTTCTCTTCCGTCATCCTGCGGCGCGGTCCTTCGGATGCATGAACGAGCGCGGCTTGATGCGCTTGCGCGGTTCGGGCCGGTAATTGCGCTCGACGAACTCGACGACCCATGCGCATATCTCGGGCGGCATCGGCACGCCGTCCACCGCGTGCCCGCCGTCCATCCAGCGGCTCGCCTCGTTATAGCTTGCCGTCACCTCGAGCGGAACGGCCCGGCCGTCCTCCTCGCGCCAGAGCACGAACAGCTTGGGCGTCGGCGTCGACACGTTGAGGTAATAGCCTTCGGCCTCGTCCCGGTGCAGCACGAGAGAGTACCCGGCATGAATCCATTGCCGGATCCCCGGGCCGTCAACGATCTGCCGCACCCCGTCCGCACCCGCCTCGCCGGGCAGGACGCCGATCGGCTCCCAGACCTCCGACTGCCAGCGGCTGCGGCTTTCCCGGCGCTGCATCACGACGGCGACCGAAAGGCAAGGTTTTTCCATCCCGCGCACTATACCCTCTGCTAAGATTTTCGCCCCGGGCCGCTGCGCCAAAACACCATGCCGGAGAAGGTCATTCCCATCCATGCCGAGGGCGCGAGCCTCCCGCACGCGCCCGCGTGGGATGGCGCGCCCTTCGCCGACACGCTTGGACGCTCGATCCGCGACCTGCGCATCTCGGTCACCGACCGGTGCAATTTCCGTTGCGTGTACTGCATGCCGCGCGAGGTCTTCGATGCCGATTACCGTTACCTGCCGCACGACGCGATTCTCACCTTCGAGGAGATCGTGCGCGTGGCGCGCATCTTCGTGGGGCTGGGCGTCAGGAAGATCCGGCTCACCGGCGGCGAGCCGCTGGTGCGCAAGGACCTGCCTAAGCTGATCGCCATGCTCGCGCCGCTCGGTGCGGTGCTCACGCTCACCACGAACGGCTCGACTCTCGCGCGCCAGGCACGTGCGCTCAAGGAAGCCGGGCTTGAGCGCATCACGGTGAGTCTCGACTCGCTCGACGATGCCACTTTCCGCCGCATGAACGATGCCGATTTCCCGGTCGCAAAGGTGATCGAGGGCATCGAGGCGGCCGCGGCGGCGGGGCTCACTCCGGTCAAGATCAACATGGTGGTCAAGCGCGGCGCGAACGACCGGCACGTGCTCGATGCGGCGCGCCGCTGGCGCGGAACCGGGCACATCATGCGCTTCATCGAGTTCATGGACGTCGGCTCGACCAACGGCTGGCGCATGGATGACGTCGTGCCGGCGGCCGAGATCGTGCGGTGCATCGACGAGGTGTACCCGCTCGAGCCGGTCGGGCCGAACCACCCGGGCGAGGTGGCCAAGCGCTGGCGCTACCGGGATGGCGCGGGCGAGATCGGCGTGATCACCTCGGTGACGCAGGCTTTCTGCCGTACCTGCAACCGGATCCGGCTGTCCACTGACGGCGCGCTCTTCACCTGCCTTTTCGCCCAGGGCGGGCACGACCTGAAGTCGCTGCTGCGCGGAGGAGCGGGCGACGACCAGATCCGCGACCGCATCGTAGCGGTGTGGCGCGCGCGCGGAGATCGCTATTCCGAGATCCGCACCGCCGAGACCGCGCGCCTGCGCAAGGTGGAAATGTCCTATATTGGCGGGTAGGGAATCCGTGAGGGGGAAGGCTTCGATGAAGCTGTCTGCGCGCGCCGCGTTCTTCGTCCTCGCGATCGTGCTTTGCGCGCCGGCGTTCGCCGCGGAAACGACGCCCTTCGAGAGGCGGGTCAACGACCTGATCGGAATCTGGTTCGCCGCACCGCCGGGCAAGGGCGCGGGACGGGTGTTCCGGGTGACCAACGTCAAGTCGGCGGACCCGGCATCGGCCTCCATCGTCGCCTACTACGGCTACGCGCACGGAGCCTGGCACGAGGCGAGCGACGTCGCGGTCCGTCCGGAAGGCGATCGCGTGCGCGTGGAATTCACCTCCCGTTCCGACTCCAGGGTCGTCCTGCACCTCGACGCGGACAACACCTTGCGCGGGGCGGTGGACACGGCCAGCGGAAAGCGGATTTCGCTCGGTTTCGCGCACACGAGCCTGCCGGAAGTGCACCGCTGGGCCGCCGAACACCCGCTGCCGAAGGTGCGCGCGAACAAGTCCTCCACGATCGACCTGGTCTATCTATCGGCCGCGGACTGTCCGAGCTGCCGTGGCTGGGAGGCCGAGAACATCGCGAGCGGGAAATTGAAGGGCTCACCCGAGTGGGCGAGCATCCGTTTCACCGAGGTGAGCCGCATCTCGTTCAAGGGCCGGCTCGCCGCGTCCGACGTTCCGGAGCATTTCCGGCCCGCGTTCGAGCGGCTGGAGAAGGCGCGCTCGTCCGCGCTTTACGGCACACCCTCGTTCGTGGTGCTGGTGAACGGCGAAATCCGCTGCGCAAGCTTCGGCTCGGGCAACTACGAATCCCTCGTCTTCCCCACCGTGCAGGCGGCTGTGCGCGAGAAGCTCGCCGACGCGAAGAACTGACCCTTGGTCCGTTTTCCCCGCCAACCCGTATCGCGTCCCGTCCTCACCGACGCCGCACGTCCCGCCACCTTCGACGTCGAGGCGATCAACGAGCGCGGCGAGATGGTGCCGGTGTCGATCGCCGGCGAGCACCCGCTCACGCTCTACCTCGACAAGCGCGAGATCGTGACGCTGATGACGCTCGGCCACGCGCCCGAGGCGCTCACCATCGGTTATCTCCGCAACCAGCGCCTGGTGAAGGCCATCGAGGACATTGCATCCGTTCAAGTGGACTGGGAGACCGATTCGGTCGCCGTCGTGACGCGGAAGAAGAGCTCTCGCGTCCGATCAAGAATGAAGAAGAAAACCGTCACCTCCGGCTGCGGGCAGGGAACGATGTTCGGCGACCTGATGGAGGAGATCGACCAGGTGAAGCTGCGCGAGGACGTGCGCCTTTCCGACGCGCAGCTCTTCGACCTCGTGGAGAAGGTGCGCCGTTACGAGACCATCTACAAGCAGTCGGGCGCGGTACACGGCTGCGCGCTCGCGCGCACGGCGGGCCCGGCGTCGGCCGAGATCCTGATGTTCATCGAGGATGTCGGGCGGCACAACGCGGTCGACGCGATCGCGGGCCGCATGTGGCTCGACGGCATCGACGGCTCGGACAAGATCTTCTACACCACCGGACGCCTCACTTCCGAGATGGTGATCAAGTGCGCGCAGATGGCGATCCCGTTCCTCGTCTCGCGCTCGGGGCTCACGCAGATGGGCTACGAGGTGGCGAAGCGCGTGGGGCTCACGATGCTCGGCCGGGCGAGCGGCCGGCATTACCTCGCGTTCACCGGCCGGCACCGGCTCGAGTGCACGCTCCCGCGGCCTACGGCGATCGCCTGAAAGCGGTAACATGGCCGCCATGAGCGCGGTCCTGGAATATCCGCAGCGCCATCCGATCAGCGCCGAAGAGTACCTGCGCATGGGCGAAGCGGGCGTGTTCGCGCCCGAGGCGCGCCTGGAGCTGATCGAGGGGGAGATCACCGAAATGGCGCCGTTCGGAAGTCCGCATGCCGGGACGGTGACGGTTCTCAACCGGCTGCCGACCGGTGCGGCCGGGGACCGGGGCGTCGTGCGGGTGCAGAACCCGCTGCGGCTCGGCGAGCGTTCGATGCCGCAACCGGTTCTCGCGCTCCTGCGGCCGCGCGCGGACAGCTACGGACAGTCGCATCCGACGGCAGCCGACGTATTACTGGCGGTGAGCGTCTCCGCGCTGTCTCCGGCGTAGCGCGCCGGCCCCGCGCCGTGCGCGACGACTGCGTCGGTTTCGTCCTCAAATCCTCTGTCGCGGCCGCAGAATGTGCGGACGTCGCGGCATGGTGGCCGCGCTACCGCGATGCCGCGCGCGTCTGGGCGAACCCCATGGACCGCGCGATCGTGGGCGGCTTTTCCGCCGACCGCCTCGGCTGGGCGTTCGCTTCCGGCTACCAGGCGGCGCTGCACGCGCTCTTTCCCGGCGCGCCCGAGGACAGGATCGCCGCCCTGTGCGTGACGGAGACGGAGGGGAATCACCCGAAAGCGATTCGAACCGCGCTGAAGAGATCTCCCGGAAAATGCCTTCTTTCCGGCTCCAAGCGCTGGACGACGCTCGGGCCGGACGGCTCGGTGTTCTTCGTGGCGGCGCGTGACGGTATCGCTGCCGGAGAACGTCCTTCCATCAAGATCGTTCGGGTCGCTCGCGAATCGCCGGGCCTGCGGATCGAGGCGATGCCCCCAGCGAAGTTCGTCCCGGAAGTGCCACACGCGCGGATCGCCTTCGACGGCGTGGAGGTCGAGGAATGCGATCTTCTCGGGGGCGACGGTTACGATCTCTACGTCAAGCCTTTCCGCACGGTCGAAGACCTGCATGTTCACGCCGCGGCGATCGCGTACCTCGCGCGCGAGGCGCGCCGGCTCGAATGGCCGCGCGCATGGGTCGAGCGCGCTGCGGCGCTGCTGCACGCGCTGCGCGCGCTGTCCGCCGAGGACCCGTCGTCTCCCGCCACACACGTCGCGCTCGCCGGCGCGCTCGCGTTCGGGGCGGGTCTTGCCGACGAAACAGGACAGTTCTGGGAGAAAGCGGGCGGCGATCCCGCCGCCGTTCGGTGGCGGCGGGATCGCGAGCTGCTGCGCGTCGCCGGATCCGCCCGGATGCAGCGGACAGCGCGCGCCTGGGAGCGCCTCGCCGCCCGCTGACGACAGGCACTCCTACTTGGCGCTCATGACCTCGCCGAAGCGCACCCAGGTCTTGCCGTCGAAGCGCGCGAGCTGCATCTGCTGGATCGGCGCGAAATCGGTGGGGCTCGTGTTGATCTTGATGCCCGGCAGCCCCGTGTCGGTTTCGAAGTCCTTGAGGCTCGCCGCCTGCTTCATGATGTTCTCGCGCGTCAGGTTGTCGCCTGCCTGCTTGAGCACCTGGTGCAGCGTCTGCGATACGGCGTAGCCGTAGACGTTGGACGAGTCGATCAGGCTCCCCTCCGGATAGTACTTCTTCATGAATGCGCGCCAGCGGTTCATTCCGGGGTCGTTGTCCCAGGCCGGATCGGTCGGGTCCTTGCCGTACGCCGTGGTGATGATCCCCACCGACTTCTCCAGCCCGGCGGGCTTCAGGACGCTGCCCACGGACTGCGACACGTTGTTCAGCAGGTGCAGCGGCTTCCAGCCGATGTCGTAGGCCTTGCGGATCGCCTGCGCCGCGAACTTGGGCGTGGTGATGTTGAAGAACACGTCGGCGCCGGAGCTCTGCAGCTGGATGATCTGCGAGTCGACCGTCGGATCCGAGGTCTCGTAGGACACTTCCTTGACGATCATGGTCTTCGCCTTGTCGCCCAGCCCGTCGTGGAAGCCCTTGAGGTAGTCCTTGCCGTAGTCGTCGTTCTGGTAAAGGATCGCGATCTTGGCGTTCGGCTTCTCCTTGAGGATGTACCGCGCGTAGATCTTCGACTCGGTCTGGTAGTTCGGCTGCCAGCCCATGGTCCAGGGGAAATTGCGCGGGTCGTTCCACTTGGTCGCGCCGGTGGCGACGAACGACTGCGGCACCTTCTTCGCGTTCATGTACTTGTGGATCGCCGTGTTGCTGGGCGTGCCGAGCGTCTGGAACAGGAACAGCACCTGGTCCTGCTCGACGAGCTTCCTCGCCATCTCCACGGTCTTGGGCGGGCTGTAGCTGTCGTCGTAGCTGATGAAGGTCACCTTGCGGCCGTTCACCCCGCCCTGCTCGTTGACCATCTTCCAGTACGCCGCGATCGTCTTGCCGATGGTGCCGTAGGCGGACGCCGGGCCGCTGTAGGGGTTGGTGTTGCCGATCTTGATCTCGGTGTCGGACGCGCCCGGGTCGTACTTCTTCTGCGCCAGAGCCGCCGGCGACGCGAGAGCGGTGGCGAGCAGTGCTGCGATCGGTGTGAGCTTCGCTTTCATGGTGGCCTCCTCCTTCGGTGGTCCGTCAGACATTGCGCGCCTTGCGTGCGAGCCGCGCCGCGGCCAGGCGCACGGCGCCCGCGATCCCCATCGGCATCAGGTACACGAAACCGATGAGGAATATCCCGAATATCGCCCACGGGGCGGCCTTGGAGATCTCGTCCGCCACGTTGGGCACGAACTGGATGAAGAGCGCCCCGTAGAGCGCTCCGGAAATCGACGCGAGGCCCCCGATCACGATTCCCACCAGGAACACGATCGACAGGAAGATGTTGAAGCTGTCGGGCGCGACGAACTGCACTGCGATCGCGCCGAGCGCCCCCGCGACCCCGGTGTACATCGCCGAGACCCCGAAGGTGAGCGACTTGACCATCGCGGTGTGAACGCCCATCGCCTCGGCGGCGATGTGCTGGTCGCGGATCGCCACCATCGCGCGGCCGATGCGCCCGCGCAGCAGGTTCCACGCGAGCGCGAACATCACGAGGGCGACCGCAAGCGTGAAGAAGTACAGCCACTGGTCGGAATTGAGCGGCAACCCGAACGGCGCCTCGGGCTTGTTGATCACGATGCCCTGCACGCCCCCAGTCCAGCCCTCGAGATGCTTGTACTTGAGCAGCTGCGGCAGCGACACGCCGAGCGCGAAGGTCGCGAGCGCGAGATAAAGGCCCTCCAGCCTGAGCGCCGGCAGTCCGAAGAGGAATCCGACCAGCAGGCAGACCGCGCCCGCCGCCGGAAGCGTCGCCCAGTACGGCACGCCGAAGCGGTCCATCAGAATCGCGGTGCAATAGGCGCCGATGGCGTAGAACGCGCCGTGCCCGAGCGAGATCTGCCCGTTGTAGCCGGTGAGCATGTTGAGTCCCAGGAGCGCGATCGAGTAGATGATCACGAGCGTCAGCTGGAACGTGCGGTAGTTGCTCGCGAGGAACGGCAGCGCGCACGCCACTGCGAGCAGCACGGCGAGAACGACGATCTGCCGGCGGCTCATACGCGCGTGACGTGAACCCGGCCGAAGAAGCCGGAAGGCTTCACGACCAGCACCACGACGATCAGCACCAGCGCCACCGCGAGCTTGAGCTCGTTGCCGATCACGAAGGCGCCGAGCACGTTCTCGAGCACCCCCACGAGGAAGCCCCCGAACACGGCGCCGCCCGGGTTGTCGATGCCGCCCACCAGCGCCGCCGCGAACGCGTAGAGCAGCACGCCGCCCATCATGTTCGGGTCGAGATAGACGATCGGCGCGACCATCATGCCCGCGACCGCCCCGATCGCCGCGGCAAGTCCCCAGCCGAGCGCGAGCATCCACCCCACGCGGATCCCCACGAGGCGCGCCGAGTCCGGGTTCTGCGCCGCCGCGCGCATTGCCAGCCCCAGCGGCGTGAATCGGAAGAAGACATAGAGCAGCGCGAGAACCACCAGCGTCACGCCGATCGCGCCGATCTCGTGCGAGGACATGTACCGGTTGCCGAACAGGGGCTCCTTCGGGAAAGGACTCGGGAAGGTCTTGATGGTGTAGGTGTAGATCCAGCCGGTGACGCTGTTCAGGATCACGAGCAGCGCAATGAACACGACCACCACCGCGAGCACCGGCGCGTTCTCGACCGGCCGGATGACGATCCGCTCGATCGCGACGCCGAGCACGAACGCCGCCGGCACGGTAAGGAAGAACGCCGCCCAGTAGGGCATGCCGGCGTCGACCAGTGTCCACGCGATGTACGTGGCGAACATCGCCATCTCGCCCTGCGCGAAGTTCACGAGGTGCGTCGCCTGGTAGATCATGACGAGCGCGAGCGCGAGGCTCGCGTAGATCCCGCCGGTGGCAAGGCCCGCGAGAATCTGGTGGATGAGCGCGTCCATGCCCTAGTAGCCGAGGTAGGAGCGGCGCACCGCGTCGTCGCCCCTGATTTCCCGCGCGGTGCCCGAGAGCACGATTCGCCCGGTCTCGATGAGATAGGCCGTGTCGGCGAGATCGAGGGCCATTGCCGCGTTCTGCTCCACGACGAGCATGCTGACGCGCTCGGCCTGGTTCACGGCGCGCAGGATCTCGAACAGCTCCCTCACGACGAGCGGCGCGAGGCCGAACGAGGGCTCGTCGAGCAGCATCAGCCGCGGGCGCAGCATCAGCGCGCGCGACACCGCGAGCATCTGCTGCTCGCCGCCAGAGAGCGTGCCGGCCTGCTGCGCGCGGCGCTCCCTCAGCCGCGGGAAATAGCCGTACACCCGCTCCAGGTCCCCTTCGACCTCGGCTCTGTCCTTGCGCACGTACGCGCCCAGCCGCAGGTTCTCCTCCGTCGTGAGATTGACGAAGGTTCCGCGGCCGTCCGGCACGTGCGCGATGCCCAGGCGCACGATGTCCTCGGTCGCGCGCCGCCCGATCGGGGTGCCGTCGAAGCGGATGCTGCCTTCGGTGCGCACCATCCGGCACAGGGCGCGCAGCGTGGTCGTCTTCCCGGCGCCGTTCGCGCCAAGGAGCGCCGTGATCGAGCCGGGCTCGAGCCCGAAATCGATGCCGTGCAGAACGCGCGTCTCCCCGTACGAAGCGCGCAGGTCCTTCACCTCGAGCAGCGCCATGTCAGTGCGCGGTCCCGAGGTAGGCCTGGATCACCTCCGGGTGCTGCCGCACCTCGGCGGGAGAGCCTTCGGCGATCTTGCGCCCGAAGTTGAGCGCCACTACGCGGTCGGAGATGCTCATCACCAGGCTCATGTGATGCTCGACCAGCAGCACGGTGAGCGCGAACGTGTCACGGATGCGCCGGATGAGCGCCCCGAGCTCCCCGACCTCCTCGTGATTGAGCCCGCTCGCCGGCTCGTCGAGCAGCAGGAGCCTGGGCTCGCCCGCGAGCGCGCGTGCCAGCTCCACGCGCTTTTGCGTGCCGAACGGAAGATCGGCGACCCGCCGCCCGGCCACGGCAGACAGATCCAGCAGATCGATCAGCGCGCGCGCCTTCTCCAGGCTTGCGCGCTCCTCCTCGCGCACCCGCGGCGGGCGAAAGCAGTTGAACAGGAACCCGGAGCGCGTGCGGCTGTGCCGCCCCACCATGACGTTCTCGAGCACGCTCATGCTTCGGAAGAGCGCGAGATTCTGGAACGTCCGCCCGATTCCCAGCTCGGCGATGCGGTAGCGCGGCGCGCCGAGGAGCGAGCGGCCGTCGAAGAGAATGTCGCCGCCGTCGCACTCGTAGAGCCGCGACAGGCAGTTGAAAAGCGTGGTCTTGCCGGCGCCGTTGGGGCCGATCAGCCCGACGATGCGGCCCGCCGCGACGTCGAACGACACGTCCTCGAGCGCGACGATGCCGCCGAAATGCACGCGAACGCCCTGCACGCACAGCAGGGCCCCAGCCGCCGCGGTTCCGATAGCGCCTCCTCCTCCAGAAGGACTGCTTCGCGGAGTCGATCCCGCTTTGATTCTTTCGTCCGATTGTCGGACAATGCAAAAAAGGCGTCAAGCAAGATGGCGGAACCGGTTCGCAAATTCGCCCGCATCAGCGCGCGGCCCGCGTATCGCATGGTGGCGGAGGCGATCGAGCGCCGGATTCTCTCGGGGGGAATGCGCCCGGGCGATCGGCTCGGCACCGAAGCCGAGCTCGTAAAGCAGTTCGGCGTCAACCGCTCGACGGTGCGCGAGGGTATTCGCCTCCTCGAGCACGGCGGGCTCATCCGGCGCGACGCCAGCCGGCGCCTCTCGGTGGGATTGCCGCATTACGAGCGCCTGGCGACGCGCAGCTCGCGCGCGCTCGTGCTGCACCAGGCGACCTTCCGCGAGCTCTACGAGGCATCGCTCGTGCTGCAGGCCGCGACCATCGAAGCCGCGGCCGAACGCGCCACCGCCGAGCAGATCGCGGCGATGGAGGACAACGTCGCGCGCACCGGGCGCGTGCTCCACGATCCGGCCGCGGTCGCCGCGCTCGACTCGGAGTTCCACACCCTGATCGGCAAGGCCTCGCACAACCGGGTGCTGCAGCTCGCGCGCGAGCCATCCGACATGCTGATCCTGCCGACCACCGAACTCGTGCTGCGCAAGGTGGACGTGGGCGCCGCGCGCCTGCTCGAGGCGCACCGCAGGATGCTCGAGGCGATCCGGCGGCGCGATCGGGAGGACGCGCGTGCCTGGGCGCGCCGCCACATCGAGGACTGGCGCAGGGGCTTCGAACGCGCCGGCAACGACCTCGACCAGCCGATCGACAAGATCTACCTGCGCACGTTGGCGCCGAGCGACTCCGAGAGCTGAGCCGACTCGAGGCGCGCGGCCTGCGCCGCGAGCTCCGCGCGCGAGGGAAAGAACAGCGACGCCGCGAGCATGCCGCCGGCGAGCCCGGCGAGCACGAGAAACACGTTCGCGAACCCGCCCTCGGTGCGGTGGAGCGCCGCGATCAGCGGCACCGCCAGCGCGGCGACGCCGAGCGAGACGACGTAGCGCACCGCCAGCACGCGCGCTCGGTACTCGTCGGCGCAGTAGCGCCCCACGATCGCGTCGTTGAGCGGGATCTGCCCGAACACCGCGAGCATCGTGAGCAGCGCCGCACCGAGCATCGCCCAACCCTCGAGGTTCGCCGCCAGGAAGAGCAGCGGCATCTGGACGAGCGCAACGCCGATCATGAGACGCCGGAGCTCGGTGCGGTCGATGAGCGCGCCCATCAGCACCTGCGCGAACGCGGCGAGCGCGTACACCGTGGCGACCAGCGCCCCCACGCCGAAGTTCGTCTGCGTGAGCGCGCGCAGCCGCTCGTCGAATACTTTCGGCATCGAAACCGTGGTCGAATTGAAGATGATGCCGCCGCACGCCGTGGCCACGAGCAGGATCGCGAAGATGCGCGCCATGGTGCGGCCGTCGACGTGCAGGCCGACCGATGCGGAGGTCTTTTTCACGCGTCCCGGGTTTTCCACCAGGAGAACGAAACCGATTCCCGCGAGAACGCAGAATGTGCCGGGAACGAAGAACGCCGCCCGCCAGCCGGCAGCATCGACCAGCGCCCCGGTGACCAGCGCCGCGGCGGCGAGCCCGAGATTGCCCCACAGGCCGTTCCAGCCGAGCACGCGCCCGATTTTCCCGGGCGCCGCAACCAGCATCGCGATCCCCACCGGGTGGTAGATCGCGGCAAACATGCCGACGAGCGTCAGGCCCGCGGCGAGATGCCAGGGCGACTGCGCGAGCCCGGTGACAAGGAGCGAGGCGCCGACGCCGAAGTAGAAGATCGCCATCACGCGATAGCGGCTCCAGTGGTCCGCGAGCCAGCCCGCCGGAATCGCGAACGCGCCGAACGCGATAAACCCTCCAAGCGACAAGGGAAGGAGCTCCGAGTACGGGCGGTCCCATTCACGCGCGAGCGCCACCACCGCGGTCGGAAACACGAGCATCGCCAGGTGATCGAGCAGGTGCCCCAGGTTGAGGAACGGGACGAGCGCGCGGTTCGGCGTCATGCGGCAAGCTTACCCCGTAGAATTGCGCGCATGGACGCCGTTTCGGGGATCGTGCTCGCGGGCGGGCTCGGGCGCCGCATGGGCGGCGCGGACAAGGGGCTGAAGCCCTTTCGCGGCAAGCCGCTCGCGCAGTGGGCGATCGAGCGTCTCGCGCCGCAGGTCGAAGAGCTCCTGGTCAACGCGAACCAGAACATCCGGGAATATGAAGCGTTCGGATATCCGGTCGTACGCGACGAAATCGGCGGCTTTTCGGGGCCGCTCGCGGGCCTGCACGCCGGGATGAAGGCCGCGCGCCACGATCTCGTGGTCACCGTGCCCTGCGATTCTCCATTCCTGCCGCCTGACCTGGTTTCGCGCCTGAAGCTGAACCTGAAGGATTGCGACCTTGCGGTCGCCAGGACCGACGATCAGCCTCATCCCGTCTTCTCCCTCGTCAGAAAGCGCGTCCTTTCCGGCCTCGAGGCGTTTCTCGCTGCGGGGGGACGAAAGATCGATGCCTGGTACGCCTCGCTCGCGTTCGTCGAGGTCGCGTTCGACGACGAGGCCGAGGCGTTCCGCAACATCAACACGCTCGAGGAGCTGCGAAGCGCGTGAGCCACGAAAAACCGGGACAGACCCGGATTTCCTGCATCCGCGACACGGTGAGCTGCCTCGACGGCTACGATCCGGAGGCGCTGCATGTCGAGAAGGCCCGGGAAGCAATCCGCCGTTGCCTCTCGCCGATAAGAGAAGCAGAGATTGTCGGGGTCCGGGATGCGCTCAATCGCCTTCTCGCCCAGGACATCGTTCCCTCCTTCGACGTGCCGGGGCACGACAACTCGGCGATGGACGGGTACGCCGTCCGTTTTTCGGACCTCGATTCTCGAGAAGAAACGGCTCTGGAAGAAGTCGGAACCGCCCTCGCCGGTCACGCCTTCAGGGGCGAGCTAGGCCCCGGACAGTGCGTGCGCATCATGACCGGGGCGGTGATGCCGACGGGCGCCGATACCGTGGTCGTCCAGGAGGTCGTCACCCGGCGGGATAACCGGATCCTGGTACCTCCCGGCCAGAAGGCGGGGCAGAACGTGCGCTACGCGGGCGAGGACCTGACGGCGGGCGTGCCGGTGCTGCGGCCCGGGGCGCTGCTGCGTCCGGCGGAGCTCGGCGTCATCGCCTCGCTCGGCGTGGGCGAGGTGCGCGTGATGCGCAGGCTTCGCGTCGCGTTCTTCTCTACCGGCGACGAGCTCGCCTCGGTCGGCTCGGCGCTCGGGCCGGGGCAGGTGTACGACTCCAATCGCTACACCCTGCACGGGATGCTCGCGCGCATGGGCGTCGAGATTCTCGATCTCGGCGTGGTGCGCGACGATCCGGCGGCCCTCGAAGCGGCCTTCCGCAAGGCCGCATCGCAGGCCGACGCGATCGTCACCACGGGCGGCGTGTCGGTCGGCGAGGCCGATTTCGTGAAGGCCCTGATGGCGAGGCTCGGCGAGGTGCTCTTCTGGAAGGTGGCGCTTCGCCCCGGCCGCCCGATGGCCTTCGGCCGGATAGGCGACGCGTTCCTTTTCGGCCTGCCGGGCAACCCGGTCGCGGTAATGGTCGCGTTCTATCAGTTCGTCCGGGACGGTTTGTGGCATCTGGCGGGCCGAACGGGGGATTTCTCGATTCCCCTCCTGAAAGCGATTTCTTCGACCCCGATCCGCAAGATCCCCGGAAGAACCGAATACCAGCGCGGAATTCTCTTTCGCCAAGGCGGCGAATGGAAGGTGCGCACCACCGGCCAGCAGGGCTCGGGCGTGCTGCGCTCGATGGCGGAAGCCAACTGCTTGGTCGTGCTCGAGCACGAGCGCGGCAGGGTCGAAGCGGGCGAGCCGGTGAGCGTGCAGCTGATGGACGGGCTGGTTTGATTTCCGTCAAGGTTCGCGCGCCAGCCTCTCCTATCCTCCCGCCATGGCCGCAAAGGAGATCGTCTTCGGCGAAGACGCGCGCGCCCGGCTCGTGCGGGGGATGAACACGCTCGCGGACGCGGTTCGCGTCACGCTCGGGCCCAGGGCGCGCACCGTGGTGCTGGAGCGTTCCTGGGGCGCCCCTACCGTGATCAACTCGGGCATCGTGGTCGCGAAGGAAATCGAGCTCGAGGACCGGCTCGAGAACATGGGTGCGCAGATGGCGCGCGAGGTTGCCGCGAAGACCTCGGAAGTCGCGGGCGACGGCACCACCACCGCGACCGTGCTCGCCGCCGGGATCGTGTCCGAGGGCATGAAGTACGTCGCCGCCGGGATGAACCCGATCGATCTCAAGCGCGGCGTCGACAAGGCGGTCGAGGCCGTGGTCGAGGAGCTGAAGCGCATCGCGCGCCCGTGCACCGCGCGTACCGAAATCGCGCAGGTGGCCGCGATCTCGGCCAACAACGACGCTTCCATCGGCGAGATGATCGCGCAGGCGATGGAGAAGGTCGGAAAAGAGGGCGTGATCACGGTCGAGGACGGCAAGGGCCTCGCGAGCGAGCTCGAGGTGGTCGAGGGCATGCAGTTCGACCGCGGGTACCTCTCGCCCTACTTCATCAACAATCCCGAGAAGCAGTCGGTCGTGCTCGAGGACGCGCTCGTTCTCCTTCACGACAAGAAGATTTCGTCGATCCGCGAGATGCTCCCGATCCTCGAGCACGTGGCAAAGACGGGCAAGCCCCTGCTCGTCATCGCCGAAGAGGTCGAAGGAGAGGCGCTCGCCACGCTCGTCTTGAACACCCTGCGCGGCGTGATCAGGGCCTGCGCGGTGAAGGCGCCGGGGTTCGGCGACCGCAGGAAGGCGATGCTGGAAGACATCGCCGTTCTCACCGGCGGGATGGTGATCGCGGAGGAAGCGGGACTGACGCTTGAGAAGGCCGAGCCCGGGACGCTCGGGCGCGCGGACCGCATCGAGATCAATCGCGACGACACCACGATCATCGGTGGTGCGGGGGACCGCAAGGCGATCGCCGCCCGCGTCGCGCAGATCAAGCAGAGCATCGAGGAGTCGACCAGCGACTACGACAAGGAAAAGCTCAAGGAGCGCGCCGCGAAGCTCGCGGGCGGGGTCGCGGTGATCAAGGTCGGCGCGGCGACCGAAACCGAGATGAAGGAGCGCAAGGCGCGCACCGAGGACGCGCTCCACGCCACGCGCGCCGCGGTGGAGGAAGGAATCCTTCCGGGCGGCGGCGTGGCGCTGCTCCGGGCGCGCAGCCGCCTTTCCGGGCTGCGCGGCGCGAACCAGGACCAGGACGCGGGCATCCAGATCGTGCTTCGCGCGCTCGAGGATCCGCTTCGCCAGATCGTGCGCAACGCGGGCCTCGAGCCGGCCGTGATCGTGCAGCGCGTCGCCGAGGGCGAAGGCAATTTCGGCTTCAACGCGGCAACCGGCGAGTTCGGCGACCTCGTCGCGATGGGCGTGCTCGATCCCTGCAAGGTCGCACGCGCGGCGCTCCGGAACGCTGCTTCCATTGCGAGCCTCATCCTCACCACCGACTGCATGGTCGCGCAGGCGAAGGAGCCGGCGGAAGAGAAAACGGAGCCCGAGTAGGTCAGCCCTTTACGCAGACGAGCGGCTCGAGGCGGGCGACTTTCTTCGCGAGCCCCACCGCGTCGGCCGCGTCTACCACTGCCGACACGTCCTTGTAGGCTTCGGGCGCCTCTTCCGCGATGCCACGCATCGAGGGGCTCCTGATCACGATGCCGCGCGCGGCGAGGTCGTCCACCACTTTCCGTCCCTGCCACGTCCGCAGCGCCTGGTGCCGGCTCATGGCGCGGCCGGCGCCGTGGCAGGCCGAGCTGAAGGCGAGCGCTTCCGAGGCTTTCGTCCCCGCGAGCACGTAGGACCCGGTGCCCATCGAGCCGCCGATCAGCACCGGCTGCCCCGCGTCCCGGTAGGCGGCGGGCAGCTCCGGGTGCCCGGGGCCGAAGGCGCGCGTCGCGCCCTTCCGATGCACGTAGAGCTTGCGGCCGCGGTGCTCTTCGAGCTTGCAGGTGTTGTGCGACACGTCGTAGAGCAGCGGCAGGCGCGCCTTCGGCAGCACGTCGCGGAACACCTTGCGCACGAGGTCGGTGAGGATCTGGCGGTTGGCGAGCGCGCAGTTGATCGCGGCGCGCATTGCGCCGAGGTATTCCTCACCTACGCCGGAGGCGATCGGCGCGCACGCAAGCTCGCGGTCGGGAAGACGGATGCCATGCTGCGATGCGGCCACCACCATGCGTTTCAGGTAATCCGTGCCGATCTGGTGCCCGAGGCCCCTCGATCCGCAATGGATCATCACGACGATATCGCCTCGATTCAATCCATACGCCCTTGCAACCGAAGTATCGTAAAGGGCGGTGACCTCCTGCACCTCCAGATAGTGGTTGCCGCTGCCGAGCGTTCCCATCTCGTCGCGCTGGCGCTTCTTCGCCTGCGGCGACACGCAGCCGGGCCTGGCGTGCTTGATGCTCCCGCCCTCCTCGATCCGCTCGAGGTCCGCGGGCTCGCCCCAGCCGCGCTCCACGGCCCATCTCGCGCCACCCACAAGCATCGCGTCCATTTCCGCCTCGCCCAGGCGGATCGAGCCGGTGCTGCCGACACCCGCGGGGATTCGGCGAAAGAGGGAATTCGCGAGCTCCACCTTGACCTTCTCGATCTCGGCTCGATGAAGCCCCGTATGCAGGCACCGCACCCCGCACGAGATATCGAACCCCACCCCGCCCGCGGAAACCACGCCGCCCTCCTCCGGGTCGAACGCCGCGACGCCGCCTATCGGAAAGCCGTAGCCCCAGTGCGCGTCCGGCATCGCGTAGGAAGCCTCCACGATCCCCGGCAGCGCCGCCACGTTCACCGCCTGCTCGTAGACCTTGCGGTCCATGTCGCGCACGAGCGCCTCGCTCGCGTAGATGACCGCCGGCACGCGCATCGCGCCCTGCGCCGGGATGCGCCATTCGAATTCGCCGTGCTTTTCGAGAAGGTTGAGATCCATGGTCGGGGTTCAGACGTCCACTACGGTCTGAGCGATCCACTCGCTTTCCTGCTTCGCGACCTTCAATGTCGTGTAAGTCGCCCCCTTCACTTCGACCGCGGGATGATGGCGAGCAGGATCGACCGGCTCGCCCCAGGCGCGACCGCGCAGCCTCGTTTCGTGAATCTGAACCTCGAATCTGGAAAAAAGCATTCTCCGGGTAGAAGTTTCGTACACGATGGCATTTAACCAGTCCACCAGCAGCAGCTCCAGGTCTGGCGCCTCGCACTCGATGTCGACCGCCTCGCGCGGCGCGACGTTCCCGGGATCGGTGATCACCGCGGTGAGCGCGAGCGCGGCCTGGGCGAACGCCTGTTCGCGCGTCGCGCCGTACCCGCGCACGCCCATGTCGGCTTCGTGCGCATAGTGCTCCCAGCGCTCAGAGTCCATGGGAGTCGAGAAAGCGCTCGACGTGCGGCCAGAGGCCCGGCGAATCGAGGTCCTGGTACTCGTAGCGTACCCGTGCGACCGGCTTCGAGGTTCTCACAAGAGATGCAAGATCGATCGGGGTCGCCGCGATGACGAGCTCGGCATCCGAGCCGTCGATCGTGCGCCGCAGCGCCTCGAGTTGCTTGTCCGAATATCCGATCGCCGGAACCACGGGACCGATGTGAGGGTATCTGGAATAAACATCCCTCAGGGGCGGCGCGGCCGATCTCCGAGGGTCGATGACTTCCGATGCCCCGTTGCGCCTTGCGGCGATCAGGCCCGCGCCGTGCGGCATGCCGCCGTGCGTGATCGTAGGGCCATCCTCGATCACGAGCACGCGCTTTCCGCGAACGGAATCCGGGCGGTCGAGGCCGATGGGGAGCGCCCCGCGCAGCACGCTCGCGCCCGGATTGGTCTTCAGGCAGTTGGTCCGCACCCGCTCGATCGCCTCCGGACTCGCGCTGTCGCACTTCGAGATCACGATCACGTCCGCCATGCGCAGGCACGCCTCGCCCGGATGATGGCGCGTCTCCTCGCCCGGGCGCAACGCGTCGGCGAGGACGATGTGCAGGCCCGGCCGCACGAACGGGAAATCGTTGTTGCCGCCGTCCCAGAGAATCAGGTCCGCCTCGTCCGATGCCGCTTCGAAGACCCTTGCGAAATCGATCCCCGAGAACACCACGCTGCCGCCTGCCAGGTGCGGCTCGTACTCCTCGCGCTCCTCCAGCGTGCAGCCCGCGCGCTCGAGGTCCTCGCGCGCGGCGAAACGCTGCACCGCGCGCGCGGCGAGGTCGCCGTACGCCATGGGGTGGCGCACCACCGCGACGCGCAGTCCCCGCGCGCGAAGCCGCGCCGAGAGCCAGCGCGCGAGCGGCGATTTTCCGGCGCCGGTGCGAACCGCGGAGACCGCGATCACCGGCCGCGCAGCCTCCAGCATGGTCCGGCGCGGGCCGAGCAGGAGGAAGTCCGCGCCGCAGGCGAGCGCGCGCGAGGCGAGATGCATCGCCTCCTCGTGCGAGAGGTCGCTGTAGGCGAGGACGACCGCGTCGATCCTGCGGTCCCGGATGAGGTTTTCGATCTCCGATTCCGGGACGACCGGAATCCCTTCCGGATAGCGGGGTCCGGCAAGGCTTGCGGGGTAGCGGCGGCCGTCGATCCCGGGAATTTGCGCCGCGGTGAACGCGACCACTTCGCAGCCCGGGTCGCCGCGATAGACTACGTTGAAGTTGTGGAAATCGCGCCCGGCGGCGCCCGCGATCACGATCCGCATGCCTCAAGCTAACGAAGCGCAGCACCCGCCCGCTTGACCGGGATCAATTTCGCGGCGCCGAATGACGCGACACTTGGGCATCGAGCCAACCTGCACGGGTACACATCATGAAACGCAGAGACCCCCGCCAGCGCCAGCGGCGCCATATCGACCGTGCGATGCAGGATCCGCGCAAGGACCCCTACGCCGCGCGCGGCAAGCCCGCGGGACCGGCGCTGTGCCCGGACTGCGGCGCGGTTTTCCGGCGCGGCCGCTGGCAATGGGGCGAAGCCTCCGAGTCCGCGCGGGCTGCGCTGTGCAGCGCATGCCGCCGCGTCCGCGAGCGCGATCCCGCCGGAACCGTGCGGATCTCGGGCGCGTATCTCGAGGCGAACCGCGGCGAGATCCTGCGGCTGGTGAAAAACGAGGAGGCGCGCGAGAAGCACAACCATCCTCTGCAGCGGATCATGGCGACGCGTGAATCGCGCGGCGCGATCGACCTCGAGACGACCGACATCCACCTCGCGCGCCGCATCGGGGAAGCCCTGCGCGGCGCGTTCCAGGGGCGCCTGGAGCTGCGCTACAGCCCGCACGAGTACCGCGTGCGCGTGAGCTGGTCGCGCCCGTAGCGCCATGGACGCGACCTACCAGGAAACGCGGCTTGCGCCGGAACGGCTGCGGCGCCGCTGCGACCTCTCGGCAGCCCGCTTCGCGACCACCGACGAGCTGAAGGATCCCGACGGGATCCTCGCGCAGGAGCGCGCGGTGGAGGCAATCCGTTTCGGCGTCGGCATCCGCGCCGAGGGGTACAACCTCTACGCGATGGGCCCGGAGGGGCACGGCCGGCACACTGCGGTGCGGCAGCTGCTCGCCGAGCGCGCGGCCGCCGAGCCGATGCCGCCCGACTGGTGCTACGTGTTCAATTTCGAGACGCCGCACAAGCCGAGCCGCCTCCGGCTGCCCGCCGGGCGCGCCTGCAAGTTCCGCGACGACATGCGGCGCCTGGTCGAGGAGTTGCAGGCCGGGATTCCGGCCGCGTTCGAGACCGACGAGTACCGCGCGCGCCGCCAGGAGATCGAGACCGAGTTCAACGAGCGCCAGGAGCAGGCGGTGGGCGCAATCGGCGACAAGGCGCGCAAGGAAGGCGTGGCCCTGGTGCGCACGCCGTCGGGATTCGCGTTCGCGCCGATGCACGAGGACGCGGTCATGGAGCCCGACCGCTTCCGCGCGCTCCCCAAGGCGGAGCAGGAGCGCTTCGAGGGCCTGATCGCGCGCCTGCAGGAGGAGCTCGAGACCGTGATCCAGGAGGTGCCGAAGTGGCGGCGCGAGGCGCAGCGCAAGCTCCGCGAGCTCAACCGCCAGGTGACGCGCCTGGCGGTGAACAGCCTCATCGAGGAGCTGAAGGGCGAGTACGCGCCGCTCCCCGAGGTGCTCGCCTACCTTGGCAAGGTGCAGGAGGACGTGCTCGACCACGCCGAGTACTTCCGCCAGGCAAAGGAGGGCGAGCCGCCGAGCCTGTTCGGAATTCCGCTCGGCAAGGGCGAGGCGGGCGAGCCGCCGCTCAAGCGCTACCAGGTGAACGTGCTCGTCGAGCACTCCAGGCCCGACGGCGCGCCGGTGATCTACGAGGACAACCCGAACCTCGGGAACCTGGTGGGCCGGATCGAGCACATCGCGCAGATGGGGACGCTGCTCACCGACTTCACCCTGATCAAGGCGGGCGCGCTGCATCGCGCCAACGGCGGCTACCTGGTGCTCGACGCGCTCAAAGTCCTGCAGCAGCCGTTCGCCTGGGAGGCGCTCAAGCGCGCGCTCCGCTCGCGCGAGGCGCGCGCCGAGTCCCCGGCGCAGATGATGGGGCTGATCAGCACCGTGTCGCTCGAGCCCGAGCCGATCCCGCTCGACGTGAAAGTGGTGCTCGTGGGCGAGCGGCTGTTCTACTATCTGCTATATGAGTACGACCCGGAGTTCCGCGAGCTCTTCAAGATCGCGGGCGACTTCGAGGAGGACACCGGGCGCGAAGCCTCGACCGAGCTCGCGCACGCGCGCATGATCGCGATGCTGGCGCGCAAGGAGAAGCTCCCGCCGCTCGAGCGCGCCGCGGTCGAGCGCGTGATCGAGCACGCCTCGCGCTACGCCGGCGACGCCGAGCGGCTGTCGCTGCACATGCGCGATTGCGCGGACCTGCTGCGTGAAGCGGGCTTCTTCGCGAAGGGCGCGGGCCGCACCGCGATGTCGGCGCCCGACGTGCAGCGCGCGATCGAGGCGCGCGAGCGCCGCGCCGACCGCGTTCGCCGCCACCTGCAGCGCGAGGTGCTGCGCGGGACGCTCCTCGTCGACACCGCCGGCGCGCGCGTCGGGCAGGTGAACGGCCTGTCGGTGATGCAGCTCGGCGGGTTCGCCTTCGGCATGCCGCACCGGATCACGGCGCGCGTGCGCCTGGGCAGCGGCAAGGTGGTCGATATCGAGCGCGAGGCCGAGCTCGGCGGCCCGATACACTCCAAGGGCGTGCTGATCCTCTCGGGGTTCCTCGCCGGCCGCTACGCTGCCAAGCAGCCGCTGTCGCTCTCGGCGAGCCTCGTGTTCGAGCAGAGCTACTCGGGCGTCGAGGGCGACAGCGCGTCCTCGGCCGAGCTCTACGCGCTTCTTTCGGCGATCGCGGAGGTGCCCATTTCGCAGTCGCTCGCAGTCACCGGCTCGGTCAACCAGCACGGCGACGTGCAGGCGATCGGCGGCGTGAACGAGAAAATCGAGGGCTTCTTCGACGTGTGCAAGGGGCGCGGCCTCACCGGCCTGCAGGGAGTGCTGATCCCCGTCTCCAACGTGAAGCACCTCATGCTGCGGGACGAGGTGGTCGAAGCGGTCGCCGCGGGAAAATTCGCGGTGCACGCGGTAGAGAGCATCGACCAGGGCATCGAGATCCTGACCGGGATGCCGGCGGCGGAAGTCAACCGCAAGGTCGAGGAGCGGCTGGTCGAGTTCGCCGAGCGCGCGCGCGCGCAGGGCAAGCCCGACCGCCGGAAGAAGGAATGGCGCGCGCGCCCTCAAAAGTGAAGAAGCGGCGGATCGTCGCCGCGGTCGACACGCTGCCCAGGAGCGAAGCCGCGCTCGAGGCCGCAGCCGAGCTCGCGGCGCAGCGCCAGGCGGAGCTCCTCGCGCTGTTCATCGAGGACCTGGACCTGCTGCACGCTGCGGCGCTGCCCTTCGCGCGCGAGATCGGCGTCGCATCCGCGGTGCGGCGCAGCCTCGACGTCGCGGCGATGGAGCGCATGCTGCGGCTTCAGGCCGAGGGCGCGCGCCGGCGCCTCGCCGCGATCGCGCAGCGCGTGCCGCTCACCTGGACCTTCCAGATCGCGCGGGGGCTGCTTGCCGAGGAATTGCTGCATGCCGCGGCCGAGGCCGAGCTCGTCGTGGCCGCGCTCGGCGGCAGCGGCCGCGCGCGGCTCCAGCTCGAGGACATCTGCCGCGGCACCGCCGATCTCCTGTTCGCGCGCTCGATGCGCGAGATCGACGAGCTGGTGAGGGAGCTCCGGCGGCGGGCCTGAAAACCGGGACAGACCCGGTTTTTCCGGTTTTTCCTATCCTGCGCCCGAGAAAGCCCGGATCAGCCAGAACGCCGCGAGCGCGAGCGGCGCGATGATGGCGAAGAACACGAGCGGGCGGTTTTCCTCGAAGCGCTTGCCGCGGCTGCGCTCGATCGCGTCGAGCAGGCGGTCGGACACGAGATAGGCGGCGATGCCGATCAGTGTGAACCAGACAGCTTCCATCGCGTCTCTCCCGGAATCATGGCGCGCAGCACGAGCACCAGGAACATCATGCCGCCAATCACCGCGACGAGGCCGCCCAGGCCCATGAGGCCCATCGCCACGATCTCCCCGGTGGTGCGCAGAACCTGCTCCGCGCCTGCGACCTTGCGCTGCACCCCGTAGCCGCCTGACCAGAGCAGCCCCGCGACGTGCAGGAGCTGCCCGCCGGCGTAGAGCCGGAGCTGCAGCCGCGCGAGCCTGCCGCGCACCTCGCGCCAGCCGAACGCGGGCAGAAGGTGGTAGGCGATCCCCATGAACGCCAGCGTGACGCCCACGATCGAGCCGTGGTAGTGCGCCGGAATCCTCACGTTCGAGCCGTGGATCAGCGCGCCGATCACGCCACCTGCACCGAACAGGACCAGGGAGGCGACAAACGCGGCGCGCAGGCTCATTTGACGCTCATCCCCATGGGGAGCACGGGCGAGCCCGATCGCTGCGGCAAGCATGAACGGCAGGATCGCGAGCCCCCCGCCGAAACGCATGAGCCACGTGTTCCAGCGGTGATGCTCTACCGTGCCGACCTCGTAAGCGAGATAGATGACGGGGGTCAGGAACACCGAGACGAGCCCTATGCCGAAAAGCAGCGCTGCGGTGCGCGGCCTGAGCGCCGCCGGCGCGCCGGATGCCTCGCCGAGCCACAGCCACGCCGTGAACATGAGCAATGTCCAGGTGAACTGGAGCACGTGGCCGCCGCCCCAGAACAGAAGCTCGTAATAGGCCTTCGGGTCGAGCGCGCGCGGCAGCTCCAGCCACGACCAGCCGAATGCGATCAGCGCGACTGCCGCGGATACGAGCGCGGTGTTCAGCCCGAAGCGCAGCACCGCGCCCGCGTCGAGCCGCGTGCCCACGGGCGGTACCGCCGCCATGCCGCGCAGCACGAGGAGCGCGAGCGCCGCAGCGAAGATCAGCAGTCCCGACAGGAACACCGGCTCGTCGAGCACCGGGACGTAGTTCGCCATCACCGGGCGCCCTTGTCCCGCGAACGGCGCGATCGCCATGAGCAGCGTGCCAGCGATTCCCGCGCCGAGCGCGGCCCAGCCCGCTACGAGCAGGCGCGGCGTGCTGTTCAGGCTCCAGAACACGCCGCCGAAGGCGACGAACCACACCAGCACCGAGAGATCGACGTGCACCACCAGCGCAACGCGGAAAAAATCGGCCAGCGCGAACCAGTCCTTGGCCACGGGCGTACGCGAGAGCACCAGCAGCACCGAGAACACGCCCGAGGCGGCGAGCGCCGCGAGCGCGAGCACGAGCCACCCGGCGGCGAGCGCGCGGCGCGAATCCCCGGGAATGTCGATGCGCCAGCTCACAGGATCACTACCCCGCCCCGCTCCGGCCGGTAGTCGATGCGCAGGACCTGCCCGGGCGCGAGCTCCACGTCTGCCGCGCGCTCCTCGTCGAGCATGCGGATGCGGATCGCATGACGGCCCCCGGCAACCGGGATGCGCCGGTGAACCGACGCCGAGCCGTCGCGCTGCAGGCCCGCCGGAAAAAGCGTTTCATCCATGACCGTCAGACCGTCCAGTTCGATCCTCACGGGAACCGCAATCCTTCTTCTCGGGCAAACCTCCGGCGCGCGCAGGTTCGGCGGCAGCGCCGCGACCTCGGCCTCGGTGCGCGTTCGGCACGCGCCCTCCGGGCGGCTCGGGTGCGCGAAGTTGACGAGCAGCAGCGCTTCGTTCCCCGGCAGAGGGCGGTAAGGCAATCGGGAGACAACGACCACGCCGGCGATCCCGAGCGCGAGAATCGAAACGGATTTCCAGACTCTCACGATCGCAGCTCCACGCGCTCCCTCGGCACGCTCGCGCGAAGGTGAGGCTCGCGCGTGCCTGCCATGCGCGCTTCGGTCAGCTCGGTGCCGAGGCGATATGCGCACTCGCCCGGCGCGCATTGCTCGAGCACCACGCGCGCCGCGCCGTGGCGCAGCGCGTACTCGACGAACGAGGGCGGCAGCATGCCGATGCACGGAAGCGCAAGCGTCGCCGCGGCAGAATCGGACGGTGCCGAGGCGCACTCGCACCGGACTATGACGGGCTTGTTCTCTCCCGGCAATCGCGAGAGAAAGGCTTCAAGCTTCGTTCTCAGCTCGTTCACGGTCAGCCGCGGCAGATCGATCCCGGAAACCAGCGTCTGCGCGCTGCGAAAGGGCGTGGCGGACGGGCAGGCGCCGGCGCAGATGCCGCAACCGGCGCAGAGCTCGGGGAACACCTGCACCTGGCGCCCGGCCTTGTTCGCCGCCGGGACGAGCGTCACCGCGGCGAACGGGCAATCGGCCACGCAGCGGCCGCAGCCGTTGCAGTTCTCGAGATTCACCACCGCGGCCGCCGGCGCAGGACGGCGCGTGAGCCAGGGCAGAATCGTGAGGACCAGCGTCGCGCCGCCGAACAAGAGCCACACGAACCCGGGCGAGGTCGCGTATTGCAGCGGGTGCATGAACATGACGAGCCAGTCGAGCTCGAGCGCCGCCGGCAGCTGCGCCGGGTCCGCGGGCGCATGCGACCGCGCCGGCATCGCGACCGCCGCCGCCGCGACAAGCGCGAGCGTGCCCCAGGCGAGCGGCGCGGGCGGAAAATTGCGCGGGTAGCCCAGGCGCCGGACGTGGACCCACATCCCCGCGAGCAGCGCGAGCGGCAGCCCGAGGTGCAGGAACACGAAGAGCGAGAACACCCGGTCGTTCATCGCCCCGCCCGGAACGAAGTTCCGCGCCATCGGCTCGGAGAGGAGCCCAAGCGCGTCGAACCACTCGGCGGTCGCGAGCGCGGAAAACTGCGAGCGCGCGTCCCAGATGAGCCAGTAGCCCACCAGCGCCGAAGGAAAGAGCAGCCACGGCAGCGGCATCCCCGAGACCCAGGAAAAGGTCCGGAAGTGGCGGAAATGCCCGTCGGCGAGCTCCTTCACGAGATGCCCGAGCGTGACCGCGACGAAGCCACCGGTCGCGTAGCGGTGGATGCTCCGCAGGAAGCCCCCGAGCCACCATTCCTCGCGCGTGAGCGCCTCGATCGAGTCGTAGGCGCCGCCGAGGCTCGTGTCGAAGCGGATGAACAGATACATTCCCGTGGCCGCGAGGATCCAGAAGAAAAGGAACCCGAGGCCTCCGAGGTGATGAAGCGGGTTCATGGATTCCCGCTTTCCCGGAAACGACCTTTTACCCCTTGAAGAGGAATCCACCCTGGGCCGCCGAGAAGTCGATGACGAGGCTCGCGCCCGCGGCGAGATCGAGCCGGCGCTCGCGCACGTAGTTGAACTCGCCCGAGGCGCGGTCGCGCAGGCGCGCCACGACGCGGTGGCTGCCGGCCGGCACCGTCATGCGGTGATACACCGCGGCTGCTCCGTCGCGCCTGAATCCGGCGGGCCGCACCTCGCGCCGGTACACGGTTTTGCCGTCGAACTCGAGCTCGACGAGCAGCGGCGCGCGCTCGCGCGGGCAGTCGAGCGCCGCACGCATGTTGGGCGCGAGCTTCGCCAGCTCCTCGGGCGTGCGTTCGCGGCACTGGTGCAGGCGCTCGGCCGCGTGCACGAACGAAAGGCGCACGAGCGCCTCGCCCTCGGGCACCTGGGTGAACTTCGGGTAGGAGGAGAAATAGCCGATCAGCGCCATGAGCGGGACGTACAGCGCAAGCTGGAAGACGAGCCGCAGCGCCTGTTTCACGTCGTGCCTCCGAGCTTGGCCAGCTCCACCGAGGCCGCGCGGATCCTCGGCGCGAGCCGGAACGCATCCGAAAAGCAGTCGTCCTGCGAAAGGCCGTGCGCCGCGAATGCCGGGTACGCAGCCTCGACCATGCCGACCGAGCCGCAGGCGTAGACCTGGTAGGCCGAAAGGTCGGGGTAGTCGGCAAGGATCGCTTCGTGCACGAGCCCGGTCCGGCCGGTCCATTCCGCGTCAGGCTCGGAAAGCACCGGCACGAAGCGGAAGTTCGGGTGATCCTTCTCCCACTGCCGCGGCAGGGCGGCGAGATACAGGTCGCGCTGCTTCCTCACGCCCCAGTACAGGACCATGGGTCGCTTCGAGCCCCTCGCGAACGCATACTCGAGCATGCTCTTCACCGGCGCAAAGCCCGTGGATCCGGCGACGAAGATGATCGGCTTGTCGGACTCCTCGCGCAGGAAAAACGACCCCAGCGGGCCCTCGAAGCGCACCGCGTCTCCGGCCTTCATGCGCTCGAACACGTGCGTGGTGTAGCGCCCGCCCGGAATGCGCCGGATCTGCAGCTCGATCCAGTCGCCGGCATGCGGCGCGGTGGCGAACGAGAAGCTGCGCTTCTCGCCATCCTCGAGGAGGACGTTGATGTACTGCCCGGCGTAGAACTCGATCGGCTTGCCGCCCTCGAGCTTCAGGACCACTCGCATCACGTCGTGCGAGAGGAGCTCGAGCCTCTCTACCGTGGAAGTCCACACCCGCGCCGGGATGTGCCCGGGCATCTCGAGCGGCTGATACTCGATTTCCACGTCCGAAAGCGGCGTGGAGCAGCACAGGAGGATTTTGCCGGAATCGCGCTCGGGGTCCGAAAGGGCGCTTTTCTGGTAAACGCCGTAATCGACCCTGCCCGACACGAGCGTCGCCTTGCACTTGCCGCAGCCGCCGGCGCGGCAGTCGAACGGGAGCGGCAGCTCGGCGCGCAGCCCCGCGTCGAGGATCGACTCGCCCTCGCGCACCCCGATGATGCGGTTGTCGGGCCGCGCCAGCATGTGATAGCCCTCGCGCGGGCCCGCGCGGCGCCTGGGCGGCAGCCACGGCAGGAGCGCGAACAGCGCCGTGAGCCCGCCCATCAGCGCCCACACCTCGCCCGGCGTGGCGCGGTAGAGGAGCGCGTACACCGGGAGGAAGAACCAGTCGAATTCGAGGGTGGTGACGGCTCTCGCGAGATCGGCCTCGCCCTGGCTGAGCGCCGGGCGCACGAGCGAGAGCGCCACGAGCGACAGGGTCAGCGTGACGGCGATCGGCAGCGGCGGGATCGTCTTCGCGTGCGGCACGCGCTGCGTGTGCACCCACAGGACGGCGAGCACCACCAGCGGCACGCCGATGTGGATGAACGAAAGGAGCGAGAACAGGCGGTCGTTCACCGCCTCGGGAAAGATGAAATTGCGAACGAGCGTGCCGTTGAACATCGGCAGCCAGTCGAACCACTCCGCGGTCGCGATCGTCACGAACTGCGCCATGCGGTCCCAGGGCAGCATGTAGCCGTTGATTCCCGCGGCGTACACGAGCCACAGGAGCGCGACGCCCGTCCACCACGAGAACCAGTGAAAGCCGCGATAGCGGTCGAAGGTCCAGTGGCGCGCGAGGTGCAGCAGCATGGTGATCACGACCCCGTCGGAGGCGTAGCGGTGGATGCTTCGCAGCACCCCGCCCACGTAGGGCTGGCCGTGCGTCAGGAACTCGACCGAGGCGTAGGCGTCGGTGACGCTCGTCCTGAAGAACGCGTACAGGTACAGGCCGCTCGCCACGACCAGCCACATGAGGAAGTACGAGATCGCGCCGAGATAATAGAGCGGGTTCAGGCGCTCGCCGAAGGCGAGGTTGAACACGCCCTCGACGCGCATGAAAACCCATTGCCCGGTCGCGTGTATAAGCCGGATCACGCGGCCATGCTAATGGGCGCGCCCGGGAACTCTTTGATGTGCATCAACCGGCCGGGCGCTGCGCGCGGCGCCGCCGGCGCCACTCGATGACGAGCGTGGGAATCCCTACGAGGAAGATGCTCGCGCCGACCGCGATCTCGATCACCACGGTGTAATTGACGCGGTAGCGCCCCGCGGCGGGGTCGTACACGGTGCAAAGGAGCTTCACCTGCTCGATGAGCCCCGCCAGGTCGCCGGCCGGCCGCGGCGCGTTCGCCGCGAGCTCCACGAGCGGCCCCGTGAACTGCGGCGCGGCGAACGAGTCGCCGTAGAGCTGCCGGTAGATGCGCCCCTCGCCGTCCAGGATCGTCGCCTGCAGCAGGTGGTCGAACCCGGCCACCGTCTGCTCGTAGGCGAAGCCGAACTCGGCAAGGAGCGTCGGCAGCGTCTCGGCCGCGGGCGTGAGAAAGAGCCAGTCCGGTCGCGAGACGCCCTGCTTCTTCGCGAAATCCTTCATCGCGCGCGGCGTATCGAACGGCAGATTGAAGCCGATCGTGGCGATCCGGAATTTGCCGCGCCCGAGGACCTTCTCCGCTTCGCCGACCGCGATCTCGAGCGCCTTCACCGTCGTCGGGCAGACCTGGAAGCAGCCGGTGTAGATGAAGTTCACCACCAAGGGCTTGCCGCGCAGGTCCGCAAGCGCGACGTCTTTTCCTTCCGAGCTTACGAACCTGAAGTTGCCCACCTGGCGGCCGATCGCCGCCTGGCTCTGTTTCAGGGCCGCCTTTTCATCGAGGGCCTTGCCGTTTTCGGGGAAGGTTCCGAGAAGGGCCCCGGCGACGAGAATCGGGGTCAGACCCCATTTCTCAGAAGACCGAATCAAGCAGGGCCCCCAGCAGCACGGCGCTCAATTGGACGAGCGATGCGCGGAAGCTTGCGCGTGCGGTCTCGCGGCCAGGACGCTCGAGGAGGGAACGGCACTTGAGGAGGAACCAGGCCCCGCCCGGTAGCGCGGCCGCGAGATAGAGCCAGCCGAGCCCGAAGGCGGCCGGGAGGAGCGAAGCGCCTACAAGGAGCAGCGCACCGGTGAAGATGGCGCGCGCGGCACGTGCGTCGCCCACCACGACAGGGAGCATCGGCACACCCGCGGCCGCGTATTCGTCGCGGCAGGCAATCGCCAGGCTCCAGAAATGCGGCGGCGTCCACAGGAACAGCACCACCGCGAGCGCCAGGGCCTCGGGCCCGGGCACGGGATTGACCGCCGCCGCGCCCGCGAGCACCGCGAAGCTGCCCGCGAGTCCCCCGATCACGATATTCAGCCAGGTGCGGCGCTTGAGCCACACCGTGTAGACGACGCCGTAGGTGAAGGCGCCCAGGAACACGTAGATCGCGGCAACGACGTTCGTGGCGGCGCTCGCCGCGAGGAACGAGGCGAGGATCATCGCGCCGATCAGCCACAGCCATGCCGGCCCGTGCCGGAGGGCGCCGGTGACGAACGGGCGATTGCGCGTGCGCGCCATGCGAACGTCGATGTCGCGCTCCACGTACTGGTTGAACGCGCCGGCCGCCGCCGAGGCGAAGAGGACCGAGAGGACGAGCGTGAGCGCTGCGCCCGCGCCCGGCGCGGCGCCGCGCTCCACGGCAAGCCCGGCGGCGGCCGCGACGGCGATCGCGACCCCGATCCGGAGCTTGAAGAGATTGAGCACGTCCCTCACCACGCGCCCCCTTTGGGAATTGCCTTTTACTTTACTTCAGAGGCCAGACGGTCGACAGGTACTTCCAGTTCACGAAGTAGTACAGCACGAACGACGTGAGGAACACCAGGGCGAGCACGAACGTCCCCGGTGCCACCATGCCGCCCGCGCCGATGTTGCCGTGATGCGAGGTGAGCGTCGTGGCGATCGGCTGCGGTGCGGGGGCCATGCCCTGCTTCGCCGATACCGGCGCGAACCCAGGCGTCTGGATCTTCTCGCCGAGGAACACCGAATACACGGTGATCAGGAGGTACATCGCGCCCCCGAGCAGCGCCCCCAGGCCGCACAGCCCGGTCAGGGTGATCATGAGCCAGGCCGTTCCCGGGAACTCGTACGCGAACGCGTTGCCCGCGAAGCTGATGTCCCAGTGCCGGCGCGGCGCGCCCAGGGTCCCGGCGCCCATCATGAAGAGCGACAGCCCCGCCATCGACAGGCCGAAGATGTACGCCTGCCAGGTCGCGAGGTTGCCGAACGCGACCTTGCGCCGGAACACCACCGGGATCAGGAAGTAGGTGAGGCCCATGAACGCGAGCGTGGTGCCGGTGGCGACGGTGGCGTGGAAGTGCCCCGGCACGTAGAGCGTGTTGTGGATGATGAGGTTGAGCTGCTCGGTGCCCATCATCACGCCCGAGATGCCGCCGAGGAACCCGAACACGATGATCGAGAGGAACACCGCGACGAACGGCGCGTTGCCCCAAGGCGCCTTCCTCAGCCACTCGAACAGGCCGTTGTTGTAGCCCTTCTGGCGCTGCGCCACCTCGATCGAGCCGGGAACCGTGAGGCCGTGGACCATCGAGGCGAGCACCGCGAGGTACATCGCGTAGCTCGTGTTGAAGATCTTCCAGTTCGAGGTCAGGCCCGGGTCGGCGAGCAGGTGGTGCGCGCTCGCGAGCTGAAGGAACAGGATGTAGAGAAGGAACGCCGTGCGGCTCACCTTCTCGGACATCGGCTTCGCGCCGAACACGACCGCCGCGCCCGCGTACCAGACCGCGACGTGCGCCGAAACGTTGATCTGCTGCGAGGAGTGGCCGAACGCCCACCACACCGTTCGGTACATGAGCGAGTCGATGTGCTCGATCAGGCCCAGCGACCACAGGAAGGTCGGGATCAGGATGATCGCGCCGGCAGCGATCGTGAACACCGCGATGATCGCGGCGGTCACGGCACCGAAGGTCACGAGCGGGATGGAGCCGTGATAGGTGCGCTCGGCGCGCGCCACCGCCAGCGTGCCGAAGAACACGAAGCACCCGATCAGCGCCCCTACCGCGAACAGGATCAGCCCCAGGTAGAACGTCCAGTGCGCGCCCATCGGCGCGTACGAGGTGAACATGACGCTGGAATCGCCGCGCAGCACCGCGTAGTTGTTGATGAGCGCGCCGGCGACCATCAGCCAGAACGCGACCCACGCCATGGCCGGCGTGGCCAGGCGGCACCGCAGCAGCGTGCTCGAAGCGAAGTACAGGACCGCGATCTCGAAGAAGATGATCCAGTACACGAGCATGTTGAGCCCGTGCGCCGTAAGCACCTGATAGAAGCTGTCCGGCGGCAGCAGGTGCACCGCCTGCCAGCGCGTGAGCAGCACACCGATGGCGAGGATGCCGCCGACGAGCAGTGCCACGACCGCCACCACGGCGTTCCAGCGGATCAGCTTCTCGGCGGGCTCGTGGAACACGAGTCCCGTGGTCGGGCAGGTCCTGAAATTGCGATTGACGGCCATGGTCCCTCTCCCCCTATTTCACGACGTACAGCGGGCTGATCATGGTGTGATGATTGATTCCGCAGTACTCGTTGCACATGATCGAGTACTTGCCGGGTGCGGTCGGCGTCACGGTCAGCACATGGTCATAGCCCGGGTGCACCTCGATGTTGATGTTCTCGGGCTGGAGCGAGAATCCGTGCAGCCAGTCCATCGACATGAGGTGGATGCGGTAGGACTTGCCCGCCTCGAGCTCCAGGATCGGCGACCAGCTCCACAGCCGCGCCACCAGGTACACGTCGGCGCCGGCGGGCGGCTTGATGACCGGAGTCTTCTGCGGACCCTCCTCGCGAACCTTGTACTTCGCGATCACCTCCTCGGCCTTCTTCATGAAGGCGTCGGGGGTTGTCTTGTAGGCTTCGTTGGCGAGGTTCTGCTGACCGTAGACGTGCCAGTACGGCATCATGAAGAACATGATCAGGCACCAGATCAGCGCGATCACGATCCAAAGCAGCTCGACCCGGTCGAGGGGCTCTTTCCACCACACCCGCACCGACGGCGGCACGATTGCGCTCATTCGTTTTTCCCCCTATTTCGCCACGGGCAGGTTGACGATCTCCATCACGCCCCAGATCACGTACAGCACGGTCGGCATCGCCACCCCGATGAACAGGAGCAGGAACGGGTTGTCGAGCAGCTGCTGCATCGCCGGCACCGGCTCTTCGAGCACTTCTTCGAGATCGACTTTCGTGGGTTCCGCCATGATTCGCCCTCGCTCGTTTGGCAACGTGAAGCGCAAATTACGATGCGGGAGGACCGCCTCGTTTGATACACATCAAGCTTTTCGCTGCCGGCCGGAATAGGATGCCGTCCCGGAGGAACTGAATTGATTTCAAACGCGAATCGCCGCGCGGTCGCGGCGTGGCTGCTCGCCTGCGCCGCGCTCGTCTTCGCCATGGTGGTGGTGGGCGGCGTGACGCGGCTCACGCACTCGGGCCTGTCGATCGTGGAGTGGCAGCCGCTCGTGGGGGCGCTGCCGCCGCTCGCTCATTCCGACTGGGAGGCGCTCTTCGCCAAGTACCGCGAAACGCCCGAGTTTCGCCTCGTCAACTTCGACATGGACCTGGCCGGGTTCAAGCGCATCTTCTGGTGGGAGTACGCGCACCGTCTGCTGGGACGGCTGATCGGGGCGGTGTTTCTGTTGCCGCTGCTGTATTTCTGGCTTACCCGCCGTATCGACAAACCTCTTTCCTTCAAGCTTGCCGGAATCTTTGTCCTCGGCGCGCTGCAGGGCGCGCTCGGCTGGTACATGGTCGCCTCGGGACTTGTGGACGACCCGCGGGTGTCGCACTTCCGCCTGACCGCGCACCTCGGCGTGGCGCTGCTCATCTTCGCGGCGGAAATGTGGATCGCCTTCGACCTTCTCTATGGAAATGACTTTCGCGGAGAAAGACGGCCGCCCCTTCCCCTGGCGCTTCCGATTCTCGTCTTTCTCATGGCCCTGACGGGAGGCTTCGTGGCGGGCCTGCGGGCGGGCTACGCCTACAACACGTTCCCGCTCATGAACGGGCACTGGGTGCCGCCCGAGATCCTGATGCTCGAGCCCTGGTGGAAGAATTTCCTCTACAACATGGCCACCGTGCAGTTCGTGCACCGCGCGTTCTTCTGGCTGCTCGCGGCTCTCGTGCCGATGGCGTGGTGGCAGTCGCGCGAAACACCGGCCGCGCGCGCGGCGGGATACCTGGTTGCCATGTTTTTCGTCCAGGCGTCGCTCGGGATCGCCACCCTGCTCTTCGCGGTCCCGGTGCCGCTGGGTGCGGCGCATCAGGGCGGCGCGGTGCTGCTGCTCGGCGCCGCGCTCTGGACCGCCCACCGCGCATGCGCGCCCTCCCGATCCTCGCCGGCGCTGGCGCCCTCCTCGTCCTGACCGTGGTCGCGGCGAGCGCCGCGATCCGCCTGGGCGGTGCCGAGCTCGGCGCCGCGCTCGCGTGGGTCCGGGGCGCGCACCGGGTTTCGGCCTCGCTGTCGGCCGTGGTTGTCGTCGTTCTCTTGTTTGTCTCGGCAAGAGGAAAAATTCTCCTAAAACCCGCTCTCCTTGCGTTCGCGCTGACCCTCGCCCTGTCCGTCGTCGGCTGGATCGCGGGCACGAATCCCCCTCGCGGCGCCGCGGTCTTCAACCAGATGGGCGGGGTCGCGCTCGCGGGATTGCTGACGTGGATTTGGGGTTCAGGCAATGAATCGATTCGCCTCGCCCGGCTTCCCGGTGCGGCTCTCATGCTCGCGATTCTTCAAGCCATTTTCGGCGGCGTGCTGGCGGCGCTCGCGCCGGGCATCCCGGTCCTCGCGATCCTCGCGCACGCCGCGCTCGGTCTCGCGGCGTTCGAGCCCGAGCGGCACAACCTGGAGCTGCTCGAGGCGAATCTCC
>JBBINV010000036.1:36447-39820 GCA_037443705.1 Betaproteobacteria bacterium | reverse complement strand
CGCTGACGCTCGTGTGGATCGCGGTGATCGGGGCCTGGATGCAGACGCCGTGGAGCCTGTGGAAATGACCCGCGCGCTGGAGCTCCTGCGTTCGTTCCTGCTCCTGGAACTCTGGAAGGGCCTCGCGCTCACGGGGCGGCACCTTTTCCGGCGCAAGATCACGGTCCAGTTCCCGGAGGAGAAGACGCCGATGAGCCCGCGTTTCCGCGGGCTGCACGCGCTGCGGCGCTATCCGAACGGCGAGGAGCGCTGCATCGCGTGCAAGCTCTGCGAGGCGGTATGTCCGGCCCTGGCCATCCATATCGAATCGGAAGAACGAAGCGATGGAACACGAAGAACCACGCGCTACGACATCGACCTGACGAAGTGCATCTTCTGCGGATTCTGCGAGGAGGCCTGCCCCGTGGACGCGATCGTGGAGACGCGCATCATCGAGTACCACGGCGAGCGGCGTGGCGACCTGTACTACACCAAGCCGATGCTGCTCGCGGTGGGCGAGCGCTACGAGGCGCAGATCGCCCGCGACCGGGCTGCGGATGCCGCCTACCGCTAGGGAGACGCGATGATCGAAGCGATCCTGTTCTACGCCTTCGCCGCGGTGCTGCTCGTTTCGGGCGTGCTCGTCATCACGGCGCGCAACCCGGTGCACAGCGCGCTGTTCCTCGTGCTCGCGTTCGCGACCGCGGCGGCGATCTGGATGCTGCTGCGCGCCGAGTTCCTGGCGCTCGCGCTGATGGTGGTCTACGTCGGCGCCGTGATGGTGCTGTTCCTGTTCGTGGTCATGATGCTCGACATCAATGTCGAGCGCCTGCGCGAGGGCTTCTGGAAGAACCTGCCCCTGGCGATCGTGGTCGGCGGCATCATGATGGCCGAGATGGCCGCGGTGCTCGCGGGCCGCACCTTCGGCGTTGCACCGTGGCCCGTGTCGCGCCCGGCGGACTACTCGAACACCAGGGAGCTGGGGCGCCTGATCTACACCGACTACGCGTTCGCGTTCGAGGTCGCGGCGGTGGTGCTGCTGGTCGCAATCGTCGCGGCGATTGCGCTGACGCTGCGCCGGCGCAAGGACTCGCGCGCTCCGGACCCGTCGGCGCAGGTGCGGGTGCGGCGCGAGGACCGCGTGCAGCTGGTTTCGATGCCGGCCGAGAAGGAATGACGGAAAAAGCGACCCAGGGGGAACACCGGTGACGCTCACGCTCTCGCATTACCTCGTGCTCGGCGCGCTGCTGTTCTCGCTGAGCGTGATCGGAATATTTCTCAACCGGCGCAACATCATCGTGCTCCTCATGGCGATCGAGCTGATGCTGCTCGCGGTGAACCTCAACTTCGTCGCGTTCTCGCACTTCCTCGGCGATGCCGCCGGCCAGGTGTTCGTGTTCTTCATCCTGACCGTGGCGGCCGCGGAATCGGCCATCGGCCTGGCGATCCTGGTGGTGCTGTTCCGCAACCTCTCGACCATCAACGTAGAGGACCTCGACACCCTCAAGGGATGAGCGCGCCCCGGTGCTCGCCTGGACAGACAGGATGATCTCGATGAAGGCCCTCTACCTGATCGTTGCGCTCGCGCCGCTCGCGGGCAGCCTCGTCGCCGGGCTCTTCGGCCGCGCCATCGGGCGCGCCGGAGCGCACCGGGTGACGATTCTTTCCGTTCTGATCTCCTTTCTCGGTTCCTGCGTCGTGTTCGCCGATGTCCTCGCCGGCAATTCCTTCAGCGGCGCGGTGTACACCTGGCTCACGAGCGGGGAGACGCGCCTGGAGATCGGCTTCCTCGTCGACCGCCTTACGGCGCTGATGATGGTGGTAGTGACGTTCGTGTCGCTCATGGTGCACGTGTACACCATCGGCTACATGGCCGAGGACCCGGGCTACCAGCGCTTTTTCGCCTACATCTCGCTCTTCACCTTCTCGATGCTGATGCTGGTGATGGCGAACAACTTCCTCCAGCTCTTCTTCGGCTGGGAGGCGGTGGGGCTGGTGTCTTATCTGCTCATCGGCTTCTGGTACAAGCGCCCGAGCGCGATTTTCGCGAACCTGAAGGCGTTCCTCGTGAACCGCGTGGGCGACTTCGGGTTTCTGCTGGGCATCGCGCTGATCCTCGCGCTCTTCGGAACTCTGGATTACGGGGCCGTATTCGAGAACGCGAAATCCCACCAGGGCGCGCTCGCGCTGATCTGCATCCTCCTGTTCGTCGGGGCGATGGGCAAGAGCGCGCAGTTCCCCCTGCACGTCTGGCTGCCCGACTCGATGGAGGGTCCGACGCCGATCTCGGCGCTGATCCACGCCGCGACCATGGTGACCGCGGGCATCTTCATGGTCGCGCGGATGTCGCCTCTGTTCGAATTGAGCGCGACGGCGCGGTCCGTGGTACTCGTGATCGGCGCGATTACCGCGCTTTTCATGGCGCTGGTGGCGCTCACTCAGTACGACATCAAGCGCGTGGTCGCGTACTCCACGCTCTCGCAGCTCGGCTACATGACCGTGGCGCTGGGGGCTTCGGCATACTCGGCGGCGATTTTCCATCTCGCGACGCACGCGTTCTTCAAGGCGGTGCTGTTTCTCGCGGCGGGCTCGGTGATCATCGCGCTGCACCACGAGCAGGACATGCGCCGCATGGGCGGGCTGAAGAAGTACATGCCATGGACCTACGGGACCCTGCTGATCGGCGCGATCTCCTCGGCCGGCATCCCGGGCTTCGCGGGCTTCTACTCGAAGGACGCGATCATCGAGCTGGTGCGCCAGTCGAGCACCCCCGGCGCGGCCTTCGCCTACCTCGCGGTCCTGAGCACGGTGTTCATCACCGCGGCCTACACCTTCCGCCTCGTCTTCATGGCGTTCCACGGCGCCCCGCGGTTCGACGAGAACCACCCGCCGCACGAGTCGCCCAAGGTGGTGACGGTGCCGCTGGTGCTTCTCGCGATTCCTTCGGTCGCGGCCGGGTGGTGGGTGGGGCCGGTGGTGTTCGGGGGGTATTTTGGAGAAAGCATCAGGCAGCCGCTTCCGGGAGAGTGGCACGGCCTCGTGAGCTACACCCTTCACGGAATGACGGCGCTGCCGTTCTGGCTCGCGCTCGCCGGCATCGGGACGGCGTACTACCTTTACCGGATCCGGACCGACCTGCCCAGGCGCATCGCGATCGCGCTCGGTCCGCTTTATGCCCTGGTCGAGCGCAAGTACGGATTCGACGAGCTCTACCAGTGGCTGTTCGCGGGCGGCGCGCGCGCGATCGGCCGGGGATTCTGGAAAGGGGGAGACGAGCGGACGATCGACGGGGTACTCGTCAACGGCTCGGCGCGGCTGGTGGGATGGTTCTCGAGCGTGGTGCGGCTCGCGCAGACGGGGCTGCTCAATACCTACGCCTTCTTCATGATCTTCG
>JBBINV010000036.1:0-36434 GCA_037443705.1 Betaproteobacteria bacterium | reverse complement strand
CTGGCCTGGATCATCTGGCGGTTCAGAGTGTGGGGGTAGGCCGGTGAGCGCGCCTTACCTGTCCCTTGCGATCTGGACGCCGATCCTGTTCGGCCTGGGGGTCCTCGCCACCGGCGGGGACCGCAATGCCCCGGCGCAGCGCTGGCTCGCGCTTGCCGGCGCCGTGGCGGGTTTTCTGGTGACGATCCCGCTCTGGGCCGGGTTCGACCCGCGCACCGCGGCGATGCAGTTCGAGGAGCTGAGCCCCTGGATCGAGCGCTTCAACGTCAACTACCACCTCGGCGTCGACGGCATCTCGATGCTGTTCGTGCTGCTGAACAGCTTCGTCACGGTGCTGGTGGTGATCGCGGGCTGGACCGTGATCGAGACGCGAGTGGCGCAGTACCTCGGCGCGTTCCTGGTCATGTCCGGGCTGCTGAACGGAGTATTCTCGGCGCTCGACGCGCTGCTGTTCTACGTGTTCTTCGAGGGCACGCTGATCCCGATGTTCATCATCATCGGCATCTGGGGCGGCCCGAATCGCGTCTACGCGGCGGTCAAGTTCTTCCTGTACACCCTGTTCGGCTCGCTCCTGATGCTGGTCGCGATGCTGTACCTGTACGGCAAGTCCGGCGGCAGCTTCGCGATCCTCGACTGGTGGAAGCTGCCGCTGCCGCTCGGCGCGCAGATCCTGCTCTTCTTCGGCTTCCTGTTCGCGTTCGCGGTCAAGGTGCCGATGTGGCCGATGCACACGTGGCTTCCGGACGCGCACACCGAGGCCCCGACCGGCGGCTCGGTCGTGCTCGCCGCGATCCTGCTGAAGCTCGGAGCCTACGGGTTCATCCGGTTCACGCTTCCGATTCTGCCCGACGCCTCGAGGGAGCTCGCCTGGCTGATGATCGCGCTCTCGCTGATCGCCGTGGTGTACATCGGGCTGGTGGCGCTGGTGCAGACCGACATGAAGAAGCTGATCGCCTACTCGTCGATCTCGCACATGGGGTTCGTGACGCTGGGCTTCTTCATCTTCAACTCGTTCGGCGTCGAAGGGGGCCTCGTGCAGATGATCTCGCACGGCTTCGTTTCAGCGGCGCTGTTCCTTTGCGTAGGGGTGCTCTACGACCGCATGCACACGCGCATGATCGCGGACTACGGCGGCGTGGTGAACCGGATGCCGAAGTTCGCCTCGCTCATGATGCTCTTCGCCATGGCGAACTCGGGGCTTCCGGCGACCTCGGGGTTCGTGGGCGAGTTCATGGTGATCATGGGGGCGATGAAGGCGAGCTTCTGGATCGCGTTCGCCGCCGCGACCACACTCGTGTTCGGCGCTGCCTACACCCTGTGGATGTACAAGAGGGTCATCTTCGGCGAGGTTGCGAATGAGGAAGTGGGTTCGTTGAAGGATCTGAATCCCAGGGAATTGATCGTCCTCGGCGCGCTCGCGATCGCGGTGCTCGCGATGGGCGTCTATCCGCTGCCCTTCACCGAGGTGATGCATTCGTCGGTGAACGAGCTGCTACGCCACGTCGCCGCGCCGAAGACCTGACCATGAAGAGCCCGAACCTCGCCACCGACCTGTTCCTCGCGCTCCCGGAGATCGCACTGCTCCTGGGCGCCTGCGCGCTGATGATCTTCGACGTGCGCCTGAAAGGCGAGCGCCGGGGCTCGAGCGTCGTGTTCGCGGCGCTGGTGCTGCTCGCGTGCACTGCAGCGACGCTGTTCGTCCTCGCGGGCACCGGCGGCCGGCTCGCGTACGCGTTCAACGGCCTGTTCGTCTCCGACGTGATGTCGCACGTCCTGAAGCTCGGCGCCTACGTCGCGCTCTCGCTCGTGCTCGTCTACTCGCGCCAGTACCTCGCCGACCGCGGGCTGCTGAAGGGCGAGTTCCTCGTGCTGCTGCTCTTCGCGCTGCTCGGGATGATGGTGATGATGAGCGCAGGGAGTTTCCTCACGATTTACCTGGGGCTCGAGCTCCTGTCGCTTTGCCTCTACGCGATGGTCGCGCTCAACCGCGAGTCGGCGGTCTCCACGGAAGCCGCGATGAAATACTTCGTGCTCGGCGCGCTCGCCTCGGGGATGCTGCTCTACGGCATGTCGATGCTCTACGGCGCGACCGGCACGCTGACGCTCAACGAGGTGGCGAAGCAGATGGCCGGCCTCGCCGCAAGCAAGGCCGAGCAGCCGTTCCTCGTGTTCGGCCTGGTCTTCATCGTGGCCGGCATCGCCTTCAAGCTCGGGGTGGTGCCGTTTCACATGTGGATTCCGGACGTCTATCACGGCGCGCCTACGGCGGTGACGCTCGTGATCGGCTCGGCGCCCAAGCTCGCGGCGTTCGCGATGGCGATGCGGCTGCTGGTGAACGGGCTGCTCGATCTCGCGATGGACTGGCAACAGATGCTCGTGATCCTGTCCGTGCTCTCGATGGGCATCGGCAACATCGCGGCGATCGCGCAGAGCAATCTCAAGCGCATGCTCGCCTACTCGACCATCGCGCACATGGGGTTCATGCTGCTCGGGCTGCTCTCGGGCGTGGTCGGCGGCAACTGGCTGAACGCGGCCGACGCCTACGCCGCCGCGATGTTCTACGTGCTGGTGTACGTACTCATGTCGCTCGGCGCCTTCGGTGTCCTGATCTACCTCTCGGGCAAGGGCTTCGAGTGCGAGTCGCTCGAGGACATGAAGGGTCTCAACCGCCGCAGCCCCTGGACCGCGTTCGTGATGATGGTGCTGATGTTCTCGCTCGCCGGCGTGCCGCCGATGGCGGGCTTCTACGCCAAGCTCTCGGTGCTCTCGGCCGCGGTCGCGGCGGGGCAGATCTGGCTCGCAGTATTCGCGGTCGTGATGTCGCTGGTGGGCGCGTTCTACTACCTGCGGGTCGTCAAGCTCATGTACTTCGACGAGCCCAGGGATGCGAGCCCGGTCGCGGGCCAGCGCGACATGCGGCTGCTCCTCTCCGCCAACGGCCTCGCGCTCCTCGTCATCGGCATCGTGCCGCAGCCGCTCATGGCGCTCTGCTTCGTCGCCATCAAGAGCCTTTGAAGGACAAGGACCTCACGGAGCATTTCGTCTCCGGCGACGAGGTCTTCCCCGGAGGGTTCTTCCGCGTGCGGCGCGACGTCGTGCGCCTGCCCGACGGCCGCGAAACCGTGCGCGAGTACGTCCAGCACCCCGGAGCGGTGGCGATGGTGGCGCTCTTTCACGACGGCCGCGTGCTGCTGGAACGCCAGTTCCGCTATCCCCTGAGGCGCGAATTCATCGAGCTCCCCGCCGGCAAGCTCGAGCCCGGCGAGCCGCACGAGCAGACCGCAATGCGCGAGCTGCTCGAGGAAACCGGCTACGTCGCGTCCGAATGGCGGCGCCTCGGCGTCATCCACAACGCCATCGGCTACTCCGACGAGTCGATCGAGATCTGGCTCGCAACCGGCCTCGCGAAGCGCGCGCAGAACCTCGACGCGGGCGAATTCCTCGAGGTGCTCGAAGTCCCGCTGACGGAAGCGCTCGCCATGGCCGCCGACGGCCGCATCACCGACGCCAAGACCATCATCGGGCTCCTCTGGGCGCAAGCGCGGCGCGCATGAGCGCCGGGCTCGCGCCGGCCCGGACGGTCGGAAACGCCGGAATTCCCATGGGCCGGGCCGTTTGTGATGAAGTGCAAGAAGCCAGGGCAACCGGTCACGCTCGCGCGCAACCGTACCGCCCGGCCGGCGGGAAAGGGCGACAATCCGGCCCATGAAAAAGGCGATCCCGGTGGAGGAGCTTCGCTACGGCATGTACGTGGTCGAGCTCGATCGCCCCTGGGAGGGCACGCCGTTCGCGTTCCAGGGCTTCCCCCTGAGCAACGAGCGGCAGCTGAACGCCCCTCGGCACTACTGCAAGCAGGTCTACATCGATCCCGAACGGGAATCGATCGACGTGACGCTGCCGATGCTCAAACCGGGGGCCGGCGGCACCGGCGAGGCATTCGCGATCCGGGGAAGCACCGAGCACCCGATGACCGAAACGCTCGAAGCCGAGCTGCCGCGCGCCGACACGGTCCGCAAGGAGACCGCGCAGGTGCTGGCGGATGCGTTCCGCGCCGCGCGCTCGGGCGAGCCGATCGATGGCCGGCGCGTGAGCGAGGCGGTGGCGCGCGTGACCGACAGCGTCATCCGCAACCCCGACGCGATGCTCCTCGTCAACCGTATGCGCGAGAAGGGCGAGCTGGTGCTCGCGCGCGCGGGCTCGACATCGCGGTGAGCGTGAACCTTTCGCCCTACAACCTGCGCGAGGCGGACCTGCCGGATTTCATCGACCGGGGACTGCGCACCTGGGGCCTGCCGCCCGAGCGCCTGGTGCTCGAGATCACCGAATCGGCGGTGCTCGGAGCCTCGGCCGAGATCGTCGAGACACTCGAAAGGATCAAGCGCTGCGGCGTGCGCCTGTCGATCGACGATTTCGGGACCGGCTGCGCGTCGCTGTCGTATCTGGCGTCGATCCCGCTCGACGAAATGAAGATCGACCGCTCCTTCGTGACCGGCCTGCTGTCCAACCCGCGGCACGACCGGATCGTGCGCGCCCTCGTGGGCCTGGGCCACCAGTTCGGGCTGATCGTGGTCGCCGAGGGCGTCGAGCACGAGGCGGTGGCCGAGCGCCTGCGCGAGATCAGCTGCGACCGGATGCAGGGATTCCAGCCCGGGCGCCCGCTCGGCGCGGCCGATTTCCTCGCGCGCTACGCCGCCTCAGCCTGAGCTTCGCGCCCGGCAGAACCCCTGCGCCGGGATGTCGAGCGCGGCATTGAACTTGGCCGAAAGGTTCTGGAACGCCGCGAGCCCCGTCAATTCGATGATCGCTTCCTCCGTGAAATGCTTCCGCAGCCGCGCGAAGATTTCGTCGTTTACCGAGGATTGGGTGACGGCTTCGGCATAGGCGAGCGCCGCGCGTTCCCGGTCGGTAAAGATTTCATGCTGTCGCCAATCGGCGACAGCGAGCGCCTTGTCCATCGAGCCCGCGCGCTCGGCCGCGATCTGCGAGTTGAGGTCGATGCAGAACGCGCAGTGGTTGAGCTGCGAGATGCGCGCCTGGACGAGCGAGCGCAGCGCCGGCTCGAGCGGCGAGCCCTTGCGCTCTACCGCGCCATGGAAATGGATCAGCGCGAGGTAGTACGAAGGCAGCCGCGCCCACGTGAGCGCCGGGATGAGCATCTGGGCCCAGCGGCGGCGCTGGAGCCAGAAAAGGGGCCTCAGGTAGAACGGAAGCGCGGAAAGAGACGGCTCGCGGACTCTCATGCATGAGAGTCTAAGGCCAGCTCAGCCGCAAACCCCCACGTAGCCGCAAGCGGTGCAGTAGTCGCACCCGTCCTTGCGGATCATGGTGTAGTTGCCGCACTCGGGGCAGCGGCCGCCCTGCAGGATCGGCGCCTGCGCCCCGGTGGGTTGCTGCAGGATGCCCATCTCGCGGTGCGGCACGCCGTTCTCGTCCAGGATCCCGAGCATCGCGTAGCGGTGCAGGATCAGGCGCGCCGCGTACGAGACGGTAGAGGGGTAGGTCTGCTGGCGCTTCGCCCCCGGCACGAAAGCCATGAAGTCGCCGAGCGGCTCGGGGAAATCGAGGAGCTTTCGGAGCTTCATCCCGATCCACGCCGGGTCGAGCACGCGCATGTCGAGGGACAGGATCTTGCAGAGCCCGTCGAGCGGCTTCGGGTACTCGCCCGATAGCCACATCGAGTAGGGCCGCGTGATGCCATCGGGGAGCGTGATTTCCTTGAGGCCCAGCACGAAGTCGTCGCCGGTGCGCGGGTTGAGCACGTCCACGGTCCAGGACATCGTCCCGTCGGTGCCGGTCTTGGGCTCCTTCAGGCTGAACATCGTGTCGAGCACCGGCGTCGGGCCGTCGTGAAATCCGCCGATCTGCTCGACCCGCCAGCGCACCACCTGCGCGAAGGCCGAGACCACCGAGCGCATGCGCTTTCTCTCGCCGTGCGGCGGAAACGGCAGGTCGAAGGGCTCGTCGCCGCCGGCCCTGGCGAGCGTCTCGAGCTTGAGCCGCAGCCACCCCGGGTCGTTGGCGCGCATGTCCATCGAAAGGGTTTTTGCGAGCGCGCCAAGGCCGCGCGGCTGGCCGGCGCCGTTCACCCAGACCTCGAACGCGTGCTTGCGTCCGTTTTCGACGTGCCCTACGAACACGGCGAACGAGCCGTGCGGCGTCTCGATCATGTAGGTCCAGGCGGGGTTGCCTTCGGCGAGCTGCGGCCGACCCGGCCAGCGCAGGCTCGCGAGCACCGGCGCGGGCACCGTCTTGATCCGAATGCGCCGGTTGACGTCGTCCGAGCGGAAGTCCTGCGGCTTATCGGCAGGCTTCTCGACCGAGAGCACCGCGCCGAGCACCTTGTTCGGGCGGTAGGTGGCGAGGCCCTTGAGCCCCGATTTCCAGGCGTGGAAATAGAGGTCCTGGAACTCGCCGTAGGGGTAGTCCTCGGGGACGTTGACGGTCTTCGAGATGCTCGTGTCGACGTAGGGCGCCACCGCCGCCACCATCTGCTCGTGCGCGCGCGCGCTGATCTCCAGCGCGGTGACGAAATACGGGGGCAGGTTCTCGATGTCCCCCCCGCCGGCCCTGTAAAGGCGCCAGGCATGGTCCTCGACCGGGAACTCCTTCAGCGTGCCATCGGGCATGCGCTTCTTGCGCGTATACACCCACGAGAACGGCGGCTCGATTCCATTGGAGGCGTTGTCGGCGAACGCGAGCGAGATCGTCCCGGTCGGTGCGATCGACAGCAGGTGCGAGTTGCGGATGCCGTGGCGGCGGATCAGCTGCTTCACTTCCTCGGGCAGGCGCGCTGCGAAGCTCGTGCCCGAGAGGTACAGGTCCGCGTTGAAGAGCGGGAACGCGCCGCGTTCGCGCGCGAGCTCCACGGAGGCCCGGTAGGCGTAGTCGCGCATCGCCTCCGAGATTCGCGAGGCCATCGCGCGCGCCTCTTCGCTGTCGTAGCGCAGCCGCAGCATCACGAGCGCGTCGCCCAGGCCCGTAAACCCGAGGCCGACGCGCCGTTTCGCCATCGCTTCCTTGTGCTGCTGCTCGAGCGGCCATGCAGTCACGTCGAGCACGTCGTCGAGCATTCGAACCGAGACCTCGACGACGCGGCCGAAGCGCTCGAAGTCGAAGCGCGCCGTTTCGCCGAAGGGCTCGCGTACGAAATGGGTCAGGTCGATCGAGCCCAGGCAGCAGCAGCCGTAGGGCGGCAGCGGCTGCTCCGCGCACGGATTGGTGGCCTCGATCGTCTCGCAGTAGTTGAGGTTGTTGTCGCGGTTGATCCGGTCGAGGAACAGGATCCCGGGCTCGGCGTGGTCGTACGTCGAGCGCATGATCTGCTCCCAGAGCTCGCGTGCCCGGAGCTTGCGGTACACCCACATGCCGTCGTCGCGCTGGTAGGCGCCTTCCTTCACCTGATCGGCCGTGGGACGGGCACGGTGCACCAGCTCGACGTCGCGGTCGTTCTCCACCGCCGCCATGAACTCGTCGGTGACCCCGACCGAGATGTTGAAGTTGCTCAGATCGCCCTGGTCCTTGGCGTGGATGAATTCCTCGACGTCGGGGTGGTCGCAGCGCAGCACCCCCATCTGCGCGCCGCGGCGCGCGCCGGCCGATTCCACGGTCTCGCAGGAGCGGTCGAACACGCGCATGTAGGACACGGGCCCCGAAGCGCGCGAGTGCGTGCCTTTCACGTCGGCGCCCTTGGGGCGGATCGACGAGAAGTCGTAGCCCACGCCGCCGCCGCGGCGCATCGTCTCGGCGGCCTCCTGGAGCGCGGTGTAGATTCCGGGCCGGCCGTCGACCACCTCGGAGATCGAGTCCCCGACCGGCTGCACGAAGCAGTTGATCAGCGTCGCCTGCATCTGGATGCCGGCCGCGGAGTTGATCCGGCCCGCGGGGATGAAGCCTTCCTCGAGCGCGGCGAGGAATCTCTTCTCCCAGTGCGCGCGCCGCTCCTCGGGCTCGGCCTGCGCGAGCGCGCGCGCCACGCGCCGGCGCACCTCGAGGGCGCTCGTCTCCTTGCCCTTGGCGTACTTCTCGATCAGCGCGTCGCGGCAGATCTCCTGCTCGGCGAGCGCGGTGGAGGTATCGTGGGTACCGGTGCCAGATGTCGTCATCCTTTTTCTTTCCGGTCGGGTCGATTCGGGCGAGGCGCCAAGGTTACCGCTTCGTGACCGCTTCGCTCGAACAGTTCGCGATTTCTTGTCTCACATCAAGTATCCCACATAGGGGATTGAAAACACAACATTTTGTCTGCGTGGTCATTACGACCACTATATCTAGTAGCCCGTGTGCGCGCCGCGTCACGCGGGGAGCCTCCGGTTATCCGCCTGAATCGCAACGCCGTTTTTGCGCTGCAGCGGCGGCCCCCGGGGGCCCTAGCGCTGGGCTGTATAATTATACAGTAGTAGGCTGGGCCTGCGTGCTGCCGGCGAGGCGCGCCTCGAGGTCCTGGCGCGCGCGCTTGAGAAGGTCGGCGACCTCCGTATGGCCCATGCGCAGCGCAAGCTCCACGGCGGTGTCGCCCTCGCGCGTGGTGCGCTGCGGGTCGGCGCCGTTCCGGAGGAACAACTCCACCATCTGCGGATTGCCCTTCATCGCGGCGTAGGCAAGCGGGGTGTAGCCGTTGTCGTGCGTGAGGTTCGGGTCGAAGTTCATCGACAGCACCTTCTGCGCGTACACGAGGTTGTTCTTCTCGATCGCGTAGAACATCGCGCGGATACCCTCGGGGCTCGATTCCTTCTTCTTGGGCTCGAGGCCCGTGGGCAGGAGCTTCACCACGTAGTTGATGAGCGAGATGCCGACCATCGCGACGAGCGCCAGCACCAGCGGAATCTTCGAGATGCCGAAACCGTCCGCGATCTGCTCCGGGAGATTGGCTCCGGCGATCAGCAGCACCACCGCGAGGAAGAAGAAGAACTTGAGGTACAGGAACAGCGCGATCACCACCAGCGACCCGAGCACCCCGAACAGGAGCGGGTAGTCGATCCCGAGCGTGCCCTCCACATACTCGCGCGGAAGGTTCGCGAGCAGCGCGACGAGCGCGATCAGGCCGAACACGACCATCTCCTTGATCCGCATCCTCGAGAGCAGATCGTCCTTTTCCACCGTCTTCTGGATTGCCATGGCTTTCCCCCCGTGGTCGCAGGGCGCATTTTCGGGCGCGCGTGCGGCGCTGGCAAGCCCGCTCCGCGGTGTAGAATTTTCGCCCATGTCGAAAGCGTTCGTGCGCGAAACCGAGCGCGACGAGGACGCCGCTCCCGCGCCGCCCGAGATCCGGGAAAGGAACTACATCTCCCCGGCGGGCTACGCGCGCCTGAAGGCGGAGCTGAAGCGTCTGGTCGAGGCCGAGCGGCCGCAGGTGGTGCAGACGGTCGCCTGGGCGGCCTCGAACGGCGACCGCTCCGAGAACGGGGATTACCTCTACGGGAAGAAACGGCTGCGCGAGATCGATCGGCGGGTGCGCTTCCTCATCAAGCGGCTGGAAGCCGCCGAGGTGGTCGAGAGCGCCGGGCGCGATACCGATCAGGTGTTCTTCGGGGCGACCGTGAATTTCAGGGTCAAGGATGAAACCCGAACCGTGACCATCGTGGGAATCGACGAGGTCGATCCGGCGAAACGGCGCGTGTCCTGGATCTCGCCGATCGCCCGGGCGCTCCTGAAAGCGCGCGAGGGCGACACGGTGCAGGTGCGCACGCCTGCGGGATCGGAGCGCCTCGAGGTCCTCGAAGTGCGCTACGACCCGATCGACTGAAACCTGCCGGCGTCCCTGCGCAGGCGGGGACACGCGTTCCTACCGGGACTTGAGCAGGTCCCGGATCTCCTCGAGGAGCACCTCCTGGCGCGGCGGCGCGGCCGGCGCGGCGGGCTCTTGCTCCTCGCGCTTCAGGCGATTGATCACCTTCATCGCCACGAAGATCGCCCAGGCGATGATGAGGAAATCGACGCAGCTCTGGATGAACCTGCCGTAGGCGATCGTCGCCGAGCCGATCTTCAGCGCAAGGCCCGTGAAGTCGATCCCGCCGATCACCGTGCCGAGGAGCGGCATCATCACGTCTCCCACGAGCGAGCTCACGATCTTGCCGAACGCCGCGCCGATGATCACGCCGACGGCAAGGTCCACCACGTTGCCCTTCATCGCGAACTCGCGGAATTCCCTTCCGATGCTCATTGCTCGTTCCTTTCCCGAAAATCCCCGGCCTTGAGAACCGAGAGCTTCGCCGGGTCGAGGTGGCGGCGAAGCGCGTCGCGCACCTGCTCCGGGGAAAGGGCGGCGATCTTCCTCTCGAACTCCTCGTCCCAGTCGAAGGTGCGGCCGATGAAGAGGTAGTTGGCGAGGCGCGCTGCGAGCTGTCGGTCGCTGGCGCGTGCGAGGCGGCGCTGCTCGAGCAGGCTCTTCTTCCCGCTGTCGATCTCCGCCGCGTCGAAACCGTCGGCGAGCGCGCGCCCGAGCTCCTCGCGGATCGCCCGTTCCACGCGCTGCTTGTTCTGCGGCGCGAAGATCGACGAGGCGTGGAACGAGGCGGCCGCGTCGAGCGCGCCTGCGTTGAAGTGGGCGTAGGTGCTGTAGGACAGGCCCTCCTTTTCGCGCACGCGCGCCGGAAGCCGCGCCGCGGAGGAACCGCCGAGGAGATAGCTTCCCAGCACGAGCGCCGGATAGTCCGGGTGGTCGTCGCGAAGCGCGAGATTCATGCCGGCGCGCAGCACCGCGTTCGCCTTGTCCGGCGTTCGGACCTCCTCCTCGAGCGAGGGCCGATCGAAGTAGCGCGCGGGGATGCGCTCGAACGCGGCGGGGCTCTTCCAGCCGCCGAAGAGTTCCTCGACCAGCTTCGCGAGCGCGTCAGCGTCGAAGTCGCCGATCGCGACGAAGGTCGCTCCCGTAGCGCCCACCAGCTCGGCGTAACAGCGCCTTGCATCGTCAAGCGCGACGCGGCGCAGTTCGGCAATTTGCTCGTCCGTGCTGCGCGGCGCGAGCCAGTGGCCGCGCGGGTAGGGCGCGAGATGGCGCTGCAGACGTTCCGCGGCAATCGCCGAGGGGTCGCTCTTCTGCGCTTGCGCCCCGGCGAGTGCGGCGCGCTTCAGCTCCTCGAACTCGGCGGCCGGGAATGCGGGCTCGCGCAGTACCTCGGCGGCGAGGCGCAGCGCCGGTTCCAGGCGCTCGCGCCGGACCTCGAGCCCCGCGCCGTCGACACTCGCCGACAGGTTCGCCTGGAGCCGGTCGAGCGCGTCGCGGAGCTGCGCTCGCGTGTGCCGCGCGGTGCCGCGCATCAGCATGCCGCCCGCGAGCGAGCAGGCGGTGGCGCGGTTCATCTTGCTCGTCTCGTCGCCCCAGTAGAGCGAGAGCTGCGCGTGCACCAGGCCGCCGCGCGTCTTCTTCGGCAGGAGCGCGATTCGGATGCCGTTCGCGAGCGTGCGCCGCACCAGGCGCTTTTCGATATTTGCGGGCGAGGGATCGAAAGCCTCGCCCTGCGCGACGTCCTCGCGTCCGCGATAGCCTTCGACCATCGTCGCTACGTCGGGACGCGGCGGAATCTGCGCACGGTCCGCGTCCGCCGTCGGGACGAATGTGCCGAGGACGCGGTTCGCGGGCTTGAGGTAGGCCGCGGCCACGCGCCGCACGTCGGCGGTGCTCACCGCGCGCAGGCGGTCGCGGTACAGGTACAGGAGCCGCCAGTCTCCGAGCGCCGCGAACTCGCTCAGCCAGCGCACGAGCAGCGCAGTGTCCGTCTGCACGCGATTCAGGTCTTTCAGGAGCGCGGTCTTCGCGCGCTCGACTTCGTCGTCGCGGATCGGATCGCGCGTGGCACCCTCGATCGTGTCGACGAGGGCGTCGCGCGCCGCGTCGAGCGAAGCCTCGCGCGGAAGGCTCGCCCCGAAATAGGCAAAGCCCGGGTCATGCATCGCATGCTCGCCGCCCCAGGCCGCGGCAGCGAGCCCCTTTTGCACGAGCGCGCGGTGCAGGCGCCCGGAGGGCGCGCTGCCGAGCACGTGCACCAGCACATCGACCGCCGGGTAGTCCGGGTGGCTGCCCGCGGGCACGCGGTAGAGGGCCGAGACGATCTGCGTGTCGCCGGCGCGGCGCAGCGTCACGGTCCGCTCGCCGTCCTGGGTCGGCTCCTGGGTGTACAGGGCCGGGAGGCGCCGCGCGGGGCGGGGAATCGCCCCGAAGTGCCGCGAGATCGCGGCGAGCGCCTGCGCCTCGTCGAAGCGCCCCGCGACCACGAGCACCGCGTTATCCGGCTGGTACCAGGTGCGATAGAAGGCCTGCAGCCGGTCGATCGGCACGGCCTCGATGTCCGAGCGATTGCCGATGATCGCGTTGCCGTAGTTGTGCCAGCCGAATGCGAGCCGCGTCATGCGCCCGAACAGCACGCCGCCCGGGTTGTTTTCGCCAAGCTCGAACTCGTTGCGCACCACCGTCATCTCGCTGTCGAGGTCGGCCTTCGCGACGTTGGCACGCACCATGCGGTCTGCCTCCATCTCGAGCGCCCATTCGAGGTTCCCGGCGCTCGCCGGAAGCGTCTCGAAATAGGTGGTGCGGTCGTAGCCGGTGGTGCCGTTGTAGCGCGCGCCACGGCGCACGAGCTCCTGCTTGACGTTGGCGTATTTCGCCGTGCCCTTGAACAGCAGGTGCTCGAGCAGGTGCGCCATGCCCTTCTCGCCGTAGCCCTCGTGGCGCGAGCCCACCAGGTACACGACGTGCACCGCCACCGTGTCGCTGCTCGGGTCAGGGACGAGCAGCGCGCGCAGGCCGTTCGCGAGGCGGTACTCCGTGACGCCTTCTACGGAGGCCGCTTTCTCGGGGACCCGGGAAAGGGCGGCGCAGGCTACGAGCGCCAGGACGAGGGTTGCGGCGATTCTGCGAGGCAGGTTCTTCAACGGATCAATAGCCCGAAAAAGTGCAGCGCGGCCATCCCGGCCGCGATCGTTACGAAAGTATTGCGGAAACGCCAGGCGATGAGAATCGCCGCCACACCCGCCAGCAGCCGCTCGTTGCCGAGTGCGATGGACAGACTCCCGGAACGTACCAGAAGTTCCGGCGCCCAGATCGCGGTGAGGACCGCGGCAGGCACATAGCGCAGCGCCCGGCGCGCGAGCTCGGGCAGCCGCACTTTCTCGGGGAGCACCAGGAACGAGGCACGCAGGCCGTAGGTGACCGCCGCCATCCCGATCATCGCGAGCCAGACGCTCATGCGAAGAACCGGGACAGACCGGGATTTCGGCCGAACACGCATAGCCTACCGAAAATCCGGGTCTGTCCCGGTTTTTCGTGCCCGCTCATGCGGCGCACCGGCGCTCGGCCAGCAGCCCTGCCGCAATCCCGGCGAGCGCCGCGAGCATGAGCCCCGTGCGAAGCGGCAGGGCGTGCGCGAGAACCACGGTCGCGCCCGCCGCGAGCGCCGCTGCGACCATGGCGCGGTCGCGAAGAAGCGGCACCGAGATCGCGATGAAGGCAAGGGGCGCCGCGAATTCGAGCTTCCAGGCGGCCGGCAGGCCTGCGCCGAGGAGCACCCCCCCGATCACCGCGGCCTGCCAGCAAAGCCACACCGGGACGGTGGCGCCGAGGTAGAAGCCCGGCTTGCCGCGGTCGTCGGGATGGTCGGCGAAGCGCGCCATGCAAAGCGCGTACGGGTTGTCGGCCAGCAGGTACGCCACCAGCAGCCGCCATCGCAGCGGCAGGTCCCCCAGATGCAGCCGCACGGAGGCGCTGTACATCATGAATCGCAGGTTGATGAAGAACGCCGTCGCCACGACCAGCAACACCGGCGCGCCGGAGGCGAGCAGCTGGCTCGCCGCGAGCATCGAGGCGCCCGCGAACACGACGAGCGACATCAGCACGGCGGCGAGCGGCGCGATGCCGCCCGCGACCATCGCCACCCCGCAGATCATGCCGAAGGGCGCGATCCCGGGCAGCACCGGCAGGCTCGCGCGCAGGCCCGCCGCGAACGCGGGTCGATCGACTATCATTCCTGATTGATTCAATTATCTCGAATTTCACGACGTCGATTCCATGGAGAACCCGGCAACGGCGAAACAGACCCTCGGATTCCAGGCGGAGGTCCGGCAGCTCCTCGACCTCATGATCCATTCGCTTTACAGCAACAGGGAGATCTTTTTGCGGGAATTGATCTCGAACGCGTCGGATGCCGCCGACAAGCTGCGCTTCGAGGCGATCGCGCATCCGGCCCTCTACGAGGCAGACCCGGAGCTTTCGATCCGGATCCGCATCGACAAGGGAGCGCGCACGATCTCGGTCTCGGACAACGGCATCGGGATGTCGCGCGACGAGGTGATCGCCAATATCGGCACGATCGCCAAATCGGGCACCAGGGAGTTCCTCTCGAAGCTCTCGGGCGAGGCGCAGAAGGATGTGCGCCTGATCGGGCAGTTCGGCGTCGGGTTCTACTCCTCGTTCATCGTCGCGGACCGCGTCACGCTCGCCACCCGGCGCGCCGGGCTGGCTGCGGCCGAAGGCGTACGCTGGGAGTCCGACGGTGCGGGCGAGTACAGCGTGGAAGGCGTGGAGCGGCGCGCGCGCGGGACCGAGGTGACGCTCCATCTCCGCGAAGGCGAGGACGAGCTCCTCGAGCCCTGGCGTGTGAAGGAGATCGTGCGCAAGTACTCCGATCACATCGGCCTTCCGATTGTCCTGGTGGGCGAGTCGAAGCTCGACCCGGTGACGAAGGAGCTGATGCCGGGAAAGGATGAAACGCTCAATCAGGGCGGGGCCCTTTGGGCGAGGCCGAAGGGCGGCATCACCGAGGAGCAGTACCGCGAGTTCTACAAGCACGTGGCGCACGATTTCGAGGACCCGCTCGCCTGGGCGCACGCCCGCGTGGAGGGGCGGCACGAGTACACGCAGCTGCTTTACATCCCGGGGCGCGCGCCCTTCGACCTGTGGGATCGCCACGGGCGCCACGGCGTGAAGCTCTACGTGAAGCGCGTCTTCATCATGGAGGATGCCGAGCACCTGATGCCGGCGTACCTGCGCTTCGTGCGCGGCGTGATCGACGCGGCCGATCTGCCGCTCAACGTCTCGCGCGAGATCCTTCAGCAAAGCCGGGATCTCGAAGCGATCCGCGCCGGTTGCGTGAAGCGCGTGCTCGGGCTGCTGGAGGACCTGGCGGAGAAGGAGCCGGACAAGTACGCCGCGTTCTGGCGCGAGTTCGGGCGCGCGTTCAAGGAGGGCGTGGGCGAAGACCCCGCGAACCGCGAGCGCATCGCCAGGCTCCTGCGGTTCTCGTCTACCGCCTCGGAGGGCGAGGCGCAGGCCGTGTCGCTCGCCGACTACGCGGCCCGCATGAAGCCGGGCCAGGACCGCATCTGGTACCTCACCGCCGAGTCGCATGCCGCGGCGCGCTCCAGCCCCCACCTCGAGGTGTTCCGCAAGAAGGGCATCGAGGTGCTGCTCCTCTCCGACCGCGTGGACGAATGGGTCGTTGCGAACCTCCCGGAGTTCGAAGGAAGGAAGCTCGCCTCGGTCGCGCGCGGGGGGCTGGATCTGGGGGATCTGTCCGACCAGGCCGAGAAGGAATCGATCCGGGAAAAATCCCGCGAGCTCCGCGATCTCGTCTCGAAAATCAGGGACTCGCTCGGCGAAAGGGTCAAGGACGTCCGGATCACGCAGCGCCTCACCGACTCGCCCGCGTGCCTGGTGGCCGACGAGTACGACATGAGCGCGAATCTCGCCCGGCTGCTTCGTGCGGCGGGCCAGCAGGCGCCCGAATCGAAGCCGATCCTCGAGGTGAACCCCGCGCACCCGATCGTGCTCCGGATGCAGCGCGAAGAGGCGCGCTTCGCCGACTGGGCGCTGCTCCTCTTCGAGCAGGCCCGGCTCGCCGAAGGCGCGCCGCTCGACGATCCCGCGGGGTTCGTCAGGCGCATGAACGCGCTGTTGCTCGCGGCGTCCGCCGACAAATCCTGACAATTCGCACAAAGCCTTGCAACGCGCAGGAGAAATTCCTACTAGCATCGCGCGCTCGACCCCCCGAGGAGGAAATCGAGATGCGAATCGATGCAATCGGTGCTGGCAGCAGCGCAGGACTCGCCGCCTGGGCGGACATGATTGCGGCAGGCCCCGGCGGAGCGGGGATCGGCCGGCTCGTCGCGGTGGCGGCCTCGGCGAGCTCGATGGGCGAGCTTCTGGGCGCGATCGCGGACTCCGGGCTTCCGGCGAGCACGCAGGTGCAGCTCTCGGATGCGGCGGTCGCGCTCTTTGCGATGGACGGGAAGGACGGCGAGTCGACGCTCAGTGAACTGGCGCAGGCGCTCCTCATCGCGCTGATCCTCCAGCTCCTGGATCCCGGCACCGCGCCCTCGTGACGACGATCGCGCAGGTCGCGCGGATCGCGGGCGCGACGGACGGCGCAGCCGGTGCGTTCGCGCGGGCACTGCGCGATCCGCGGGTCGCCGGCGCGGCGAAAGCCCTCAACATCGATCTCGAGGATCCGGGCGCGCTCAACGTGCTGCTCGAGCGCACCCGGAAGCTGATCGAGGCCTCCACCCGCGTGACGCTCGGCGCGGCCGCCGCAATCCCTGCGGCCAGCCCGACCATCGCCCCGGAATCGATCCGGGACAGTTACGTGCGCAACGCCATCCGCGCCTATCAGACCGTCTCGCGCCTGATCTAGCCGAGCTGCGCGAGCAGCGTCTCCGCGCCCGAGACCTCGAACTTGCCGGGCGCCTCGATGTTGAGGCTCTTCACCACGCCGTCGTCAACGAGCATCGAGAAGCGCTTCATGCGAACGCCCATGCCGCCGCCGGTGAGGTCGAGCTCGAGCCCGAGCGCCCTGGTCCAGAGGCCGCTGCCGTCGCCCAGCATCCGGATCTTGCCGGTGGCCTGTTCCTGCCGGCCCCAGGCCTGCATGACGTAGCCGTCGTTCACCGCCACGCACCAGATCTCGCTCACGCCCTTCGCCTTCAGCTTGTCGAGGTTGGCGAGGTAGCTCGGCACGTGCTTGGCCGAGCAGGTCGGCGTGAACGCGCCCGGAAGCCCGAAGATCGCGATCTTCTTGCCCTTCGCGGCTTCCGTCACCGAGACCTCGCTGGGCCGCATCGGGCAGTTGGTGCCGTCGTCCCAGCCCGCGGATTCGCTGAGCTTGCCCTCGGGCAGGCGGTCGCCGACCTTGATCGTCATGGGATCATCTCCTCAAGTGATTTTCGAAGCGGGACCGAAGTTTACTCCCGCAGCGCGCCGATCGCGGCGAGCGCGGCGCGAACCTCCTCGATCCCGGCGGCCGAGAGCGGCGGCTGCGGCGCAAGCGGCGCGCCCACCGCGTAGCCCTGGAGCTCGAGCGCGCCCTTGATGCACGCCGCGAGGCTGTGCCTCGCGAACGCCTGGTTGAGCGACCAGAGCGGCCGCTGGAGCCGCATCGCCTCGTCCCAGTCGCGCCGCCGGCACGCTTCGTACAGCGCGACACTCTGGCGCGCCGCCACGCACGCAGGCCCCGCCATCCAGCCCACGCCCCCGAGAAGCATCACGCACGCCGGCACGTGCGACGAGGCGGCGAACACCTTCATCCTTCCTTCCACGGCGTTCAGGATCGAGAGCAGCCGGCCCGTGTTGAACGAGGCGTCCTTGAGGTAGCGGACGTTCGGCACGTGCGAAAGGCGCACGATTGCGTGAAGGCTCAGGTCCGAGCGCTGGAAATTCGGGTTCGTGTAGAGCACCAGGGGAAGCGAAACTGCGTTCGCGATCGCCTCGAAATACGAGACCACGCCGTCATCGGGCACCGGGAAGTACGCTTCCAGGATCGCGAGGATGCCGTCGCACCCCAGGCGCTCGAATTCGCGCGCCTGCGCTACCGCGTCCGCCGTCGTGGTGGAGGCCACGCCCGCCACCACCGGCACGCGCCCCGCCGCCGCATCGAGCGTCACCTCGACCACGCGCCGCTTCTGCGCCCGCGAGAGATACGCGAACTCGCCCGTCGAGCCGAGCGGCGTGAGCCCGTGTACGCCCGCGGCGATGAGGTCGTTGCACAGGGTCTTCAGGACGGAGGCTTTCACCCCGCCGTTCTCGTCGATGGGGGAGACGAGATACGGGAAGACGCCGTGAAAATCCGTTTCCTGCATCCGTTCAACCCAGCGCTGCGCGCCGCCCGCGCTCGACGTCGAGCCCACCGAGCAGCGCAAGGCCGACAACGAAATACGCGCCCACCGCGAGGATGCCGCGGCGATGATCGCCCGCGAATGTCCAGGTGACCGCGCCGTAGGTGAGCGGCCCGAAAATCGAGGCGGCTTTCACCGCCAGGCCCCACAGCCCGAAGAACTCTGCGAGGCGCGCCGGCGGCGAGAGGTAGCCCACGATTGCGCGCCCCGCGGCCTGTGACGAGCCCATGCAGAGGCCCGCGAGGTTCGCCGCGGCCCAGAAGGTGGGCGCGTCGCCCGCCAAGTAGGCGAGCGCGATCATGACGATCCAGCCGGCGAGGATCAGCGCCATCGCGCGTACGTGCCCGATCGCGTCCTGCAGGTAGCCGAACCCGAAAGCGCCGAGCGCCGCGGTGACGTTGACGACCAGGATCAGCACGATCGTCTGCTGCGTGGTGAACTTCATCGCCTCCTGCGCGTAGATCGCGGCGAGCGCCACCACCGCCATGATGCCCGCCTGGTAGAAGAGGATGCAGACGAGAAACTGCCGCAGGTCGCGGTATTCCCGCGCGTGCTGAAGGGTGTGCATCACCCGCGCCCACGCCTTGCCGTCGGCCGGCCTCGGCACGGCCCGCTCCTTCAAAAAGAGGAACGTCGGCGCGGCGCACAGCGCGAACAGCGCTGCCGTGATCAGCATCGTGACCGGGACGAACTGTTCGGCTGTCCGTCCGGCTTGTTGCGAAATCGAAATGTAGAAAAGACAGATCCCCAGCGCGACCAGTCCGCCGAGATAGCCGAATGCCCAGCCCCAGCCCGAGACGCGCCCCATCGCCTTGGAGGACGCGAGCTCGGGCAGGAACGCCGCGATCAGGTTCTCGCCCGTGGCGAAGAAGAAGTTGGAGAGGATGACGAGCGCCACCGCAAGGGCGACGTTTCCCGGCCCGGCGAAAAAAAGCAGTGCAGTGAAGAAAACGCAACCCGCGGTCGCGAGCAGCAGCAGCCGCTTCTTGGCCGCGTGCGCGTCGGCCCAGGCCCCCACGAGGGGCGCGCTCATGAGCACCGCCGCGTACGAAACCGACAGCGCCGCGGTCCACGCGAACGTCGCCCACGGCGCCTTGCCCGCGATCCCCGCCACGAAGTACGCGTTGAACACGGCGGTGATCACCACCGTCGTGTAGCCCGAGTTCGCGAAGTCGTACATGCTCCACGCCCACACCTCGCGCGGGCGCACGTCCTGCGCGAGGGCGGGTTCGAATGCACGGGGAACGGCGGCCATGCGGCATTGTAGCGTTCGGGTATAGTCCTCCGGCATGAACGTCGCCGACATCGTCGCGCGCCAGGCGCGCATCCGGCCCGACGCGCCGGCGCTGGTGCGCGAGGGGCGGCCGCGCACGTACGCGCAACTGGATGCGGATATCGCGGCAATCGCCGCGGGGCTCGCGGCCCGGGCGATCGCGCCCGGGGAGGTGATCGGGATCGCGATGCGCACGAGCCCGCTGCATCTCGCGGTGCTGCTCGGTGCCGCGCGCGCGGGCGCGGTGTCGGTAGCGCTGCCGCCCGAGGCATCGCCCGCGCTTCGGCAGTCGATTGCCACGCGATTCGGCGTGCGCGCGGTTCTGGCCGATCGGGACGATTGTGCGGTGGAGGGGCTGCCGTTTCATCTCGTGGATCGCGAATGGATCCGCGGCGCGTCCGCGCCGGCGCCGGTTGCGCGTACCGGCGCGTACGATGCGCCCTGGCGCATCATGCTCACCTCGGGGACGACGGCGGCGCCGAAGGGCGTGCTCTGGACGCACGCCGTCACGACCAATTACCTGCTGCTGCACCAGAGCACGCAGCGCGCCGGGGCGCAGAGCCGTTTCTACTGCTACCGGGGGCTCGAGTCGAGCATGGGGTTGCGGCCCGCGCTCGCGCAGTTGCTGGCCGGCGGGACCCTGGTGTTTTCGCCCTCGACCTCGGTGCACGCTTTCTTCGATACGGTGCGAGCGGAGCGTGTCACGCACGCATTCGTCTCGCCGGGGCTGCTCGGCAGCCTGCTGCGCGCGGCGCCGGGAAACCGCGCCGCCTGTCCGGGGCTCGCGGATTTGTGCGTGGGCGGAAGCCAGCTTCCGCGCGCGCTCTTCGAGGAGGCAGCGGGGCGCATCACGCCGCATATCCGGAACATTTACGGCTCGACCGAGGCGGGTCGCGTGGCGATCGCCGACGCCGAGCTGCTGCGCCGCGCTCCGGGCGCGGCCGGGCGCATCGTGCCCTGGATCGAGGCGCAGATCGTGGACGAGCGCGACCGGCTGCTTCCCGACGGCGAGCCGGGGATTCTTCGGCTGCGCGGCGTGACGGTTCCGGCGGGCTACTTCGACGACACGGAAGCGAGCGCCAGGGTGTTCCGCGGCGGGTGGTACTACCCCGGAGACGTGGGGCGCATCCGGCGCGGGAGCGTGCTGTTCGTGGAGTCGCGCACCGACGACGTGGTGAACGTGGGCGGCCTCAAGGTGATGCCGCAGGAGATCGAGCGCGTCCTCGAGCAGCATCCCGGGGTGGCGGAGGCCGCGGCGTTCGGCGCGCGCACCGCCAAGGGCGAGGTGCTCCTCGCGGCGGTCGTCGCGCGAGGCGAATTCGACGAGCGCGCGCTCCTCGATCATTGCCGCGCGCTGCTCGGGCGGCGCGCGCCCCGGCGCATCTTCGCGCTCGCGGAGCTGCCGCGCAATCCCGCCGGCAAGGTGCTGCGGCGCGAACTCGCGCGCCGTGCGCTCGAGCGGCTGCGCGCGAATGCGCCGGGCTGAAACCGTCGGGGCGTTTTCACTTGCGTGCGTCCTTGCGCTCGCGTCCCCCTGTTCGAATCCTTCGGGCGATTGGCCGGAGAGGCCGCTGCGCCTCGTGGTCCCGGTGCTGCCGGGCGGCCAGCCGGACACGGCGGCGCGGATCCTCGCCGCGCCGCTCGGCCGGGGCTCGGGCAGCCGGTGGTGGTGGAAAACCGTCCCGGCGCGCAGACAGGGGTCGCTACCGAAGCCGTAGCGCGTGCCGCGCCGGACGGCTACACGGTGCTGCTTGCGCTCACGAGCCTGGTCATCAACCCGCTGCTCCAGCCCTCCGGGGCCGACCCGGGACGCGACCTCGCGCCGGTCGCGCGCCTCGCGCGCACGCAGTTCGTGCTGGTGGCAGGTTCTTCGCTTTCGTCCTTCGACGTCGTCCAATTGATCGCGGATTCGAGAAGTAACCCGCGCGAGGTCACCTGCGCGCACTCGGGCGGCGTCACGCAGATCGCCTGCGCGCTGCTTGGGGCGTTGGGCGGCGTGCCGGTGGTCATGGTGCCGTTCCGCGGCAACACCCAGGCTGCGGCGTCGCTGCTGCGCGGCGAAGTGGATCTCCTTTTCGACGGCGTAGCGGCGGCGCACGCGAACGCTCGCGCAGGGCGATCAAAGGCGCTCGCGCGCACCGATCCCGCGATCGGCGCCGAGCCGTTCGATGCCTTGCCCGCGATGCGCGAGACGCTGCCCGGGTTCGAGCTCGGAAGCTGGCAAGGCGTGGCCGCGCCGGCCGCCACGCCGCGCGCGATCGTGGTGCGCCTGGGCGCGGAGATCGTGCGCGCCCTCGCGAACGAGGACGTACGCAGGCGCATGCGCGACGCGGGCCTGCACCCGGCGCCGGCCGGGCCGGACGAGTTCGGCGCGTTTCTCCGCGAGGAGCGGGAACGTTACGCGCGCCTGGTGCGAAAGGCCGGGTTGCGGGCCGATTGAAGCGCTCGCCGCCAGCGTGCTCTGGCACAATGGCTGCATGTGCGCTTATGTGTCCAACTAGGAGGCTGGAGGGAAGACACGGTGCGGTGGTCGCTGAAGGTGTCGCGTGAAACGGATAAGGCGCTGCGCGGTTATCTCGGCCGCAGCGGCGGGCGCAAGGGTGATCTGTCTCGTTTCGTCCAGGACGCGGTAAAGGAAAGGCTGCGGAAGTCGGCGCTGCCGGCGCGGCCCGCCAAAGGCCGGGCGGACCTGGCCGAGGCGCTGAGCGAGATCCGGTCCCAGACCCGGAAGCTTTCCAGGCGGCGGTTCGAGAGGCTCGTCGCCGAAGCGGTGGCGTGCGCGCGCCGGCGCTGACCGGTGCAGGTCGTCGTCGACACCAGCGTTCTGCTCGGTGCGCTGCACTCCCCAGGGGCCCCGGCGCAGATCGTCGATGCGTGGCGCGCCGGACGATTTCGGTTGGTGACGAGCCCGGAGCAGATCGAAGAGTTCAAGCGCGCGGCAGCCTATTCGAAGCTGCGGCCGCATCTGCCGCGCGGTGCCGTCGGGCGCGTCGTGAACGAATTGAGGCGCGCGAACGTGGTGCTCAGGCGGCTGCAACGCCCGGGCGCGTCGCCGGACCCGGGCGACGAGTACCTCCTCGCGATGGCCCTTGCGGCAGGCGCGGAGTACCTCGTCACAGGGGACAAGCCTCTCCTCGCGCTGAAGCGCATCGGCAAGACCCGGATCGTGACGGCGCGCCGCTTCGCGGAACACACGGAGTCGGGCCCTGGCGAAAGGCGTCAATTCAAGACCTGACCCCGACCGGGCAGCCTTGCAGGTTCAGGGGTATATTCCCCCTCTCATGCAGCAAGCGGTCAAAGCACCTGCTCCGGAACGGCGCCTTGCGCTCGCCGAGGTCGTCGACTGGCTGGTCGAGGACCGCATGGTCGAGCCCGAGGCCGCGGAGAAGCTGAAGAAGGAGCGGCGCTACTACCGCGGCTCGAGCCATCCGCTGGTGATCGTGGCCGACCAGAAGTGGAAGAGCGCGGCCCCTCCGAACCGCCTGCTGTCGCTCGAGCTGCTCACGGAGTGGCTCGCGAAGCGCGTGGGCATGCCGTATCTGCACATCGACCCGCTCAAGATCGACTTCACCGCGGTGACCGAGATCATGTCCTCGGCCTACGCCACGCGCTTCCGCATCCTGCCGGTGGGCGTCACCACCCGGGAGGCGGTGATCGCCACCGCCGAGCCCTGGGAGCGCGCCTGGGAGCGCGAGCTTGCGCCGATCCTCAAGCTCGAGATCAAGCGCGTGATCGCGAATCCGGCCGACATCGAGCGCTACCAGGTCGAGTTCTACAACCTCGCCAAGTCCGTGAAGGGCGCGGCACGCGGCGTGACGGGCGTCTCGGGGCTCTCGAATTTCGAGCAGCTCGTAGAGCTCGGCCAGGCGAACAAGCAGCTCGACGCGAACGACGCGCACATCGTGCGCGTGGTCGACTGGCTCTGGAGCTACGCCTTCGAGCAGCGCGCGAGCGACATCCACATCGAGCCGCGGCGCGAGGTCGGGATCGTCCGGTTCCGCATCGACGGCGTGCTGCACCAGGTCTACCAGATCCCGGCCGCGGTGCTCGCGGCGATGACGAGCCGGATCAAGATCCTCGGCCGCATGGACGTGGTGGAGAAACGCCGCCCCCAGGACGGGCGCATCAAGACGCGCACGCTCGACGGCGAGGAGGTGGAGCTGCGCCTGTCCACGCTCCCCACGGCGTTCGGCGAGAAGCTCGTGATGCGGATCTTCGACCCCGAGGTGCTGGTGCGCGACTTCCGCGAGCTCGGATTCTCGGAAGAGGACCACCGCCGCTGGAAGGAGATGACCGAGCGCCCGAACGGGATCGTGCTGGTCACCGGACCCACCGGCTCGGGCAAGACGACCACGCTCTACTCGACGCTCAAGACGCTCGCCACGCCCGAGGTGAACGTGTGCACGATCGAGGATCCGATCGAGATGGTCGAGGGCGCGTTCAACCAGATGCAGGTGCAGCCGCAGATCGACCTGGGGTTCGCCGAAGGCGTGCGCGCGCTCATGCGCCAGGACCCCGACATCATCATGGTGGGCGAGATCCGCGACCTCCAGACCGCGGAGATGGCGGTGCAGGCGGCTCTCACCGGGCACCTGGTGCTCTCGACGCTGCACACCAACGATGCGCCGAGCGCGGTGACGAGGCTGCTCGAGCTCGGCGTCGCGCCGTACCTGCTCAACGCCACCGTGAATGGCGTGATGGCGCAGCGCCTGGTGAGGACGCTGTGCCCGCACTGCAAGAAGCCGGTCGAGCTCAACCGCGCCGAGGACGTCGCGGCGTGGGACGCGCTCGTGGCCCCGTGGAAGGCGAACCGCCCGGCGACGATCTGCAAGCCGGTCGGGTGCCTCGAATGCCGCATGACCGGGTATCTCGGGCGCGTGGGCGTGTACGAGACGCTGCTCTACTCGGCGGGAATCAAGGAGGTCGTGGCGCAGGGCGCCGACCTCGCCGCGATCCGCGAGCAGGCGTTCAAGGAAGGCATGAAGCCGCTTCGGATCAGCGGCGCGATGAAGGTCGCGGCGGGGCTCACCACGATCGACGAGGTGCTTTCGTCCGCTCCGCCCGCGCGCGAGGCAGGCAGGGCCCGCTAGCACCGTGGACTGGCGCACGGCCCTGGAAGCGCTCGCGCCGCTCGCGGGGGCGGCGCTCCTCGCGGCGGCCTGGGTCGGGTGGCGCCGGCGGGACCGGAACGCGACCGAATCGCTGCGGGTGAACGAAGAGCGCTTCCGCAGCCTCACCGCGCTCTCGGCCGACTGGTTCTGGGAGTCGGACCTGGAGCATCGCGTGAGCTGGCTCTCCGGCGGCCCCACCGTGGTCGCGCTCTTCGGCGAGCGCCCGGTTTACGGGCGCCGCCTCTGGGAGATCGAGTACCTTCGGATCGAGCCCGAGCAGCTCGCGCGGCACCTGGAGCGGCTCGAGCGGCGGCTCCCGTTCTTCGACCTGGAGATCGCGCGCGGCGAAGGCGCTGCGCGTCACGTCCACGTGGTCGCGGGGCAGCCGCGGTTCGATGCGCGCGGGCGCTTCGCCGGCTACCGCGGCGTGGGGCGCGATGTCACCGACCGGCGCAATTACGAGCATGCGCTCGCACAGGCCAAGGAACGGCTCGAAGCCGCGGCGGTCGGGGGCAATCTTGCGGTCTGGGACGTAGAGGTCGGCGCGGACGCGATCTATCTCGACGAAGGCTGGGCGCGCCTCCTCGGGGCTGAGCCGGCAGCGGTGAACACGCGCACCGCCGAACTCCTCCAGATCGTGCATCCCGCCGACCGCGAGGCGGTACGCGCGGCCTACCTGCGCGCGCTGAAGGGCGAAGCGCCGTCCTACGCGGTCGACTACCGCGTGCAGGCCGCAGGCGGCTGGAAGTGGGTCCACTCGCACGGCCGCGTCACGCAGCGCGACGGCGCGGGACGCGCGGTGCGCATGTCGGGCGTGGTCGCGGACATCGACGCGCGCAAGCGCGCCGAGCAGGCGAGCCGCGACGCCGAGGCGCGCTATCGGTCGCTCATCGAGCTCGCGCCCGACGGCGTCGTGGTGCACAGCGGCGGCGTGATCGAGTACGCCAACCCGGCCGCCGCGCGCATGGTGCGCGCGGGGCTCGCGCGGCGGCTCGTGGGGATGCGCATCGAGGACCTGATCCACCCGGACCATCTCGAACGATTCCGCGAGCGCAACCGCTATCACGCGCTCGGGCCGGGGACCACGAAATTCGAGGAGCGCAAGCTCCGGTGCCTGGATGGCGGCGAGACCGTGGTGGACGCGGCGAGCGTGTCGTACCTGGAGCGCGGACGCCTGGTGGTGCAGGGCGTGTGGCGCGACACCTCGGAGAACCGGAAGGCGCAGGCCGCGCTCGCCGAGCGCGAGCGGCGTTTCCGCGACGTGGTGGAGGCTTCCGGCGAGTACGTCTGGGAAACCGATGCGGCGTGGCGCTACACGTACCTGTCCGAGCGCGCCGAGGCCGTGCTCGGCTTCATGCGCTCGGAAATCCTGGGGCGCGCGCCGCGCGATTTCATGCCGCTGGGCGAGGCGCGCGCGATCGAGCCGCTGCTGGAGGAGCACGCGGCGCGCGGCGAGCCGTTCCGGGGGCTCGAGCACCGCGCGATCACCAAGTCGGGTCGCGTCATCTGGCAGAGCCTCTCCGGCGTCCCGGTACGCGACGCCGAGGGCCGGCTCCTCGGCTACCGAGGCACCGCCGCGGACGTCACCGCGCGCAAGCAGGCCGAGGAGCGCATCCAGTTCCTCGCCACGCGCGACGCGCTCACCGGGCTTCCGAACCGGGTGCTGCTCGCCGACCGCGCGGGGCAGGCGATCCTCGCCGCGGCGCGAAACCGCGGCCAGCTCGCGATGATCTGCCTGGATCTCGACCGCTTCAAGCTGGTGAACGATTCGCTGGGACACCAGGCCGGGGACGCGCTCCTGCGCGCGGTGGCGGAACGCCTGGCCGGGACGCTGCGGCGCGACGATACGCTCGCGCGCCTGGGGGGCGACGAGTTCGTGCTGCTGTGGAACGGCCTGAAGAGCACGCAGGACGCGGCGGTGGCGGCGCAGCGCATCCTGTCGATCCTCGCGCGCCCGTTCACGATCGAGGGGCGCGCGCTCGGCCTCACCGCCTCGATCGGCGTGGCGGTGTATCCCGGCGACGGGCGCGACTTCGCCGAGCTCCTGAGAAACGCCGACGCCGCCATGTTCCACGCCAAGGAGACGGGCCGCAACGGCTTCCGTTTCTTCTCGCCCGAGCTTCACGCGCGCGCGTCGGCGCGGCTCGGGGTGGAGAACGACCTCCGCGGAGCGCTCGCGCGCGGCGAGCTCGCGCTGCATTACCAGCCCGTGGTGCGCACGGGCGCGCGCGCGGCGATCGTGGGCGCGGAGGTGCTCGTGCGCTGGCGCCACCCGCGCGAGGGGCTGCTGATGCCGGACGCGTTCATTCCCGTGGCGGAGGACTGCGGCCTCATCCGCGCGGTGGGCGAATGGACGCTCGAGCGCGCGCTCTCGCGGATCGGCGCCTGGCGCCGCGCGCTCGGGACGGACCTCTGGTTCGCCCTCAACGTCTCGGCGCACGAGCTGGCCGGAGGGCAAGACTACGTCGCGCAGCTCGGCGCGGCGCTCGCCGCCAACGGCGTGCCGGGCGCGGCGATCGAGCTCGAGGTCACCGAGCGCGTCCTGATGACGAACCTCGCGGCGAACGTCGAGACGCTTCGCCGCATCGGCGCGCTCGGGGTGCGGGTGGCGATCGACGACTTCGGCACCGGCTACTCGAGCCTCGCCTACCTGCGCCAGCTCCCGATCGACAAGCTCAAGATCGACCGCTCGTTCCTGCGCGAGCTCGACTCGAACCGCGACGACGCCGTGCTGGTGCAGGCGATCTCCGCGATGGCGAAATCGCTCGGGCTGCACGTCGCGGCCGAAGGCGTGGAGAGCGCCGCGCAGCTCGCGCGCCTCAGCTCGCTCGGCTGCGACGAGTGGCAGGGCCACCACTTCAGCGCGCCGCTCGAGGCCGAGGCGTTCGAGGAGCTTATCCGGGGGAACGCCTCCGTCGTCCCCGCGAAAAGCCTGCCCTCGACTCGATCGGGGGCGGGGGCCCAGCGTTAGCAGAACCGCCGTAGGCAAACGCGCGCAGCCGCGCGAGGCTCGCGATGCGCACCCCCGTCTTGCCCACGCTCGTCACGCCGTGGGCGCGAAGCAGGACCTGCGCGCGCGACAGGTTCTCGGGACGCATGTTGAGGCGGGCGGCAAGCGCCTTGCGCGGCTCGGCGAGGTCAATCTGCACGGGGCGCTCCCCTCTGGAGGCGCCGGCGAGACGGAGCAGGTAAACGGCCAGCCGCTCGGGCGCCGAGCGAAGCTTCAGGTCCTTCACCTGCTCCACGAGCACACGCCAGTGGCGCGCCAGCACGTCGACCATGGCGCGCGCGAGCGCCGGGTCCCGGTCGAGCGCCTCGCGGAACACGGCGGCGGGTAGCGCGAGCACGCGCGCCGGCGAGAGCGCGACCGCGGACACGAGATTCGGAAGGCGCAGGATCGCGGCCGGCGCGAGGAAGATCTCGCCCTTGCGGAAGATCTCCACGATCGTCGTCTCCGGCTTTTCAGCCGACGCGGCGAGCCCGATCGAGCCCTCGAGCACGAGGTACACGGACTCGGCCTGCTCGCCTTCGCGAAAGAGCGCGGTGCCGCGCGTCAGGGCTTCGACGGTGGCGCCGGCAAGCAGGCGGTCGCGGGTCGACGCCGGGAGGCCGGAAAACGGCCTGAAGGCGTCGAGCCGCCTGCGAAGCGCGGCCGCGATCATGGGGTGTAAAATCTGTCCATACTAGACAGATCGCAGGATAGCATGAGCGCGCGCTGGCCCTTGCAGAAGGCGAAGAACGAGTTCAGCCGGGTCGTCGACCGCGCCCTGAGCGAGGGTCCGCAGACGGTCACGCGACATGGCCGGCCGGTCGTGACCGTGTCCGCGATCGCCGGGGGGCGCAGCCCGGCGGGAAAGCGCCGGGCGGCGAGGGCGCTGCTCGATCTGTTGCGCGCGTGCCCGGTGGACCTCAGCCGCATCCTCGTCCGCGACGGCTCGCCTGCCCGAAGGGCCGATCCGGCGTGAGCTATCTCATCGACACGTGCGTCATGTCGGAGCTCTCGAAGCCTCGGCCGGACGGGGGCGTCGTCGGCTGGATGTCCGAGGCCGATCCCGATTCGCTGCATGTGTCGGTGATCACCCTGGGCGAGATACGCCGGGGCGTGTCGCGGCTCGCGCCCGGCAGGCGCCGAAGCGCGCTGCTGAGCTGGAGCGAGAGGCTGCGGCGGGCATTTTCCGGCCGCATCGTCCCGGTGGACGAGGCGGTGATCCTTCGCTGGGCGGATGTCGCGGCGCGTGCCGGGAGGGGTGGCCGCAGCGGATCGTTCGTCCACGGGCTGATCGCCGCGACCGCGCTCGATCGCGGACTGACGCTCGTTACGCGCAACGCGCCGCATTTCGAGCCCTTCGGTGTCGCGCTGCTCAACCCCTGGACCCGGTCCTAGGTCACTTGGCGAGCGCTTTCATCGCCCGCTCGATGCCCTCGATCGTGGTGGGGAACATGCGGTTGCCCATCAGCTCCTTGATCACCTGGATCGACTGGCGGTAGGGCCAGATTTCCTCGGGCTCGGGGTTGAGCCAGACGCACCTGGAATAGACGTCGGTCACGCGCCTGATCCAGACCGCGCCCGGCTCCTCGTTGAAATATTCGATGCTTCCGCCGGGCTGCAGAATCTCATACGGGCTCATGGTCGCGTCGCCGACGAAGATCACCTTGTAGTCGTGGCCGTACTTGTGGAGGATCTCCCAGGTGCGCGTGCGCTCGGAGTGGCGCCGGCGGTTGTCCTTCCAGACGAAATCGTAGAGGCAGTTGTGGAAGTAGTAGAACTCCAGGTGCTTGAACTCGGTCTTCGAAGCCGAGAACAGCTCCTCGGCGAGCTTGACGTGGTCGTCCATGGTGCCGCCGATGTCCATGAACATGAGCACCTTGATCGCATTGCGCCGCTCCGGGCGCATGTGGATGTCGAGATACGCCTTTTTCGCCGTCTGGGAAATGGTCGTATCCAGATCGAACTCCTCGGGCGCGCCCTCCCGGGCAAATTTCCGCAAGCGCCGCAGTGCGACCTTGATGTTTCTCGTCCCCAGCTCGACGGAGTCGTCCAGGTTCTGGTACTCGCGCTGGTCCCACACCTTCACCGCGCTGCGGTTGCGGCCGCGGTCCTGGCCGATTCGGATGCCCTCCGGGTTGTAGCCGTAGGCGCCGAAAGGCGAGGTGCCGCCGGTGCCGATCCACTTCGAGCCGCCCTGGTGGCGGCTTTTCTGCTCCTCGAGGCGTTTCTTGAGCGTCTCCATGAGCTTGTCCCACCCGCCGAGCGCCTTGATCTGCGCCTTCTCTTCCTCCGTCAACGCGAGCTCGACCTGCTTCAGCAGCCACTCCAGCGGAATCTGCGACTCGATTCCGGGAATCGTCTCCACGCCCTGCCAGAACTCGGAGAACGCGCGGTCGAACTTGTCGAAGTTCGCCTCGTCCTTCACCAGCGCCGCGCGCGAGAGGTAATAGAAATCGTCGACCGACGGCCCGATCACGCCGCGCTGCATGGCTTCGAGCAGCGTCAGGTACTCCTTGATCGAGACCGGGAGCCTGTGGCTCTTCAGCTTGAGGAAGAAGTCGATCAGCACGGCCGGTCCTATCCGAAGCAGGCCCGGACCACGCCGCCGTCCACGCGCAGCGCCGCGCCGTTGGTGGCCGACGCAAGCGGGCTGCAGACGTAGGCGACGAGCGACGCGACCTCTTCGGGCTGCGCGTAGCGCTTGAGGAGCGAGCTCGGGCGGATCTTCTCGAAGAACTCCTTCTCCACCTCCGGGAACGGGCGGCCGGGGGCGCGCTTCGCGATTGCCGCCTTGTTGCCGTCGCTGAGGGTAGGACCGGGCAGCACCGCGTTTACCGTGACTCGGGTGCCCACGCAGGTCTCGGCGAGCCCGCGCGAGATCGCGAGCTGAGCGGTCTTCGTCATTGCGTAGTGGATCATGTTGTCCGGGATCTGGATCGCGCTCTCGCTCGAGATGAACACGATCCGGCCCCAGTCCCGCCGCTTCATGCCCGGCAGGTAGGCGCGCGCAAGGCGCACGCCGCTCATCACGTTCACGTCGAAATAGCGCTGCCAGTCTTCGTCAGTGATCTCCTGGAACGCCTTTCGCTCGAAGATGCCGAGGTTGTTGACGAGGATGTCCACAGCCGGGAAGCGCCGCGCGATCGCGTCGCACCCGGCGGCGGTGGCGAGGTCCCCGGCGAAGCCTTCGATTCCGGCTTCCGGACTCGAATCGAGAATCCTCCTCTTCGACTCGGCGACGGCCTCCTCGGTTCTGCCGTTCAGGATCACCCGCGCGCCTTCGCGCGCGAGCAGCGCTGCGATCGCAAACCCGATTCCTTTGGTCGAGCCCGAGACAAGCGCGGTCTTGCCCCCGAGCTTCAAGTCCATCTGATTCTCAGGCTCCCTTGGCGCGGGTCATGAAGACGAGCCGCTCGAAGAGGTGCACGTCCTGTTCGTTCTTGAGCAGCGCGCCGTGCAGCGGCGGGATGATGGTCTTGCGGTCCTTGGAGCGGAGCGCGTCCGGCGGGATGTCCTCGGCAAGGAGGAGCTTCAGCCAGTCGAGCAGCTCCGAGGTCGAGGGCTTCTTCTTCAGGCCCGGCACCTCACGCACCTCGAAGAACACCTCCATCGCCTCGCGAAGGAGCGATTTCTTGAGCGAGGGGTAGTGCACGCCCACGATTCTCTCCATCGTCTCCTTGTCCGGGAAGCGGATGTAGTGGAAGAAGCAGCGGCGCAGGAACGCATCCGGAAGCTCCTTTTCGTTGTTCGAGGTGATGAACACGATCGGCCGGTGCTTCGCCCTTACCAGCTCGCGCGTCTCGTAGACGTAAAACTCCATGCGGTCCAGTTCGCGCAGCAGGTCGTTCGGGAACTCGATGTCCGCCTTGTCGATCTCGTCGATCAGGAGCACCACGGGCGAATCGGCGGTGAACGCCTGCCAGAGCATGCCCTTCACGATGTAGTTGTGGATGTCGTGCACGCGGGGGTCGCCGAGCTGGGAGTCGCGCAGGCGCGAGACCGCGTCGTATTCGTACAGGCCCTGCTGCGCCTTGGTGGTCGACTTGATGTGCCACTCGAGCAGCGGCACCCCCAGGGCCTTGGCGACCTGGACCGCGAGCATGGTCTTGCCGGTGCCGGGCTCGCCCTTGACGAGGAGCGGGCGCTGCAGCGTGATCGCGGCGTTGACCGCGAGCGTCAGGTCGTCGGTGGAGACGTATTCGGCGGAACCGTTGAAGCGCATGAAATCGATATCCCCGGGCAAAAGCGCATTCTACCTGTTGTAGAATCCTTGACCTTCCTCAACAACCAGAACGAACCATGCCTCGTCGCTTCACTTTCATCGCAGCCGCCGCGGGCCTCGCGCTCGCCGCCGCGCAGGCGGCCGCGCAGCAGCAGCCGGCCGGCAGCGCCGAAGCCGGCAAGAAGAAGATCGCCATGTGCGAAGGCTGCCATGGCATCCCGGGCTACAAGACCGCCTATCCGACCGTCTACCACGTGCCGCTCCTCGGCGGCCAGCAGGCGACCTACCTCGTGCGCGCGCTCCAGGCCTACAAGTCGGGCGAGCGCACGCATCCCTCGATGCGCGGCATCGCCGCGGGCCTCTCCGAGCAGGACATGGCCGACGTGGCGGCGTACTACGCGGGGGGCGGAAAATGAGGGCCTTTCTGCTGGCAACATCGTTTCTCGCCCTGGCCGTGGCCGGTACGGTTCATGCCAAAGGCAATCCCGAAAACGGCAAGACCAAGGCGGCGGCGGTCTGCGCCGCGTGCCACGGCCCCGAAGGGTCCAAGCCCTCGGCGCCCGACCAGCCGATCCTCGCGGGCCAGCACTACGACTACCTCGTCAAGGCGCTCTCGGACTACAAGGCCGGCAAGCGCAACAACGCGATCATGAAAGGCTTCGCCGCGGGCCTCTCGAAGCAGGACATCGAGGACCTGGCGGCGTGGTTCTCCAGCCAGAAGTCCGCGCTGCATTTCCAGAGGTAAGACGGTAGAAAAAAAAGAGGGCGGGTAATCCCCGCCCTCTTTGCTCTTGCAGCCCCCTGCAGGCGGCTTACGCGATCACCACGAAGTCCGTCTCCGCGAGCGTGTCCGGCGAGCCGGTGAGCGTCGCGATCTGCACCGCACCATCGCTCCCGTTGCCGTCCGGGTCGTAGTAAAGCGCGCCCGTCGACTGGTCGTACAGGACGCGGTCGTCCGCATCGCCCGCGACCGGCGCCCCGGCTGCCGACACGAACACACCCTCGCCGATCGCAAGGCCTACGTCGCCGATGTCGCCGAACACGCTGAGCGAGAGCGCGATCTTGTCGGTGCCGACCACAAAGTCCGTGATCACGTCCGTATCGTTCGTATTGTCGAAGTCGTCGAACACGAACTGGTCCGCTCCGCCGCCGCCGGTGAAGGTGTCGTTGGCGAGGCCGCCGTCGAGCGTGTCGGCGTTTCCGGTGCCAAGGAACGAGCTGCCACCCGCCTTCATGCCGTCCATGTCGACGAGCAGCGTGGCGCTTCCCGTGAGCCCCGAGGCATCGACGGCGTACTGGCCGAAATAGCCGGGGCCGCTGCCGGTCGTCTGGTTGACGAGCGTCACGCTGGCGCCGCCCGCGAGGTCGACGTCGATCAGGTTGTAATACCAATAGACGTTCGTGAGATCGAGCGTCGCCGCGCCGGTTGCGGTGAAGTCGAGGTTCTCGATCTCATAGATGTTCAGCGCCATCGATCCCGAGACGTCGGCACTCAGTACGTCGACGTCGCCGCTGTTGCTGTCGTTCACGGTGTCGTTGCCGTCGAGATTGGCGCCGAAGTTGAACGTCTGCGTGCCGCCGAACCCCCAGATCGAGTCGTCGCCCGAGCCGGCAAGGAAGGTCCCGTTGCCGTTCCAGCGCGCGACGAGGTTGCCGCTGAATCCCGAGGCATCCAGGTCGTCGGTGATGTTGAGCAGCTCCAGGTCCTGGGCGCCGGTGAGCACGATGTCGGTCGCTGCGTTCGCCGAGCTGATATTGATGTAACTCGCCCCGTTGGTGAAGGTCGTGTCGCCGCGCGTATCGATGTTCAGTGTCTCGAGGTAGTTGATGCCGGAGTCGAGGGCGAGGTTGTCGATCCACACATTGTCCACCACGAGGTCGAGGCTCTGCGAGGCCGGAGCGGGATCCGTCAGATACAGCCCGGTCGTCCCGTCAGACATCAGGAAGTTCTGCAGTGTGACGTCGTTGCCGCTCTCGAGACCTCTCAGGTGCAGAGTGCCGTTCGCTGCGCCGGTGGCGGTGATCGCCGTCACGTCGGTGCCTGCGAAGGCGAGGTCGCCGTAGAACGCTACACCCACCACCGCGAGCGCCACGGTCTCGATGCCGGCCGTGGCCAGGCTGAGGGTGCCGCCCTGGCCCACTAGCTCGATATCGAGCACGTCCGCGCCACCGGAGGCATCGGTCGATGTCAGCGTGAGTTGCTCGTCGCCCCCGCCGTCGCTATTGAGGCCGTCCAGAACCAGCCGCGCGTCGGCGCTCCTCAGCTCGGTGAGCGTGAGATCCGCGTCGCTGGACAGATACCCGGACAGGACGATCTGCTGCGCCGCCATGTCGCCGGTCGCGATGGTCCAGTCGCTCGAAGACAGGGTGAGGTCGAGCTCGATGCGCTCGAAGCCGTCGGTGCCGACCGAGTACGCGCCTTCGGACCAGTCGAGCTGCGCGGCGAGCGTGTCGCTGCCCGTGCCGCCGTCGTACGAGTCGCCGCTGCCCGAAAACCGGCTGAACACCTGGATCAGGTTGTTTGCGGCATTGCCGGTTACGTCGATCGGATCGCCGAACGCGCCGAGGTATATGTCGAGGTTCTCTACGTTCGCCGGCAGCTCGTAGGACGGCAGCGAGAGGCTGCGAGAGAGCTGCACCGTATCGGTGCCGCCGCCCGTCAGCTCGACGACCGCATCCTCGCCGGCAGCCGGCGCACCACCGTTGCCGCTGTCGATGTAGTAGGTGTCGTCGCCCACACCGCCCGTCATGCTGTCGTTGCCCACGCCCCCGTCGAGCCAATCGTTGCCCGTGCCACCGGTGATCGTGTCGCTGCCGGCGCCGCCGTACAAGCCGTCGTTGCCGTCTTCGCCCGCGAGAGAGTCGTCGCCGTACCCGCCGTAGGCGAAGTCATTCCCCGCGCCGCCGAGATCGGTCGTGTTGCCGGTGCTGGAGGAGCCGTGCAGCGAGTCGTTACCCGCGCCGCCGGAAATGACGTTGGCGCCGAGGTTGCCCCGCATGTAGTTGTCGAGCGTGTTGCCGGTCGCGTCGTGGTCGAGCGTCGCAGAGGGCCCGGATTCGGACATGGACAGGTTCTCGACGTTCGCCGCCATCGTCACCGCGATCGCGCCGTCCGGCGCATTGATCAATATTTCATCATTGCCCGCGTTGAACGCTTCCACGATCGTGTCGCCGGCGGAATCGACGTGATAGAGGTCGTTGTCCCCGCCGCCCTGCAAGTTGTCGTTGCCGGCTCCGCCGTCGAGCGTGTCGGAGCCGTCGCCGCCGACAAGGGTGTCGTTGTCGCCCAGTCCGTAGAGCACGTTCCAGCCGCTGTTGCCGGTGATGACGTTGGCGGACGCGTTGCCGGTGCCGGTGTTCCATCCGGTGCCGGTGAGCGTGAGGTTCTCGATGTTCGCCGAAAGGGTGTAGTTGTCCCACGACAGGACGAGATCGGTGCCTCCGCCCGACGAGTCCTCGGCGGCGATGTCGGATTCGGTATCCGCGACGTAAGTGTCGTTGCCGGCGCCCCCATCCATGCTGTCGCTGCCGCCGCTGCCGTCGAGGCTGTCGTTGCCGGCGCCGCCGAGCAGCGTGTCGTTACCCGAGTTGCCGTTGATCGTGTCGTTGCCGTCGCCGCCCGAGAGGGTGTTGTTGTAGCCGTTGCCGGCGAGGGTGTTGCTCAGCGTGTTGCCGAAACCCTTGCGCGCCGCACCCTGGAGCGCGAGGTTCTCGACGTTGCCCGGGAGCGTATAGGCGTAGACGCTGCTGTAGACGAGGTCCGTGCCTTCGGCCGGATTCTCCACGACCTGGTCCTCGCTCGCAGGCAGGATCGCGCCCGCACCGTCGCCTCTGTTGACGTAATAGACGTCGTTGCCCGCGCCGCCGCGCAGGATGTCGTTGCCCGCGCCGCCAAGCAAAAGGTCGCTGCCGCCGCCCCCGTCAAGCGTGTCGTTGCCCGTGCCACCGAGCAGCGAATCCCCGCCCCCCATGCCCTGCAGGTCGTCGTTGCCCGCGTCGCCATTGAGCGTGTTGCTGCCCGAATTCCCGACAATCTCATTGTCGAGCGGGTTCCCGGTCATGTTGAGCGCCGCGCCGCCACTGAGTGAGCCGACCTCGACGTTCGCGGCCAGCACGAACGTGCCGTTGCCCAGCGTCGTGCGCACCTGCACGTAGTCGTCACCGCCGCCCGCCGCCTCGATGACCACGTCGGCCGTGGAATCCACGGTGTACGAGTCGTCCCCCGCGCCGCCCACCAGGGTGTCGCTGCCTGCGCCGCCGTCCAGGTCGTTGTCCCGGCTGTTGCCTTCGATGCGGTTGGCGAGCGCATTGCCCGTCCCGCCGTAGGCGTACGCGCCGTCGCCGAGAAGGTCCTCGAGGAGCGTCAGGTGCTCCACGTTGTCCGGCAGCGTGTAGTTGTCGTAGCTGCGCACCGTGTCGATGCCGCTGCCCGGACCTGCCTTCTCGAGCACGTCCGCGTCTTCGCGGTAGACGATGTAGAGATCGTTGCCCGACCCGCCCACCAGAACGTCGCCGTAGCTGTATCCGCCGCCGCCGTCGAGCGTGTCCGCGCCCGCGCCGCCGTAGATCCAGTTTCCGTACATATTTCCGGTGAGAACATTGGGCAGCGCGTTGCCGATGATCGAGCCGTAGCCGGCGCTCGTGCCGAGCGTGAGGTTCTCCACGTTGTCCGGCACTACGCCGTACGCGCCGTAGGAGAAGATCGAGTCGGTGCCCGCGCCCGCGGCCTCGATCACCACGTCGCCT
>JBBINV010000035.1:0-39831 GCA_037443705.1 Betaproteobacteria bacterium | reverse complement strand
CGCGGCGAGCGCCGGCGCGACCGTCGCCGGAAGCCGGCTCACCCAGTCGGCGTGCGACAGCGCGGCGAGCGGCGCGAGCAGCCAGCCGACCATCGGGGGATGGTCGTAATACCCGAAGGCGGGGTTGCGGCCCCAGAGCGCGAAATAGGCGTCGTCGGCCGTGATCGGCAGCGCACCCGACAGCCAGAGCCGGAAGCCGAGCGTCGCGGCGAGCGCGACGGCGAACCACGCACCCGGTGCCGCGCGCGCAATCAAGCGCGCCGGCCCCTGGCGGTGCGCCGGCGCTTCTTCGCGGCTTCGGCGAGCGTCGCCAGGATCTCGACCGAGTCCTCCCAGCCGACGCAGGCGTCGGTGATGCTCTGGCCGAACACGAGCGGCCTGCCGGGGTGCAGATCCTGGCGGCCCTCGACCAGGTGAGACTCGATCATCGCGCCGACGATCGCGCGCTCGCCCCCGGCGACCTGGCCGCCGACGTCGCGCGCGACCTCGAGCTGGCGCCGGTGCTGCTTCGACGCGTTGGCGTGCGAGCAGTCGATCATCAGGCGCTCGGGGAGCCCGGCGCGCGCGAGTTCCTCGCGGGCAGAGGCGACGCTTGCCGCATCGTAATTGGGACGCCGTCCGCCGCGCAGGATGATGTGGCAGTCGTCGTTGCCGCGCGTGGCCACGATCGCAACCTGGCCGCTCTTGTGCACCGAAAGGAAGTGATGCTTCTGGCGCGCCGCGAGGATCGCGTCGACCGCGATCCGCACGTTGCCGTCGGTGCCGTTCTTGAACCCCACCGGCGCCGAAAGTCCCGAGGCGAGCTCGCGGTGCACCTGCGATTCGGTGGTGCGCGCGCCGATCGCCCCCCAGGACACGAGGTCGCCGATGTACTGCGGCGAAATCACGTCGAGGAACTCGCAGCCCGCGGGAACGCCGGCGCGGTTGATCCGCACCAGGAGATCGCGCGCGATCCGCAGCCCCTCATTGATGCGGAAGCTCCCGTTGAGATAGGGATCGTTGATCAGGCCCTTCCATCCGACCGTCGTGCGGGGCTTCTCGAAGTACACGCGCATCAGGATCTCGAGCTCCCCTTCGTGCTTCCTTCTTTCCAGCGCCAGTCTTTCCGCGTAGGCGGTCGCGGCCGCAGGGTCGTGGATCGAGCAGGGACCGATCACCACCAGGAGCCGGTCGGACCTCCCGTGCAGGATCTCGCGCACGCGCCGGCGCGTCTCCGCGATGAGCTGCTCGACCGGCGTGCCCTGGATCGGGAAGAAGCGGATCAGGTGCTCGGGCGGCGGCAGCGGCACGATGTTCTCGATGCGCTCGTCGTCGGTGAGCGAGGTCTTGTCGGCGGGCACGATCCCGGAATAGGCGTCGGTGGGCGTGGTCATGGTCGTCCTCGGGTCGAAAAAAAACCGCCAGGCATCGCTGCGCTGGCGGTCTTTTCGGGAATCGTCCGGGTGTGCCTAGCCGTTCCCCTCCGCCAGCCGGCGCGGGAAGTAAAAGAAGAACCAGAAGTGGAGACGGCTCATCGTTCGGGCTTCCGGGAGCACGCATTCAAGCACGAACCGAAGCCCCTTGGCAAATGCGGCGCCGGATTGCGGCGGGCGCGGCGGTCGTGCTAGCTTTTTCGGCGTGATTCCGGTGGCCGGCTTCAAGGACGTCTACCAGGTCGCCTCCGTGGAGCGGGCGCTGCAGGAGCTTCCGCCCACGGCGAACGAGGGCCTGCGCGCCGTGTACGAGAAGATGGTGCGCACGGGCGGGCAACGGCTCACGGTCAAGCCCTCGGCGCTCCCGGACATGGCAGACCTCTTCGAGGCGCTCCCGAACTTCCGCGAGGCGCTCGACGATGTCCGGCGGCAGCTCGCGCTGTGCGTCGATTCGAGCGACCCGGTCGAGCTCGCGCCGATGCTGCTCCTCGGGGAGCCGGGGATCGGCAAGACCCATTTCGCGCGCCGCGTGGCCGAGCTGCTCGGCACCGGGTTCGGGCTCGTTCCGATGAGCTCGCTCACCGCCGGCTGGATCCTCTCGGGCGCGTCGTCCCAATGGAAGAACGCCAAGCCCGGCAAGGTGTTCGACACGCTGCTGAACGGCGATTATGCGAACCCCCTCCTCGTGGTCGACGAAATCGACAAGGCGAGCGCGGAGGGCCAGTACGACCCGCTCGGGGCGCTTTACTCGCTGCTGGAGTCGAGCACCGCTACGAGCTTCGTGGACGAGTTCGTGGAGATCCCGATCGACGCCTCGGGCGTAGTCTGGCTTGCGACCGCGAACGACGCATCGCGCATCCCGGAGCCGATCCTGAACCGGATGAATGTCTACCGGATCGATCCGCCCGACGCCGAGGGCGCGCGGCGCATCGCGCGCGCGATCTACCGCGAGATCCGCGACGCGCACGACTGGGGCAAGCGCTTTCCCGAGGCGCCTTCGGAGGCGGTGCTCGAGCGGCTCGCGGCGCTCTCGCCGCGCGAGATGCGGCGCGCCGTGAAGTCCGCGTTCGGCAACGCCAAGGTCGCCGGGCGCTGCGAGCTCGAGACCGAGGACATCGACCCTCAGCGCGGCGCGCGCCGCAGCCGGATCGGCTTCTAGGCTCCGGTCAGAGCCGCTGCTCGACCCATGGCCTGACCGTCTGCAGCGCGGCCGCAAGCTTGGCGGGGTCGTTGCCCCCGGCTTGCGCCATGTCCGCTCGCCCGCCGCCCTTGCCGCCGACCTGCTGCGCGACGTAGTTGACGAGCTCGCCCGCCTTCACCTTCGCGGTGAGATCGGCGGTGACGCCCGCGATCAGCGTAACCTTGCGGCCTTCCGCCGCACCGAGCACGATCGCCGCGGACTTGAGCCGGTCCTTGAGCCTGTCCATGGTCTCGCGAAGCGTCTTCGCATCGGCGCCCTCGAGCGTCGCAGCGAGTACCCTGGCGCCCTTCACCTCCACGGCCTGCCCCGCGAGGTCCTCGCCCTGCGAAGCCGCGAGTCGCGACTTCAGGCGTGCGAGCTCCTTTTCGAGCGATCGGTTTTCCTCTTGAAGGGAAGCGGCGCGTTTCCTGATCTGGCCGAGACTCGCCTTCTGGAACCCCAGCTCGAATGCGAGCTCATCGACATCCTTCTCGACCTGCTGCACCCACGCGAGCGCCGCCTCCCCGGTCACCGCCTCCACGCGGCGGATTCCGGCGGCGACGCCCGACTCGGACACGATCTTGAAGAAGCCGATGTCCCCGGTGCGGCGCACGTGCGTTCCGCCACACAGCTCGGTGGAAACATCGCCCATGCCCACGACGCGCACCTCTTCGCCGTACTTGTCGCCGAAGAACGCGAGCGCCCCGGCGCGGATCGCGTCGTCGAACTTCATCACGCGCGCGCTCACCTCGTGGTTGCGCCGGATCGCGTCGTTCACCAGCGCCTCGATCCTGCGGATCTCCTCGTCGCGCAGCGGCTCCGGGTGCGAGAAATCGAAGCGGGTGCGGTCGGCGTCGACCAGCGATCCTTTCTGCTGCACGTGCTTGCCGAGGATCGCGCGCAGCGCCGAGTGCATTAGGTGCGTCGCCGAGTGGTTCCCCATGGCGCGCCGGCGTGACGCTTCCTCGACCTGCGCGCCCACCTCGTCGCCTACCTTGAGCCGGCCGGTGAGCTGCGTGCCGTGATGACCGAATACCTCGGCCTGGATCTTCTGCGTGTCGGCGACGGCAAACGTGCCCGCCGGGCCGACAAGCTCGCCGCGGTCGCCGACCTGACCGCCCGATTCGGCGTAGAACGGCGTGCGGTCGAGCACCACCACGCCCGATTCGCCCGCCTCGAGCGCCTGAACCTGCGTGCCCTCGCGATACATCGCGACCACGGTGCCGCGCGCGCGCAGCGTGTCGTAGCCGCGGAACTCGGTACGTGCGCCGGCGTACTCGAGACCGGCTGCCATCGAGAAGCGGCTCGCGGCGCGCGCCCGCGCGCGCTGCTCCTCCATGGCCGCCTCGAAGCCCGCCAGGTCGATGCCGACGCCGCGCTCGCGGCAGATGTCGGCCGTCAGGTCCACCGGGAAGCCGTACGTGTCGTAAAGCCGGAACGCGGTGTCGCCGTCGAGCAGCTTCTCGCCCGACGCGAGCGCCCCCTCGAGCACCGCCATGCCGTTCTCGAGCGTGTCGGCGAAGCGCTCCTCCTCCTGCCTGAGGATGCCGGCGACGCGGGTCCGGTCGTTCCTCAGCTCCGGGTACGCGTCCCCCATCGCGCGGTCGAGATCCTCGACCAGGCGGTGAAAGAACGGTTCCTTCTGCCCGAGCTTGTAGCCGTGCCGAATTGCTCTTCTCACGATCCTTCTCAACACGTATCCGCGCCCTTCGTTGCCCGGGATGACGCCGTCCACGATGAGGAAGGCGCAGGCGCGGATGTGGTCCGCAATGACATTCAGGGACGGGTCTTTCCGATTGGACTGTTTGGTCTCCCTCGCGGCGGCGCGAATCAATTCCTCGAACAAGTCGATTTCGTAATTGGAGTGCTTGCCCTGCAGCACCGCGGCGATGCGCTCCAGGCCCATGCCCGTGTCGACCGAGGGTCTGGGCAGCGGGTGCAGCACGCCCGATTCGTCCCGGTTGAACTGCATGAACACCAGGTTCCAGATCTCGATGTAGCGGTCGCCGTCGGCCTCGGGCGTGCCGGGGGGGCCGCCCGCGATGCCGGGACCGTGGTCGAAGAAGATCTCGCTGCACGGGCCGCACGGCCCGGTGTCGGCCATCTGCCAGAAGTTGTCCGACTGGTATTTCGCCCCGCCCGGCTTGTCGCCGATGCGCACGCACCGCTCGGCGGGCACGCCGATCATGTTCGTCCAGAGCTCGTAGGCCTCGTCGTCGGTCGCATACACCGTGGTCCAGAGGCGCTCGGGCGAAAGGCGATACACCTTCGTGAGCAGCTCCCAGGCGAAGCGGATCGCTTCGCGCTTGAAGTAGTCGCCGAACGAAAAGTTGCCGAGCATCTCGAAGAACGTGTGGTGGCGCGCGGTGTAGCCCACGTTCTCGAGGTCGTTGTGCTTGCCGCCCGCACGCACGCTCCGCTGCGAGGTCGTCGCGCGGCTGTAGGGGCGCTTCTCGCGGCCGAGAAACACGTCCTTGAACTGCACCATCCCCGAGTTGACGAACAGCAGCGTCGGGTCGTTCGCCGGCACGAGCGGGCTCGAAGGGACGATCGTGTGCCCCTGGGCGCGGAAATACTCCAGGAAGCTCGATCGAATCTCGTTTGATTTCATCGCGCTATTCTACTTCAGCGCGATAAATGGCCCGGCGCGCGGCTGCTCGCGCCGAGCCGGCCCCGCTAGGCGGCAAGCCTGCCGTACTTGACGAGCCGCGCGCGCACACCGGTCTGGGTGCGCTCGTGCGCCTGAGCGAGCTCGACGAGCCCGCGCCCGGCGTCGAACGAGGCGAGGAGCCTGCGGTCCTCCTCTTCGGTCCACGGCAGCCCGGTCTTCGCCGGCAGCTGCTGCTTGCGGCGCTCGAACTGCGCGGCGCGCTCGAGCGCCTCGGCGGCCGCGAAGAGCGCGCGTACGGTGTCGGCGCGCTGATACGGGCTCTCCGGCGCGAACACTTCGCCGGAAGCCGGATCGACGCCGCTGGCGAGCGATCGGACGATTGCGAGTGCTTCGGACTGGTTCATGCGTTCACCTCCTCTCTGCCGCCGCTCGGGCGGCGAGGAGATGAACGTTCACGCAGTGTCTTCGGATGACACGCCGAGCGCGCGGCGGATGACGTCGTACGAGAAGCCGCGGCCATGAAGGAAGCGCGCGCGCCGCGCGCGCTCCTCGACCGAAGCCGCGGGCGTGCGGTACTTGCGTTCCAGGATTCTTCTGGCTCTTTCCATTTCGCCTTCCGGCGAAACCCGGTCGACAAGCTCGCCCGCGATCCCCTTCGACTTCAAGTCCCGGCGGATCCGCGCGGCGCCGTACTTGCGCGAGAGTTGCCGCGCCCGGGCCTCGGCATAGCGCTCGTCCGACAGCTGGTTCCGCGAAATCAGGAGCTCGAGCAGCCGGTCGAGGGCTTCGCGCGAGGCGGCGCGCGGTGCGAGCTTCGCCGCGAGCTCGGCGCGCGAGTGCTCGCGGCGCGCGAGCAGCCGCAGCGCCCGCGCCCGGAGCTCAACCGCGTTTTCTCGAGGGGAGCTTCTCGACTTTTCCGTCATCCGCGGCTTCGTCCGTCGCCCGGACCGGCACGCCGACGCCCGCTTTTTCGCGGATCTTCGCCTCGATCTCGCGCGCGAGCGCCGGGTTCTCCTTGAGATAGTCGCGGCAGTTGTCCTTGCCCTGGCCGAGCCGATCGCCGTTGTAGAGGTACCAGGCGCCCGATTTTTCGAGCACGCCGTGGTTGACGCCGAGCTCGAGCACCTCGCCCTCGCGGGAGATGCCCTCCCCGTAGAGGATGTCGAAATCGGCGCTGCGGAAGGGCGGCGCGACCTTGTTCTTCACGATCTTGACCCGCGTCTCGGAGCCGATCACCTCGTCGCCGCGCTTGATGCTGCCGATGCGCCGGATGTCCATCCGGACCGAAGCGTAGAACTTGAGCGCGTTGCCGCCGGTCGTGGTCTCGGGGTTGCCGAACATGATGCCGATCTTCATCCGGATCTGGTTGATGAAGATGACCAGCGTGTTGGTGCGCTTGATGTTGGCGGTGAGCTTCCTGAGCGCCTGGCTCATGAGGCGCGCCTGCAGGCCCATCTGCGGCTCGCCCATCTCGCCCTCGATCTCGGCCTTGGGCGTGAGCGCCGCGACCGAGTCGATCACGATCACGTCAACCGCGCCCGAGCGCACCAGCATGTCGGCGATCTCGAGCGCCTGCTCGCCGGTGTCGGGCTGCGAAATCAGCAGGTCGTCGGTCTTGACGCCCAGCTTGGCCGCGTACTGCACGTCGAGCGCGTTCTCGGCGTCGATGAAGGCCGCCGTGCCACCCGCCTTCTGCACCTCGGCGATCACCTGCAGCGTAAGCGTGGTCTTGCCCGAGGACTCCGGGCCGTAGATCTCGACCACGCGCCCGCGCGGCAGCCCGCCCACGCCGAGCGCGAGGTCGAGGCCCAGCGACCCGGTGGACACGACCTGCACGTCCTTGGCGGCTTCCGCGTCCATCTTCATGATGGAGCCCTTGCCGAACTGCTTTTCAATCTGCGAGAGCGCCGCGGCGAGCGCCTTTTGCCTGTTGTCGTCCATGGTGTACCTTTTTGTGTTCGGTCGGCATCTACGGCGACCCCCTTGGCAAGGGGGCCGGGCCAACACCGGTACTGTATAAACGTCCATGCATTGTAGCGGTTGACGCGCACCTGTCAACGGGCGCCGGAGGGCGGGCGGTAACATCCTCACTTTCCTGAACCGGGACAACGGGTTGACCGAGAAAGATTGCCTTGGCAACCGTCGCAAGCCTGCATCTCTATCCAATCAAGTCCTGCCGGGGCATCGATCTGGACGAGGCGGTTCTCGGCGCCAAAGGCTTCGAAGCCTTCGGCCTCGGGGACCGGCAATGGGCGGTCGCGGACGAAAGCGGGCGGGTTCTCACGCAGCGCGAGCATCCGCGACTCGCGCTCATCGCTCCCCGGGCGGTTCCCGGCGCCATGATCGTCGCCGCTCCGCGCATGGGGGAGCTGCGCATCGGACTCGGCCGCGTCGCCTCCCCCGCGGAGACCGCCAAGGTCGAGATATGGGGCAGCACCTTTGGCGTGCACCACGAAGGCAACGAGGCGGCGCAATGGTTCAGCGCGTTTCTCGGACAGCCCGCACGGCTCGTGCGGTTCGACGAACGGCAGACGCGACGGTCCAACCCGAGCCGGACTCGCGGCATAGAGGCGCTCAACCGCTTCTCCGACGGCTACCCCATCTTGCTGATTTCGAGCGCGTCTCTCGACGATCTCAACGAGCGCTGGAGAGCCCTGGGTCACGCGCCGCTGCCGATGAATCGCTTCCGGCCGAACCTCGTCATCGACGGCGTCGGCCCGTATGACGAGGATCACCTCGAGCGCCTGGAAACCGCCGACGCCGTGCTGCTGCCGGTCAAAGGCTGCACGCGCTGCTCGATCCCCTCGGTCGACCAGGCGAGCGGCAGGATCGGCCCGGCTCCGGTCGAGCTGCTCGCGCAATACCGGTTCGACGCCCGGCTCGAAGGCGCGGTGCTCGGGCAAAACGTGGTGGTCGCGCGCGGCATCGGCTCGGTGCTGCGCGTGGGCCAGGAGCTGAAAGAAACCTTGAACTTCTGAGGAACCATGGATATTCGCGAGATTCACCTGTTGGTCCAGGAAATCGTCCAGCACGCGGGACGCGCCGTTCAGCCTCCCGCCGTGCGCGCCGCCTGTTGCGCGGTGCTCGCCAATCCCATGGCGGGGAAGACGGCCGGTGACGATTTCGAGGAGTACGTCGCCGCTTCCGTGGGCGCCGGAGAAACGCTGGCGCGCCGCGCGCTCGATGCCTTGGGCGGCCGTGCGCCGGTTGCCTACGGCAAGGGCGCGCTTGTCGGCGAAGCAGGTGACCTCGAGCAGGGCGCGGCGATGATCCACTGCCGCATCGGGCTCGCGATGCGCTCGGCGGTGCGCGCGGGCGCCGCGCTCATTCCCGGGAACGCGAAGATGGGCGGGCCGGGGGCGACGCTCGACCTCGTGCTCGGCGGGATCGATGACGGGTGGAACTACGACGCAATGGATACGATGGAGATCCGCGTGCCCGGCGCGCCGCGCGCGGACGAGATCGTCCTCGCGGTGGCGTTCGCAACCGGCCGGCCGAACGCGCGCATCGCGGGTGCACCGGAAGCCGCGGTGCAGGACCTCGTGAGAAAACTCAGAGGTTAGAATTCGGTTCCCGCAACCGGACGGTCCACGGAGAAGACAGATGGCGAAAGTCGCATTTCTCGGCCTTGGCGTGATGGGCTACCCCATGGCGGGGCACCTCCTGAAAAAAGGCGGCCACGACGTCACGGTCTATAACCGCACCGCCGCGAAAGCGGCGCAATGGGTGACGGAATACGGCGGCAAATCGGCGCCAACGCCGCGCGAGGCCGCCGCGGGCTGCGACTTCGTCATGATGTGCGTGGGCAACGACAACGATGTGCGCTCGGTGGTCTACGGCGAGAGCGGCGCGCTTGCCGGCATGAAGAAGGGTGCGGTTCTGGTCGACCACACGACGGCTTCCGCGATTCTTGCAAGAGAGCTTTTTGAAAAAGCGAAAGAACGCGGCGTCGGCTTCGTCGACGCGCCGGTCTCCGGCGGCCAGGCGGGCGCGGTAAACGGGCAGCTCGGCATCATGTGCGGCGGCGAGCGAGCGGACTTCGACCGGGCAAAGCCGGTGCTCGACTGCTATGCCAAGATGTGCGCGCTGATCGGCGCGCCGGGCGCGGGGCAGCTCACCAAGATGGTGAACCAGATCGTGATCGCGGGGCTCCTCCAGGGTCTGGCCGAGGGGCTCAACTTCGGCAAGCGCGCGGGCCTCGACATCGAGAAGGTGATCGGCGTGATCTCGAAGGGCGCGGCGCAGTCCTGGCAGATGGAGAACCGCTGGAAGCAGATGAACGAGGTGAAGTTCGACGGCTTCGGCTTCGCCGTGGACTGGATGCGCAAGGACCTCGGCATCTGCCTGGAAGAAGCCAAGAAGAACGGCGCGCGGCTGCCCGTCACCGCGCTCGTCGACCAGTTCTACGCCCAAGTCCAGGCGAGGGGCGGTGCCCGCTGGGATACCGCCAGCCTGATGCAGCTGCTCGCGAAGGACTGAAGCGGGCCGTGGAATACGCGCCGCCGGCGCGGCGTTCACCCGGGTGAGCGCCGCAGCGCGGAGGGGGGCGCGTGGCCTTTCATCTCTACGACATCAACGAGCTCTACACGAACGCGGACGGCTCGGTCCAGTTCGTGGAGCTGATCACGACCGCCAACGGCGAGTCGTTCTGGCAGGGGCAGGCGCTGACGGTGACCCAGGGCGGCGTCACTCGCAGCTTCACCTTCCCCTCCAACCTGCCGAGCAGCACCACCGCCAACAAGACCGTTCTGGTCGCGACCCAGGGCTTCGCCGATCTCGGGATCATCACGCCCGACTTCATCGTGCCGAACGGCTTCCTCTTCACTTCCGGAACGGCGACGGTCAACTTCGCCGGCGTCGACAGCGTCACCTACACCTCGATCCCCACTGACGGCACGCTCTCGATCAACCGCAACGGCGTCACCGCGGTCAATTCGCCGAAGAACTTCGCCGGCGCGACGGGGACGGTCCCGGCCGGCAACGCTGCGCCCGTTTCGCACGACCTGCTGGCCGACGCCTACGCGGGTGCAGGGCAGGCGTTCGTTCTCGACGTCCCTGCCGGCGACTTCACCGATGCCAACGACGATCCGCTCGCCTACGGCGCAACCCTCGCCGACGGCTCGCCGCTTCCCGCATGGCTCTCGTTCGACCCCGACACGCGCAGCTTCGGCGGCACGCCCGGCGCCGGCGACGCCGGGACGAATGAAGTGAAGGTGAGCGTGTCCGACGGCAACGGCGGCGAAGCGTCCGACACGTTCGCGCTCACGGTGATCAGCGGCCACGTGCTCGAGGGCGGTGCCGGCAACGACAGCCTCGCGGGCACCGTCGCGGACGACCGGATCTCGGGCTTTGCGGGCGACGACACGCTGCAGGGCGGCCTCGGCGCCGACACGATGCTCGGCGGTGCGGGCAACGACACGTACGAGGTGGACAACGCGTCCGACGTGGTCACGGAAGCTTCCGGCGAGGGCACCGATTCCATCGTGGCGGGCGTGACACTGTCGTCGCTCGCTCCCAATGTCGAAAACCTCTCCCTGGCAGGGAGCGGCGATCTCGACGCCAACGGCAACGCGCTCGCGAACGCGATCTCGGGCAACGCGGGCAACAACGCGCTCGACGGCGGCGCCGGCGCGGACACGATGGCGGGCGGCGCCGGCAACGACACCTACACGGTCGATGCCGCGGGCGACACGGTGGTCGAAGGTGCCGACGAAGGGGACGATTCGGTCCTGTCGCCGCTCTCCTGGTCGCTCGGCGCGAACGTCGAACGCCTTTTCCTGACAGGCTCCGCCAGCGTCAACGCGACGGGGAACGCGCTCGCCAATGCCCTCACGGGCAATGCGGGACACAACGTGCTCGATGGCGGCTCCGGCGCCGACACGATGACGGGCGGCGCCGGCAACGATACCTACGTCGTCGACGACGCGGGCGACGCCGCGGTCGAGAATGCCGACGAGGGCACGGACCTCGTGCGCGCATCGGTCACCTGGACGCTCGGCGACAACCTCGAGAACCTCACGCTCACGGGATCCGGCGCGATCGGCGGCGCGGGCAACGCGCTCGCCAACCGCATCGCCGGGAACGCCGGCGACAACACGCTCGAGGGCGGCGCCGGCGCCGACACGCTCACGGGCGGCGCGGGCGCGGACGCCTTCCGCTTCGCGCAGGCGCCGGACGGCGACACGGTGCGCGACTTCCAGCCCGGCGTCGACCGGATCGAGCTCGATTCGGCGATCTACGGCGACCTGAACCTCGTGAGCTACACCGCCGACACGGGCGAGCTGTTCTATGACGGCAACGGCGCCGCGCCCGGCGGCCTCGAGCTGATCGCGGTGCTCCTCGGCTGCGGCACCGCGCACCCGGTGCTCGACCTGTCCGCGTCGCCGGACATCGTGATCCTCTAGCGCGCGTGAGCCGCCTGCGCGCCGCCGCCGCCTGCGTGCTGCTCGCGCCCTCGCTCGCGCTCGCGACCGCGGGCTACTTTCAGCACGGCTACGGCCTCAAGGCAAAGGGCATGGGCGGCGCGGGCGCGGCGTTTCCGCAGGACGCGCTCGCCGCCGCGACCAATCCCGCGGGCATGGTCGAGGCGGGAAACCGGCTCGATCTCGGCCTGGACTGGTTCGAGGCCGATCGCGGCTCCGCGATCCGCGGCAACACGCTCGGGCTCTCGGGCGAGCGCGACGCGAATGGCCGCAAGGCGTTCCCGGTCCCTGAGGCGGGGCTCAACCGCATGCTCGGCGCGGACCGCTCGATCGGGGTCTCGATCTACGGCAACGGCGGCATGACGCGCTATTCCGACAACCCGCTCGCAGCGCTCAACGGCTCGAGCCCCGCCGGGATGGAGTTCGTGCAGGCGATCGTCGCGCCCTCCTACGCGATGAAGCTCGGCGAGCGGCACTCGGTCGCGATCGCGCTGAACTTCGTCTACCAGGAGCTCGTGGCGCGGGGCTTCGAGCACTTCGACGATGCGCAGTTTTCCCTTCACCCCGGATTCGTCACCAATCGCGGGCGCGACGGCTCGCACGGGATCGGCGTGCGCCTCGGCTGGCTCGGCAGGATGACGCCGAGGCTCGCGCTCGGCGCCGCCTGGCAGCCCAGGATCCGCATGAGCCGGTTCGAGAGCTACAAGGGCCTGCTCGCGGACGGCGGCAACTTCGACGTGCCGGAGAACTACGTCCTCGGAATCGCTTTCGAGCCGGCGCGCGCGCTCGCCGTGGCGGCCGATCTGCAACGGATCGTCTACTCGGGCGTGCGCTCGCTCGGCAATCGCGCCGACTGCTTTCTCTCGGTCGCCTGCCCGCTCGGCGCGCCCGACGGCCCGGGCTCGGGCTGGCGCGACGCGACCGTGCTCAAGCTCGGGATCTCGTGGGCGGCGGCGCCCGCGCTCACGCTTCGCGCCGGCCTCGCGCGGCTGCGCCAGCCGATCGACCCCGACCAGACGCTGCTCAACGTGTTCGCGCCGGCCGTGACCGGAAAGCACCTGTCGCTCGGCGCCACGCTCCGGCTCGACGCCGCGACCGAGCTCACGCTCGCGTACACGCACGTGCTCGAAGGCACGGTGCGCGGCGCCGGCTCGATCCCGGCCGGCAATCCGCCCGGCGGCGTCGGCGGCGGCGAGGCGGACCTCCGGATGAAGCAGCGCGCGCTCGGAATCGCGCTCGGCTTCCGGATGTAGCGCGGCTAGCGTCCCGCGCGCTGAAGCTTCCAGGTCGCGAGCGGCCCGAGCAGGCCGCCCAGCCCCAGAGTCGCCCAGGCAACGCCCCAGGCGAACGGATCCGCGCCCGCCTTCGCGCCGCCCGCCAGGTCGAGCGCCCAGCCGAACACCACCGGGCTGACGACGCCGGTGCCGAAGCCGACCACCGAGCGCACCGCGTAGGCGGCGCCGAGAATGTGCGGCGGCACGCTCTCGGCGATCACGGTCGAGTGCACCGACGAATCGGCGATCGCGGACAGGTTGTACAGGCACGCGAGCGCGACCAGCGCCGCGGCGGGAATCCCCACAAGCCATCCGATCGAGAAAGAGATCGCGAGGCTCGTGAGCGACCAGAGCAGTATCGTCTGCGTGCGGCCCCAGCGGTCCGCCATCGTACCGCCGAGGATCGAACCGCCAATGTTCGCGACGTAGGTGAGCGCGCCGAGCGATATTCCGGCGGCGGCCGCCTCCGACGCGCCCATCCCGCCGGCGAGGAACGAAGCGGTGAGGAAAGCCGGGAGCCACGCCCACAGCCCGAGCAGCTCCCAGCTGTGGAAGGTGTAGCCCCAGACCGAGAGCATGCCCCTGCGGTTGCGAAGCACCGCCGGGATCGAGGCGAGCAGCGTGTGCCCCTGCGGGCGCGGGTGGATCACGTTCGGCGTAGCGGAGAGCGCCGCAACGCCGATCAGCCACGCCGCCGCCGGCATCGCCGCGACCGTGCCGAGCGCCGCGCGCCATCCCGCGAGCGACACCACGAGCCCCGAGACACCGAGCGCGAGCGCGTAGCCCGCGCTCGACGCCGCGATCATGTAGCCCATCGCGCGCCCGCGACGCTCGCGCGCCACGTTGTCGTTCACCATCGCGAGCACCGGGGTGTAGTAGCCGCCCTGCGTGAGGCCGGTGAGCGCGTGAAGCCACAGCGCCGAGCGGAAATCGTGCACGAACGCGGCGAACAGGATCGGGCTCAGGAACCCGGCGATACCCGTCGCGAGAAACGCACGCTTCGCGCCGAAGTGATCGGCGATGAAGCCCACCGCGAAGAGCGAAACCAGGTAGCCGAGGTGGAACGACCCCTGGATCAGCCCCGCGTCGCGCGCGGACAACCCCCAGTCCTCGCGTACGAGCGGCAGCACTGCCGAGTACGCGACGAACCACGCGGCCGAAAGGACGCGGCTCGCGCACAGCGCCGCGAGCCAGGCGCCGGAGCCGGGAGACAGTGGATTCAGAAGGGAATTTTTCCTAGACCCGGTGCTCGAATCTTACCGGGATGCGCCGCGGACCGAAGGGCTTGCCGAATTTCTGGAAGCGGCCGGCGAGCTTCGTGCCGCAGTGGGTGCAGGCGCCCTCGTCGGTGAGGTCATAGCCTCGGATGTCGTACCAGTCGCGCCGGATGACCGGGTTCTCGCATGACGGGCAGTAGGTGGAGCCGCCCTCCTCGTCGTGCACGTTCCCGGTGTAGACGTAGCGAAGTCCCGCGAGGCGCGCGATCTCGCGCGCGCGGGTGAGCGTCGCCGCGGGGGTCGGCGGCACGTCCGTCATCTTCCAGTCGGGATGGAACGCGCTGAAGTGGAGCGGCACGTCGGGCCCCAGGTGCGTCATGATCCACTTGCATTCGGCCTCGAGCTCGGCGTCGGAATCGTTCTTGCCGGGAATGAGCAGGGTCGTGATCTCGGTCCAGACCCGGGTTTCGTTCACGAGATACACCAGCGTGTCGAGCACGGGCTGCAGGTGCCCGCCACAGAGCTTCCAGTAGAAATCGTCGGTGAAGCCCTTCAGGTCCACGTTCGCCGCATCCATCTTCGCGTAGAACTCGCGCCGCGCCTCGGCGTGCATGTAGCCCGCGGTCACGGCGACATTCTTCACGCCTGCCGCGCGGCAGGCGTCAGCCACGTCCATCGCGTACTCGGCGAAGATCACGGGATCGTTGTAGGTGTAGGCGACCGACCTGCAGCCCATTTTCACCGCGGCCGCGGCGATCATTTCCGGCGTGGCCGCATCCAGCAGGCGGTCCGTCTCGCGGCTCTTGGAGATGTCCCAGTTCTGGCAGAACTTGCACGCGAGGTTGCAGCCCGCGGTGCCGAAGGAGAGGATCGAGGTCCCCGGGTAGAAGTGGTTGAGCGGCTTTTTCTCCACGGGATCCACGCAAAAACCCGAGGAGCGGCCATAGGTCGTGAGCACCATCCGGCCGCCCTCGCGCTTCCTCACGAAGCACATGCCGCGCTGCCCCTCGTGCAGGCGGCAATCGCGCGGGCAGAGGTCGCACTGGATGCGCCCGTCCTGGAGCCGGTGCCACCAGCGGCCCGGGTAACTCGACTCCGGCGTCAGTGGAGCGGGGCCTCTTTCCACTTGATCACCCGGTAGCGCCAGAACCGGCAGCGCGCGAGACGCGTGTCCGGCGGGAGCCCCGCCTTCCTCAGGAGCTCGGTGAGAAAGCGGCGCTTGTCCGGAAGCCCCTCCCACACCTGCGGCAGGAACGTCGCGCGCTTGCCGTCGCACTCGAGGATGATCCCGTCCTCGCCGCCGAGGATCCGGGCGAACAGGTCCGGCTCGTCCGCAAAACGTATGGGCTTCGGCGCGGAGAGGAACGACACCTCGATCCTGCAGCGCGGCCACTCCTCGGGCGTGATCGCGGGGAAGCGCGGGTCGCGGAACGCCGCGCCCAGCGCGTTCGCCGCGACGTCCTCGCCGAGCGGCCGCACCGCCTGCAGGCTCCCGATGCAGCCGCGAAGCATGCCGTCCCTGGTGAGCGTGACGAAGGTGGCGCCGGTCTGCTTCAGCCAGCGCTCGCTGCCGGCCGCCGGCCCTTCGCGCTTCTCGAGCGCCGCCTCGATCGCGGCGCGCGCCATCGCCACGAGGGTGCGGCCGGCATCCTCGGCAGAGATCTCGCCGTTCTCGTAGAGGCCGAACGCGGAGTATCCGACCACCCGGCTCCTGCCACCCGCGGTGTCGCCCGAATTGCACGCGGCGAGCAGCTTGATCGACAGTCCCTTCGATCTCGCTACGCTCAGCAACCCGTTCAGCGGCGTGGCGCCGCACGCTTCCTCGTGGCCGATGTCGGTCGCGAACCCGGCTATCCTTCCGAGCGTGGCGCTGTCGATCCGGCGCGCCTCGTCGTAGCCATGGTAATGCGAGAGGTCGGTCGAGACGACCAGGACCGTCTCCTCGCCGCCCCAGAGCCGTTCGATCACGCCCGCGACCTGCTCGACCGAGGCCGCGCCAACGGCGAGCGGCAGGAGCGAGAACTCGCCGAGCACCTTCTGCAGGAATGGCAGCTGGACCTCGAGCGAGTGCTCCATCGCGTGCGCCGGCGCGCTGCGCACCACTTGGCTCATCCCCGAAATCGCGCTCGTGCCCTCGGAATCGACCGGCACCCGGCCAAGCGGCGTCTCGAAGAACTGCGCCTCGGGCAGGGCAAGCCCGCGCACCGGCACCCGGTGCACCGGCCCGAGCAGCACGACGCGGCGCGCCACACCCCGCGCCGCCGCAAGGCGGTCGTAGGCCGCTGCCGCAACCGGCCCGGAATAGATGTAGCCGGCGTGCGGCACCACCAGCGCTTTCGGAAAACCGAAGCGCGGCTCCAGGCTTTCCACGCCGCCGAGCATCTCCTCGATGTCCGCGGCGAGCTGGCGCGGATCGCCCGGATAGAACGCGCCCGCTACCGCGGCGGGACGGATGGCTGCGGAACCCATGTCTTCCTATGTATGCCCGCGCTCAGGTCCCGTCAAGAACCTCGAGCACGCCGCGAAGCGCTCGCTCGACCGACTGACGCCGCACGCGCTCGCGGTCGCCGGCGAAATGCATTGTCTCGGCGCGGATTTGTTCCGCCGTGGCCCAGGCGAAGCACACCATCCCGACGGGTTTCTGCGCCGTGCCGCCGGCCGGGCCGGCGACACCCGTCACCGCGACCGCAAGCGTGCCGCGGCTTCGCGCGAGGGCGCCCGCGGCCATCTCGCGCGCAGTTTGCTCGCTCACGGCGCCGTGCCGCTCGAGCGTGGCGGGCGAGACGCCGAGCAGCTCGACCTTCGAGGCATCCGAATAGCACACGAAGCCGCGCTCGAACCAGCCGGAGGAGCCCGACACCGAGGTGACTGCCTGCGCGACCCAGCCGCCGGTGCACGATTCCGCCGTCACGAGCGTGCGGTTTCTCTGCCGCAAGGCTTCGCCGGCCCTCACGGACAGCTCCTCGAGCGTCAAAAGAAAAGCCTTTTCACAATCGCAAGGACGAGCAGCGTATACCCGGCCGCGAGCAGATCGTCGGACATCACGCCAAGCCCTCCCTTCAGGCGCCGCTCCAGGCTTCGGATCGGCGGCGGCTTGACGACGTCGAAGGCACGAAACAGCACGAAGGCCGCGATCTGCCACCCGAGGCCCGGCGGCACGATCGCCAGGACGGCGAGAAACGCCACGACTTCGTCCCAGCACATCGCGCCGTGGTCCGGGACGCCGAGATGCCGCCCGGTGAGATCGCACGCCCAGACCCCCGCCGCAAAGAGCGCCGCCACGATTGCGGCGAGCGCCAGGGGCCCGTAGCCCGGGCCGAGCAGCCACCACAGCGGAAACGCAACCAGCGTCCCCGCGGTGCCCGGCGCGAAGCGCGAAGCGCCCGCGCCGAAGCCGAGCGCGACGAAATGGGCCGGATGCGAGAACGCGAAGGCCAAGCCGGCGCGCGGCGGAATCATGGCAGGAAATGGTCGTATCCGCGGCCAACGGCGATCGGCGCGCCAGCCGCGTCGAGCACCGTCAGCACCGGTGCGCCCGCGACGATTGCGCCCACGCGCGCGATCGGCAGCGCGAGCTCGCGCGAGATCGCCGCGATCTCCCCGCGCGCACCGGGAGGCGCCGTGAACACCATCTCGTAGTCGTCGCCGCCCGAGAGCACGCAATCGCGCTGAATTATCGGGTCTTCAAACGGAAACCTGGGAAGCGCCTCGTAGCGAACCGTCGCCCCGGCCCCCGACATCTCGAGAATGTGGCCGAGGTCCTGCGCAAAACCGTCCGAGACGTCGATCGCCGCGCTCGCGATCCCGCGCAACCGCTCGCCGAGGGCGATGCGAGGCTCCGGCTCATGCAGCCGCCGCTCGGCTGCGGCGATTCCAGGCCGGCGAAGCGCAAGCGCCGCGCCTCCCAGCTCGCCCGAAACCCAGACGTCGTCGCCCGCGCGCGCGCCCGAGCGCCTGAGCGCCTGCCCGGCCGGCACCTCGCCGAGCACCGTGACGCAGACGGTTCGCGGGCCGTGCGTCGTATCGCCGCCCACGAGGTCCGTGCGAAAGCGCGCCGCGAGCGCGTAGAGCCCTTCGGCGAACGCCGCGAGCCAGGATTCGTCGGCTTCGGGCAGCGAGAGGGCGAGCAACGCCCAGCGCGGCGTCGCGCCCATTGCCGCCATGTCCGAGAGATTCACGGCAAGCGCCTTGTGTCCGAGCTTGCGCGGGTCGGCGCCGGGATGGAAGTGGATCCCTTCGGCAAGGAGGTCCGTGCTCGCCGCGAGCTCCTGTCCCGGCGAGAGCGCGAGCAGCGCCGCGTCGTCGCCGCCGCCGAGCACCGCGCCGGGCGCGGGCCGGGCGAAGTAGCGGCGGATCAGCTCGAACTCGGACGTCACGCCTTACGCGGTCTGCCGGCTTCTGGCGAACTCCTCCGCGCGCAGCTCGCGCGCGAGCTTCTCGAGCACGCCGTTCACGTACTTGTGCCCGTCGGTGGCGCCGAAGGACTTGCCGAGCTCGATCGCCTCGTTGAGCACCACCTTGAAAGGGGTCTCGCGCCGCTCCGCCAGCTCGTAGGCGCCCATCAGCAGGATCGCGCGTTCGACCGGGGAGAGCGAACCGATGGCCCGGTCCAGATGCGGTGCGACCATGCGCTCCAGGTCGGCCTCGCGCCGCGTCACCTCGCGCACCAGATCCTCGGCGAGCGCCTGGTCGCACCTGCCCCAGCCTTCGAGCGAGCGCGCTTCGGCAAGCGCGTCGCCGCGCGCCAGCTGCCAGGCGTAAAGCGACTGCAGCGCGACCGCGCGCGCCGCGCTGCGCCGGGAGGGCTTCAGCGCCATCGATCCGCGAGGCTTCGACGGATCCGCGCCATCTCGAGCGCGACACGCACCGCTTCCGCGCCCTTGTCCCTGCGAGCGAGCGCCTGCGCCTCGTCGTCGGTGGTGAGAATGCCGTTCGCCACGGGAACGCCCGAGTCGAGCGCCACGTCCATCACGCCGCGCGCCGACTCGTTTGCGACGACCTCGAAGTGATGCGTTTCGCCGCGGATCACGGCGCCGATCGCGACCAGCGCGTCGAACCGCCCCGACTGCGCGAGCCACTGCAGCGCGAGCGGGATCTCGAGCGCGCCCGGGACGGGAACGAACTCGGCCTGCACTCCGGCGCGGCCGATCTCCTCGCGCGCCGCAGCGAGCAGGGCGTCGCAGATCTCCGCGTTGAACCGCGCATGCACCACCCCGAGCCGCAGCGGATTCATCGCCGCGGCCGCTCGGCGTAGCCCGCCACCTCCAGGCCGAATCCGGTCATGCTCGGCATCTTGCGCGGCGCGGCCATCAGCCGCATGCGCCCGACGCCCAGGTCGCGGAGGATCTGGGCGCCGATGCCGTAGTTTCGCAGGTCGGCGCTGCGGCCCGCGGCCGGCCGGATCAGCCCGGTCAGGTTCGCGGCGAGCGCTTCGTCGCTCTGCGCGCAATTGAGCAGAACGATCACGCCGCAGCCTTCGCGCGCGATCGCCGCGAGCGATTCCGGGATGTTCCACGTGTGCGTGCCGGGGCCGGCATCGAGGAGGTCGAGCACCGAGAGCGGCTCGTGCACGCGCACCAGGGTGTCGCGCGCGGCCCGGATCTCGCCCCGCGCGAGCGCGATGTGCGTGCCGCCCCCCGGCACGTCCCGGTAGGCGATGAGCCGGAACCGGCCGCTCGCGGTGTCGATCTCGCGCTCGACCAGGCGCCGCACGAGCGACTCGTTGGCGCTCCGGTAGTGAATCAGGTCGGCGATGGTGCCGATCTTGAGGCCGTGCCCGGCGGCGAATTCGAGCAGATCGGGCAGCCGCGCCATGCTGCCGTCGTCCTTCATGATCTCGCACAGCACTGCGGCCGGGGTAAGGCCCGCGAGCCGAGCGAGATCGCAGCAGGCCTCGGTGTGCCCCGCGCGCACGAGCACCCCTCCGTCCTGCGCCACCAGGGGGAACACGTGACCGGGCTGCACGATGTCCTCCGGCTTCGCGTCGGGCGCGACCGCCACCTTGATGGTCAGCGCCCGGTCGTGCGCCGAGATTCCGGTGGCGATGCCCTCGGCGGCCTCGATCGAGACGGTGAAGTTGGTGCCGTGGCGCGACCGGTTCTCGCTCACCATGGGCTTCAACCCGAGGCGCGCCGCGTGCGCCTGCGTGATCGGCATGCACACCAGGCCTCGCCCGTGCTTGGCGAGGAAATTTATCTTGTCGGGGGTTACGAAATCGGCCGCGAACACGAGGTCGCCCTCGTTCTCGCGGTCCTCGTCGTCGACGAGGACCACGATCCGTCCGGCGCGGATCTCCTCGACGATCTCGGCGATCGGGCTGATCGCGGTGGCTTCGCGGCGCATGGCCGCAATTATCTCACTCCTCGGCGCCCTCGCTCCCGGTGCCGGCCCCGCCCGTGCGCTCGCGGATACGGGCCGACTTGCCCGAGCGCGCGCGCAGGTAGTAGAGCTTGGCTCGGCGCACGTCGCCCTTCCTCTTCACTTCGATCGAGGCGATGAGCGGGGAATAGGTCTGGAAAGTGCGCTCGACGCCCTCCCCCGAGCTGATCTTGCGCACGACGAACGAGGAATTGAGGCCGCGGTTGCGCTTGGCGATCACCACGCCCTCGAAGGCCTGCTCGCGCTTCTTGTCGCCCTCGACCACGCTCACCCGCACGTTGACGGTGTCCCCGGGCGAAAAGTCGGGGATGTTGCGCTGCAGGCGCTTGATTTCTTCCTGCTCGAGTTTCTGGATCAGGTTCATGTTCAGCCTCCGCTTTCTCGCCGGAACTCGTCCAGCAGCATCCGTTCCTCTTCCGACAACGCCCGTGCCGCGAGCAGCTCCGGGCGCCGTTGCCACGTCCGGCCGAGCGACTGCTTCAACCGCCAGCGGCGGATGTTCTCGTGGTGCCCCGACAGCAGCACCTCGGGCACGCGCTCGCCCGCGTACACTTCCGGCCGCGTGTACTGCGGGCAATCGAGCAGCCCCGCGGCAAACGATTCCTGCGCCGCCGACTGCTCGCCACCGAGCGCGCCCGGAATCTGGCGCACCACCGCATCGATCAGCGCCATCGCCGCCAGCTCCCCGCCCGAGAGCACGAAATCCCCGAGCGAGAGCTCCTCGTCCACCCGGCGCCGGACCAGCCGCTCGTCCACGCCCTCGTACCGGCCGCAGAGCAGCGTCAGCGACGCCTCCGATGCCAACGCCGCGATTTTCGCGTGGTCGACGCGCCGGCCCTGAGGAGTGAGATATATCACTCTTCCTCCGCCCGCGGCTTTTGCCGCGTCGAGCGCCTTCTCGAGCGGCTCGGCGAGCATTACCATCCCGGGGCCACCCCCGTACGGCCGGTCGTCGACCGTGCGGTAATTGTCCGCCGTGAAATCGCGCGGATTCCACGTTTCGAGCCGCCACAGCCCTCGCTCGCGCGCGCGAGCCGTAACCCCGCTCCCCGTCACGGCGGCGAACATCTCGGGGAACAGCGTCACCGCGTCGAAGCGGATCACCACTCCGCCCCCCAGTCGACCTCGATCCTGCGATCGACCAGGTCGACCTTCTTCACCACCGCCGGCACCCAGGGCAGCAACCGCGCCCGCTCGCCCGAGAGCTCCGCGACGTCGTGCGCGCCGTTCGAGAACATCCCGCGCACCACCCCGAGCACCAGCCCCTGCGCGTTCACCACTTCCAGCCCGACCAGGTCGGACCAGTAGTACGTTCCTTCGGCCGGCTCGGGCAAGCGCTCGCGCGGCACCGACACCGTCTCGCCTTTCAGCGCCTCGGCCTGCTCGCGCGTCTCGAGACCCCGGATTTTCGCCAGCAGACTCCCCGAATGCGCCTTGGTCCGTTCCACGACGCGCTCCGAGCCGCCGACCCACCAGCGCCCGAGCGCGGCCAGGCGCTCGGGCTCGCAGGCCACCTTCAGCCATCCGCGCACGCCGTAGGCACCGGCGACGCGGCCCATCGCGATCAACTTCTCAGGCGGCCTTCTTGCCAAACCGCTTCACGAGGCGCGCCGCCGTGGGCGAGAGCTTCGCGCCCCTGCCCTTCCAGTGCGCGAGGCGCTCGGTGTCGACGCGCAGCGATTCGCGCCCTTCCGGCGCCTTGGGATCGTAGAAGCCCACGCGCTCGATGAACTTGCCCTGCGCCGCGCGGCGCGAATCCGCCACCACCAGGTGGAAGAACGGCCGCTTGTTGGCGCCGCCGCGCGCGAGTCTGATGACCACCATCGGAAAACCCCGGTCCGTGCGAAAAGGCGCGGATTATACGGGGTTTTTCGCCCCGCTGACAAGCATTCAGTGCTGCGGCGTGATGATCTGGATGTGGTCGCGGTTGACGTCCAGGAACGGCGCCGCAATCAGCTGCCGCCCCGCGACCTGAAGCTCGTAGACCTCGGCATCCGTCACCGCAATGAAGTCGCGCGCTTCGCGCAGGTAATCGGTCAGCCGCGCGCCCGGAATCAGGTCGATGTAACCCTTGATCCGATAGCTCCCGGTGAGGATCGTGACTTTTGTCCGGCTGTCCATTTCCGCCATTGGAATCGCCTCCCGGGACTTTCGAAGCACTCGCTACGCAGCCGCCCGCTCGCGTCTGGCCCGTTGCAGGACCGCATTCGCGCCCACTTTGGCCCTCGTCATACTACCGCATCCCGGGAAGCATGCCCTTCATGCCGCGCATCATGCGCTGGAGGTTGCCGCCCTTCATCATCTTCATCATCTGCTGCATCTGCTCGAACTGCTTGAGAAGGCGGTTCACCTCCTGCACCGGGACGCCGGCGCCGGCGGCGATGCGGCGCTTGCGCGAGGCCTTGATGAGGTCGGGATGCGCGCGCTCTCTCGGCGTCATCGAGTTGATGATGCCTTCGATTCGCGCGAAATGGTTCGTGTCCTGAAGCCTCGCCGGGTCGATGCCACCGACGAGCTGCGCCGGGAGCTTGTCGAGCATCGAGGAGATGCCGCCCGCCTTGCGCATCTGCGACACCTGCGCCTTGAAGTCCTCGAGATCGAAGCCCCTGCCCTTCCGGATCTTCTGCGCGACCTTCTTCGCTTCCTCGAGATCGATCTGCCGGTGCGCCTCCTCCACGAGCGACACGATGTCGCCCATGCCGAGGATGCGCGAAGCCATGCGCTCGGGGTGGAACGGCTCCAGCCCCGTGAGCTTCTCGCCCGTGCCAACGAACTTGATCGGCTTGCCGGTGATCGCCCGCACCGAAAGCGCGGCGCCGCCGCGCGCATCCCCGTCGAGCTTGGTAAGGACGACGCCGGTGAGCGGCAGGCGCTCGGCGAACGCACGCGCGACGTTGACCGCGTCCTGGCCCTGCATCGCGTCCACGACGAACAGCGTCTCCGCGGGCTCGAGCGCGCGCTCCAGCCCGGCGATCTCGGCCATCATCGGCTCGTCGATCGCGAGGCGCCCCGCGCTGTCGACGATGACGACATCGTGATAGCGGGTTCGCGCGTGATCGACGGCGCTTCTTGCGATCGTCTCCGGCTTTTCACCCGTGCGAGAAGCGAAGAAATCCACGCCCGCCTGCGCGGCGACCGTCTTCAGCTGCTCGATCGCCGCGGGCCGGTACACGTCGCACGAAACGACCAGCACCTTTTTCTTCTGCTCCTTCAGGAACAACGCGAGCTTTCCGACGGTGGTCGTCTTGCCCGATCCCTGGAGCCCCGCCATCAGGATCACCGCGGGCGGCCGCACCGCGAGCTTCAGTCCCACGTTCGCTTCGCCCATGAGATGCGCGAGCTCACGGTGCACCACGCCGACGAGCGCCTGCCCGGGCGTCAGGCTGCCGACCACCGCTTCGCCGAGTGCCTTTCCCCGCACGGCGGCGATGAAATCCTTCACCACCGGCAGCGCGACGTCGGCCTCCAGCAGCGCGACGCGCACCTCGCGCAGCGCCTCCTGGACGTTCGCCTCGGTAAGGCGCGCCTCGCCGCGAACGTGCTTGACGATCCTCGCCAGCCGCGCGGTCAGGTTATCGAGCATGAGTGTTAGACTGAAAAGGTGGCCGACATTGTAATTCACGCCGGCGCCTCCGCGGCCTACGCGGCTCTCTCGTGGCACTTCTGGCGCACGCGCTGGAGCGCCCGCGGAGGCGCGGCGCCTCAGGGCCTCGCGGCGTGGGAGCGCGCCGCACTCGCGGCCGCGCTCGGTCTGCACGGCTGGCTGCTCGCCTCGGCGCTGTTCCTCGCGCCGGAGCTGCGCTTCGGGTTCGCGCAGGCGTTGTCGGTGATGCTCTGGCTCGGCGTCGCGATCTACTGGGTCGAGAGCCTGTTCCTGCCGCTCGACGGCTTCGAGCCGCTGATTCTCCCGCTCGCCGCGGTCGCGGCGCCCCTGCCGGCGGCGTTTCCCGGGATCGCGAGCCCGGCGTACGCCGCCTCGATCGAGTTCAAGCTGCACCTGCTGCTCGCGATGTGCGCGTACAGCCTGTTTACGATCGCGATCCTGCACGCGATGCTGATGGCGCTGGTCGAGCGGCGCCTGCACCGCGCGCACGACGCGGGGAGCGAGCCCGCCGGGCCGCTCGCGGGGCCGCTCGCGCATCTGCCGCCGCTGCTCACGCTCGAGCAGCTGCTGTTCCGACTGATCGGCGCCGCGTTCGCGTTCCTCACGCTCACGCTCGCCACCGGCATCGCGTTCTCCGAGACGCTGTTCGGCCGCGCGCTGCGGTTCGATCACAAGACGCTGTTCGCGATCCTTTCGTGGAGCACGTTTGCGGCGCTCCTCGTGGGACGCCACTTCTACGGCTGGCGCGGCCGCACCGCGCTTCGCTGGACGCTCACCGGCTTCGTGCTGCTGCTGCTCGCGTACGTCGGCAGCCGCTTCGTGCTCGAAGTGATCCTCGGGCGCGCCTGAAGCGGCGCGCGCCACCGCTTCGTCGGGGTCGACTCATGGAAATCGCCATTCTCGCCTGCCTCATCCTCCTCAACGGGGTATTCGCGATGTCGGAGGTCGCATTGCTCACCGCGCGCCTGCCGCGCCTGGAAGCGCTCGCCAAGCACGGCGACACGCTCGCGGCTGCCGCGGCGCGGCTCGCGGCGCAGCCCACCCGCTTCCTTTCCACGATCCAGATCGGCATCACCTCGATCGGCCTGCTGAACGGGATCGTGGGCGAGGCGCTGCTCGCCGAGCCGCTCGCGGCGTGGCTGCGTTCGGCGGGCCTGGAGCCCAGGGCGAGCGGAATCGTTGCGACCGCGTTCGTGGTCGTGATCGTCACCTATGCCTCGATCGTGATCGGCGAGCTCGTGCCCAAGCGGCTCGGGCAGCACAACGCCGAGGGCATCGCGAAGCTCGTGGCCTGGCCGATGCGTGCGCTCGCCGCCGCCTCGGCGCCGTTCGTCCAGCTGCTCGCCGTGTCCACCGATGCGGTGCTGCGGCCGCTGCTGCGCCTGATCGGCATCCGGCCCGGGGAGGCGGCGGCGCAGCCGCTATCGCCCGAGGAGATCCGCACGCTCGTGCTCGAGTCCTCCGCGTTCCTGCCGAAGAAGCACGTCTCGATCCTGCTGAACCTCTTCGACCTCGGAAGCGTGACGGTCCAGGACGTGATGCTCCCGCGCGCGCGCATCGAGTCGGTGACCCTTTCCGACGACATGGATGCGGTCGCGCGCGAGCTCGCCACCAGCTATCACATGCGGCTGCCCGTGTTCGCCGGCGCCGGCGGCGACGTCGTGGGCGTGCTGCACCTTCGCCGGGTGCTCGGCCTCCTGCATTCCGGAGGGCTCGACCGCGCGGCGCTCGAGGAGCTGATCGCCGAGCCCTACTTCGTGCCGGCCTCCACGCCCGTGCTGCGGCAGATGCAGTACTTCCAGGAGCGCAACGAGCGCCTTGCGCTCGTGGTCGACGAGTACGGCGAACTGATGGGGCTGGTCACGCTCGAGGACATCATCGAGGAGATCATCGGCAAGTTCACCACCACGCTGCCGGGCGCGGCGCCCTCGCTCGCCTGGGACGCGGGCGGCACCGCGCAGGCCGACGGCGCGATGCCGGTGCGCGAGGTGAACCGGGCCCTGGGCCTGAGCCTCCCCACCGGCGGGCCGAAGACGCTGAACGGCCTCATCCTCGAGCACCTGCAGGACATCCCCGAGGCCGACGTGTCGATCAAGATCGGCGAGGTGCCGATCGAGATCGTGCACACGCAGGGCCGCGCCGTGAAGACGGTTCGGATCTTTCGTCCTCAGGCGGGCGAAATTCGCGCCGAGTCAGCGCCTTAGAGCGCAAACTTGAGCCTTTACAAACGGGGGCCGGGCAGGGCATCATCGGACGGCGAGCAAGGAGAGGAAAACAATGGCGACCGCAGCCGCAGCCAAGGGACCGAAGGAATTCACCTTCACCTGGGAAGGCAAGGACAAGGCCGGGAAGGTCATCCGCGGCGAGATGCGCGCCGCGGGCGAAAACATGGTCCAGGCGACGCTCCGGCGCCAGGGGATCCTCGTCCAGAAGATCAAGAAGCAGAAGATGGGCGCGGGCGGCAAGGTCACCGAGAAGGACATCACGCTCTTCACGCGGCAGCTAGCCACCATGATGAAGGCCGGCGTGCCGCTGCTCCAGTCCTTCGAAATCGTCTCCAAGGGCGCCTCGAACCCGGCGGTGACCAAGCTTCTGAGCGAGGTCAAGACCGAAGTCGAGACCGGCTCGTCGCTCGCCGCCGCGTTCCGCAAGTACCCGCTCTATTTCGACACCCTGTTCTGCAACCTGGTTCAGGCGGGCGAGCAGGCGGGGATTCTCGAGAGCCTGCTGGATCGCCTCGCGACCTACAAGGAAAAGACGCTCGCAATCAAGTCCAAGATCAAGTCGGCGCTCTTTTATCCGATCGCGATCATCGTGGTCGCGTTCATCATCACCGCGGTGATTATGATCTTCGTGATCCCGGCATTCAAGGAAGTGTTCAAGAACTTCGGCGCCGACCTGCCGGCGCCCACGCTGATGGTGATGGCGATTTCGGACTGGTTCGTGGCCAACTGGTACATCATCTTCCCGGCGATCGGCGGCGCCGTCTATGGGTTTCTCGAGGCCTGGAAGCGCTCGACCGCCGTGCAGATCTTCATGGACCGGCTGATGCTGCGCATGCCGGTGTTCGGCCATCTGGTGCAGATCTCGACCGTCGCGCGCTGGACCCGGACGCTCTCGACCATGTTCGCGGCCGGCGTGCCGCTGGTGGAGGCGCTCGACTCGGTCGGCGGTGCCTCGGGCAACTACGTCTACGCCCAGGCGACCAAGAAGATCCAGCAGGAGGTCTCGACCGGCACCGCGCTCACGGTGGCGATGCAGAACGCCAACGTCTTCCCGATCATGGTGCTGCAGATGTGCTCGATCGGCGAGGAGACGGGCGCGCTCGACGGCATGCTCGGCAAGGTCGCCGATTTCTACGAGCAGGAGGTCGACGACGCGGTCGAGGCGCTGTCCTCGCTCATGGAGCCGATGATCATGGTGGTGCTCGGCACGCTCATCGGCGGCATGGTGGTTGCGATGTACCTGCCGATCTTCAAGATGGGCCAAGCGGTCTAGATGACGGCCATCGGCTGGCTCGCCCAGCCTTCGGTACTGCCCTGGGTCGCGGCCGCCTTCGGCCTGTGCGTGGGCTCGTTCCTGAACGTGGTGATCCACCGTCTGCCGCGCATGATGGAGCGCGAATGGCTCGCCGACGTGCCGGCCATCCTTGAGGAGTCGGAAACCCTGAAGGGACGGCGTGACGTGCAGCGCATCGCCGGCGAGATCAGGGACATGACCCGTGACCTCGCGAAGAAATCCTACGGGCTGGTGGTACCGCGGTCCCATTGTCCGGCCTGCGGGCGAAAAATATCCGCGCTCGAAAACGTCCCGCTCCTGAGCTTCCTGATCCTGCGCGGAAAGTGCGCGGGTTGCGGAACGCCGATCAGCCTCCGCTACCCCGCCGTCGAGCTGCTTGCAGCGGTTGCCGCATGGTACGGCACGATGCGGTATGGGCTCAGCTGGCACGCGATCGCGGCGATCGTCTTCGTCTGGGCGACGATCGCGCTCGCGTTCATCGATCAGGCGACCGGCTATCTCCCCGACCAGATCACGCTGCCGTTGTTGTGGCTGGGTATTCTGGTCAACGTGAACGGCACGTTCGTTTCATTGCGTGACGCCGTGCTGGGGGCCGTGTCCGGCTACCTGTTCCTGTGGTCGGTCTACTGGATCTTCAAGTTGATCTTCCGCAAGGAAGGCATGGGTTACGGCGACTTCAAGATGAATGCCGCCGTCGGCGCCTTTCTGGGGTGGACGGCGCTGCCTCTGGTAATCGTGGTTTCATCGGTCGTCGGGGTCGTATTCGGCGTGGCGCAGATGATTGCGGCGAAGGGCGGCTGGCGGTGGGGCTTCAGGTTCCACTTCGGGCCGTACCTCGCGATTGCCGGGGTCGTGGCCATGTTCTGGGGCCCGGAAATCACCCGGCGCTGGCTGCCGCTCTTCGCGTGAGCGCGAAGCTCGTCGTCGGCCTGACCGGCGGCATCGGCAGTGGAAAGAGCGCGGTCGCCGCGGAGTTCGCGCGCCTGGGCGCCACGGTCATCGACACCGACGCGATCGCGCACGAGCTGACGGCGACGGGCGGAGCGGCGGTCGCGCGCATCCGCGCGCTTTTCGGCGACGCATTCATCGGCACCGACGGGGCGATGGACCGCGCCGCGATGCGGCGCCTCGCGTTCGCGGATCCCGAAGCGAGGAAAAAGCTCGAGTCGGTGCTTCATCCCATGATCCGAGCCGAGTCCGAGCGTCGCATCGCCGCGGCGACAGGACCCTACGTGATCCACGTGGTGCCGCTGCTCGTGGAATCGGGCGCGTATCGCGACCGCGTCGCCCGCGTTCTCGTCGTAGACTGCCCGCAGGAGATCCAGCTCGAGCGCGTGCGCGCGAGGAGCGGGCTCGCGGCCGAGGAAGTCCTGAGAATTATCGCGGCCCAGGTCTCGCGCGAGGCTAGGCTTGCCGCGGCCGATGACGTGATCGAGAATTCGGGCTCGCTTGATGCGCTGCACAAACAGGTCGAGTCGCTTCACCGGAAGTACACGCAACTCTCGGATTCGTGAGCCTTCAATTTGCCATCGCCGCGCAAAGCCCTCAGAATGCGGCGAATTTCCCACCCGAGGCCGGGCCGGGCGCGCGCGTGATCACTTACGAGTATCCGCTCAATGAACGCATCCGGACGCTGTTGCGCCTCGAAGACCTGTTCGAGCGTTCACGCCACTTCATCGCGCGCACCGATCCGCTCGACCATCACGTGGCGCTCCTCACGCTGTTCGAAATCCTCGAGGTTGCGAGCCGCGCCGACCTGAAGTCCGACCTGCTGCAGGAGCTCGAGCGCCAGAAGCAGGTGCTGCTTTCCTTCCGCAACAATCCCGAGATCTCGGAGGAGGCGCTCGCCAACGTGCTGCGCGATATCGAGCAGGCCTCGGCCGCTCTTTTTTCCATGACCGGGAAGATCGGACAGTACCTGCGCGAGAACGAGTGGCTCATGTCGATCAAGCAGCGCACCGGGATCCCGGGCGGAGCGTGCGAGTTCGACCTGCCCTCCTACCACTATTGGCTCCACCGCCCCGCGGAGGAGCGCATCGGCCAGCTCGCGGCGTGGACCAGCCCGCTCTACCCGTTGCGCGACGGATCGGCGATCATCCTGCGGATCCTGCGCGAGTCCGGCAAGCCGCAGGCGATGTCGGCGCCGCTCGGCACCTTCCAGCAGATGCTCGGCGGCAAGACCGCGCAGATGCTGCGCGTGCGGCTCGAGCCCGCGCTCCCGTGCGTGCCCGAGATCAGCGCCAACAAGTACGTGCTCAACATCCGGTTCCTCGCGCAGAACGGCGAGGACCCGCGGCCCAGGACCGCCGACTGGGACGTCGGCTTCGAGCTGACGTTCTGCAACCTGTAGCGATGGGAGAAGTTGCGCCGCGCGTCGTCGTTTGCCCGCGCTGCGGCGCGCAATGCCTTTTCAGCTCCGAGAACCGTTGGCGGCCCTTCTGCAGCGAGCGCTGCAAGCTGATCGATCTCGGTGCGTGGGCCTCGGAGCGGTATCGCGTGCCGGGGCAATCGGGGTCAGACCCCGATTCGCAGGAAGCGGGCTAGTCCCAGCTTCCCCGGATCATGGCGAGCCCGTGGGCGCCGTGGCGGCGTGCCTCGTCGAGATCCGGACGCCTCAAGCCCCCGATCGCGTAGACCGGGATCGAGGCACCGCGCGCGATGCGCGCGAAGCCGTCCCACCCGAGAAGCGCCGCGCCCGGATGCGTCGCGGTCGCCTTCACCGGACCGAGCACCGCGAAATCGAGCCCGAGCCCCATCGCGCGCTCGAGCTCTGCGCGCGTGTGGCACGAGGCGGACATCAGGCCGTGCTTCGGCCGTTCCGCCAGGTTCATCAGCTCGGATGCGGGAAGATGCACGCCGTCGGCGATGTCCGGCCCTCCGTTGACCAGCACCCTGGCTCCGTGCCGGTGCGCGAGATCCGCGACGGCGCGGGCGAAGACTTCCCGATGGGGAATTCCCTTGTCCCGCACCTGGACGAGCCGCAGGCCCCGGGACAACCGCTTACCGATGCGCGCGAGCATTTCCTCGGTGCCGAGCGTTTCCGCCGAGGTCACGGCGCACTCCAGCGGCAAGCGCAATGAAGCGAGCACCGGCGCATTCGCCGGCAGCATCGGTTCGGCCATCGCGGAATCGAGCCGCTGCCAGGTGAACGACTGGTTCTCGCGCGGATGCGGGTCGCCCGCCCAGTCCGTCACGCGAAAGAAGTTGAGCCGCACGTGCGCATGCTCGTACCGATGCTCGCGCGTGATCCACGGATAGGCCGTGCGCACCGCGATCCCGAGCTCCTCGCGCAGCTCCCTCGCGAGCGCCTCGGCCGCGGTCTCGCCTTCGTGGACCTTGCCGCCCGGAAACTCCCACCATCCGGCGTAGACCTTGCCCGCGGGGCGCTGCGCGAGCAGGAACGCGCCGTCGGCGCGCTCGATCACCGCGGCCGCGACTTCGACGGGCACTACTTCTTCTTCGCGTGCCGCCCGGCCCAGTCCCGCGCGAACTGGTAGGCCACGCGGCCGCTTCTCGAGCCGCGCTGGAGCGACCATTGCAGCGCCTCGTCCTTCGAGTCGCGGATTTCCTTCGAGGAACAACCGAAGCTTTTCAGCCAGTGTCCCACGATCTCGAGGTATTCGTCCTGGTCGAAGGGATAGAACGAGACCCACAGGCCGAAGCGTTCCGAGAGCGAGATCTTTTCCTCGACCGTCTCGCCCGGGTGGATCTCCTCGCCGACGTACTTGGTCTCGAGGTTCTCGGCCATGTACTCGGGCATCAGGTGGCGCCGGTTCGAGGTCGCGTAGATGAGCAGGTTCTCGGAGGCCGTCGAGATCGAGCCGTCGAGCGCCACTTTGAGCGCGATGTATCCCGCGTCGCCCGCCTCGAAGGTGAGGTCGTCGCAGAACACGAGGAAGCGCTCCTTGCGCCCGGCGACCTGGTCGACCAGCGCCGGCAGGTCGACGAGGTCGTTCTTCTCGATCTCGACGAGGCGCAGGCCCTGCCGCGAATACTTGTTCAGCAGCCCCTTCACGATCGAGGACTTGCCGGTGCCACGTGCGCCGGTGAGAAGCACGTTGTTTGCCGGCCGGCCCTCGAGGAACTGGCGCGTGTTCTGCTCCACTCTTGTGATCTGCGCCCCGATGCCCTGCAGATCCGAGAGCCGGATGCGGTGCACGTGGCGCACCGGTTCCAGCCACCCCCGGCCGCGCGCGTCCTTGCGCCAACGGAACGCGATGCTCGCGCCCCAGTCGGTCGGCGGCGGCGGTCCGGGCAGCAGCGTCTCGAGCTTCTCGAGGAGTTTCTGCAGTTCCCGGCTCACGTCCGGTACTCGGCGTTGATCTTCACGTAATCGAACGACAAATCGCAGGTCCACACGGTAGCCGAGGCGCGGCCGCGGTTCAGCACCGCGCGCACCGTGAACTCCGGCTTCTTCATCGCCGCAAGCGCCTCGGCTTCGAGATAGGACGGATTGCGTCCCCCCGCCTTCATGACACAAACGTCGTCGAGAAAGAGCCGGACCTTCGCCGGATCCAGGTTCCCGATGCCGGCGTTGCCGATCGCGGCGAGGATCCGGCCCAGATTCGGGTCGGAAGCGAAGAACGCGGTCTTCACGAGCGGCGAATGCGCGATCGCATAGGCGGCCCTGCGGCACTCGGATTCACTCCGCCCGCCCTCCACCCGCACGGTGACGAACTTGGTCGCGCCCTCGCCGTCGCGCACGATCGCCTGGGCGAGGTGCTGCGCGACCTCGGTCACGGCGCTTTCGATCGCGCCGAGGTCCTTCCTTGACGAAGCGGCAGGACCTAGTCCGGTTGCGATCAGGATGAAAGCATCGTTGGTAGAGGTGTCGCCGTCGACGGTGATGCTGTTGAAGCTTCTGCCGGCAGCCCGTTTTAGGATCTTTTTCAGCTCCGCCTTCGCCACCCTCGCATCCGAAGCCACGAACCCGAGCATCGTCGCCATGTCGGGCCGGATCATCCCGGCGCCCTTGGCGATCCCGGTGATCGCCGCCTCGCCCCCGGACAATCGAACCCGCCGCGAAAACGCCTTCGGCACGGTGTCGGTCGTCATGATCGCTTCGGCGGCCGAAATCCAGTCGCAGGGCCGGATCCCAGAGAGGCCTTCGACGATCCGATCCACCGGCAACGGCTCCATGATGACGCCGGTCGAGAACGGCAGGACCTGATCCCCCTTGCAGCCAACCAGCTTCGCGACAGCCTGGCAAACCTGACGGGCACGCGACAGGCCTTCATTTCCCGTTCCGGCATTCGCATTGCCCGTATTCACGACGAGAGCCCGGATCTCGTTCTTCAGATTTTTCTTCGCAAGCACCACAGGAGCGGCGCAAAACCGGTTCTTCGTGAAGACGCCGGCGACAGCGGCGCCGGGCGCGAGCCGCATCAGCAGCAGATCCTTGCGGCCCGGTTTCCGGATTCCCGCCATCGCGACGGCGAGCTCGACGCCACGGATGGAGTGAAGCGTCGAAGGGTCGGGGGCCGGGAGGTTCACCGCCATGGCATCAGGTCAGCCTGCCATGGCAGTGCTTGTACTTCTTCCCCGACCCGCAGGGGCAGGGGTCGTTGCGGCCCACCTTGGTCGCCTGGCGCACCACGGGACGCTGCTTCCGGACCGCGGCGGCGGCGAGCGCGACGTCGCCGTTCTCGGCGGGCTCGAGCTCCGCCTCCGCGCCGCTCATCCCCGAGGGCGCGTGAACCGGCCGGACGTTTTCCACGTGCGACTGGTCGTCCGGCCGGATGTCCTCCTGGGTGCGGATTTCCACCGCGGTCAGTGTCTTGGTCACCTCGAGCTTGACCGCCTCGAGCATGGCGCCGAAAAGCTCGAAGGCCTCGCGCTTGTACTCCTGCTTGGGGTTCTTCTGCGCGTAGCCGCGCAGGTGGATCCCCTGGCGCAGATGATCGAGCGCCGCGAGATGCTCGCGCCAGTGCCCGTCCAGGATCTGCAGCATCACGTAACGCTCGTACTGGTGGAACGAGCCTTCGGCGCCGGCCGGGATCTTGGCGCGGTACTGCTCGCGGGCGCGCGTGACGATGCGCTCGAGGAGCGCCTCGTCGGTGAGTTCGGGTTCCTTTTCGAGCCAGCCCCTGAGCGCAAGCTCGAGTCCGAGCTCGGCCTTGAGCGCGGTTTCCAGTCCTGCGACGTCCCACTGCTCCTCCACGCTCTCCTCCGGGACGAACTGGCGGAACAGATCCGCGATCACGCCGGCGCGAAGGTCGTCGATGCGCGGCGTGACGTCCTCGGACTCGAGCAGCTCGTTCCTGAGCGCGTAGATGGTCTTCCTCTGGTCGTTGGCGACGTCGTCGTACTCGAGCAGCTGCTTGCGGATGTCGAAGTTGCGCGCCTCCACCTTCCTTTGCGCCGACTCGATCGAGCGGGTCACCATCGAATGCTCGATCGCTTCCCCTTCGGGCATCTTGAGCATCACCATGATGCGGTTGATGCGCTCGCCGGCGAAGATCCTGAGCAGCGGATCCTCGAGCGAGAGGTAGAAGCGCGAGCTTCCCGGGTCGCCCTGGCGGCCGGAGCGGCCGCGCAGCTGGTTGTCGACGCGCCGCGACTCGTGCCGCTCGGTGCCGATGATGTGCAGCCCCCCCTGCCTGATCACCTGGTCGTGCAGCTCGCGCCACTCCGAGCGGAGCTTCTCCACGCGCGAGCGCTTCTCCTCGGGCGGCATGTTCTCGACCGCCTCGAGCAGTTCGCACTGCTTTTCGACGTTGCCGCCGAGCACGATGTCGGTGCCGCGTCCCGCCATGTTGGTCGCGATGGTGATCATGCCGGGGCGCCCGGCCTGCGCCACGATCTCGGCCTCGCGCGCGTGCTGCTTGGCGTTCAGCACCTGGTGCGGCAGCCTTTCCTTCTGCAGCATCCCGGAAAGGAGCTCGGAATTCTCGATCGAGGTCGTCCCCACGAGCACCGGCTGGCCGCGCGCGTGGCAGTCGCGGATGTCGGCGATGATCGCGGCGTGCTTCTCCTTCGCGGTCCGGTACACCTGGTCGAGCCGGTCCGTGCGGATCATCGGCATGTGGGTCGGAATCACCACCGTCTCGAGGCCGTAGATCTCCTGGAACTCATAGGCCTCGGTATCGGCGGTTCCGGTCATGCCCGCGAGCTTGCGGTACATGCGGAAGTAGTTCTGGAACGTGATCGAGGCGAGGGTCTGGTTCTCGTTCTGGATCGAGACGTTCTCCTTCGCCTCGACGGCCTGGTGCAGGCCGTCCGACCAGCGCCGCCCGTGCATCAGCCTCCCCGTGAACTCGTCCACGATGATGACTTCGCCCTCCTGCACCACGTAGTGCTGGTCGCGGTGGAACAGGTGGTGCGCCCGCAGCGCCGCGTAGAGCAGGTGCACCAGGTTGATGTAGGCGGGCTCGTAGAGGCTCGCTCCGGCCGGCAGGAGCCCTATTCGCGCGAGAATCTGCTCGGCCTTCTCGTGGCCCGCCTCCGAGAGGATGATCTGGTGGTTCTTCTCGTCGACGTAGAAATCGCCCGGCGGCTCGGGCTTGTCGGGCTTCTTTTCCTCCATCTGCCGCGTGAGCAGCGGGGCCACCTCGTTCATGCGGTAATAGAGCTCGGTGCGGTCCTCGGCCTGGCCGGAGATGATGAGGGGCGTCCTCGCCTCGTCGATCAGGATAGAGTCCACCTCGTCGACGATCGCGTAGTGCAGTCCCCGCTGGAAGCGCTCCTCGACGTGCATGGCCATGTTGTCGCGCAGGTAGTCGAAGCCGAACTCGTTGTTCGTCCCGTAGGTGATGTCGGCCGCGTAGGCCTTGCGCTTGTCCTCGGCCTCCATCTGCGGGACGTTCACGCCAACCGTGAGACCGAGGAAACCGTAGATCTTGCCCATCCACTCGGCGTCACGCCGCGCGAGGTAATCGTTCACCGTGACGATGTGAACGCCGTTTCCGGTGAGTGCGTTCAGGTACGCCGGCAGCGTCGCGACGAGCGTCTTGCCCTCGCCCGTCTTCATCTCGGCGATCTTGCCGTGATGCAGCACCATCCCGCCAATCAGCTGCACGTCGAAGTGCCGCATGCGAAGCGTCCGCTTGGAAGCCTCGCGCACCACGGCGAATGCCTCGGGCAGGAGCTCCTCGAGCGTCGCGCCGTCCGCGCAGCGCTTCTTCAGCTCGCCGGTCTTCTCGCGCAGCTGCGAATCCGCCAGCTTCGCAATCCCCGCCTCGAGCGCATTGATCCTCTCGACCGTTCGGCCGTACTGCTTGAGCAGGCGCTCGTTGCGGCTGCCGAAGATCTTGGTGAGGACGTTGGCGATCATGATCGCGGGGGCCTGGACCGCGCGGCCCCCGGGAGGAAAAGCCTGAATTTTATCAGCCCGCCGCGGGCGCGGCGGCTACCTGGCGCGCGCGACCTGCGCCGGCGGCCGGCCCGCCTGGAGGAATCGCGACGGGTTCTGCGGCGCGCCCCGGAACCGGACCTCGAAATGCAGGTGCGGCCCGGTCGAACGCCCGGTGGAGCCCACGTCGCCGATGCGGCGCCCGCGCTGCACCATCGCGCCCTCTTTCACATACAGTCGGGACATGTGCGCATACCGCGTGGTGAGGTCGTTTCCGTGATCGATGTCGACCATGTTGCCGTACTGCGGATGGAAGCCCGCGAACTGGACCACCCCGCCGGCCGCCGCCACCACCGGCGTGCCGGCGTCGGCCAGAAAGTCGACCCCCTCGTGCATCGCCTGCTGCCCGGTGAACGGGTCGATGCGAAGGCCGAAGCCCGACGCGTTGTACGGCGCGCTCACCGGCATCATCGTCGGCATGAGCTTCTTCTTCACGGCCTGCTCGAAAAGCTGAGCCTCGAGCACGCCGAGCAGGTCGCCCCGGTTCTCCATCTCGCGCGAGAGCATCGCGAGCCGCTCGTTGAATTCCCCGAGCGACAGGCTCTGCGCCGGTCGCGAGGCCTGCGCCCCGCCCAGCCCCGGAGTCTCGCTGAAGCGGAACTCCTGCGGCCGGATCCCCGCGAGTGCCGAGAGGCGCTCGCCCAGCGCATCCAAGCGCGTGAGCTGCGCCTGCATCTCGCCGAGCTTGACCGCCATGGCGTCAAGGTTCTGCCGGACGAACTGGCTCGCGCGGTCGGCCTCGCGCTTCTGGACCGCGAGCACCAGTTCGTGAACAAGCGGCAGCTTCAGGTCCGCCGCGAAGCGCAGGCTCAGCCAATAAAGCGCTGCGGTCATCCCGACGAGGAACGCAAGCGCCAAGCCGATCGACAGCACCAGGTGCCGAACCGAAAGCGTGAGCGTCCGGGCCTTGGCGAGCCGATCCGAGATCAAGATAATCTGCAAGTTGCACTCCTCTTCCAGCGCGGTCCCTGTGCAACCCCCAAAGATCGGCCGCTTCCTCGCGTCCGATCACGGCATGCAGCCACTTGTCGCGAAAGCGCAAGAAATTTCCACGCTTTCAAGGCTTTGCAATGATTTCCTGCCTTCGGAGCTGGCCCGCCATGTTTCGGCCGCCAACTTGAAGGACGGACGGCTTGTGCTTCTGGCCGCGACTCCTGCCGCGGCGGCCAAGCTCAAGCTCTTGTCGGAGCCGTTGACCGACTTCTTGTTGAAACAGGGGGCAAAGGTTAATTCAGTTTCCGTGAGGGTGCAACCCGGCTCCGTAACGGTGCAGCGCGCGTTTCCGGCGCGTGCGCGACACCTCCCGGAGGGCGGATTCTCAGCGCTTTCAGAGCTTTATGCGGCGCTCCCGGATTCGCCGGCCAGGCGCGCGCTCGGCGCGCTGCTCAAACGCGAAGCCGCCGCGCGCCGGGCGAGGCGAGGACGCAAGGGCGTTCCAGCGCCCGCAAGCCCGGGAACACGAGCGTCGCGGCGAAGTTAACTACGGCGAAAAGGCACCAGACGTAACTCATTCCGGATGAACCGAAACGACCTATCGGGCCATCACGGCTAGGCCAGTTGACGCGCGAGCCGGAGCACCCCGGCCGGGGCGTCCTCGGCGCGCTCGAAGCTCACGACCTCGGTCGCGGCCGGATCGGCGCGCAGCGCCCGAAGCAGCCGGTTGTTGAGCGCGTGCCCGGACTTGTGCCCGACGAAAGCCGCGAGCAGCGGCTTGCCGAGCAGGTAGAGGTCCCCTACCGCGTCGAGCACCTTGTGGCGGATGAACTCGTCGGCGAACCGGAGCCCTTCGGCGTTCAGCACCCGGTAGTCGTCGAGCACCACCGCGTTGTCCAGACCGCCGCCGAGCGCGAGGCCGCTCTCGCGCAGGGCCTCGACGTCGTGCATGAAGCCGTAGGTGCGCGCGCGCGCGACTTCCTTCAGGTACGAGGTTTCGGCGAAATCGACCGTGAGCGTGTTCGACGAACGTTCGAACGCGGGATGGTCGTAGGCGATCGAGAACGACAGGCGAAAGCCGTCGCAGGGCTCGAGCCGCGCGAACTTGTCGCCGTCCCTCGCCTCGACGCGCTTCTTCACTCGCAGGAACCGTTTCGGCGCGCCCTGCTCCTCGAGGCCGGCCTGCTGCACGAGCAGCGCGAACGGCGCGGCGCTGCCGTCCATGATCGGCACCTCGGGGCCGTCGAGGTCCACGTAAACGTTGTCCACTCCCATCCCCGCGAGCGCCGACATGAGGTGCTCGATCGTGTAGATCTTGATGTTCCCGTGCACGAGGCACGAGCACAACCGCGTTTCTCCGACGGCTTCGGCGCGCGCCGGGATGTCGAGCGGCGCAGCGAGATCGGTGCGCCGGAACACGACCCCGGTATCGGGTTGCGCCGGCCGCAGCGTCATCGCGACCTTGCGGCCGGTGTGAAGGCCGACGCCGGTGGCGGTGACGAGGGATTTGAGGGTGCGTTGGCGCAGCATCGAGCGTGCATTCTACCCCGGGAGCAGAATGGACCAAAGTCCATTTAACTCATGAGTAAAGTGGACTATACTCCATTTTATGCTTGCTACGCGCTATCTCCGGAGCGCCGTCGCCGACGCGCTGAAGAAGAAGATGGTCTTCGTCGGCGGCCCGCGCCAGGTCGGCAAGACGACCTTTGCCCTGGGCTTCCTCGGCAAGGACGCCGACGCCACCCACCCCGCCTACCTGAACTGGGACCACCCTTCCGTCCCTCCGCGGCTGCGGCGGGCGGAGCTGCCGGCCGGGGAACCGCTGCTCCTGCTGGACGAAATCCACAAGTACGCGCGCTGGCGCAACCTCCTCAAGGGCATCTACGACACCGAGAAATCGCGGCGCCGGATCATCGTCACCGGATCGGCGCGGCTCGATTACTACCGCAAGGGCGGCGATTCGCTGGCCGGACGCTACCGGTACTTTCGCCTGCACCCTTTTTCCCTGCGCGAGCTGAGCCACAAGCCCTCGCGCTCCGATCTCGATGCCCTGCTCAAGTTCGGCGGTTTCCCCGAGCCTCTGTTCGCGCAAGACGAGGCGGAGCACCGCATCTGGCGCCGCGACCGGATTACGCGCGTGGTCCGCGAGGATCTGCGCGACCTGGAGCACGTGCGCGAGGTGAGCCTCATCGAGCACCTCACGGACCTGCTGCCTTCCAAGGTCGGCTCGCCGCTCTCGGTCAGGAGCCTGCGCGAGGACCTCCAGATCGACCACAAGACCGCGGAGCGCTGGCTGCAGATCCTCGAGAACCTGTACGTGTGCTTCCGCGTTCCTCCCTACGGCCCGCCCCGGGTCCGTGCCGTGAAGAAGGAACGCAAGCTCTACCTGTGGGACTGGTCGAGCGTCGAGAGCGAGGGCCCGCGGTTCGAGAACATGGTGGCCTGCCAGCTTCTCAAGTACTGCCATTGGCTGGAGGACACGCAAGGCCACGCGATGGAGCTGCGGTATCTGCGCGACACCGACAAGCGCGAGGTGGACTTCGTCGTGCTGAAGGACAGAAAGCCCGTCTTCGCCGTCGAATGCAAATCCGGCGAGAAAGCGATCAGCCCCGCGCTGCGCTACTTCGCCGAGCGCACGCCGATCCCGCGCTTCTACCAGACCCACCTCGGCGAGCGGCACTATGCGACCGGCAGGACGACCGTGCTGCCCTTCATCCGGCTGTGCGAGGAGCTGGGGCTGCCCTGAATCGCTGCACGCGGACGAGATCGCCGTGGAGGCGCAGCGCGCGATGCTCCGCCTCGTGATCGCGGCAGCCGGGGAAGTCCGGGGATGGCCCAGTAGCTGCGGCCCACCTGCGCAAACTTGCTTCTGCCCGAGCTGTCACCAGAAGCGCGTTCTCGCCTACGGCGACTGGGTCGATCAGTGCGTCC
>JBBINV010000034.1:0-40820 GCA_037443705.1 Betaproteobacteria bacterium | reverse complement strand
CCATTCCCTCGGCTGCGAGCACCGAGCCCGGCAGCGCGTCGGCGACCTCGCGCGCGATCCCGTCGAGCATGTCGTCGTCGTGGTCGGGGTCGTGGTGAAACACGACCAGGCGCTTCGCGCCCGCGGCACGGCAAAGCCGCACGCCTTCCTGCCAGGTCGAGTGGCCCCAGCCGACGTGACCGGAGGCGTACTCCTCGTCGGTGTACATGCAGTCGTAGATCACGAGGTCGGCTCCCTCGATCAGCGCGAGGACGTTCCGGTCGGGCGCTCCCGGCACGTGCTCGGTGTCGGTGAGGTAGCAGAGCGACCGTCCGCCGAACTCGACGCGGTAGCCCGTGGCGCCGTCAGGATGGTTCAGCGGAGCGGTGCGCAGCCGGATGCCGGGGCCGGGCTCGAGCGTTGCGCCCGCGGTGAAATCCTGGTAGCTCACCGCGGCGCGGAACACCTCGGGCGGCACCGGAAAGAGCGGCGTCATCATGAACTCCCAGAGCACGCGCCGGATCGTGGACCGCGCGCCGAGGTGGCCGGCCCAGACGCGAAACGTGTTTTGCGGCTGGAACAGCGGCCGGAAGAACGGCAGACCGCACACGTGATCGAAATGCGTGTGGGTGAGATAAAGGTCGGCGTCGAGCGGCGCCTCGGCGACCATGCGGTTGCCGAGGTAACGGATGCCGGAGCCGGCGTCGAACAGCAGCCGTCGCTCGCCACAGCGCACCTCGAGCGAAGAGGTGTTGCCGCCGTAGCGCGCAGTCTGCGGGCCCGAGCACGCGATGCTGCCGCGCACGCCCCAGAAGCGAACGAAGAAATCCCCCGCAGCCATCGGTCAACTATAGCGGATTGCCGCAGAAGCGGCCCGGGACGGTAAACTCCCATCCGGCCAAAGGGGGATAGCGCACGGATGGAACGCAGCCTGTTCGGCTTCATTCTTCGCCACAGCAAGCGCGACCAGCTGATGATCGTGCCGCTGGTGCTCGCCTCGATGGTGGTCTATTACGTCTCGCTCGACCTGCCCAAGACCATCATCAACGAGCCGATCCAGGGCAAGCGCTTCCCCGAGCCCGACGCGACGGTTCCGTTCCTGAAGATGGTCGTAGCGCTCCCGGGCTTCCTCGGCGGCGGCGAACTGCGCATCTTCGACGGCATCCCGATGCAGCAGGTGCCGTACCTGTTCGCGCTTACGTTCGCGTTCCTCGCGCTGATCGTGGTGAACGGGTTCCTGAAGTTCCAGATCAACACGATGAAGGGCTGGATGGGCGAGCGGATGCTGCGCCGCCTGCGCTACGTCCTGCTCGACCACGTCCTGCGCTTTCCCCTGCCGCGCTTTCGCCGCGTCAAGGCTGCCGAGATCGCGAGCATGATCAACGCGGAGGTGGAGCCGCTCGGCGGCTTCATCGGCGAAGCGCTCATTTCGCCTCTCTTCTTCGCGCTCGAGGCGCTCACGGCGCTCTCCTTCATCCTCTACCAGCATCTCGCGCTCGGCATGATCGCGTTCGGGATGGTCACGGTGCAGGCGGTCGTCATCCCGCGGCTGCGCCGGCGGCTGCTCGTCCTGTCCAAGCAGCGCCAGCTCGATGCGCGGCAATTCGCGGGCCGGATCGCCGAGTGCGTCGACGGCGTGGTCGAGATTCACGCCAACGACACGTCGAATTACGAGCGGGCCGAGCTTTCCTCGCGCCTGGGCAGGCTTTTTCGCATCCGCTTCGAGCTCTACCAGCGCAAGTTTCTGATCAAGTTCCTGAACAACTTCCTGTCGCAGATGACGCCGTTCCTGTTCTACTCGATCGGCGGCTACCTCGTGATCGTCGGGCGCCTGGACATCGGCGCGCTGGTGGCGGTGATCGCCGCCTACAAGGACCTGCCGAGCCCGATCAAGGAGCTGATCGACTGGGACCAGCAGCGTCTCAGCATGGAGATCTCGTATACGCAGGTCGTGGAGCGGTTCACGGGAGACGATCTCGTGCCGCCCGAGATGCACCGGCTGATCGAGTCGCCCGAGCTGCCGCGCGAGGGCACGATCCGCGCGACCAACCTCTCGCTGACCGACGAGACCGGAGTCAAGGTGGTCGACGGCGTGTCCTTCGAGGTCGGCATGAACGAGCACGTCGCCATCGTCGGACAGCACGGGGCCGGCCGCAGCGAGCTCGCGCAACTGCTCGCGCGCATCGTTTCTCCGACGGGCGGGACGATCGAGATGGGGGGCATCGACATCACCCGCGCGCCCGAGGCGGTGACCGGCCGCGCGATCGGATACGTCGGACCTGCAGCGTACCTGTTCCCGGTGAGCGTGCGCGAGAACCTGCTCTACGGCCTCAAGCACCGGCCGGTGCGCGAGGCGACCTACGAGGAAGGCAAGCGCCAGCGCGAGCGCGAGTTCCAGCTGCGCGAGGCTAAGCGTACCGGCAATACGACGCTCGACATCAATGCCGACTGGATCGACTACGCGGCGGCGGGCGTCGCCGGCGCGCAAGATCTGGACGCGCGAATCCTCGAGGTGCTGAAAGCGGTGGAGCTGGAAGAGCCGATCTTCGAGCTGGGCTTGCGAAGCGCGATGGAGGCCGCGCGCGTAGAGGAGCTGCGCGAGCAGCTGCTCGGGGCGCGCCGCGCGATGCACGAGAGGCTCGTCTCGCTCGGATGGAAGGACTGGGTCGAGCGGTTCGATCCTTCGCGCTATAACCGCAACGCGACGCTCGCCGAGAACCTGCTCTTCGGCGCGCCCGTGGGCCGGGCGTTCGACGTGGAGAACCTCGGCCGCAACGCATATGTGCGCCGGGTGCTGGAGGAAACCCGCCTGACCGCGGATCTGCTCGCGATCGGCCACAAGGTCGCCGAGACCATGGTCGAGCTCTTCAGCGGACTGCCGCCGGGACACGAGTTCTTCGAACGCTTCAGCTTCATCCGGCACGAGGATCTGCCGAACTACAAGGAGATCCTCGCGAAGGCCGCGGAAGGCGGGCTGGCCGGGCTGGACGGCGCGGGGCGCGACCAGCTGCTCGCGCTGCCGTTCAAGCTCGTGCAGACACGGCACCGCCTCGGCCTCATCGACGAGGCGCTCGAACAGCGTGTCGTCGATGCACGCCGGCATTTCGCGCGGCACCTGCCGAGCGAGCTCCGGGGCGCGGTCGAGTTCTTCGACCCCGAGCGCTACAACGGCGCGGCGTCGCTTCAGGACAACATCCTCTTCGGCAAGATCGTGACCGGCCAAGCCGAGGCCGGCCCGCGGATCGGGGCGCTGCTGCGCCAGGTGCTGGACGAGCTCGGGCTTCGGCCGCTGGTGGTCCGGATCGGCCTCGATTTCGAGGTGGGATCGGGCGGTGCGCGCCTCGCGGGCACCGAGCGGCAGAAGGTCGCGATGGCGCGCGCGATTCTGAAGCGCCCTGCGGTGCTGGTTCTGGATCAGGCGGCTGCCGTGCTCGATCCGGCGGCGCAGGTGCGGGTTCTGGACGGCGTTCTCGCGTGCCGCCGCGGTGCGGGCGTCGTCTGGGTGCTTCAGCGCAGCGATCTGGCGGAGCGGTTCGACCATGCGCTGGTAATGGAACGCGGGCGGCTGGCCGAGCACGGCGCGGTCGCCGACCTGAAGGCGCACGGCGGCGCGCTCCAGAAACTCCTGGCGGCGAGTTGAGCCGGGAATGGAGGTAACCGATGTCACTTGAACAGGAAGTCGAGCTGATCCGGCAGTTCCCGATCTTCCGGAAAATCCAGCCGGCGATGCAGAAGCTGCTGTGCTTTGGCAGCGAGCGGCTCACCTACGACTCCGGCCAGGTCATGTTCAGCGCCGGCGACATGGCCGACGCCGCCTACATCCTGATCGACGGCACGGTCGAGGTCTCCGTGCCGACGCCGGTGGGACCGATCGTGGTCAACACGATCGGGCGAAACGAGATCATCGGCGAGATCGCGATTTTCGGCGACGTCCCGCGGACCGCGACGGTGACCGCCAGGACCCGCGTCGAGGTGCTGCGGATATCGAAGGAGCTGTTCGTCAACGTGATCCGGCAAAACCCGGACGCGGCGATCGAGCTGATCAAGATCCTCGCCGGAAGGCTCGCCAACACCACGCAGCAGCTGAGCCGCACCGCCGCCGGGATCAAATAGGCGCAAACGCGGCGGCCGGATCGTCGATCGCGTAGACCTCGATGCGCTCGGTCCGGCCGCGAACGCGTACCTGGTGCAGCGGTGCCACGGGCGCGGGAAGACCGGCACGGCGGACCGTGTCCGCCGATACCACAAGCTCGCAGCGGTAGTGCTTGCTCATGCCCTCGAAACGGGCTGCGATGTTGATCGTGTCGCCGATCGCCGAGAGGATCGGTGCGTCCGGCGGCCCCATCGTGCCCACGATCGCGATGCCCGAGTGCAGCCCGATGCCGATCCTGAGCGGCACGGGGAGCTCGCCGGCCAAGCTCGCGTTCAGGCGCGCGAGGCGCCGCTTCATCTCGCCGGCACCGGCGAGCGCCTGGCGGCACGCTTCGTTGATCCCGACGTGCAGCCCGTACAGCGCGAGCAGTCCGTCGCCGCGGAATTGCGCGTAGTAGCCGCCGGTCGCGCGCAGCGCCTCGAACATCTCGGCGAAGAACTGGTTGAGTATGAACACGACGTCGTAGGGCAGACGCGACTCGCCGAGCGCGGTGGAATCGCGCAGATCCACGAACATCGCCGCAACGCTGCGCTCGCTCCCCTGCACCCCGCCGGGCCGGCGCGCGAGCCCCGGGTCGGTTCCGGCAGGCACCAGCGGGGTGATGCGCACGTCGGTCAACGGCCGCGTCTGGCAGGCGAGCCGCACGTTCGGGCCGGCTTCGATGCGGCGCAGCGCGTCGCTCTCCAGGGCCGAGGGGGGAGGGAGCGCCTCCAGTCCCTCGCCGATTCGCACGCGGCAGGTCGTGCAACGGGCACGCCCGCCGCAGATCGACGCGTGCGGCAGTCCTGCTGCGCGCACCGCCTCCAGGATGCTGCGCCCGACCGGCGCCGCGATCACGCGCCCGGAGGCGTGCAGGACGCGGTACGACGCTCCCATTCGGGGGCGCAGGAATCGCGCCATCAGCGTGGCGCCGAGGGCGCTCCAGAAAACCAGCGCCAGGCCGTTGCGCCAGTCGGCGAGCCGCGCGCGGTCGGCGCCGGTCATGCTGGCGAGATCGACGTCGAACTTGTCCGGGCCACCCATGCGCTCGACCAGCTCGCCGACCGTGAATCCCGCGGCGACGAATCCCGAGAGCGCGAGCGTGGGTACGAGGAGCGCGGCCGCGAATAGCAGCGCCTGCGCGCGCGGGTACCAGGGCCGCAGCCGCAACCAATAGTGGATCCCGAAGCAGAGGTGCCCCCATACGATCGCGAGCAAAAGCGATTGTCGCAGCACGTTCCAGGGATCGGACCAGAGCACGCCGATCACGCGCACGTACGTGATCTGGTGCCCGAGCAGTTCCCAGGAAAGGCGCGTGCCGACGACGTGGCCGACGAGAAGCGGCGCAATCGCAAGCCCGAGTCCCAGCTGCAGCGCCTCCCACGCCGGCATCCTGAGCGTCGTGCGTCGGTAAAGCGACGCGAGCGCCAGCGAGAAATGCGTGACGAGCGAGCCATAGAGCAGCACCGTGCCCGGTGCGCTCCACCAAAGGCGCACGAGACCTTCGCGCATGCGGTCCATCGCCTCGACCGACACGAGGCCGAGCGCGTGGTTGGCGAAATGCAGCGCGACGAAGACCGCGACGACCAGGCCGGAGGCCAGGCGAAGGGTGCGCTCGAGCGCGCGCATGGCGGCCGCGCCGCGCTTCAATCCTCGACGATCTCGAAGTCCTTGCTGATCTCGGCGGTCTTTCCGAGCATGATCGTGGCCGAGCAGTATTTTTCGTGCGAGAGACGGATCGCGTTCTCGACCAGCGCGGGCTTGAGGCCGCGGCCGCGCACCGTGAAGTGAAGGTGAATCCGGGTGAATACCTTGGGATCGGTCGCGGCGCGCTCGGCCGAAAGCCGGACCTCGCAGCCCCTGACGTCCTGCCGGCTGCGCTTCAGGATCAGCACGACGTCGTAGGCCGTGCAGCCGCCTGAGCCCGCGAGCACCAGCTCCATCGGACGCGGTGCAAGGTTGCGCCCTCCACCCTCGGGTGCGCCGTCCATGGCCGCGAGGTGTCCGCTCTCGGTCTCGGCGAGAAACGACATGCCGTCTCCGGTCCATCGAATCGTGCATTCCATGACGTGCTCCGTGACGAGGATTGTGCCGCGCAAAAGAGCGGCTTTCGAGACTTCGCTCGAGCCGCTCCGGGACGGGGTTGCCGAGCTGGCGCGAAATCGGAATTATGCATTCTAATACAGCATATTAAGGAATTATTTCGGAAGATAAGCACAATGAATCTTTGAATAAAATCTGGTGTTTTGCATTGCAACAATTCCGTCCGGATAATCGTTTCGACGCTTGTGGTGCGGCTTTCGCGGCACCCTAGGCGGTCTGTCTCCTCCACCCTCCTCCTTTGGTGGATTCGGCGCGATCCGCGAGGGTTGCGCCATTTTTTTTTGTTCAATAGAATCCAGCGCTTTTCACGTTCCGGCGCCACATGAAAACCTACTCGGCCAAGGCCGAAAACCTGAAGCACGCGTGGTACTTGGTCGATGCGCAGGGCAAGGTGCTCGGGCGACTCGCTTCGCGCCTCGCGTTGCGGCTACGCGGCAAGCACAAACCCGAGTACACGCCCCATGTGGACACGGGCGACTTCATCGTAGTCGTCAACGCGGCCAAGATCCGGGTCACCGGGCGCAAGGCGGCCGACAAGAAATATTATCGGCATACCACGCACCCGGGCGGCATCCGGGAGACGAGCTTCGCGAAGCTGCAGGCGACGCATCCGACGCGGGTGCTCGAGAGGGCGGTCAGGGGCATGCTGCCAAAGGGGCCGCTCGGCTACGCCATGCTGAAGAAACTGAAGGTCTACGCGGGCGAGACCCATCCGCATTCTGCGCAGCAGCCGGTTGCACTGGAGATCTGACGAGATGGTCGGCGACTATTATTACGGCACGGGGCGGCGCAAGAGCGCCGTCGCGCGCGTTTTTCTCAAGCCCGGCAAGGGCGCGTTCGTCGTCAACGGCAAGCCCGTGGACGAGTTCTTCGCGCGCGAGACCGGCCGCATGATCGTGCGCCAGCCGCTCGAGGCGACCAGGAACCTTTCGAGCTTCGACATCGCGGTGAACGTCTACGGGGGCGGAGAGAACGGCCAGGCCGGCGCGGTTCGGCACGGCATCGCGCGCGCGCTCATCGAGTATGATGCGGGGCTCAAGCCGGCGCTGAAGGCCGCGGGGCTGGTGACGCGCGACGCGCGCGAGGTCGAGCGAAAGAAAGTCGGCTTGCACAAGGCGCGGCGGCGCAAGCAGTTCTCGAAACGATAGCGACACCGGGAACGGAGCATCAACTGAAGCCGCCTTCGGGCGGCTTTTTTGTCGGCGCGAGGCTCGATGATCAAGGCGGCAATCGTAGGCGGCACGGGGTACACGGGGGTGGAACTCCTGCGGCTGCTCGCGCAGCATCCGCAGGTGGAGCTCGCCGCGATCACCTCGCGCAAGGAGGCCGGGACGCCGGTCGCCGAGATGTTTCCGAGCCTGCGCGCCCGCGTGGCGCTCGCGTTCAGCGAGCCCGACAAGGCTCCTCTCGGGAAATGCGACGTCGTGTTCTTCGCCACGCCCAACGGCGTTGCGATGGGCGAGGCGCGTGCGCTGCTCGAAGCCGGGGTCAGAGTCGTGGACCTGTCGGCGGACTTCCGCCTCCGGAACGTGGCCGAGTGGGAGCGGTGGTACCGGATGCGGCACGCGGCGCCGGAGCTGCTGTCGCAGGCGGTCTATGGCCTGTGCGAGGTCAATCGCGAACGTATCCGGAACGCACGGCTCGTTGCCAACCCCGGGTGCTACCCGACCGCGGTGCAGCTCGGGTTCCTGCCGCTGCTCGAAGCGGGCGCAGTGGATCCGGATCATCTGATCGCCGACGCAAAATCCGGCGTGTCGGGCGCCGGCCGCAAGACCGAACAGCACCTGCTTTTTGCCGAAGCCTCCGACAATTTCATGGCCTACGGCCTGCCGGGGCACCGCCACTGGCCCGAGATGCGGCAAGGGCTGGCGCAGATCGCCGGGCGCGAAGTGGGGCTCGTGTTCACGCCGCATCTGACGCCGGTCATCCGGGGCATTCATGCGACGCTGTATGCACGCGTGACCCGCGAAACGGACTTCCAGACGCTCTACGAAAAGCGTTACGCGGGCGAGCCCTTCGTCGACGTGCTCGGGCCGGGGTCGCACCCGGACACGCGCTCGGTGCGGGCGGCCAACGTCTGCCGTATCGCCGTACACCGGCCGAACAGCAGCGCGACGCGGGCCGACACGGTGGTGGTGCTGTCGGTGATCGACAATCTGGTGAAGGGCGCCTCGGGGCAGGCCGTGCAGAACATGAACCTCATGTTCGGGCTTCCCGAGGCGACGGGGCTGGAGAGCATTCCGGTCGTCCCGTGAAGGCGGCGCGCCTCTGGAAGCTGCGCCAGCGCTTCGGCATCGCGGCGCCGAAAGTGGCGGTACGCACCCACGTACCCTGGTACGTCCGCTGGCTCGGAATCGCGCTCCTTCTGTCGGTCTCGGCCGCCGTCGCGGCCTGGATGTACGACGCCGGGCGCCGGTTCGCGGGCTTCGACCGCAGCGAGGTCGAGCAGGAGCTGGCCACGATGCGCCACGACCTGCAGGGGGCGCGGGCGGAGCTCGAGCGGCTGCGCGCGATCGCCAACGCCGCGGATGCGAAGGTCTCGATCGAGCGCACCGCGCAGCAGAACCTCGCTCGGCAGATCCGGTCGCTCGAAGCCGAAAACGCGCGCTTGCGCGAGGAGCTCGCGATCTTCGAGGCGATGCTGTCTTCGGAGGGGCGGGGACCTGCGCCGCTGTCGATCCAGCGCTTCAAGGTCGAGGCGGAGCTGCTACCGGGCGAATATCGCTACCGGCTGCTGCTGCTCGCCTCGCCGCCGAAGCGCAGCGAGTTCCAGGGGCGCTACGAGCTGCTCGTCAGCCTCACGGAGGATGGGCGCAGTGCTATGATCACCCTGCCCGATGCCGAGCACGCCGGCGCGCCGGGTTACCGCCTGAGCATCAAGCACATCCAGCGCGTGGAAGGAACGTTCCGGGTGAGCCCCAAGGCGCGGGTCGAAAGCGTCCAAGTGCGCGTGTACGAAGCGGGCGCGACCGAGCCGCGTGCCACGCACACCAGCAAGCCCGGCTGAAGGCGGGCAAAACGGGAGGCGTCATGTTCCGCAAGCAGAGCAAGCCGCAGAACCGGATCGACAGCCTGATCGGGGCGACCACCCGCATCGAGGGCAATGTTTTCTTCAGTGGCGGGCTGCGCGTCGACGGCGCGGTGCGCGGCAACGTAGCGGCGCTGCCCGATCAGCCCGGGACGCTCGTGCTCTCGGAGCATGCGCGCATCGACGGCGAGGTGCAGGCGGCACACATCGTGGTCAACGGCACGATCAACGGCTCGGTGCACGCGACCGAAACGCTCGAACTGCAGGCGGCGTCGCGGGTCAAAGGCGACGTGCACTACAAGAGCATCGAAATGCAGCAGGGGGCTGTCGTGGAGGGGCGCCTGGTCCACTATGCGGGAAGCGAGGTCAAGCCCGTGGAGTTGAAGCTCGCCTCTTGAATTTGACCCTTTTGACCCCATGGACAGCTTCGCCGGATAATCCGGCCCAGCCGAATCAGGAGCCAGCATGAACGCCACCGCAGAGATGCCCGCCCCGCTCATCTTCACCGACAACGCCGCCGGCAAGGTGAAGCAGCTGATCGAGGAGGAGGGCAACCCCGACCTGAAGCTGCGGGTGTTCGTGAGCGGCGGCGGTTGCTCGGGCTTCCAGTACGGCTTCACCTTCGACGAAGCGCAGAACGACGATGACACCGTGATGGAAAAGAACGGCGTCACGCTCCTGATCGACCCGATGAGCTATCAGTACCTGGTCGGCGCGGAGATCGATTACCAGGAAGGGCTCGAGGGTGCGCAGTTCGTGATCAAGAATCCGAACGCGCAGACCACCTGCGGCTGCGGCTCGTCGTTCTCGGTCTGAGCAGTTCCTAGCCCGGATAGACCGCGCCGAGCACGCGCGGGCCGCGCGCGCCGGTGACCGCGGGAAGGTTCCCCGCAGCGCCCTCGAGAGCCTGCTTCGCGAGCCAGGCGAACGCGAGCGCCTCGACATGCTCGGGTGCCACGCCGTGGCGCTCGCTGCCTTCGAGCCGCATCCCGCCGAGCCCGGCCTCGAGCCGCCGCATCAGGGCGTGGTTCCGGGTCCCGCCGCCGCATGCGATCACGCGCTCGGCGCCCGGGCAGTGGCGGCGGATCGCATCGCCAACGGTGCGTACGGTGAGCTCGAGCAGCGTCGCCTGCACGTCGCGCGGCGGGTCCGTGAGCGCGACGCACGCTTCTATCCATGCGGCATCGAAATGGTGCCGGCCGGTGCTCTTCGGCGGCGCGGCCGGGAAATACGGATCCTCGAGCATCCGCTCGAGCAGGGGCCCGATCACGCGGCCGCCCGCCGCCCACCTTCCCTCGAAGTCCATCGTTGCGCCGAGGTGGCGTGACGCCCACAGGTCGAGCAGGCAGTTTGCGGGGCCGGTGTCGAACCCGGCGATCGCGCCGTCGCGCGGCAGCCAGGTCAGGTTCGCAATCCCGCCCAGGTTCAGCACGACGCGGTTCTCGCCGCGGCTGGCGAAGACCACGGCGTGAAATCCTGGCACGAGCGGCGCACCTTGCCCCCCTGCGGCAATGTCGCGGCTGCGGAAATCCGCCACGACCCGGACGCCGGTCAGCTCGGCGAGCAGCGCGCCGTTCCCGATCTGGACGCTGTAGCCGCGCTCGGGGCGGTGCCGCACCGTCTGGCCGTGGCAGCCCACCGCACGAATGTCGCGCGGGTCGACCCCGGAGCGCGCGACGAGCTCCCGCACCAGATCGGCGTAGCGGCGCGCGAGCGCATTGCCGGCGAGCGCGACGCGCTCGACCTCGTCGTGACCCGGCGCGTTGAGCGAAACAAGGCTCGCGCGAATTTCCGCGTCGAAAGGCCGGTATGCGGCGGCGAGAACGCGCGGCACGGCGCCCTCTGCGAATTCCGCGAGCACCGCGTCGGCCCCGTCGAGGCTCGTGCCCGACATCAAGCCGACGTACAGTTGCCGCTTCACTCCAGGGATGCAATCACCGGCGCCTCCGCGAGCAGGTCGAGCCGCGCCGCGAGCGGCTCGGCTTGCCGCCGGAACGCGGCCAGCTCGTGCGCCGGGACGGGAAGCGCCGCCGGAAGGGTCAGCGCGAGCGGATTGCGCGCCTCGCCCGCGATGCGGAACTCGTAATGCAGGTGCGGGCCGGTCGCCCAGCCGGTCTGCCCTACGAAACCGATCGTGTCGCCCTGTCCGACGCGCGCGCCGGGACGCACGCCCTGCGCCATTGCCCGCAGGTGGGCGTACAGCGTCGTCGTGCGGCCCGCGTGGCGCAGAACCACGACGTTGCCATAGCCTCCGTTACGGCCGGCGAATTCGACCACGCCGTCGGCAACGGCGCGTACGCGCGTGCCGGCGGGCGCCGCGTAATCGACGCCGCGATGCGCGCGCCAGGTTTGCAGGAACGGATGGCGACGCGCGCCGAATCCCGAGCTCACGCGCGAGAACTCGAGCGGCGAGCGCAGGAACGCCTTGCGCAGGTTCCGGCCCGACGGGTCGTAGTAGCCGCCACCGAACCCGATGGCGCGATGGATCCTGCGCTGGTTCACGAATTCTGCCGCGAGGACGCGGCCCGCGCGCAGCGGGCGCCCGTACAGATACTGCATCTCGTAGACCACGCTGAACCGGTCGCGGTTGCGCAGATCGCGGTGGAAGTCGATGTCGCCGCCGAAGATCTCGGCGAGCTGAATCGCGACGGCGTCCGGAATCGCGGCTTCGTCGGTGGCGGCGAAGAGCGAGGACCGGATCATGCCGGACTTCATCGCCACGCGCGACTCGATCGGGGCACGCTCCTGCGTAACCCGGAACGTCGCTCCGTCCCTGCGCAGCCGCACCAGCGTGTCGCGCGACCCCAGGAACTCGAGCGCCAGGAGCTCGCCGTCCGCCGTGGTCTGCGCGCGCACGGCGGCGCCGGGGCGCAGCAGGCGCAGCTCCGAGGCGCGCGCAAGCGATCCGGCGTCGGACTCGGCGACTCCGAGCCGGGCGAGCAGCGCCGCCACGGTGTCGCCGCGCTGGAACCGCTCCTCGCGGAAATAGCGCTCGTCCGCGGTCCGGGGCGCGGCCTGCGGAGCGAGCGGGACGGGCTCGCGGCGCGTGGCGCGCGCAAGCATCAGCGCGATTTCCGCGTCGGCGGGCGGCGCGATCGTCGCAAACGCCGCGACCGCGCCCGAGGCGATCAGCAGGGCGAGTGCCGACGCGCGCGCGAGCCGCGAACCTTGGCGATCTGCTTCCCTCCTCATGATTGGGCTAGAATTCCTTGTTTTTCAGGCGCCTGCGGCAGTCTAGCAGAATTCCCGAGAAGAAATTTCCCGACCAACCCATGATTCCCGTGCCCGAGGCCCTGGAGCGCATCAAGCGCGGATGCGATGAGCTGATCGTCGAGGAGGAACTCGCCGAGAAGCTCCGGACCGGCCGAAGCCTGCGCGTCAAGCTCGGGCTCGACCCGACCGCGCCCGACCTGCACCTCGGGCACACGGTGGTGATCAACAAGCTGCGTCACTTTCAGGACCTCGGACACACGGTGCAGTTCCTGATCGGCGACTTCACCGGCATGATCGGGGACCCCACCGGCAAGAACCAGACCCGGCCGCCGCTCTCGCGCGAGCAGATACTCGAGAACGCGCGGACCTACCGCGCGCAGATGCAGAAGATCCTCGACCCGGAAAAGACCCAGGTCCTGTTCAACTCCGAGTGGTCCGATAAGCTCGGCGCCGAGGGCATGATTCGCCTTGCCGCCCGCTACACCGTGGCGCGGCTGCTCGAGCGCGACGATTTCTCGCGGCGGTTCAAGGCGGAGCAGCCGATCGCGGTGCACGAGCTGCTCTATCCGCTGATGCAGGGCTACGACTCGGTGGCGATGAAGTCCGACGTCGAGCTTGGCGGCACCGACCAGAAGTTCAACCTCCTGGTGGGCCGGGAGCTGCAGCGCCACTTCGGCCAGGAGCCGCAGTGCATCCTCACGATGCCGCTGCTCGAGGGCCTCGACGGCAGGGAGAAGATGTCGAAATCGCTCGGCAACTACGTCGGCATCACGGAGGCCCCGCAGGAGATGTTCGGCAAGCTGATGTCGATCTCGGACGAGCTGATGTGGCGCTACATCGAGTTGCTCTCGTTCGAGCCGGCGAGCACCGTGCGCGCCTGGCGCCGGGAAACGAAGGAGGGGCGCAATCCCCGCGACATCAAGGCGACGTTCGCGAAAGAGATCGTCGCGCGATTCCATTCGCATGCCGCGGCGGCGCGCGCGGAAGCGGAATTCGAAGCGCGATTCCGAAACAAGGTGATTCCGGAGAACGCTCCCGAAATGACCGTGACCGTTCCGGACGCAGGAAACCTGCAGCCTGCGGCGCAGGCTCCCGAAGTGGGGATTGTCAGGGTGCTCCGGGAGTCGCAGCTCGTTGCGAGCACTTCCGAGGCCATTCGCATGATTGAGCAGGGCGGGGTTCGCGTGAATGGCGAGAAGGTGCGTGACAGGAATCTGAAGATCAGACGTGGCGAAACGATTGTTCTTCAGGTCGGGAAACTCAGGATCGCCCGGGTGACGATCAAATGAATCCGCAGTACGAGGTCTACGCGATCAAGTACGCGCATCACGAGCGCACGGCGAGCCAGAATTTTCTCGGCGGCGACCCGCACGACGGGCCGATGCCGATGGACTACTTCGTGTGGCTGGTTCGCGGCGCGGGGCGCGAAATCGTGGTGGATTGCGGCTTCAACGCGGCCACGGCGACCAGGCGCGGGCGGCAGCTCCTGCGCTCTCCGGTCGAAGGATTGAAGCTGCTCGGCTGCGAAGCGGCGCAGGTCCGCAACCTGGTGATCACGCACCTTCACTACGACCACGTAGGCAATTTCGATCTGTTTCCCGCGGCGACCTTTCACCTGCAGGACCTCGAGATGCAGTACGCGACGGGTCGGCACATGGGGTACGAGCCGCTGCGCCAGGCGTTCGAGGTCGAGGACGTGGTCGGCATGGTTCGCAATGTCTACGCAGGGCGCGTGCGTTTTCACGCCGGCAACGCGACGCTCTTTCCGGGGATCTCGGTGCACCTCGTGGGCGGCCACACGATGGGGCTGCAGGCCGTGCGCGTCGCCACACGACGCGGCGCGGTGGTGCTGGCATCGGATGCCTCGCATTACTACGCGAACATGGACGAGGGCCGGCCGTTCCCGATCGTCTACAACGTCGGCGACATGATCGAGGGCTGGGCACGGGTGCGTGCCCTCGCGGATTCCGCCGGCCACGTCATCCCCGGGCACGATCCCCGCGTGCTCGAGCGCTACCCGGCGCCCTCGCCGGCGCTCGCCGGGATCGTCGCGCGGCTCGACTAGCCGCTTCATTGACAGGGGCCCGGCGTGGCTCCTAACATCGGCTTCCCGTTTCGAACCCAAGGGGGGAAGCAATCATGCGTAAAGCCCTGAGAAAAGGATGCGCGCTGACCGCGATCGCCGCGGCGCTCGGATTCGCGGTGCAGGCTGGCGCGCAGCAGCCCGCGGCCGGCGGCGCGAAGAATCTCAAGATGCAGTCCACCTGGCCGGCGAGCCTGACGTTGCAGGACAACTTCAAGTTCTTCGGCGAGCGCGTGGACAAGCTCACCGGCGGGCAGCTCAAGATCGAGACCCTCGCCGCCGGGCAGATCGTGCCGCCGTTCGAGGTGCTCGACGCGACCCACAAGAAGGTGATCGACGGCGCGCACGCGATCTCGTACTACTGGGTCGGCAAGAACAAGGCGGCGACGCTCTTTTCGGCGACTCCCGCGGGCATCGCCGGCATGGACCACATGGATTACCTCGGCTGGATCTACGAGGGCGGCGGGCTGGATCTGTGGTGGGACTTCTACCAGAAGGAACTGAAGCTCAACGTCATCGCGTTTCCCATCCTGCCCGCGAGCCCGCAGGCGCTCGGCTGGTTCAAGCGCCCGATCAAGAACCTCGCCGACTTCAAGGGCATGAAGTGCCGCCAGACCGGGATCGTCGCCGAGATCTACCAGCGCATGGGCCAGCAGACCGTCAACCTGCCCGGCGGCGAGATCGTGCCGGCGGCGCAGCGCGGCGTGATCGACTGCGCCGAGTGGGTCGGGGGCGTGGAAGACCTGCGTCTCGGCCTGCCGCAGGTGTGGAAGTACCACTACACCCCCGGCATGCACGAGAGCGCGTCGATCGGCGAGCTGATGATCAATTCGGAGGTCTGGAAAGGGCTCGCGCCGCAGCAGCAGGAGGCGATCCGCTCGGCGACCGTGGAGACATTCATGCGCTGGTGGGTGAAGTGGCAGCGCCAGAACGCGGACGCGATCGAGGAGATGCGCACGAAGTACGGCACGCAGATCCTGCGCACGCCGCCCGCGGTGCTCACCGCGTTCTTCAAGACCTGGGACGAGATCGCGAAGGAAGAGTCGGCCAAGAACCCGTTCTTCAAGAAAGTGCTCGAGTCGCAGCGCGCGTACGCTTCGAAGGTGGTGCCGGCGAAACGCTTCATGTTCCCGCCGTATTCGTTTGCGGCGAACCACTTCTGGCCCGAGGAAGCCGCGAAGCCTGCGGCGAAAGGCGCGAAGAAGTAGCGCACGCGGCGCGCTCCGGAAAAAGGGCGGCGCGGCCGCCCTTTTGCATGGCCCTTTTGTTGACCAGCGGGAGGCGAGCGTGTAACCTGCGTTTCGCCTTGCGGAAATCACTCTAGGAGGAGGAGTCATGAGGCAATTCACCCGGGCGCTCGCGGCGCTCGCCTGCGCCGGCGCGTTCGTCGGCGGCGCACATGCGCAGACCAACCTGAAGATGCAGGCCACGTGGCCCGCATCGCTCACGCTGTACGAGAACTTCACGCACTTTGCCGACCGCGTGAACAAGATGTCGGGCGGCAGCCTCAAGATCGAGACGATGCCCGCGGGGCAGGTGGTTCCGGCGTTCGAGGTGCTCGACGCCACGCACAAGAAGGTGCTCGACGGCTCGCACGCGTGGGCCGGCTACTGGACCGGCAAGAACAAGGTCTCGATCCTCTTCACGGGCGGCCCGGGCGGCACCTTCGGCATGGACTTCATCGACGCGATGGGGTGGCTGCACCACGGCGGGGGCCTGGACCTCTACAACGAGTTCTACCAGAAGGAGCTCAAGCTCAACGTCCAGGTGATCCCGATCCTGCCGGCGGGACCGCAGGCGTTCGGCTGGTTCAAGCGCCCGATCAAGAACCTCGCCGATTTCAAGGGCATGAAGTGCCGGCAGACCGGCATGGCCGCAGAAGTGTGGCAGAAGATGGGGATGCAGACCGTCAACATGCCGGGCGGCGAGATCATCCCGAGCGCACAGCGCGGCGTGATCGACTGCGCCGAGTGGGTCGGCGGCGTGGAGGACCTTCGCCTGGGCTTCCAGAACGTGTGGAAATACCACTACACGCCGGGCGTGCACGAGAACGTGACCATCGGCGAGCTCCTGATCAACGGCGACGTGTGGAAGGGGCTCTCGCCCGCGCAGCAGGAAATGATCAAGGTCGCGGCGAACGACACCTTCCTCATCTGGTGGGCCAAGTGGCAGAAGCAGAATGCCGATGCGATCGCCGAGCTTCAGAACAAGCACGGCGTGCGGATCCTGCGCACCCCGCCGGACATCCTGATCGAGTTCCTGAAGACCTGGGACAAGATCGCGGCCGAAGAGGCGGCGAAGAGCCCGTTCTTCAAGAAGGTGCACGACTCGCAGCGCGCCTACGCCTCGCTCGTGGTGCCGGCCAAGCGCTTCATGTTCCCGCCGTACTCGTTCGTGGCGAACTACTACTTCCCCGAAGGCGGGGCCAAGCCCGCCGCCAAGGGCGCCAAGAAGAAATAGACGAGCGTTCCCGGACCGGGGGCGGACATTCGCCCCCGTTTTTGTTTTCAAGAGGATGACTGATGGCTGAACCGGTACCGGCCCATATCCGGATCGTCCGTTTCATCGACAAATTCACCGACGTGACCGGCACGTGGGTCGCGTGGCTGAACGTGCCGCTCGTGCTCGCGGTGAGCTGGGAGGTCATGGCGCGCTATCTCCTCAACGCACCGACGATCTGGGCGTTCGACGTGACCTACATGCTCTACGGCACCATCTTCATGCTGGGCTCGGCCTACGCGCTGCACAAGGGCGCGCACATCCGCACCGACTTCTTCTTCGAGCGCTGGTCGATCCGCACCAAGGGCATCATCGACTCGATGGCGTATATCCTCTTTTTCTTCCCCTCGTTCCTCGTGTTCCTTTTCGTAAGCGGGGCGGAAGGCTGGTACGCGTTCGAGATCGGCGAGACCTCCGAGCAAACGCCGTGGCGCCCGATCCTGTGGCCATTCAAGATGGTGGTACCGCTCACCTGCATCGCGCTCCTCATCCAGGGAGTGTCGGAGACGATCAAGAGCGTGTACGCGGCGCGCACCGGCATCGAGCTCGAGCACAAGGAGAAGATCGAGGTATGACCGGACTCGCGCTTCTCGGCCTCGTCATGCTGCTGGTGATGATCGGGGCGATCTTCATCGGTTTCCCGATCAGCTTCACGCTGCTGTTCCTTGCGCTCTCCTTCGGCTACTTCGGCCTCGGGCACGTGGTGTTCGATCTCGCCTACTTCCAGACCATCGGCATGATGAAGGAGGAGCTGCTCGCCGCCGTGCCGCTCTTCATCTTCATGGGCTTTCTCACCGAGCAGGCGGGGCTGATGGAGCGCCTGTTCCGCGCCTTCCGCGATCTGCTCGCGCCGATCCGGGGCTCGCTCTTCGCGGTCGTGATCCTCACCGCGTCGGTGTTCGCGATGGCCACGGGAATCGTGGGCGCGGCGGTGACGGTGCTCGGCATCATGGCGAGCCCGATCATGGTGAAGACGGGCTACGACGGCCGGCTCGCCGCCGGCGCGATCACCGCGGGCGGCACGCTCGGGATTCTCATCCCGCCCTCGGTGATGCTGATCGTGATGGGCCCGGTGCTCGGGGTATCGGTGGCGGACCTTTACGCGTCGGCTTTCGGTCCCGGGTTTCTGCTCGCGGGGCTCTATCTCGCCTACCTGCTCGGGCGCGCGTTCTTGAACCCGAAGCTCGGTCCGGCGGTGCCAAAAGAAGAGCGCATGCACGACGCCGTGACGATCGTGAAGGAGGTCATGTTCGGCGTGGTGCCGCTCCTGGGGCTGATCGCTGCGACGCTCGGCTCGATCCTGGCGGGCCTCGCGACACCGACGGAGGCTTCCGCGATTGGCGCGCTCGGCGCGCTGATCCTTGCGGCCGCCTACCGGAGGCTCACGTTCGCCGGCGTGAAGCAGGCGGTGCTCTCGACCACCGCCACCTCGAGCATGGTGCTGCTGCTCGCGGTCACCTCGAATATCTTCGGCGCGGTGTTCGCCCGCATGGGCACGGCGAACTGGATTACCGAGACGATGCTCGCGCTGCCACTGCCGCCGGTGGCGATGCTGATCGTGGTGCTCGTGCTCGTGTTCCTGCTCGGCTGGCCGTTCGAGTGGCCGGCGATCGTTCTCGTGTTCCTGCCGATCTTCTACCCGGTGATGGATGCGCTCAAGCCCACCATCGGGGCCTCGCTCGGCATCCCGACCGATCTGGTGATGGTCTGGTTCGGCGCCACGGTCGCCGTAGTGCTGCAGACCGCGTTCCTCTCGCCGCCCGTGGCGATGTCCGCCTACTACCTCAAGCAGGTGGTGAAGGAGTGGTCGCTCGCGACGATCTACAAGGGCATGTTCGAGTTCATGATCCTGCAGCTGATCGCGATCGCGCTGATCATCATCTTCCCGGCAATCGCGATTTCCCTACCCGAGCAGCTGCGCGCGGAGTCTGCGGCGATCAAGACCGAGGAAGTGGACGACAGCGCGAACCGGCTGGAAGAGGATCCGGCCAAGATGATGGAGCAGCAGTCAGAGGGCCAGGCAGGGGAGGAGGAGGAGGGCGGAGGCGACGCGCTCGAACAAGACGAAATGTCCGCCAAGAAGAAGAAATAGCTCGCTGGAACCGCGATGATCGGACGCCGGGCGCCCCCCGGCGTTGTTTTTTGGAGTCCATGGGTTTCGATTTCGACGCGCCGGTCGACCGCGCCGGCACCTGGAGCATGCGCTGGGAGAAGTACGCCGGCCGCGACGTGATCGCGCTCTGGGTCGCCGACACCGACTTTCGCGCCCCGCCCGCGGTGCTCGAGGCGATGCGCGCGCGCCTCGAGCACGGCGTGCTCGGCTACACCGCGTATCCGGAGGAGCTGCGCGAAGCGATCGCTGCGCGTGCGCTCGCGCGGCACGGCTGGAAGATCGATCCGCAGTGGATCGTGTTCCTACCCGGCGTCGTTCCGGGGCTGCACCTCGCGGCGCGGCACCTCGCGCGCCCCGGCGAGCACGTCCTCGTGCCCACGCCGATCTACCATCATTTCAGGCGCGCCGTGGAAATCGCGCCGCGGCCGCACACCGATGTGCCTCTCGTTCTGCAGGGGGGAAGATGGGTTTTCGACGAGGGCGCACTCGAGGACTCGATCCGGAGCGAAACCCGGCTGCTCTACCTCTGCAACCCCCAGAACCCCGGTGGCACGATCTTCACGCGCGCCGAGCTCGAGCGGCTGGCCGGGATTGCGCTGCGCCACGACCTCGTCGTCTGCAGCGACGAAATCCACTGCGACATCCTGCTCGACGCCGGCAAGCCGCATGTTCCGATCGCGAGCCTCGGCCCCGAAATCTCGCGCCGCACCGTGACCCTGGATTCGCCGAACAAGGCGTTCAACTTCCCCGGCGCCGGATGCGCCTGGGCCGTGATCGAGGACGAAAACCTGAGGCGCGCGTTCAGCGCGGACCATCACGCCACGGTCCACGATGCCTCCGTCTTCGGCTACGCCGGCGCGCTCGCCGCGTATCGCGAGTGCGAGCCCTGGCTTGCGGCGCAGCTCGAGTACCTGCGCGCCAACCGGGACCTCGTGGAGCGTACGGTAGCTCGCCTGCCGGGCCTCGAAATGGCGCACGTGGAGGCAACCTATCTCGCCTGGATCGGCTGCACCGGGATCGGGCACCCCGACCCGCACGCGCTGTTCCTGGAGCACGGCGTAGCGCTCTCGCCGGGCGCGCAGTTCGGCAATGCCGGCTACGTCCGGCTCAATTTCGGCACGCAGCGCGCGCGCCTCGCCGCGGCCCTCGAGCGGATGGCTTCGGCCGTCTCGAGCACTTCGGCGAGGTGAGGATCGGCGACGCCGAGGTCGAGCATGTGCTCGATCGTCTTGCGGATGTAGTCGGTGCAGCGCCCGCGCCGGCCGATGCCCTGCGCCACGAGCTGAGCGCGGCTGTGGAGATCCAGCTCGCGCGCGTACTGCGCGTGGCCCGGGTCGGCGATGAAGGCGAGCGCGCGCACGCGCCGCCCGCCACCGATGCGCACCGGGACCAGGCGCGGCAGGTACACCTTGCGCAGCATTTCGCGCCGCCACAGCTTCGCGAGCACGCGGCGCACGCGCGCCGCCGGGACGCGGAACGCCATTCCCCAGCACGAGCCGCCGCGGCAGAGCCCCATCACGAGCCCGGGCCTGGCGCGAGTGCCGCGATAGCGCGTGGAGAGGATGCAGAGCGCGCGGTGATAGCCCTTGAGCATGCCCACGCTCTTTTCGGCGCAGCGGAAGCCCGGCGACCACATGAGAGAGCCGTAGCCGAAGATCCAGAGGTCGCGCGGCGGCAGGGCCGAAAGAAAGTCGTCCAGATCCATCAGTTTCCGTCCAGCGCGCTGCGCACGTCCTGCGTTGACGCGAGGCGGCCGCCAGCGCGCTCGATCGCGGCGCGCGCCTTGCGCGTCCACTCTACGTTGCTGCGCGGCGAATTGAACGGCGCGTCCTCCAGCCCCACGCGCACGTTTCCGCCCCGCGCCACCGCGGCCGAAACGAGCGGCAGGATGTCCACGGCCAGTCCGCCGACCATCCAAGGCGCGCCGCGCGCCGCGTCCTCGAGCAGCCGCAGATAGGCCTCGAGCGCGTACGATTCCGGCGGGAATCCGAACGCGATTCCGTCGGAGAACATGAAGCGATACACCGGCTGCGGCACGCCGGGCGTGGCGCGCGCGAGCGCCGCGCCGAGCCGCGCGAACCCCGGTTCGTAGATCGCGAATCCGGGGTGGAAGCGGTGCCGAGCGGCAAGCGCGAGGCCCCGCCGCACGTGCGCCTCGGGATTGAGGTAGACGAACCCGTCGCGGCCGCGCGCGATGTCGGCGAACTCCGCGATGTTCACCGAGCCGGGGTCGACCGTCGCCCACTCGATCAGACCCCGCGCCGCGAGCGCCTCGATCGCGGCGAAGCGCGCTTCCGGCGAGCCTTCGCCGGAGAACGGAATCGTCGGATAGACGATGCAATCGGCGCGCGAGCGGATGCCTTCGATGATGCGCGCGTACAGGTCCGCGTCGTCGCGCTGGCGGCCGCTCGCCTCGTCATAGGCGTGCACGTGCACGATCGCTGCGCCCTCGCGCGCGCACTCGACGCCCTGCGCGACGATCTCCCCCACGGTCACCGGGATGCCGGGCTGCTTGGCGCGGCCCCAGGGGCCGTTCAGCGCGACCTCCAACCAGGTCTTGTTTCGCATGGCCTGTGGGCACGCATTATAGAATCCGGCGCGTGACGCTCGACTGGCCCCTCGAGATCTTCCGGTCGCTCAAGGGCGCGGGAGTTCGCATCGTCGGCTATGTTCCGGATGCCGGCCACAAGCGCCTGATCGAGCTCTGCCTCGCCGATCCGGAGATCCGCGCGGTGGTGCTCACCACCGAAGAAGAGGGGATCGGACTCGTGGCTGGCGCCTGGCTCGGCGGCGAGCGCTGCGCGCTCCTGATGCAGTCGAGCGGCGTGGGCAACTGCATCAACGCGCTCGGGATGGTGCGCGAGTGCCGCTTTCCGCTGCTGATGCTCGTGACCATGCGGGGCGAGGCAGGCGAATTCAATCCATGGCAGGTGCCGATGGGACGCGCCACGCCCGTGGTGCTGGAGGCGATGGGGGCGTCGGTGCGCCGCATCGACGACGCGCGCGAAGCCGGTCCCGCGGTGGCCTCGGGCGCCCGCGACGCCTTCGAGGCCGGCACTGCGGTGGCGGTGCTCGTCGCCCAGCGCGTGATCGGCATCAAGAGCTTCGAGGAGCAGGCGAATCAATGATGCACCGGCGCGACGTCGTGGCCGCGCTCCTGGAGAATCGCGGCGGACTGCTGGTCGTGGCGGGACTGGGATCCACGGCGTGGGATTGCACCGCCGCGGGCGATTCGCCGCTCACCTTTCCGATGTGGGGCGCAATGGGCCTTGCGGCGATGACCGGGCTCGGCCTTGCGCTCGCGCAGCCCGCGCGCCGCGTTCTCGTGATCACCGGGGACGGCGAGACGCTGATGGGGCTGGGCGCGCTCGCCACGATCGGCGCGCAGCGCCCTGCGAACCTCGCGATCGCCGTGATCGACAACGAGCGTTTCGGCGAGACCGGGATGCAGGCCACCCACACCGCGCAGGGGGTGGACCTCGCCGCGATCGCGCGGGCGTGCGGGTTTCCGAATGCGTTTCTCGCGAAAGATCCGGGAACGCTGTCCGGGGCCTGCAGCGCGCTGCGTGGCGCGCCCGGGCCGGTCCTCGCCCAGATCAAGGTGGCCGCCGAGAAACTCCCGCTCGTGCTGCCGCCGAAGGAGGGCGTGGCCCTCGTGGGGAGGTTCCTCGGCGCGGTCCTGTCAACCGGGGCCGGCGGCGCGCGTTAATCGCTGCGGTTCCACTTCGAACCGCCTATCCGGAGACTCGCAATGCTCAAGCAGAAGATCCTCGTCACCCTCCTCGCCTCCGCGTTTGCGGCCTCGGTGTACGCCCAGGCGCAGCCGGCGAAGCCCGCCGCCCCCGCAACACCGGCTACGCCCGCCGCCCCGGCCACCGCGCCGGCGACCAAGGCCGAGCCCGCCACCAAGGCGACCCCGGCCGAGCCGGTCAAGAAAGCCGAAAAGGCGAAGAAAGGCAAGGCCAAGGCGAAGGCCAAACCCAAGGGCAAGGCGAAGAAGGCCGGCAGGCAGTCGTAGTCGAAGGAGCACCCCGCGATCCGCCCGACCCTGCGCCTCGCCCGGTTTGCCGCCGCGGTGATGCTCGCTGCGGCCAACGCGGCGAGCGCACAGGAAACCGACCGCACTCCGCCGTTCGTCACCACGCCCGAGGAGGTGGTCGAGCGGATGCTGCGGCTTGCGCGCGTGGGCCCGGACGATTTCGTGGTGGATCTCGGCTCGGGCGACGGGCGCATCGTGATCGCCGCCGCCGCCCGGTTCGGCGCGCGCGGCCACGGCGTTGACATCGACGGCGGGCTCGTCGCCCGCTCCCGCCGCAACGCGCAAGCCGCCGGCGTCGCGGCGCGGGCCTCGTTCGAGGAGCGCGATGCGCTCCAGGCCGATCTCTCCCGCGCCACCGTGGTCACGATCTACCTGCTGCCCTGGCTGGTCGACCAGCTGCAGCCGAAGCTCATGCATGAGCTCAAGCCGGGCGCTCGCATCGTGGCGCACGCCTTCCCGATGAAGGGATGGCGCCCCGACCGCACGGAGAGGCTGCGCCTCACGCGCCGTCATCCGGGGCAGGGCGATGAGAGCGTGCTCTATCTGTGGATCGTCCCTGCGCAGGCGCGCGGTGCGTGGCGCTCGGGCGACTGGAGCCTGACGATCCATCAGAATTTCCAGGAGATCGAGGTCGAGGCCGAGCACGGCGGGCGCTCGCTCGCGGTGAAGGAGGCGCGGCTCGAAGGCGACTCGATCGAGTTCTCCGGAAATGGCTTCGCGTTCCGCGGTCGCGTCTCGTCCGATTCGATCGCAGGAGACCTGACGCGCGCCGGCCAGACGGCGCGCCTGACGTTCGGGCGCAGGTAGCGCAGGGACCCGCGGAGTGTGGCGGGTGCGCTTCGGCAGGAGCGCGGTCTGAGGTAGGCTATGCAGATGCCAGGCGTCGGGACGATCCCGGACGAAGCGGCGGCCTGGGAGGCGCTGCGCACGGTTCTCGACCCCGAAGTCGGGGAGAACGTGGTCGATCTCGGTCTCGTGTACCGGGTCGAATGCGCGCCCGGCCGCGTCGAGGTCGATCTCACCATGACCTCGCCCGCCTGTCCGATGGCGGGCTCGATCGCGGAGGACGCCGAGCGCGCGATCCGCGACGCCTGCCCCGCGGCGCGCGAGGTGCGCGTGGACGTGGTGTACGAGCCGCCCTGGACGCCCGAGCGCATGAGCGAGGCCGCGCGCAGGCGCTTCGGCTGGTAGCCGATGGCGGACCTGCCGCCGGCGGCGCGCGCACCGCTGCTCGTCCTCGGCTTTCTCTGCCTCGCAGCGGGCGTAGCGGGCGGGCTCGTGCGGCTGGGCACCGAAGTCCCGGCGCCCGCGGCCGGCATCGCCTGGCATGGCGCGTTCACGGCAAGCGCGTTCTTCGGGACCCTGATCGCGCTCGAGCGCGCCGTGGCGATCGGGCGGCGGTGGGCCTACGCGGCGCCCGCGGCGTGCGGGGCGGGCGGGATCGCGCTCGCGGCGGGTTACGTGCAAATGGGCTTTGCGCTGCTTGTCGCGGGCAGCGCGATTTTCGCGTTCGCCTCGCTCGTCATCGTCGCGCGCCACAGGGCGCTTCATACCGGCGTGCTCGCGCTCGGCGCGTTGTGTCTGCTCGGCGCGAACGCGTGGCTGGTGGCGCAGGCCGCGCTCGAGCGCGCGGTGCCGTTGTGGATCGCGTTCCTCGTGCTCACCATCGGCGGCGAGCGGCTGGAGCTCTCGCGGTTGAGCCCCGTGCCGCGCGCCGCGCGCGCCGTCTTCGGGGTCTTGAGCGTCCTTCTGATCGGAACGGGGATGGGGGCGTGGCCGTCCGCCATGGGAGTCGTCTTCATCGGCATTGCGGCCTGGCTCGCCCGCTACGATCTCGCGACGCGAACGGTGCGCGCCGCGGGGCTCACGCGCTACATCGCGGTGTGCCTGCTCTCCGGGTACGCGTGGCTGGCGTTCGGCGGGCTGCTCTTCGCGCTCGGCGTCGCGCGCGACGGCGCGCTGCACGCGATCCTGCTCGGGTTCGTGTTCTCGATGGTGTTCGGCCACGCGCCCGTCATCCTGCCCGCGGTGCTGCGCGTGGCGCTGCCCTACCGGCCGTTCCTCTATGCGCCGCTCGCGCTCCTGCACGCGAGCGTGCTGCTTCGCCTGATCGCGCCGCAGGCGGGCGCGCTGGCGAACGCGGCAGCGATCGCGCTCTTCATCGCATCGGCGGCAACTTCCGCGATCGGATCTCGAGCACCTTCCCGGGATTCATCAGGCCGCGCGGATCGAGGGCCTGCTTGAGCGCTCGCATGAGCGCGAGCTCGACGGGATCCTTGCGGCGCGCCAGCTCCTCGCGCTTCAGCTGCCCGATGCCGTGCTCGGCCGAGATCGAGCCCTCGAGCGCGCACACCGTGTCGTAGAGGATGCGGTTCACGTCGGCGCTGCGCGCGAGGAGGGCCTCGGGGCCCACGTTGTAGTGGAGGTTGCCGTCCCCCGCGTGGCCGAAGATGAAGCTTCGCGCCCCCGGAAATGCGGCCGCGAGCGCGGCCTCGGCCCGCTCGACGAGGCTCGGAATGCGCGAAACCGCGACCGAGACGTCGTGCTTGACGTTGGCGCGCTGCGCCTCGGGGATCGTCTCGCGCAGTCGCCACAGAGCCGCGGCCTGCGCGTGGCTCGCGGCGACCGCGGCGTCGCGAAGCTCCCCGCGCCCGGCGCCCTCGGCGAGCGCGGCCTCCAGCCGCACCCGCAGCGCATCGAACCCGCCGCTGTCCTCGATCTCGGCGAGCACGTACCACGGGTGCGGCGCGCCGAGGGGATCGCGCGCGTCCGGGGCGTGCGCGAGCACCGCCTCCAGGCACCGGCGCGACAGGAGCTCGAAGGTGCTCACGCGCTCGCCCAGCGCCGCCCGCAGCCGGGCGAGCAGCGCGACTGCCGCCTGCGGGTCCTGCAGCGCGATCCAGGCGGTGACCACGGCCGAAGGCCTCGGCCGCAGCCGCAGCACCGCCGCGGTGATCACGCCGAGCGTGCCTTCCGCGCCGAGAAAGAGCTGCTTCAGGTCGTAGCCGGTGTTGTCCTTGCGCAGCGCACGCAGGCCGTTCCACACCGTGCCGTCGGCGAGCACCACCTCGAGCCCGAGGACCTGCTCGCGCGCGTTGCCGTAGCGGAGCACGTTCACGCCGCCGGCGTTGGTCGAGAGGATCCCGCCGATCTGGCAGCTGCCCTCGGCGGCGAGCGAGACCGGGAAATAGCGGCCCGCCTCTTCGGCCGCGCGCTGCACGTTCGCGAGCACGCAGCCGGCCTCCACCGTCATCGTGTCGTCCACCGGGTCGATTCCGCGCACGCGGTTCAGCCGCACGAGCGACAGCACGACCTCGCGCGCGCCGCCCGTGGGCACCGAGCCCCCCGCGAGCCCCGTGTTGCCGCCCTGCGGGACGATCGCCGCGCCGTGCTCGGCGCAGGCTCGCACCGCGGCGGAGACTTCCGCGACGCTCGCCGGGCGCACCACGCATTCGGCGCTGCCCGAGAAGCGCTTGCGCCAGTCGGTGAAGTACGGCGCGGTGTCGGCGGCGTCGGTGAGGACGTTGGCTTCGCCGACGATCGCCGCGAGCCGCTCGATGAGGGCGTTTCGCATGATTCTTGACGGCGATTTTCGCACACCGTAACGTGCGCCAAGGATGAGCGCGCCCGTGTCCGGAAGATTCGTTCTCGCCGCCGCGCTCGCTGTCCCGGGTCTTGCGCCTGCCGCGCAGCCGCCGCTGATCGTCGGCGCCGTGGTGAGCCAGTCCGGCAACCTCGCCGATCTCGCTGCGGACCTGAGAAAGGCGCTCCTCCTCTGGCAGGAGGAAGTGAACGCCGCGGGCGGGCTGCTCGGCCGGCGCGTGGAACTCAGGCTCCTCGACGACCGCTCGAACGCGCGCGAGGCGGACACGCTCTACGAGAGGCTGATCCGCGAGGAGCGCGCGGATCTTCTCGTCGGGCCGTTCGGCTCGGCGGCGACGCTCGGCGCAGCGGCGGCCGCCGAGCGCAATCGCCGGGTGCTGATCAACGCCACCGGCGCGGCGCGCGTGGCGCAGCGCGCGGGATACGCCTACGTGTTCCAGGTGCCGGCGCCGCTCGGCGCGTACGGCGCCGGCGCGCTCGAGATCGCGCGCCGCGAGAACTACCGGCGCCTGGCGATCCTCGCGCGCAACGATCGCGCCTCGCGCGAGATGGCCGGGAGGCTGCGCGAGGACGCGGCGATGGCGGGGCTCGCGCCGGGCGAGATCGAGGTCTACGCGCCGGGCGAGGACGACTTCGGCCCGCAGATCGCGCGTGCGCAGGCCGCGCGGGCGGATGCCTGGATCGCGTTTGGGCAGGCGAGCGACGCCGCCGGGATGGTGAAGAGCTTCCGGCGTTACGGTTACGCGCCCGGGATGTTCGTCGCGCAAGGCGCGGCCGACGGGGAGTTCGTGCGCCTCGCAGGCCAGGACGCCGAGGGCGCGATGGGCATCGCGGCGTACGAGCCGCGCGCGGCGACGCGCGACAACGCGCGCTTCGCCGGGAGCTTCCGGCGCAAGTGGTCCGCGGAGCCGGGGCTCGCCGCGGCGCAGGGCTATGCGGCGGCGCGCGTGCTCGAGGAAGCGGTGCGCCGCGCGGGCTCGCTCGAGCAGGCGAAGCTGCGCGAGGCGCTCGCCCGGCTCGAAACCGAGACGCCGCTCGGCCCCTATCGCGTGGACCGCACCGGCGCGCAGCTCGCGGCGCGGCCGCTGGTGGTACAGATCCGGCGCGGGCACGCCGAGATCGTGTGGCCCGAAGCGCTCGCCACCGCGAGATGGGAGCTGCCGTATCCGCGCTGGGAGAATCGCGTCCTCCTCAAATAGGAAAAGCCATGCCGTTCAACCGTTCGTTCCTGTTCGCGCCCGGCAATCACCCGCGGCGCGTCGAAAAGGCGTTCACGCTCGGCGCCGACGTCGTGATCCTCGACCTCGAGGACTCGGTGGCGCCCTCGGACAAGCCGGCGTCGCGCAAGCCCGTGGCCGAGGCGCTCGCGCGTTCGCGGACCTGCCGCGGATTCGTGCGCGTCAACGCGATGGCGAGCCCCTACTGCTTCCGCGACCTCACCGAGACCGTCGGCCCGGGCGTCGACGGCGTGGTGCTGCCCAAGGTGGAGAGCGCCGCGGACCTGCACGCGATCGACTGGATGCTCGCGAACCTCGAGCGCGAGCGCGGCCTGCCGGTCGGCCGGATCGAGCTCATGCCGATCATCGAGACCGCGGCCGGCATCTCGCGCATCGACCGCATCCTGCAGGCGAGGAGCCTGAAGCCGTACTCGGGCATCTGGCGCGTTCGCCGGGTGGCCTTCGGCGCGGGCGACTACAGCCACGATCTCGGGCTCTCGCCCACGCACGACGAGCCGGAGCTCGCGCACGCGCGCGCGCGCCTGGTGCTCGCATCGAGAGCGGCGGGGCTCGAAGGGCCGGTCGACAGTCCCTGGTTCCATTTCAAGGACGCCGCGGGCTTCGCGCGCTCGGTCGAGCGCAGCCGCCGCGGCGGCTTCCAGGGACGGCTCCTGATCCATCCCGACCAGGTTGCGGCGGCGAACGAGGGCTACGGTCCTACGGTGGAGGAGATCGCGGAAGCCGAGCGCGTCGTCGCGGCGTTCCGCGAATCGGAGGCGACGGGTGCGGCAGCGATCCAGCTCGAGGGCCGAATGATCGATTACCCGATCGTCCATCGCGCGGAGCGCCTGCTGAAGGCGGTCAAGGGTGAGGAATGAATCGGTAGCGCTGCCGCTTTCCATCACGCTTGCCATCCAGACCCTGGTTGCCGTAGCGGTGTACAGCGCCCCGGTGATGGCGCCGGTGGCCTCGCGCGAGCTTGGCGTGGCTCCGAGCGCGATCGGCTGGTTCGTCGCCGCCGCCTACCTCGGCTCGATGGCGGGATCGGCCGCCTCGGGGGGCTGGATGCGGCGCTTCGGACCGATCCGCGTCAGCCAGGCTTCGCTCGTGCTGTGCCTCGCGGGGCTCGGCCTCGCGGCCGCACCCGGGTCGCTGCTGCTGACGGCGCTCGGGGCCTTCGTGATCGGCCTGGGCTACGGCCCGGCGACGCCGGCGAGCTCGCAGATCCTGGTGCGCGCCGCGCCGCCGTCGATGTTCTCGCTCGTGTTCTCGGTCAAGCAGACCGGAGTGCCGGCGGGCGGCGCGCTCGCGGGCGCGCTGGTGCCCTCGATGATCCTCGCGTTCGGCTGGCGCGGCGCGGCGCTCGCGATCGGCGCGGCTTGCGCGCTGCTCGCCCTGGCGATCGCGCCGGTGCGCGTGCGCTACGATCAGGGGCTCGACCCGCGCGCGCCGGTCTCGGCGGCCGCGGCGCTCGCGCCCGTGGGACTGGTGCTGCGCGAACCGGTGCTGCGCCGCATGGCCGTGGCTTCCTTCGTCTACGGCGGCGTGCAGATCACGCTCGTCACGTACCTCGTCACTTTCCTCACCGAGCGCTTCGCCATGACGCTGGTGCTCGCCGGCTTGGTGATGGCGGTGTCGCAGGCCGCGAGCGTCGCGGGCCGTGTCCTCTGGGGCGTGCTCGCCGACCGTCTGCTCTCGCGGCGCGCGATGCTCGGGCTCCTCGGGGTCGGGATGGGGCTGTCGGCGCTCGCCACGCTCGCCGCCGAGCCGGGGTGGCCCGCGTGGCTGCTCTTTTCGTTCGCGGCCGCTTTCGGCGCCACCGCGGTGGGCTGGAATGGCGTCTATCTGGCGGAAGTGGCGCGCTTGGCGCCCGCCGGCAGCGCGGGCGAGGCGACCGGCGGGTGCCTGTTCTTCACTTTTCTCGGCGTCGTCGTGGCGCCGCCCGCGTTCAACGTGGTGCTCGCGCTCTTCGACGACTACTCGATCGCGTACGCCGTGTTCGGCGTGCCGGCGCTCGCGATCGGGGCCTGGCTGCTCGCGACCGCGAGCGCGAACCCGGCCCGGCGATGATCGAGGACGTGATCCTGGTGCACGGGCTCTGGGTTCCGGGCCTGGTGATGCGGCCGCTCGCGGCGCGCCTTGCGCGGCGCGGCTTTCGCTGCCACCTGTTCGGCTACGCCGGGCGCGGCCGGCCGCTCGAGGCGGGCGCGGAGCGGCTCGCGCGACTTGCGCGCGCGATCGGCCCTGCGAACTTCGTGGCGCACAGCCTCGGCGGCCTGGTGGTCCTGGAGGCGCTCGGCGCCGATGCCGGCCTCGAGGTCGGGAAGGTCGTTCTCCTTGGCACCCCTGCGGGCGGCTGCCGCGCGGGGCGGCGGCTCGCGCGCCACGGCCTCGGGCGCTGGATGCTCGGCGAAAGCCTCGCGCTCTGGCGGGAAGGCCGGATCGCGCGCTGGATGCGCGCCGAGCCGCTCGGCGTGATCGCCGGGTGCCTGCCGCTGGGGCTGGGGCGCGCGCTCGGGCGGCTCCCCGGCGTGAACGACGTCGTGGTGTGCCTGGACGAGACGGCGGTAGAAGGCATGCGCGAGCGCCTGGTGCTGCCGGTGGGGCACAGCGCCATGCTCGTCTCGCGCCGGGTCGCCGATGCGGTGGCGGTGTTCCTTTCGGATGCGAAGTTTCCTTCCCGCGCTGGCTAGCGCGGGGCTGCTCGCGGGCTGCGAGACGCTCTCGTACTACGCGCAGGCGATCGGCGGTCACCTCGACCTCGAGGGGCGCGCGCGCCCGGTCGCGGAGCTGCTCGCCGATGCGGCGACGCCGCCGCAGCTGCGCGAACGGCTTGCGCTCGCGCAGCGGCTGCGCGCGTTCGCCTCCCGGAGCCTCGCGTTGCCCGACAACGCGAGCTATGCGCGCTACGCCGATCTCGGCCGGCCGTACGCGGTGTGGAACGTGGTTGCGGCGCCGGAGTTTTCCCTCGAGCCCGTGCAGTCCTGCTTTCCCGTCGCCGGCTGCGTCGCCTACCGCGGGTTTTTCGCGCACGAGGACGCCGCGCGCCACGCCGGGCGGCTTCGCGGCGAGGGGCTGGACGTGTTCGTCTACGGGGTGCCCGCCTACTCCACGCTCGGCGCGTTCGCCGACCCGCTGCTCTCGACCTTCATCGCCTGGCCGGAGGCCGATCTCGCGCGCCTGATGTTCCACGAGCTCGCACACCAGCGCCTCTACGTGAAGGGCGACTCGAGCTTCAACGAGTCCTTCGCCGTCGCGGTGGAGCGCGAGGGGCTGCGGCGCTGGCTCGCCGCCGAGGGACGCGACGCGGACCTGAAGAAATACGATCAGGCGCGTGCGGGTGAGCGCGAGTTCGCGCGCCTGCTGGACGAAACCCGCAGTCGTCTCGGGAAAATCTACGAATCCGACCTCACGCCCGAGGCGAAGCGCGCGCAAAAGCGCGCCGAGCTCGAAAAGCTGGTGTCAGACTCGACTTTTCTCCGTCACATTCGCCGGCTCGGAAAAGTCGAGTCTGACCCCAATAATGCGCTGCTCGCCTCGTTCGCGACGTACACGACGCTCGTGCCCGCGTTCGAGCGGCTGCTGGAGGAAGCCGGGGGCGACCTGCCGGCGTTCTACGCGCGAGCCGAGGCGCTCGCCGCGCTCGGGAAAGCCGAGCGCAAAGCGAGGCTTCAGGAAAGCGGCAGGTCGACCACCTTCCGGTAGGGCGCGCGCTCGCAAAGTCGCGCGAACCAGGCTTCCAGGTTCGGGTGCTTCGGGCGCTCCACCGGCAGGCGCATCCAGACCTGCACATGGCAGCCGGCCGGGATGTCGCCCATGGTGAAGGTGTCGCCTGCGAGGTACTTGCGCCCCGCGAGCGCGGCATCGAGCACCGCGGCGAGCTCGGCGCACTTCTTCGTCGCCTCCCCGATCGCGGCCGCGTCGCGCTTTTCGGGAGGCGTGCGTACCAGCCCCCAGAACACCGGCCGCAGCGCGGCGAGGAACGTGAACGCCCAGTCCATCCAGCGGTCGGCGTCCGCGCGGCGCCGCAGGTCCTGCGGCCAGAGCGTTCCGGCCCCGTGCTTCGCCGCCAGGTAGCGCACGATCGCGTGGGATTCCCACAGCACGAACCCATCGTCCTCGAGCGTAGGCACCAGCCCCATCGGGTTCATCCGCCGGTACTCGGGCGTGTTGACGACGCCGAACTGCATCCCGGCGTCGACGCGCTCGTAGGCGAGCCCCAGCTCCTCCAGGCACCAGAGCGCCTTCTTGACGTTGACCGAATTCGCGCGTCCCCAGAGCTTCAGCATCGTGTCCTCCTCAAAATCCCGCCGCCTGGCCGTCGCGGCGCGGGTCGCTCGCGGCGGCGTAGCCGTCCTCGAGCTTCCAGATCAGCTGCGCGCTGCCGAAGTCCATGTAGCCCTCCTTCAGCTCGGTGAGGCGGTGTCCGCGTCTCGCGAGCTCCTCCAGCGCCGCGGGCGCAAATCCCCCTTCGACGTTCACCTCGAGCCCCTGCACCCAGCGGAAGCGCGGCCCGTCGCACGCGGCCTGGGGATTCTGACCGTAGTCGGCGATGCGCGCGAAAACCTGAACGTGGCCCTGCGGCTGCATCGTGCCGCCCATCACGCCGAAGCTGAGCACGGGCGCGCCGTCCTTCGTGACGAACCCGGGGATGATCGTCTGGTAGGGGCGCTTTCGCGGCCCCACTCGGTTCGGATGCCCATCCTTCAGCACGAAGGTGGCGCCGCGGTTCTGGAGCGAAATGCCCGTCCCGGGCACCACCACGCCCGAGCCGAAGCCCATGTAGTTCGACTGGATCATCGACACCATCATGCCGCGCGCGTCCGCTGCGGCGAGATACACCGTTCCGCCTTTCGGGGGCGCGCCGGCCGCGAAGGGTTGCGCCTTTCGCACGCTGATTTGCCTCGCCCTGGACTTCAGGTAGGCCGGGTCGAGCAGCGCCTCCGGAACGAACGGCATGTGATCCGGGTCCGCGACCCAGGCGAGGGCGTCGGCGAACGCGAGCTTCACCGCCTCGATCTGCAGGTGCAGGCTGTCCGCCGAATCCGCCGGCAGCGACGCGAGGTCGAATTCGGAAAGGATTCCGAGCGCGATCAGCGCGACGATGCCCTGGCCGTTGGGCGGCAGCTCGTGCACGGTGTAGCCGCGATAGTCGATTCTCAGCGGCGCGATCCAGTCGCAGGCATGCGCCGCGAGGTCGGATGCGCGCATCGCGCCGCCGTTTTTCTTCGAATGCTCTTCCATGCGGGCGGCGAGTTCGCCGCGGTAGAACGCCTCGCCCTTCGAGTCCGCGATCTTCTCCAGCGTGCTCGCGTGATCCGGAAAACGGAACACCTCGCCCGCGGCGGGCGCGCGGCCGCCGGGCATGAACGCCTCGGCGAACCCCGGCTGCGCCTTCAGTTCCGCGGCCTGTTGCGCCCACTGGCGCGCGATCGTGGGCGAGACGAGGAACCCCTCGCGCCCGTAGCGGATCGCGGGCTCGAAAAGCTTCTCGAAGGGGAGCTTTCCGAACCTGCGGTGCAGCTCGACCCAGGCCGAGACGCAGCCCGGAACCGTCACCGTGTTCCAGCCGCGCTGCGGCATGGCTTGCATCCCGGCAAAGAACCCGGCAGACCAGCCCGCCGGCGACCGCCCCGAGGCGTTCAGCCCGTGAGGCCGCTCGCCGTCCCACACGATCGCGAACGCGTCCGACCCGATGCCGTTGGATACCGGCTCCACGAGCGTGAGCGTGATGGCCGTGGCGAGCGCCGCGTCCACCGCACTGCCGCCCGCGGCGAGCATCGAAAGGCCCGCCTGCGCCGCGAGCGGCTGCGAGGTCGCCACCACGTTGCGCGCGAGCAGCGGCTTGCGCGGCCAGGGGTAGGGATTGCTCAGGAGCGAGGAGAACACTAGGCCACCGCGTGCTCGAAATCGAGCACCACGCGCCCGAGCACCTTGCCCGCCTTGAGGCTGTCCAGGATCTCGTTGACTTCGCTCGCGGGGCGAGTCGCCACCGGCGCGGGCTTGAGCTTTCCCTTCTTCGCGAGCGCCACCACTTCCTTCAGTTCCTGCAGGTTGCCCACGTAGGAGCCCATCACCGCGACGGCGCGCTGCGCGATCGGCGGCATCGGCAGCGTGATCTCGCCGCCGAAGAGCCCGCACAGGATGTAGCGCCCGCCCTTGCGCAGCGCCGGGTAGGCGAGCGCGTGGGTCGCGGGTATGCCCACGAAGTCGATCGCGGCGGCCAGGTAGCCTCCGGCGAGCGCCTGGAGCTGCTGCGTGGCGTCCGGCGCGCGCGTATCGAGCGTTTTCTTCGCGCCGAGCTTCTTCGCCGCCGCCAGTTTCCCGGCGTCGACGTCGCAGGCGATCACGTTGCCGATGCCCTTCGCCCTGAGGATCGAGATCGCCACGAGCCCCAGGCCCCCGCAGCCGATCACCGCCACCCAGTCGCGCGGGTTGCGCTGCGGGAACTTGTTGATCGCGCTGTACGCGGTGAGCCCCGAGCAGGCGAGCGTGGCGGCGAACGATTCGTCGATGCCGCCCGCGTCCACCAGGTACTTCGGGTGCGGCACGAGGAGGTGCGTGGCGTACGCGCCCGGCTTCATCACGCCCACGAAGCGCTGCTTGAGGCAGTAATTGTCCTGCCCGTCCCTGCACACCGGGCATTCGCCGCAGCCGATCCACGGGAACACGAGGCGCTTCTGACCCGGTTTGAGCTTCCGGTCTATTCGTGAAACCGAGGAACCCAACGCTTCGACAACCCCGAACGGCTCGTGGCCCATCGTGAAGGGCGGCACGCAGCCGCGCTCCTTCACGTAGAAGCGCCTGCCGCCGCCCAGGTCGAAGTAGCCGTCCCAGATGTGGAGGTCGGAGTGGCACACGCCCGAGCGCGTGATGCGCACCAGCACCTCGGTGCCGGCAGGCTTGGGCGTGTCCCTGAGGACGCGTTGCAGGGGTTTGCCGTGCTCGATGATGTCGTAGGTGATCATGCCTTTGCCGATGCCGTAAGAGCCTGGTCGATGTCCCAGAGGATGTCGTCGATCGATTCGATCCCCACCGACACGCGGATCATGTCGGGGGTGACGCCGGCCTTCCGCTGGTCTTCCTCGCTCAACTGGCGGTGCGTGGTGGAAGCCGGATGGATGACGAGCGTCTTCGCATCCCCGATGTTGGCGAGGTGGCTCATGAACTGCGCCGCCTCGATGAAGCGCTCGCCCGCGCGGGCGCCGCCCTTCACGCCGAAGTTGAGCAGCCCCGAGGCGCCCTTGGGCAGGTATTTCTTCGCCAGGGGAAAATACTTGCTGTCGGGCAGCCCCGGGTAATTCACCCAGGCCACGCGCGGGTGGTCCTTGAGGAACTTCGCCACGCGAAGCGCGTTGTCGCAGTGCCGTTCCATCCGGAGCGGCAGCGTCTCGATCCCCTGCAGCAGGAGCCACGCGTTCAGGGGCGACAACGCCGGGCCGAAGGTGCGCATGATCTCCATCCGCGCCTTCATGGTGTAGCCGAAATCGCCGAAGGTCTCGTGGAAGATCACGCCGTGGTAGCCGGGCGAGGGCGAGGTGAACTCGGGGAACCTGCCGTTGCCCCAGTTGAACCGGCCCGACTCGACGATCACGCCGCCCATGGTGGTGCCGTGCCCTCCGAGATACTTGGTCGCCGAATGCACCACGATGTCCGCGCCCCAGTCGAGCGGGCGGCAGAGGTAGGGCGACGGAACCGTGTTGTCGAGCACGAGCGGGATTCCGGCTTCGCGCGCGATCGCCGCGAGCGCCTCGATATCGACGATGTTGATGAGCGGGTTGCCGAGGGTTTCCGCGTACAGGAGCCTGGTATTGGGTCTGATGTTTCTCCTGAAGGATTCGATATCGTCGGGGTCGACAAACGTCGCCTCGATTCCCAGCTTCTTCAGATTGACCCCGAGCAGCGTGTGCGTGCCGCCGTAGAGCGTCGAGGCGGACACGATGTGATCGCCTCCGTGCGCGAGCGTGAGAATCGCGGTGACCTCGGCCGCCTGGCCCGTGGCGCAGGCGAGCGCCGCGCGGCCGTTCTCGAGCGCGGCCACGCGCTCCTCGAGCACCGCGACCGTAGGGTTCGAGATGCGCGAATAGACGTTGCCGAAGGTCTGCAGGTTGAACAGGCTCGCCGCGTGCTCGGCCGAATCGAACACGAACGAGGTCGTCTGGTAGATCGGCGCCGCGCGCGCGCCGGTCGCGGGGTCCGGGATCTGCCCCGCGTGCAGGCACAGCGTCTCGATTCCGAACTTGCGGTCGGCCATGCCCGAAGGTGCGCGCGGCGCGCTAGGCGCCGTGCTCGTCCTCGCCGCGCCGGTTGCTCGCGCGCCGGTACTCCGAGGGCGGGATGCCGACCTGATTGAGGAAGAAGCGCGTGAAGTTCGACTGCGCCGAGAACCCGAGCTCCGCCGAGAGCTCGGAGATCTTGGTGCCGCCCGCGGCGAGGCGCCCGATCGCCGCCTCGACGCAGAGCCTGTCGAGGTATTCGCGCGGCGAGTGCCCGGTGCAGAGCTGGAACAGGTCGTAGAAGCGCGAGCGCGACAGCCCCACCTGGCTCGCGAGCTCGTCGATGTTCACGTCCTTGTTCGGGTTGGCGCGCAGGAGCTGGATGGCGCGCCGGATGCGGTGGTCGGCGAAGCGCGAGCCGCGCCACAGGGGCGAGGCGGCGCGGCGCCTGGCGAGGTAGGTCTCGAGGATCGAGAGCATCAGCTCCTGGAGCATGAATTCGATGCGCTCGGCGGCGAGGAACTGGTCGTTCAGGATTTCCACCGCGAGCGTGTCCGCGAGCCGCCGGATTCGCGCCGTGATCTCCTCGCGCGGACGCGGGAACGCGCGCCCCGAGTCGTCCGGCAGGCCGGGGAAGCGCTCGGCGAGCCACGCCGGGGCGAGCATCACCGCGAGCAGCCGCGCCGGCGCCGCGCCGGGCGGTGGCGTGAACCGGTAGCGCTCGCCCGCGTTGACGAAGGCGATCGCCGCGCGCGTGAGCGCCACCCGCTCGCCGCCGATCGCGAGCTCGCAGTCGGCGCCCTCGCGCTTCACCAGGATCAGGTGCTCGGCGTGGACCTGCTCGGCGCCCGGGCCGAGCGCCTCCCCGAGCACCACGCGCCCGAACGGCCCGTCGAAGACCCGCAGCGGCTTCAGCATCGCCCCTCTAGCATAACCCCAACGGGGCGGCCTTAATAGGCCAGCCAGCGGGGGCGCCTGGCGCTGATCACGCGCGTGTTGACCCCCGCCCAGTTGAGCCCCCCGAAGAGCCGCCCGTGCTCGATCTTCACGCAGCGGTCCATCACGGTCTCGAGGCCCGCGGCGCTCGCGCGCTCGGCGGCGGCCGCGTTCCTGACGCCGAGCTGCTGCCACAGGACCTTCGCCCCGATCGCGATCGCGTCCTCGGCCACCGGCATCACGTCCTCGGTCTTGCGGAACACGTCCACGATGTCCACCCTGACCGGGATGTCGCGCAGCGACTTGTAGCACTTGCGCCCGAGGATCTCGCCGTACTTCGGGTTCACCGGGATCACTTCGTAGCCGTGCTCGATCATGTATTTCGCGGCGAAGTTGCTCGGCCGGAACCAGTCGGCGGAAAGCCCGACCACCGCGATCACGCGCGACTCGCGAAGGATTCTGCGCAGCGAATTGATGTCGTCCATGCGGGCGCCGCAATTATAATCGGCGCCTCATGAACGCCCCGCACCCCCAGGTTACGCAGCTCCTCGAGCGTGCGGCGCGTTCGCCGCTGCCGCTCTATCACACCGTGCCGCCGCACGTCGCGCGCCGCATTTACCGCGACACGCGCGCCGCGCTTTCCCCGGCTCCGCCCGGGATCGCCGAATCGAAGTTGATGGTCCTGGACGGAAAGATCGCGTTGCGCGCCTATCGGCCGCTCGGCGCGAAAGAGGATGAAATCCTTCCCGCCCTCGTCTACTTCCACGGCGGCGGCTGGGTGATCGGCGATCTCGACACCCACGACGTGCTGTGCCGGCAGCTCGCCAACGGCGCGCGCTGCGCGGTGTTCTCGATCGACTACCGCCTCGCGCCGGAGCACCCGTTTCCCGCGGCGGTGGACGATTGTGTTCTTGCCACCAGATACCTGGAACAAAACCATGCTTCGTTGAGAATCGATCCTTCGCTGATCGCGGTCGGCGGCGACAGCGCGGGGGGCAATCTCGCCACCGTGGTCGCGATTCACGCGCGCGACGCGGGCGGCCCCGCGCCGTGCTTCCAGCTCCTCATCTACCCGGCGACCGACCAGCGCTGCGAGCTCCCGTCGCACGAGCGAAACGGCGAGGGCTACCTCCTCACCCGGCAATCGATCGAGTATTTCCGCGGCCACTACCTGCCGCGAAAGCCGGACTGGACCGACTGGCGCGCCTCGCCCCTGCTCGCGAGGAGCCTCGCCGGGCTGCCGCCGGCGTACGTGCTGACGGCCGGGTTCGACCCGCTGCTGGACGAGGGCCGCGCCTACGCCGAGCGCCTCGCCGCCGAAGGCGTGGAGGTCGCCTACCGCGACTACCCGGACATGGTGCACGGCTTCATCCTGATGGGCGGCGTGATCGATCGCGCGAACGAGGCGGTCGCGGAATGCGCCGCCGCCCTGAGGAACGGATTTCAGAAGAGCGTCGGATGAGCCGGCGCCACGGCGGACGCATCCTGGCCGACCAGCTCGTCGCGCACGGCGTGCGGCTCGCGTTCGGCGTGCCGGGCGAGAGCTACCTGCCGGTGCTCGACGGCCTGCACGACCTGAAGGAGCGGCTGCGCTTCATCGTGTGCCGGCAGGAGGGCGGCGCGGCGTACATGGCCGACGCCCATGCCAAGCTCACGGGCGAGCCGGGGGTGCTGTTCGTCACGCGCGGCCCCGGCGCGACCAACGCCTCGCTCGGCGTTCACACCGCGATGCAGGACTCCTCGCCCATGGTCGTGTTCGTGGGCCAGGTAGGCACCGACATGGCCGAGCGCGAGGCGTTCCAGGAGATCGACTACCGCCGGATGTACGGTCCGCTCGCGAAGTGGGTGGGGCAGATCGATCGCGTGGAGCGCATCCCGGAGTACGTGAGCCGCGCCTTCCACACCGCGGTGGCGGGGCGGCCCGGGCCGGTGCTCGTCGCGCTGCCCGAGGACATGCTCTACGCCGAAGCCGAGGTGCCGGACGCGCCGCACTACCGCACGGTGCGCGGCGCGCCCGCGCCGCGCGACCTGGAAGAGCTCGCGCGGCTGCTTGCCGGGGCCTCGCGCCCGCTCGTGCTCGCGGGCGGCGGCGGCTGGAGCGCCGAAGCCTCGGCACGCTTCGCCGAATGGACCGCGCGCGCCGGGCTTCCGGTGGCGGTGTCGTTCCGCTGCCAGGACTACGTCGACAACCGCGCGCCGAATTACGCGGGGGACGCGGGCGTGGGGATCGATCCGAAGCTCGCGCAGCGCATCCGGGACGCGGACCTGCTCCTCGTCGTGGGCGCGCGCCTCGGAGAGATCACGACCGCGGGGTATTCGCTGGTCGCGCCGCCGGTGCCCAAGCAGACGCTCGTACACGTGCACGCCGGGGCCGAGGAGCTCGGCAGCGTGTTCGCCGCGCGCCTGCCGATCAACTCCGGGATGGCGCAGTTCGCCGAAGCCGTTGCCGGACTGGAGATCGACGGCGCGCGCTGGCGCGACTGGACGAAGAGCGCGCGCGCGGACTACGAGGCCTGGAGCGCGCCGCAGCCGATGCCGGGGCGCGTGCAGCTCGGCAGTATCGTCAAATGGCTCTCGGACACGCTTCCCGAGGACGCGGTCCTCGCGAGCGGCGCGGGCAATTTTGCGGTCTGGCTCACGCGCCACTTCCGCTACAAGCGCTACCGCACGCAGCTCGCGCCGACGAGCGGCTCGATGGGCTACGGATTGTCCGCCGCGGTGGCGGCCGCGATCGCCGAGCCCTCGCGCACGGTGATCGCGTGGGCGGGCGACGGCGATTTCCTCATGACCGGGCAGGAATTCGCCACCGCCGTGCAGTACGGCGCGAAGCTCGTATGCGTGATCGTCAACAACGGCATGTACGGCACGATCCGCATGCACCAGGAGCGCGAATTCCCCGGGCGCATCTCGGGCACCGCGCTCACCAACCCCGATTTCGCGGCCTATGCGCGCGCCTTCGGCGGGCACGGCGAGGTGGTGGAGGAGACCGCGCAGTTCGCGCCAGCGTTCGAGCGCGCGCGCGCCTCGGGCAGGCCCGCGATCATCGAGATCCGCATCGACCCGGACGCGATCAGCCCCTCGAGGACGCTTTCGGGCATCCGCGCCGCTGCGCTGAAGGCGAAGGCTTAACCCTTTTCCATCGCGGTTTCGTTTCACGTTGACGGGCGCATTGCGCGCCACCGTGAAAGGAAACCCGATGACGCTCCTCAAGCCCGCTTTCCCTCGGGGATGAATCGCGGGAGGTAAACTGCGGGAGGAATGGAGCCCTCGGATGAAGAGCTCATGCACGCCTGGCGCAGGGGAGAGGCGCGCGCGTTCGAGGCGCTCTACGCGCGCCACAAGGGCGCGCTCTACCGGTTCGTCCTGAGGAGCGTGCGCCGGCGCGAGCAGGCCGAGGAACTCTACCAGGAGGTCTGGATGCGCGTGATCGAGGCGCACCGGCGCTACGAGCCGCGCGCGCGCTTTTCCACCTGGCTCTACACGATCGCGCACCGCCGGCTGATCGATCACTGGCGCCGGCACGAGCCGCACGCGGTCTCGCTCGACGACGAGGCTTCGGCCGTCCCCGAGCCCGCGGGCCATCCGGGCCTGGAGCCCGCGCGCCGGGCCGAGGCGCGCGAGTCGCTCGAGCGCCTCGCGCGCGCGATCGAGGCGCTGCC
>JBBINV010000033.1:0-43325 GCA_037443705.1 Betaproteobacteria bacterium | reverse complement strand
ATCCCGGTGCGGCGCGTCTCGTACGGGAAGCAGATGAAGTGCGAGTCCTGGAATCCGTGGCGAAGGATCGGCAGGTCCTTGCCCTGCCGGTAGACCAGGTTCAGCACCGAGCGGCCGTCCGCCTTCCACTGGCCGGGCTCGTCCTGCGCGACCTTCTCGATGTCGACGCCCGAGTTCGGCACCTGCCCGGTCGCGAGGACCACGAGGTCCGCCTTCACGGTGCTGTCTTCGTCGAGAATCAGATCCCGAAACTTCACTTCGAGATCCGGCGTCACCTCCGATACCTTCCCCTTCGTGAACGTCACGCCCTTCGACTGACCCGAGCGGTAGAAATCCTCGCCGTTTCCGGGAACGCGCAGGTCGGTGTAGATCACCGCCGCGTCCACCGCCGGGTTTGCGTCCTTGAAGTACATCGCCTGCTTGATCGAGGTGGCGCAGCAGTGCCCCGAGCAGTAGGGCAGGTGCTTGCCGGAGTCGTCGCGCTGCCCGGCGCATTGCACGAACGCCACCTTCCTCACCTCGGCGCCGTCGGAAGGCCGGCGGATCGGGCCGCCCGCGGCCTCGCGTGCGAGGCGCTCCAACCCCGCCTGGTCGACGATGTCCGGCGACTTTCCGTACGAGAATTCGGTCAGCCGGCTCGCGTCGTAGGGCGTGAACCCCGTCGCCTGCACGATCGCGCCGGCTTCTTCGACGCTTCCGTCCGATAGCGTCACCTTGAAGCGCCCGGGCGCGCCTGCCGTTTCGGAGAGGGTCGAATTGAGGCGGACTTTGATGCCGGGGTGAGATTGGATTGCTTCAATCAAAGACCTGACCCCGGTCTCCATGGGTTCCTTGAACGGCTCACGATCCGGAACCCGGCGGTGAAGCTGCGCGGCCCAGCCGCCGAGCGCGCCCGATTTCTCGACGATCACCGTTTCGTAGCCGGCCTTCGCCGCTTCCAGCGCCGCGGTCATGCCGGAGATCCCGCCGCCCACGACGAGGATGCGCCGGTTCTTTCCTTTTTCGGCGGCGCCGGCCGGTACCTGCATGCGCCTGGCTTCCGCGCAGGCCATGCGCACGTAGTCGTCGGCCATTTCCTGCGTGGTCTCGCGCGCCTCGTCCGTGTCCGGGCGCACCCAGATCACGCCCTCGCGCAGGTTGGCGCGCGCCACCGCGGCCGCGGGGAAGTGGAACGCCTCGGTCTTGGCGCGCCGCGAGCAGGCCGCGATCGCGAGGTGCGTCACGCCTTCCTTCTCGATGTCGGCGCCGATCGCCGCCACGCCTTCCTCGCTGCACAGGAACGGGTGCTGGCGCACCAGCTCCATCTTGCCTTCGCGCTCGGCGATTTTCGCGAGCTGCGCGGTGTCGAGCCGCTCGGCGATGCCGCAGCCGCCGCAGACGTAGGCCGCGGTCTTCATGCCTCGCTCCTCGCCGTCCTGCCCACCACCTGGATCGCGCGCAGCGCCGCCGCGGTCGCGTTCTGGACCGAGCGGTTCACGTCGAGCGCGTTCGTGGCGCAGCCGGCACCGAAGATTCCGGACTCGGGGGTGACGTTCTGAAGAAAACCACTGGAGTCCTCGACGACATCCGCCGGCAAACTCGATCCCCTGACCGAAGGCTCCATCCCGATCGCGAGCACGACGAGGTCATGCCGATTCGCGTAGCGCTTGTAGCCCTCGGTGTTCACGCCGTGCAGGATGGGGTCGCGGGTCTTGCGGTCCTCCTCGATGCGCGCGACCTTGGACTTGACGAAATTCACGGTGGGATCGGCCTGCACTTTCTTGTAGAAGTCCTCGAACCGGTCGATGGCGCGGATGTCGATGTAGTAGACGGTGGATTTCGCCGCCTCGCCCCAGGCCTCGCGCACGAACTGGCTCTGCTTCAGCGAGGCCATGCAGCAGATGCGCGAGCAGTGGCGCAGGTGGTTCTCGTCGCGCGAGCCCGCGCACTGGATGAACGCGATGTCCTTCGCTTCCTTCCCGTCCGAAGGGCGCACGATCTTCCCGCCGGTGGGACCGTGCGGATCGGCGAGGCGCTCGAACTCCACGCTCGTGACCACGTTGGCGAAGCGCCCGTAGCCGTAGGGCTGGATTTTCGCCGCGTCGTACGGCTTCCATCCCGTCGCCCAGATCACCGCGCCCGCATTCAGCGTGATGTCCGTTTCCTTCATGCCGAGGTCGATCGCGCCGTACTTGCACGCGGCCTTCGCTTTCTCGGCCTCCGGCGTTCCTGCGATCGAGGGATCGAGCACGTAGCGCTGCGGGTAGGCCATCGCGTGCGGAAGGTAGGCCGCCTTCATCCGGTCGAGGTTGTAGTTCCACGGATTCGGGATCGTCGCCTCCACCGCTTTCGCGCAATCCCCGCACGCGGTGCAATTGGCGTTCACGTAGCGCGGCGAAAGCCGCACGCTCACCGTGTAGGCGCCGCGGCGGCCGTCGATCTTCGTGACTTCCGCGAGCGTGTAGACGCGGATGTTGCGGTTCGCCCTGATGCGCCGCAGGTTGATCTCCAGCCCGCAGACCGGATGGCACAGCTTCGGGAAGTAGCGGTAGAGCAGCGCGGTGCGCCCGCCGAGCGTGGGCGATTTTTCGAGCAGCACGACGCTGCGGCCGCACTCCGCGGCCTCGAGCGCCGCGGTCATGCCGCTGATGCCGCCGCCGACGACGACGATCGTCTCGTTCGTTGCAACGCTTGCGGTCATTCCCGGATCCTTCGCCTGGACCCCGGATTCTAGTCGCCGGCAGGATGAGGAAACTCGCTCCCGCCGCTATCGCGGCATAGAAACGCCGAATGGCGCTGCGCCTCGAGGCGCACGAGATCCATGAACGCGCGCGCCGCCGCGCCCGGCTCGCGCCCGGCGGGATAGGCGAATTGCCAGACGCGAACGACCGGGAAGCCCACGACGTCGAGCGGGATTAGCATCGGGTTCGGCGTCTCGAGCCCGAAGCTGTGCAGCGGCAGGATCGACAGGCCGAGCCCCGCGAGCACCGCCTGCCGGATCGCCTCGCCGGTGCTCGCCTGCATCCGTACGCGCGGCTCCAGGCCGTGGGCCGCGAACACGCGCTCGGTGATCTCGCGCGTTCCGGAGCCCGATTCGCGCACGATGAAGGGCTCGGCGGCCGCGCGCGGGAATGGGATTTCGGCGGCCGTGGAAAGCGGATGGCCCGCGCGCGCGAACACCGCGAGCGGGTTCGGGAGCACCGCCTGGCGCACGATTGCCGGCGACTCGGGCGGGTCGGCGAACAGCGCGAGGTCGTCGTCGCCGCGCGCAAGGCGCTCGATCATCCGGCGGCGGTTTCCGACTTCGAGCGCGACCTCGATTCCCGGATGAAGCGCGGCGTAGCGCGCGAGCATGCGCGCGGCGAAGCGTTCGACCGACGTGCCGATGGCGAGCCGAAGCCGTCCTTCCTCGGCGCGGCGCACCGCCGCGAGCGCGTCCTCCAGCCGCTCGAACGCGCCGAACACGTCGCGGCAGGCGGCGTGCAGCCGCCGGCCGGCTTCGGTGAGGCGCACGCGGGTGCCCGCCCGCTCGAAGAGCGGCGCGCCCACGGTGCCGGCGAGCTTCCGGATCTGCGTGGAGACGGTGGGCTGCGCGAGGTGCAGCTCGTCGGCCGCCCGGGTGAAGCTGCCCAGCCGCGCGATGCCGTCGAACACCGCGAGCTGCGGGAGGGTGCCGTGCCTGAGAAAACGCCGGATGCGAGCGTGCGCCATGCGGGAGCCCTTTGCGTCGGCAAAGGTCTGGCTCGTCTCGTGGACCGAGGCCTTCGCGACCGGAGCCGGAGCCCGGAATGACGATCGCGAAGCCGGGGCGGGTGCCCCGGGAGCTACTCCCGCTTTGCAGTGGACGATCTTCCCATGACTCATTGCGAATCGCAATGGGCGGCATCGGGAACTTCGACACCGCGCCAGCGCCGCTCGGCGCACAATCGCCGCCATGGAGATTCTCTCGGCCCAGTTCCTCTCGGCGCTCGCCGCGATCGTGGTCATCGACCTCGTGCTCGCGGGGGACAACGCGATCGTCATCGCCCTTGCGGCGCGCAATCTCCCGCCGCAGCTTCGCCGCCGCGCGATCGTCTGGGGGACACTGGGCGCGATCGCGGTGCGCAGCGCGCTCACCATGGCGGTGGTGTGGCTTCTCAAGCTCCCGGGGCTGCTCCTCGTGGGCGGGGCACTGCTTGTCTGGATCGCCTGGCGGCTGCTCGTCCCGGAGGAGGAGTCGGACGCGACCGAGCCGCACGGCAATGGCGCGGCGAGCTTCTGGGGCGCGATGCGGACGGTGATCGCAGCCGATGCGCTGATGGGCCTGGACAACGTTCTCGCGGTGGCGGGCGCCGCGCACGGGAGCTATTTGCTCGTCGTGCTGGGGCTGCTCATCAGCGTGCCGATCGTGATCTGGGGCAGCACGCTCCTGCTGTCGTGGGTGGACCGCTTCCCGGCGATCGTCTACGTGGGGGCCGGGGTACTCGCCTGGACCGCGGCCAGGATGATCGCCGCCGAGCCGTTCCTCCAGGACGCCTTCGTCCAGACCGAGCTTGCCGCGCCGCTGCTCGCGCTGCTCCTGGTGACTGGCGTCGTCTGGGGAGGCTTCGTGCGCAACCACCGGCGGCTGGAATCGCGCATCCGCGCGCGCCTCGCGCAATTCTCCGGCCGCGGCCTCGCCGCGGCGCGCAACGCTTTCACCGAGGAAGGAGCCGATCCCATGCTGAGAGTCCTGCTGCCCACCGACGGCTCGCGCAACGCCGTCTTCGCCGCGCGCCATGTGGTCCGGGAGTTCCTGAAGCGCTCCGACATGGAAGTGCACCTGCTGAACGTGCAGGCGCCGTTCTCGCGGCACATCGCGGCCTTCGCGGCAAAGAAGGCGCGCGACGCATTCCACCGCGACCGCGCCGCGAAAGCGCTCGCGCCGGCGCGCGAAATCCTCGACGCGCATCGCGTCCCTTACGTGGTGCACGTGGAGCTCGGCGACAAGGCGCGTGTGATCGCCGAAACCGCGCGGCGGCTGCGCTGCCACCACATCGTAATGGGCACGGCGCGCAAGAACTCGCTCACGCGCATGCTTGAGGACTCGGTCACCAACCGCGTGCTCGAGCGCACGCGCGTCCCGGTCGAGCTGATCGCGGGCGACGACATCTCGAAGGCCGAGCGCTACGGCGTTCCGGCCGGGATCGGGGCGCTCCTCGCGATGCTGCTGTTCGCCGCGTTCGACTAGCCTTCGAAGGCGATGAACATCGCCGAGGTCCAGACCTTGGCGTCGTCGACCTGGCGGCCGAAGAAATAGACCGGCCGATGGCCGTGCCGGCCGTTCCCGGGCTCGACCTCGAGGGTGCCCGCCACGTCTCTCGGCATCGGCCGGTCGGAAATGCGCTCGAAGGCAAGGAGCATCTCGACTCCCGGCAGGTCCCTGCGCAGCCGCCCTTGCGCGAGCAGCTCGGCGCCCGTGATCTCCCATTCGAACTTCGGGCAATGGACGAACGGATTGCCGTCGAGGGCGTTGCCCACCTTGACGTAGCCGTCGATCGTGCCTTCCACCCGGATCACCGCGCTGGCGAGGTGCGAGACGTCAATCTCGATCGAGTCGGAATCGCCGTAGGTGTCGCTGCGGAAGCCGATTCGCGTCGCGGTTTCGCGCCAGCAGCTTTCCTCGAGGTGCTCGAAGCCGCGCCCCGCGAAGCCGTTGATCACCGCGTTCGTGATCGTCACCGTTCCCTTCCAGTCGGCCGAGCGGTAGCGGTCCTTGATGCGCGCGCCGCCCCAGCGCAGCCGGATTCTGCGCTCCGAATACCCGAGCTCCTTCTGCAGATCGCGCTCCCACAGCATCCCTTCGTGGTCCCACGCCTGGATCACGTCCCAGCCGGCGTCGCCGAGGAACCGGTAGTCGATCTTCGCCTTGCCGCGGTGCGTGAACTCGTCGCCCTGGACGTGCTTTCCGCAGCGCGCCAGGCCGACGGTTCGCTCGCCGGTCGTCGCCCAGGTGTGACGCGCGCGCAGCGCTTTCGCGACCGCCGCGCGATCGAGGCTTTCCGCAAGGAGCCCGGTGATGCAGCCCTTCGTGCCGAAAACCGCGGTCCCCGGCACGCCCCCGCCGCAGCGCCCGCGATGCTCGTCGCCCGCGGCCGAGGCGCCTAGCTTGTAGCCGCGGCGCATCGCTTCCTGGTAGAGCCAGCCGAAGTGGCCCCAGCTCGAGCCGATCTCGATCAGGCGCTCGAGCGCCGGGTAATGCCAGTCGAGGATGCAGCGCCGCCCGCCCACGTGCGGAATGAGAAAGTGCCCTTCCGGGTCGTGGGCGTAGGCCGCCCACAGCTCTTCCAGCGGCCAGGCACCCGGCTCGATCGTGTCCGAGCCCTTCATGTCCTCGTTCCACTCGAACGAGCGCACGTGCGTGCCGTCCCTGAGGAACGGGAACTCGGGCGTCCTGCCGTGCAGGAACACCACGTTGTGGTCGCCGCCCGCGCAGGAGCTTCCGCACCACTCGGTGCCCGGGTAGGCGACGAAGGTGCCGTCCTTGTTGATCGCCTCGATCAGCTCTACGGTCTTGTCCCAGCGCGCCTGGGTGATGTTGAAGTCGTTGTGCGCGAAGGCGAGCACGTCCAGGCCCGAGACGTCGCGTCCGTAAGTCAGGTTGTAGGTCGTGTCATTGGTGCCGATCGTGTCCTCGGAGTGCACGTGCAGGTCCGCGTAGTAGCAGCGCGCGACTTCAAGCCTGTCGTCGAGCGTCACGTAGAACGCCGCGGGCTCGACCGCGTGGTGATCGAGCAGCCGCGCGGCCACCGCGAGCTCGCCCGCGAGAGTAGCGCCGTGCTCGCGGTCTCCCAGGAGGCGTTCAAGGGCTTCGTCGCCTCGCGCCCGAAGGCGGCGCTCCTTTCGATGCAGGTGCTGTCGTCACGGCTGCGCGGGCTCTCCGACGTGATGGTGAATCTCGTCTCGGACGATGTCGACACGCGCATCGCGAAGCTGATCCTGCGCCTGGGGGCGCGCTGCGGCCGGCGCGAGCGCGGCGTGATCCACCTCGACATCCCGCTCACGCACCAGGAGATCGCCGACATGGTCGGCACCACGCGCCAGACCGCGACGAGCGCGCTCTCGCGCCTGAAGAAGCAGGGCGTGCTCGCGATCGACACGCACCGCATCGACATCCGCAGCGAGGAGCTGCTGAGCAGCCTGACCTGAACCCATGTCCTCTGTGCATATCGCGCTGCCGTATGTACAATGTGACAACATTGATCGCACATCGAGCCGCAACCATGGGATCCTCGGCGAAATCGGAACGGCTGGCCATCCGGGTGGCAGCGTCCGACAAGGCGCGCCTGGAGCGCGCTGCGGCCCTCCAGCGCCGCAGCGTGTCTGAGTTCGTTCTCGCCTCCTCGTGCGAGGCCGCCGAGCACGTGCTGCAGGAGCGCACGCGCTTCGTGCTCGCGCCCGCCAAGCAGCGCGCGTTCCTCGCCGCGCTCGACGCGCCGCCGCGCACGATCGCCGCGTTGAAACGGCTGTTCTCCCGCCGCAGCGTGCTTGAGCGCTGAGCGGGCGCCGCTTTCGGGCCCCGAACCCCTCGCGGCGAATCACGACACGAGCAGCTTCAACTGCGGCGTCCCGGCTCTCGACGCCTTTCTCGCCCGCTTCGCCCTTGTCAACCAGGCGGCCGGCGCCGCAAGGACCTACGTCGCCTTGCGCGGCGAGCGCGTCGTCGGCTATTGCAGCCTCGCCGCGGCTTCCGCCGAGCCCGCGCGCACGGCCGATCGGGTGTCGAAGGGGCTGGCGAAGCATCCGATTCCTCTCACGCTGCTCGCACGACTCGCGGTCGATCGAGCCGAGCAGGGAGCCGGCCTCGGCGCGGCGCTGCTCAAGGATGCGATCAAGCGCCATCTGCAGGCCGAGGCCATCATCGGCAGCCGTGCGCTGGTGGCGCACGCCAAGGACCAGCGGGCCGCGGCGTTCTACGCGTGCTACGGTTTCCAGCGTTCGCCGACCGACCCGCTGCACCTGTATCTGCTGACCAAGGACATGAAGAAGACGCTGGCGACCTAGTCGCGAAGCGCTCGGACTTCGAAGCGCATTTCCTGCAGGTCTCCCAGAACCCACGTCGCAGGCGCCGAAAGTCCCGCCACCGTTCCGGGATTCACGAGCCAGCTCTCGCCGTCCTTGACGTTGGGAACCCTGCGGATCTCCGCCTTGTGCGAGTGCCCGCAGCAGACAAGGTCCCAGCCGCCGGTGCACGCCATCGCGTAGCCGTATTCGGGGTAGTGAACGACGAAGATCCTGCGACCCGCGAGCTCGAGCCGCGCATCCGGGCCGTGGTACTGGATTTGATCTTTCGATTTCCTGGCAACGGAATGAAGGGCGACAGCATCGCCCAGGTTGTTGCCATGAATCAGGTGAAGCGGAATTCCCTCCTTCGCCGCCAGCTTGAGGGTATTCACGCCGATCAGGTCGCCGCAGTGGATCACGGCCCGCGCGTCCTCGGCTTTCGCCGCGCGCACCGCGGCGGCGAGCGCCTCGGCGCGGTCGTGGCTGTCCGAGACGATCGCGATCTTCACCCCACGGATGATAACCCATAAGTAGGGGTGGGAACACCTTCTTATGGCCTGATCGAAACAACTCGTTGGAGCCCGCGGGCCGCCCGGCCACAAAATCGCACGCCATGGCATCCGAAGAGAAAACGACGACCTGCTACATGTGCGCGTGCCGCTGCGGCATCCGCGTGCACGTAGAGGACGGTCGCGTGCGCTACATCGAGGGCAACCCCGAGCACCCGCTCAACAAGGGCGTGATCTGCGCCAAGGGCGCGAGCGGGATCATGAAGCAGTACTCGCCCGCGCGTTTGACGCAGCCCCTCAAGCGCAGGGAAGGCGCCGAGCGCGGCGCGGGGGAGTTCGAGCCGATTTCGTGGGAAGAGGCTTTTGCGCTTCTCGAAGAAAGACTTTCGAGAATCAGAAAGACGGATCCGAAGAAATTCGCCCTTTTCACCGGACGCGACCAGATGCAGGCGCTCACGGGGCTTTTCGCGCGCCAGTTCGGCACGCCGAACTACGCCGCGCACGGCGGCTTCTGCTCGGTGAACATGGCCGCGGGGATGATCTACACCATCGGCGGCTCGTTCTGGGAATTCGGCGGGCCGGACCTCGAGCGCGCCCGGCTCTTCGTGATGCTCGGCACCGCCGAGGACCACCACTCCAATCCGCTCAAGATCGCGATCGCGAAGTTCAAGCGCGCGGGCGGGCGCTTCGTGTCGGTGAACCCGGTGCGCACGGGCTATTCCGCGATCGCCGACGAATGGGTCCCGATCCGCCCCGGCACCGACGGCGCGTTCCTGCTCGCGGTGATCCACGAGATCGTCGCGCAGGGCCTGTACGACCGCGAGTTCGTGGCGCATTACACCAACGGCGGGCACCTCGTGGTGTGCGATCCGGATTCGCCGCGCGAGGGGCTGCTCGCGCGCGCGCCCGGCGCTCCCGAGAGCGACACCGACTGGCCGCCGGCGCATCTGTGGTGGGACCGCCACTCGAATCGCGAAGTGACGCCGCACGCCGGAGGCGCCGATCCGTATCTCTTCGGAGAATTCCGGCTCGAGGACGGCACGCGCGTGAAGCCCGCTTTCCAGCTCCTCGCCGAGCGCGTCAAGCCCTACACGCCCGAGTGGGCGGAGGGCGTCACCGGAATTCCCGCCGCCACGATCCGGCGCCTCGCGCACGAGATGGGCGTGACGGCGCGCGACCAGAAAATCGAGCTGCCGATCGCCTGGACCGACTGCTGGGGCCGCGAGCATCCCACGGTGACCGGGAATCCGGTCGCGTTCCACGCCATGCGGGGCCTGGCCGCACATTCGAACGGCTTTCACACCGTGCGCGCGCTCGCGATCCTGATGAGCCTGCTCGGCACGATCGACCGTCCCGGAGGCTTTCGCCACAAGGCGCCGTTTCCGCGCGCGATTCCCCCTACCGCGAAGACGCCGAATTCGCCCGCGGGCGTGAAGCCGGATACGCCGCTCGCCGGGCTCGCGCTCGGCTGGCCGGGCGCGCCCGAGCACCTGTTCGTGGACGACGACGGAAACCCGGTGCGCATCGACAAGGGGTTCTCCTGGGAGTATCCCCTCTCGGTGCACGGGCTGATGCACACCGTGATCGCGAACGCCTGGCGCGGCGATCCCTACCGGATCGACACGCTGATGATCTTCATGGCGAACATGGCGTGGAACTCCGCCATGAACACCTCCGGGACGCGCAAGATGCTGAACGACCGCGGCGAGGACGGCGAGTACCGGATCCCGTTCCTCGTCGTGTGCGACGCGTTCCAGTCGGAGATGACCGCGTTCGCCGACCTCGTGCTCCCCGATACGACGTACCTCGAGCGCCACGACGTGATGTCGCTGCTCGACCGGCCGATCTCCGAGTTCGACGGCCCGGTGGACGCGGTGCGCGTGCCGGTCGTGCCGCCCACCGGGAAGTGCAAGCCTTTCCAGGAGGTTCTGATCGAGCTGGGGTCGCGTCTTCAGCTTCCCGCTTTTACAAGAATCAATGAAAACGGGAAGGCTGAACGCCGCTATCGCGACTATCCCGATTTCATCGTGAACTACGAAACGGAGCCCGGATCGGGCATCGGCTTTCTCGCTGGCTGGCGCGGGCGGGGCGGCGAGAAATCGATGCGCGGCGAGCCCAATCCCGGCCAGTGGGCGCGCTACGCGGAGAACGGCTGCCACTTCCACCACGCGCTGCCGCCCTCGTACCAGTACATGCGCAACTGGAACCAGGGTTACATGGAGTGGGCGCAGCGCGTGCGCATCCGGCGCTACGGCGACCCGATCCTCGTGCACCTGTACTCGGAGGTGCTGCAGCGGTTTCGCCTGGCCGCGCAGGGCCGGCGCCCCGGGCGGCAGCCGCCCGGGCGCCTGCGAAAGCGCGTGGAAACGTTCTTCGACCCGCTGCCGTTCTACTACGCGCCGCTCGAGACGCAGGCGATCGACGCGGCGCGCTTTCCGCTCGCCGCGATCACGCAGCGCCCGATGGCAATGTACCACGCCTGGGACTCGCAGAACGCGTGGCTGCGCCAGATCCACGCGCACAACTACCTCTTCGTCAACGCGGCGACCGCGCGCGCCCGGGGCATCGCGGACGGCGCCTGGATCTGGGTCGAGTCGCGCTGGGGCCGCGTACGCGGCATGTGCCGCACCAGCGAGGCCGTGGAGCCCGGCACGGTGTGGACCTGGAACGCGATCGGGAAAGCGCCCGGCGCCTGGGCGCTCGCGCCGGACGCGAACGAGTCGCGCCTCGGGTTCCTGCTCAATCACCTCATCAAGGAGGACTTCTCCGATCCGGTGACCGGGCAGGCGGGGTGGTTTGACGTTCGAGTGAGGATTTACCGGGCAGGGGAGAAGGACGAGCCGCTGACGTCACCGACCTTCACGGCGATCAACCCCTATCCCGGCATGAAGATTCCCGCATGACCCAGCTCGCCCTGGTGATCGACCTCAACGTGTGCGTCGGCTGCCACGCGTGCGTCACGAGCTGCAAGGAATGGAACACGCAAGGGCCCGCCGGCCCGCTCGCCGATCTGAACGCCTATGGCGCGGATCCCACCGGCACGTTCTTCAATCGCGTTCAGACCTTCGAGGTGGGCGAATACCCGAACACGCAGACGGTGCACTTTCCGAAATCGTGCCTGCATTGCGAAGAGCCGCCGTGCGTGCCGGTGTGCCCCACCGGCGCTTCCTACAAGCGCGCCGAGGACGGCATCGTGCTGGTCGACACCGAGAAGTGCATCGGCTGCAAGTACTGCGCGTGGGCCTGCCCCTACGGCGCGCGCGAGCTGGACGAGCAGCAGAAGGTGATGAAGAAGTGCACGCTGTGCGTCGACCGCCTCTACGACGCGAAGGTCCCCGAGCGCGAGCGAAAGCCCGCGTGCGTGCTTGCGTGCCCGGCGGGCGCGCGGCTCTTCGGCGACATCCACGATCCCGCCTCCGAGGTTTCGGCGGCGATCCGCGAGCAGGGCGGCTATGCGCTGATGCCCGAGTGGGGCACGCAGCCCGCGAACCATTACCTTCCGCGCCGCAAGACGCAATTCCGCGTGCGCGAGGAGGACCTTCAGCGCTTCGACAATCCGCTCAAGGTCGACGGCTTGCTCCCGAAGCCGGCGGTGGGCGAGCCCGCGCTCGACGACGTGACGAGCTGGTAGCCGGTGCGCCCCGCCTGGTCCGTCGTCCTCCTCACCACGCTGCTCGGCGCGGGGCAGGGGTTGTTCCTGGCGGTCTTTGCGACGGAACTGCTTTCCCCGGTCGAGGAGAATTTCGCGATTCTCGGCACCGCGACTTCCCTCATGCTCTGCGGCGCCGGGCTCGCGGCGTCGTTCTTTCATCTCGGCCGGCCGGAGCGCGCCTGGCGCTCGGCGGCGCGCTGGCGCACCTCATGGCTTTCGCGCGAGGTGATCGCGCTGCCCGTCTTCATGGCGCTCGTCGCGAGTTACGCCGCGGTACATTACTTCGGTCTTTCCGGGTTGATCATTCCCGTTGGCGTGCTCGCCGTGACTGCCTGCGTCGCGCTCTTCGTCTGCACCGGGATGATCTACGCCTGCCTCAAGTTCCTGCAGGAATGGCACTCGCCGTTGACCGTGGTGAATTTCGTGCTGCTGGGAACGGCGTCCGGACTCACCGGGGCCAGCGCCCTCGCCGTTGCATTGAATTCGGAACCGGGGAAAGCCTACGCGCTTGCAGCGCTCGTCGCCACGCTGCTCGCAGCGGCGACGCGCGGCGCGGCGCTCGCGCGCAACGCGCGGCTGCGGCCGCGCTCGAGCCTGCAGACCGCGATCGGCATCAAGCACCCGCGCATCGCGCAGAAGTCGCTCGGCGCGATGGGCGGAACGTTCAACACGCGCGAATTCTTCCACGGCGCGGGCGGGGCGAGCCTGGCGGCCGTGAAGTGGAGTTTTCTTGCGGGCGCCTTTGCGTTGCCCTCGCTGCTGCTGCTCCTGCAATTCAATTCAATCGCGTTCCTCGTCCAGCTCGCCGGCCTGCTCGCCGAGCGCTGGTACTTCTTCGCCGAGGCGCGCCACCCGCAGAACCTCTACTACCAGGCTATTTCCTGAGCCCGAGCCCCTCGCGCGCGATCGAGTCGAGCAGCGTCTCGACCTCCTTCAGCGCCGCCTTGGAGGCCGCCGAGCCGTCGGGGCGCCACGGACGGCGGTACGCGACGACCACGGTGTCGGGATTGGCGGCCGTGGCGTAGACCATCACGCTGTAGGGGCACAGCGCGGCATTCGCCGGGTCGGCTTCCATGGTCTTGCGCGAGAGCGCAGCGCTGCAGAACACGAACGCCTGCGCGTCCGCGTAGAGCTTCTTGCCCGATCCCACGTCCTTGCCGGTGCGCTCGAGCATCCGGTTGACGTAGGACTGGTAGTCGATCACCAGGCCCTTGCCTTCGATCGCGAGCTTTACGTCGTCGCGCACGTCCTCGAACTTCGCCTTCTTGGAATAACTCACCACCGGATTCGGATCGGCGCCCTGCGCCGCGAGCGCCCAGGCCGCCGCGAATGCCAAAGCCAGCATGCGAATCGATTTCATGGTCTTGTTCTCCCGTCGAGGTCAGGGTCATTTAGAACCGGACCGAACCGGCGGGTTTGACGTGTATCAAGAGCCGGCCAGCGCCGCGATCAATTTCGCCGCTGGCCCCATACGGAACTGCTAGGCGACGCTGCCGAAGCCCCTGTCGGTCGCGCCGGCTGGCGCCTTGAGCCCCGCGACCCGGCAGCCTTGCGCCACCGGCCCGCCGGGAAAGAGCGTGTAGAGGTACCGGATTCCGCCCTGGCGATGGAATTTCTCGTCGAGCGCGTCGTGCAGCTCGCGCAGGTTGACGGCCAGCGCCTCGTGCCTGGCGTAATACTCCTGCAGAGCGCGGATCGCTTCCCAGTGCGCCTCGCTCAGCACCAGGCCCTCGTGCCGCGCAGTTTCGAGCGCTGCCGCGCGCCGCCAGTCGGCCGGCGCGTGCGGGAATTGCGGGTCGTTTCCTGCGCCGCCTTCGGTTCCCACGAGTGCATCGAGAAGGCTGGTCATGGCTCTATCCTCGCTTGCGGATGAGGAAGCGGTATTCGCCGGGCGCGGTTTCCCGCGCATCGGCCAACTCCAGTCCCGTTGCCTTCGTCCAGCTGCGCACGTCGGCCCTGGCGCCGGGGCAGTCGCTGATGAGCTGCAGCACTTCGCCCTTTTTCATGCCGTTGAGCAGCTTTTTCGCCTCGACGACGGGGCCGGGACAGGTGGCGCCCCGCATGTCGAGCACCGCGTTCGGGGAGATGCGGCGGGTCTTTCCCTTGCGGATGTAGTAGCCGACCGCACCGTGACCCAGGTTCCGGGTCTTCAGGATCTCCACGTCGCTGTACTTGGGCCACGAGCGCAGGTCGTCCTTGGTCGCCGCGCAGTCGGAGATCAGCAGCATCACCTCGCCCGCGAGCAGCTCGTCGAGCACGCGCTTGGCCCCCAGCATGGGCCCGGGGCACGCGGCGCCCTTCATGTCGAGCGTGACGTGCGGCTTCGGGAAGGCGGCCTTTGCCATGTCTTCGGGCGGTCCTGCGATGCTAGACTGAGTATATACCTCGCCCTCCGATGCGCAATCTCCCGCAGCTCGCGAGCGCAGTCCAGCGCAATTGCGACATCTCGGATGCCCGCCATGCGGGCGACTACGGCCTGTGCACGTTCCTGCTCAAGATGCGCGAGTACTTCCGGTGGGAAAACGAGCTGCCGTTCGCGCGCCCGTTGCCGAAGGACGACCTGGGCGACTGGCTGAAGGAGCGCGAGCGGCACTGGGACGGCATCGCGGAGGAGGATTTTGCGCCGCTGCCGCTCGCGGGGGGCGGGCGCGATCCGTTCGACGCCGAGGGCGCCAACCGCGAGCTGCTGCCGCAGGAGTGCGTGTACGGCGCCGGCTACGGGCGCTTCGGCAAGCCCGTGTTCTTCCTCGGGCGGCTGCTGCGCGAGGAGGAGCGCGCCGGATTCACGATCCTCGTGTCGTCCTGCGAATACGCGCGGGAGCTCGCCGCGCCGCCGGCCATGCTGCAGGGGCGAACCATATTTCTTCGCCAGGAATCGGTGCGCCGCTACCTGTGGGAGAGAATCGAGGAGTGGCAGTGGCGCAAGCAGGACAACGCCATGAAGCGCGCCCTCGCGGGCTACGATTTCGCCGCCGATCCGGAAACGGCGCTCGCGCGCATGGCCGAGAGCGAGATGGAGACCATGATCCTGCACGAGCTCGGCGAGGCAGCAGCGGGCGAGCTGCTGGGAGAAGGCTGGCGCGAGATGGCGGCCTCGGTGGCGCGCACGCCCGCCGAGCCCGCCGCGCGCGCGGTGCGCGACCTCCTCGCGGACTGCCTTTCGACGCTGCCGGGGCTGCTCGAGCGCGCCGATCCCGCGTCGCTGCACTTCTATTTCGCGACCTTCGATGCGCCGCGCCGCGAGCTGTTTCCCCAGGTGCTTCGTGCCTACGAGGAGTTCCTGCGCGACGGAACGCTCGAGCCGCTGCGGCGCGAAGTGGAGGAAGGAAAGGAGCGCTGGCTCGCCGAGGCCCGACGGTTGCTCGTTACGCCAGCGCCTGAGTCATCAGTTTCGCGCTGAGGCGCACCATCTCCGGCGCCTCGATCTCCATCATTTGCTCTACGACCCACTTGTTGTCGCTCGCCGCCATGGCGTCGGACACCCTGGCGGCAAAGAAGCGCAGGCACGGAAAGCCGGGCTCGCCGCCGGGGTATTCGAACCCGGCGTACTCCTCGAAGCGCGCGTTCAGCAGATCGATGAACGGCTTGCGGTATTCTCCGGGTCCGAGAAGGTCGAGCTGGTTGTTCTCCATGGTCGCGGCCAGGTGTTTCGCGACGTCTCCGATCAGGGCGGCGCGGTCGGGCTCGGAGAGTTTCCCGTACACGGCGCGGTCGGCGAGCTGCACGAGGAAAGCGATGAATTCGGAGAGCACCGCGGTCACCTGCGCGTCGGAGCCGAACCGGAAGCCCTCGGACTCCATGTGCCTGAAGACCTCGAGCGCGATCTTCCAGACGTTGGCGCCGATCATGCTCGCGCGCTCGTGGATCGTGCGCGCGCCTTTCTTGCGCCAGCGCGTCTTCACGAGCGCGATCTGCGGGGGGCTTCCGATGACGGCCATGGCTTGAATGTTAATCCCGGGAGGCAGACGTGTCAGGACCCGATATGGAGCTCTCGAGCGGCATCGCCGCTTTCGAAGCCAAGGAATTCGCGCGCGCGATGCAGCTGCTCGCGCCGCTAGCCGAGCGCGGCGATCCGCAGGCGCAGTACCGCGTGGCGATCATGGCCCAGGTGGGCCTCGGCGTAGTCAAAAACTGCGCTGCCGCGGTCAAATGGATGCGTGCCGCGGCCGAGCAGGGTCACGCGCTCGCGCAGCACGGCCTGGGGTTCATGTACTTCCAGGGCGAATGCACCAAGGCCGATCCCGCGGAGGCCGCGAAATGGTTCCGTCTCGCCGCGGAGCAGGGAATGGCCGGGTCGCAATCGATGCTCGCGACCCTGTACGAAAAAGGCGTGGGCGTGGAGCGCGACGCCGCCGAGGCGGCCCGGTGGCGCGCGCTCGCCGAGAAAGGCGGCGCTACTTCCTGATCCAGGCCTGGTAGCCCGCGGCGTTCCTTTCCATGCCGTGCGCGTAACCGGCCTCGTAGGCTTCGTTGCTGTGCTGCTGCTCGCGCTTGGGGTTGTGCAGGAAGCCGCTGGCCCAGCCGTTGATGTATTCGCGATCGACGCCCGCTTTTTCCATCCGGTCGATGGCTTCGTAGTATTCCGAGTTCGCCATTCGTGCTCTCGTAGCGATGAATGTGCGCATGGTAAGGTATGCGGAACATGCGCTTCAAGGTGGTAATCGGCGATCAGGTCCATGCGGTGGAGGTGCCGGAGGAACTCCTGCGCGAGGCGGCGGAGTTCCACGCGCGGCTCGATCGCGACATGGACCGGGGCTGGCGGATGGGCCGCGACTTCGTGCCCCGGCCCGACGCGCTGCAGCGCTGCCAGATCGTGGCCGACCGGCTGCTCACCGGAATCATGCAGGGCAACGAGGCCACCGCGATGCTGATGGCCGCGTACATCGCGCTGCGCATGCCCGGGGCGATCGGGGTGGACATCGACGCCGCGGGCGAGATGCAGAACACCGTGCTGCTCTACGCATAGGCGATGGCGCTTGCCGACGCGCGCATCCGCGAGCTGAAGCCGCTCAGCTTCATCTACGAGAGGGAGCGCGCGCTTCCCGCCGACGTGTGCGCCGAGGCGATCCGGCGCTTCGAGGCCCGCAGCGATCAGCACTACGCGGGGCGCATCGGGCAGGCGGGGGAGGAAGCGCCGCAGGTGAAGCGCTCCACCGATCTTCGCATCAGCGGGCGCGAGGACTGGCGCGACATCGACCGGATCCTCTCGGAGCAGCTCGTGTCCACGTTCAACGTGTTCGCGCTCGAGTTCCCGTTCTTCGCCGCGAACGCCTTCAAGGACATCGGTTACAACCTGCAGCGCACGCTCCCCGGGGAGTACTACCATTGGCACGTGGACTCGGGGCCGGGCGAGTTCGGTGCGCGCCAGCTGGTGGCGATCTGGTACCTGAACGACGTCCCGGGGCCGGGGGGCGAGACCGAGTTCCCGCTGCAGGGAATCTCGATCCGGCCCGAGCAGGGCAAGCTCGTCCTCTTCCCGCCGTTCTGGACCCACGTGCATCGCGGCGTGACGCTCCAGGCGGGCGTCAAGTACATCGCGACGACATGGATCTGCTTCGCGTGAGCGCGGCGGCCTGAGCGCGCGTGCTGCTGCTCCTTCCCGGTGTCCTCAAGGCCGACGAAGCGGCGCTCGCGCGCTCCTGGCTCGCGGACGCGCCCTTCGTCGACGGGCGCCTCTCGGCGGGCGCGGCGGCGCGGCGCGTGAAGGCGAACCAGGAGCTCGAGCGCGGCGCAGCGAGTCTCGAGCGGCTCAACCGCCTGGTGATGGAAAACCTCGTGCGCCATCCCGTCTATCGCGCGGGCGCGCTGCCCGTGCATGCAGCGGCCCCGCTTTACGCGCGCTACCAGCCCGGAATGACATACGGCGATCATCTCGACGACCCGATCATGGGAACCGGCGGCGTGATGTATCGGTCGGATGTCGCGGTGACGGTGTTTCTCAGCGTGCCCGAGGAGTACGATGGCGGCGAGCTGGTGATCCGGACCGCGTTCGGCGAGCAGGCGGTGAAGCTGCCGGCCGGCGACGCGGTGCTTTATCCTGCCGGCAGCATCCACCGCGTCAACCCGGTCACGCGCGGCGAGCGGCTCGTCGCGGTCACCTGGGTGCAGAGCCTGGTGCGAGACCCGGCGCGGCGCGAGCTGCTCTACGGCCTGAACGTGGCGCGCGAGAGGCTGCTGGCGAGCGCGCCGCAAGCCGAGGAGACCGCGCAGGTGAACGCCGCCTACCTGAACCTGATCCGCATGTGGTCCGAACTATGAGCGAAGCGGGAGTCTCGAAAGAGGAGCGCATCCTTCAGGCGGTGAAGCTCACGCTCACGAGCGTCATCAGGGACACCGCGACGCCGCCCGGCATGCGCCATCCGCTCTCGGCGCAGACGATCGAAGACCTGCGCCAGTGCCTCGCGCTCATCTCCGCGCGCGAGCGCGAGCTGGGCGAAGCCGCCGGACGGCCCTCGAGCGATCGCCCGCGCTGCTAGCAAAGCGCCAGAGCCATGGCCGAAACCAACTGCAGCGTGCTCGAGCCCTACGCGCTTCGCGTGCTCGGCGACAGCATGGAGCCGGAATTCCCCGACGGCTGCGTCGTCATCATCGACCCCGGCTACGCGCCTCGCGATGGCGCCTACGTCATCGTGGAATTCGCCGGCGACGTCTTCTTCCGCCAGATCGTGTTCGAAGGCGAGCGGCGGTTCCTCCAGGCGCTCAACCCGAAATACGGCCGCTTCGAGATCACGCCGCCCTACACCATCCGCGGCGGCGTGGTGCAGCGCGCCGGGCGGCGGCGCGCGGAGCGGAAGCACTACGGCTGAGAAGTGTAAGTACCTGCCCTTGCGCATGCTCTCGGGCAGCCCGATTTTCTGAACTCAGGTGAGAATACATAACCGAGGAGCAAGGCTCATGTTCGATCCGATCACGCTGCCGTTCGGCGCGAAGATGCTGTTCAACACCGTCAAGCTCAAGCCCGGCGTGAAGTTCGAGGACGTCGAGCTCGCGGTCGGCGAGATGTGCAATGCCGTCAAGGAGACCTACGGCGGGGACAAGGGCGGATTCATCGGCGGGCAGGTGTTCCGGTTCTCCGGCTTCGTGTCGGAGGAGGGGTCGCTCAACGCCTCGCGCACCGCGGACGAGCACTACGTCATCGTGACCTACTGGCGCTCGTTCGAGGAGCACGAGAGATCGCACGCCGACGCGGTCCTCTCCAATAAGTTCGAGGCGCTGGCGAGGATGTGCACCGAGACGAAGGAGCTCGGCTACGATATGCTGTGGCAGGGCGCGCCCGAAGGTCGCGAGGCGAAGATCTCCTAGCTAAAGCGCTTCACCCTTGGCAGGCTGCCCCCGGAGAAGGAATGTCTTCGGGTACTGCCCTTCGCCACAGATCTTGAACGAGCCGAAATCCTTGTACCACGGCCCGTCCGGAGCATCGGGCTCGGACTCGCGCCATTCCTTCAGGCGATACAAATCCTCGGCCGTAATCTTGCGCTCACGCAGGCGCTCGAAAAGGCGGTCCCGGAGCGCCGGCGGCAGACCGGTCCACTGAATCTTCGGCGTCTATGCGCCGAAAGTCATGCGGGCCAGTTCTTCCTTGAGCCGCTTCTGCTCCTCCGGATCGCGCGAGCGCGCCAGTCGGTCAGCCAGCTCGAAAAACCGCGCCTTCTCCTGTTCCCGGGCCTCGAGGCCGGTCTCGATCAGGTCGACGATCACCCGGTTCGCGCTCGTGCCGCTGACTTTCGCCAGGTTTCGGACCCGGCTCGCGACACGGGCAGGAAGGCTGACGCTTTGACGGACGAGCTTCTCGGCAGTGGACATGGATCGAGAATACACCACTTTGCACCACTTTGAACCAGAGCCGGGCTAGCCCCGTTTCCTGCGGCGGTAGAACGCCGCCGCCTTGGCGCGGTTGCCGCAGGCGGCCATGGAGCACCAGCGGCGCCGGTGGTTCTTCGTCGTGTCGTAAAAGAGCAGCACGCAGTCCGGGTTCTCGCACTTGCGCAGATATCGAAGCTCGCCGAAGCAAAGGAGGTCCGCGGCGGCCTGCGCGACCGGCACGAGAATCTGCAGGGGATCGGAGTAGTCGGCGATCAGGTGCTTTTCGAATCCCGAGCGTGTCCGGCGCACCTCTACGCGATCGCGGTTGCCGGCGAGCACGGCGTTCAGCCCCGCGAGGGATTCGGCGGGCGCGCCCTGGCCGCGGATCAGCCTCTGGAACAGCTGGCTCAGCGCGGCGCGAAAGGCGCGCACCGGCGGCGGCAGGGCCGCGGCCTGCGCTCCCCAGCGCCTGACGGCATCCGGCCGCCCGGCGGGCAGCACTCCGGCATCGCGCGCCCACGCGGCGAAATCCTCGAGGCTGCCGAGCAGATCGAGCGGCGCGCCGTGCGCGGCGATTTCAGTGTTCACGAAATCGAGCGCGAGGTTGTTGCCTACGAAATAGAACCTGCTCGCGGGGGCGGGGCGTTCCAATAACCGTCGAATATACGCTTGACAGGTTATGGGGACAAGGGCTAAGGTGCCGCCTATAACCTTCGTAATGGCATAATGACGGTTAAAATGCGCAAACCCCCCCTCAACTCACAAACAGGAGCAAAGCTGATGAGAACGGCCATCGTGGTGCTGTCGGATCCGAAGAGCGGCTCGGAGGAATCCCTCGGGCGCGTGTTCAACGCGCTCGCCGCGGCGTACGACTTCAAGCAGGGCGGCGGCGAAGTGCAGATCTACTTCCAGGGCGCGGGCACGCGCTGGGCCGGCGAGCTGGCGAACCCCGGCCATCCGGCGCACGCGCTCTACGACGCGGTCAAGGACCGCATCGCGGGCGTGTCCTGCGGCTGCGCGGACGTGTTCGGCGCGGGCGAGGCGGTCGCCCGGTCCGGCCTCGGCCTGGTGCGGGAGAACATGGTGCCTGGCACGAGCGGCCTGCCGAGCCTGCAGAGGCTCGTTCGCGACGGCTACAGCGTGCTCACGTTCTGATGAGCTTCGCGCGCATCGCGTTCACGGCGAGCGTGAGAGCGCAGCAGGAGCGGTACGGCTCGCGCCGGCAGTACGAGCGCGTGGCGGCCGCGCCTGCCGAGCCCACGCTCGGCGCCATGGAGATCGATTTCATCTCGGCGCGCGACAGCTTCTACATCGCGACGGCGGGCGAAAGCGGCTACCCGTACGTGCAGTACCGCGGCGGGCCGGCGGGGTTCCTGAAGGTGCTCGACCCGCGCACGCTCGCCTATGCCGACTTCCGCGGCAACCGCCAGTACGTGAGCGTCGGCAACCTCGCGCACAACCCCTGCGCCGCGCTGATTCTCATGGACTACCCGAACCGCCGCCGCCTGAAGATCTTCGCGACTGTGGAAGCGCGCGAGGCCGGCGCCGCGCCGGAGCTCGTTGCGGCGCTCGCCGAGCCCGGCTATGCCGCGCGGATCGAGCGCGCCATGCTGCTGCGCGTGGACGCGTTCGACTGGAACTGTCCGCAGCACATCGTCCCGCGCTATACGCGCGAGGAAGCCGACGCGGCCGCGGCCCCGCTGCGCGCGCGGGTCGCGGCGCTCGAGGCCGAGCTGGAACAGCTGCGGCGCGGCTTGTCCGCGCCCTGAAAAGTCTCCGTATCCCGGGCTTGATATCATCATGTAGCGTGATATCATCGGCCTCGTGGCCAATGTCCTGCTGCGTGGACTTGACGATGCGACGCTCGCGCGGCTGAGGTCCGAAGCGAGGCGCCGGGGCGTCAGCGTCAACCGCCTGATCGTCGAAACCCTCGAGCGCCGGCATGCCGGCGTCAAGGAGACCTTCGATGACCTGGACGCGCTGGCGGGCGCCTGGTCCAAGGCCGAGGCCGACGCCTTCGCCGCCGCGACCGCGCCGTTCTCGGAGATCGACGCGGCGCTGTGGGCGGAGCAGCCGAAGGCCGCCTACCGCGTCAAGCGGCGCGCGCGAACACGCAAATGAGCGCGCTCGCCGTCGATACCAACGCTTACAGCGGCTTCATGCGCGGACTGCCCCGCGCGGTCGCGGCGCTGCGCGCGGCGCAGGAGATCCACCTTCCGCTGATCGTCCTCGGCGAGCTGCTCGCCGGATTCGCCGCCGGCACGCGGGCGAGCAAGAACCGCGACGAGCTGGCGCGCTTCCTTGCCTCCTCGCGCGTGCAGGTGCTGAAACCCGACGAGAAGACCGCGCACCACTACGCCGATATCTTCGTGGCGCTGCGCGCGCGCGGCAAGCCGATCCCGGCCAACGACCTCTGGATCGCGGCGCTCGCGCGCCAGCACCGCCTCGCGCTCCTCACCTTCGACGTGCACTTCGAGGCCGTGCCGGGGCTCGCGGTTTCGCGCCTGGCTGCTTGACCCGGTAGCCGGGTCTGAGGGTCGGATACTCCGTCAGTACCCGCCCTTGCGCATGCTCTCGGGCAGCCCCGCGATCTTGCCGGCCTGCTTGGAGGGGTTGCCCGGGAAGAGATCGAACAGGGTCTTGTTGTCGACCTTGCGATCGGGCCATTTCTCCTGCATGGCCTTGAGGATCGCGCGGTTGTTCGGCTGCTCGCCGTTGCGCTCGAGGTACGCCTCGCGCAGGAAGTCGATCACGTCCCAGTGGTCCTGGGTGAGGGTCAGGCCCTCGGCCGCCGCGATCGCATCGGCGACGTCCTTGTCCCAGTCGTCCAGCGAAACGAGGAAGCCGCTCTCCGTGGTCTCAAGCACTTTGCCGTTCACTTCGTACGCCATGGTTTTCTCTCCTGAAATCAATCCTCCGGCCTGGAGCGCAGGTCGGCGATATCCTTGTGCGGGATGAACAGGCCGCAGCCGAGCTTGCGCTCGATCCCCAGGCCCTCGCGCTGCAGGAGGAGCGACTGCGCGAGCGTGAGCCCCGCGAGCATGAGGCTGCGCGCCCGATAGGTGCGGTCCGGGGTCGCGATCACGGTGACGCGGCCGCAGAGCATTTCCCTGGGGCGTATGCCGAGCGCGCCGAGCGCCTCGCTGGCAGCCAACACGAACGATGTCTCGTCCTCTTCCTCCGTACCGGCAAAAACCGCATGACGCGAAAACAGCGAGGTGATGCGCGCAAGCGGCCGCACCGCGAGCGCTCCCACGCGAAGCGCATGGCCGGCGACCTCGAGGGATGCGCCGGCGAGCCGCCCGGCGTCGCGCAGGCGCTCGGCGGGCAGGCGCAGCGCGAGCCTCGCGCGCTGCGAGAGCTGGAGCAGGGCATCGGGCGCTTCCGGACGCATCCAGCCGCTCCCCGAGGCGGCGCCGTGGATGAGGTGCAGCCCCGCGCGCGGCTCCTCCGCGAACCAGGGCAGCGCGCCCCGGATTGCCTGGTGGAGCGCCCAGGCGTGATCGACCGGGAGGCTCCGGCAGGAGACGGCGAACACGGCATCGACGATCTCGGAGTATTCCTCGCCCATCACATGACTTCTAGTCTGCGGGTAAAGCGGCCTGCAGCGCCGCGCGGTCGAACCACCAGTCGTCCTGCACCAGAACGTCCACGACGTTCCGCAGGCGCGGGAGGAACCGCGCGGGGTCGCTCAGCTCCATGCGCTCGATCCAGCGGTTGAAGTCTTCCTGCCCCTGCACGCCGCTGTGACGGCGCGCCACTGTGGCGAGCACCTGGTTGGCGTAGAGCAGCAGGTGCTCGCGCTGCGGCTGCTGCGCGCGCAGGTCCGTCACGTAGTACGCGGCGATCGCCGCCACCGCGGCGCCGTCTGCATCGGGCGGGGTTTCTTCCACGATGCGGTGCAGGAGCGCGACGCTGAGCTCCGGATCGACCGGGTAAGTCACGGCGAGCCAGACGCCCTGGCCGAGCGCGGCGAGCGACTGCGGCTGATCGGCGAGGAACAGGATGTCGCAGCACTGCGCGGCGCCTTCCCAGGCCTGCTCGGCGAGGTACAGGTCGAACGCCTCGCGCGCTGCGGCCCAGGCTTCGGGCTTTTTCTCCAGGCGAATGAGCGCACGGCCGAGCTGGAGCAGCAGGTCCGCGCGCCGCAGCGTCCCGGCCATCGGCGAGAGCTCGGCAAGCTGGCCGCGAAGCTCGGCGACCAGGCGCTCGAGCATCGCGGTCGATTCCTTCGCATCCGAGCTGTCGTCGGCGTTGCCGACCGACTTGTCTTCGCGGATGTACTTGAGCGGAATGTGCTTCTTCATGGCACGCGATCGGCGTAGCGGGCGCGGTAGACGAGCCGGCCCGGGGCGGGCGCAGACGCGTCCGTGAAAGCGCTGCGGTCGTGCAGGACGTTGTTGCAGACGAGCCCCTGGCCGGCGGCGAGCTTTACCGCGAACACGTAGGGCGAGTGCGCTTCCAGGATCCGGCCAAGAGCGCGCACCGCTTCCCGCGTCGCCTCGTCGTTGCGCCATTCGATGCTGCGCGTGCGCGCGGTGTAGCGCATGTGAAGCGCGCCCTCGACCTCGGCGAACACCGGGCCCGTCTGCGCGGGCCGGAACGGCATGCCCTGCGCGTCGTTCGCCGGAATCGTCATCGCATCGGGCGCCGAAAGCGCCTTCACGTAGTCCGGGTCGGCGTCGCGCAGCAGCAGGTACGCGATCTCGTGATCCAGCAGCCGGTTCTCGCCGCCCTTGGCCGCGGGTCTCACGCAGTGCAGGATGAAGGCGCGGATGCGGTGGGCCGGCGCGTTGTAATAGCCATCGGTGTGCCAGAGCAGGCGCCGGTTCGAATAGGGGATGTAGCCAGCAGCGGATTTTTCGGGAGCCGCCTCGAGCGAGCTGACGCCGTCCTCGTCGGCGAGCGGGTTGGCGTGCAGGCGCGCGAGGCCCAGGCGCTCGCCCAGGCGCCGCGGAATCTCCTTGTCCGCCACGCCGGCGAGCGGGCTGGAGTAGATCGCCATGTTCGCGATGCCGCAGAGCCGCCGGAGCTCGCCCGCTTCGGCTTCGCTCAGGTTGCGCGGATCGCGCACCTCCACGATCAGGTCTTCCGCGCGGCGCGGATAGGCGGCGAGCTTGCGCTCGCGCCATCGAGAATAGGCGTCGGCGTCCATGTTCGTCAGGGTGCAGAACGGTACCGCAATGCGTGCGCGCGCGGCATCGGGCCCAGTGCATGAGCTGATGGGCCCATAAATTGCGCCGTAATGCGCGCACCGGCGCAAGCGCTTGAATCACGGGGCATTCCCGTGCGCCTGCGGCGTCCGAATATCCCCAAAGTGATAGACGGTCCGAGCCGCGAATATCCCTTCTGCCCTCTTAGGTACCGGGAGCGTGCCTCGTTACACTGCGCAGGCCGAGTTCGCATTTCGTTTCGTGGAGGAGATCATGGCCGAACCGCAGAAACCGCCGAAAGACCCCACGCGGCACAGCACGTTCCTGCCGAAAGAGAAGAAGTCCACCAAGCCGTTCCATCCGACGCCCATGCTCGACCAGCTGGAGAGCGGGCCCTGGCCGAGCTTCGTGACGGGCCTCAAGCGCCTGGCGCACGAGAACAACATGATGGTCGACCTGCTCGGCCAGCTCGAGCATTCGTACAAGACACGCCTGGGCTACTGGAAAGGCGGCACGGTGTCCGTATTCGGATACGGAGGCGGCATCATCCCGCGCTTCTCCGAGGTCGCCGCCATGTTCCCGGAGTCCAAGGAGTTCCATACGCTGCGCGTGCAGCCGCCCGCCGGCAACCACTACACCACGAAGATCCTGCGCCAGCTCTCCAACTCGTGGAACAAGTGGGGTTCGGGACTGATCGCGTTCCACGGCCAGACCGGGAACATCATGTTCATCGGCTCGACCACCGAGAACACGCAGCACTTCTTCGACGAGATCAACGAGTACGGCTTCGACCTGGGCGGCGCGGGACCGTGCGTGCGCACCGCGATGTCCTGTGTGGGAGCGGCGCGCTGCGAGCAGTCGTGCACGAACGAGCACCGCATCCACCGCACGCTCGTCAACAACTTCATCGACGACATGCACCGCCCGGCGCTGCCCTACAAGTTCAAGTTCAAGGTCTCGGGCTGCCCGAACGACTGCATGAACTCGATCCAGCGCGCCGACTTCGCGGTGATCGGCACATGGCGCGACGACATGCAGGTGGACCAGAAGGGCGTGAAGGAATACATCGAGAAGCACGGCCGCAAGTACACGATCGACAACGTGATCGCGCGCTGCCCGACGAAGGCGCTCTCGCTGAACGACGACGACACGCTGGATGTCGACAACAAGAGCTGCGTGCGCTGCATGCACTGCATCAACGTCATGACCAAGGCGCTGAAGCCCGGCAAGGACCGCGGCGTCACCGTCCTGATCGGCGGCAAGCGCACGCTCAAGATCGGCGACACCATGGGCACCGTGATCGTTCCGTTCATGAAAATGGAAACCGACGAGGACTTCGACAGGATCCGCGACCTCGCCGCCACGGTGATCGACTTCTGGGCCGAGAACGGTCTGGAGCACGAGCGCTGCGGCGAGATGATCGAGCGGATCGGGCTTGCCAACTTCCTGGAGGGCATCGGCGTGGAGGTCGATCCCAACATGATCGCCCATCCGCGCACCAGCTCCTACGTGCGCATGGATGACTGGGACCAGGAAGCGCAGAAGTGGATCGACCGCAAGAAAGCGGCGGCGTGATACCGGACTGAGGAGGCGGCAAGTGGCACAAGCGCAGGCAACGGAAAAGAAGCAGATGCGGGCGCCGATCGAGAGCGGCTGTCCCGACGGCATGCAGTACATGCATCCGCTGATGGTCAAGAACTTCGGCAACTGGAAGTACCACGACCGGCCGCGCCCGGGCGTCCTGCACCACGTCGCCTACTCGGGCGACGAGATCTGGACGGTGCGCGTGGGAACTCAGCGCCAGCTCGGTCCCTACGAGATCAATCTGCTGTGCGACATCGTCGACAAGTACGGCGAGGGCTACGTGCGCTTCACCATCCGCTCCAATCTGGAAGTGATGGTGTCGAAGTGGGAGAAGGTCGGCCCGCTCATTCAGGCCTTCAACGACGCGGGCTACCCGGTAGGCGGCACCGGCAACTCGGTGACCATGATCTCGCACACGCAGGGGTGGCTGCACTGCGACATTCCCGGCACCGACGCTTCCGGCGTGGTCAAGTCCCTGATGGACGAGCTGTACGAGGAATTCGTCAGGGAGGAGATGCCCAACCGCGTGCACATCACCACCTCGTGCTGCCAGATCAACTGCGGCGGCCAGGGGGACATCGCGATCAACGTGCAGCACACCAAGCCCCCCAAGATCAACCACGACCTGGTGGCGAACGTGTGCGAGCGCCCGTCGGTGGTGGCGCGCTGCCCGGTGGCGGCGATCCGTCCGGCGATGGTGAACGGCAAGCCCTCGCTCGAAGTGGACGAGAAGAAATGCGTCTGCTGCGGCGCCTGCTACCCGCCGTGCCCGCCGATGCAGATCAACGACCCGGTGCACTCCAAGCTCGCGATCTGGGTGGGCGGCAAGAACTCGAACGCGCGCTCCAAGCCCATGTTCCAGAAGCTCGTGGCCGCCGGGTTGCCGAACAACCCCCCGCGCTGGCCCGAGGTGGCCGCGGTGGTGAAGAAGATCCTCTACACCTACAAGAAGGACGCGCGCGACTGGGAGCGCGTGGGAGACTGGGTGGAGAGGATCGGCTGGCCGCGGTTCTTCGAGCTCACCGGGCTTCCGTTTACCAAGTTCCACATCGACAACTGGCGCGGGGCGCGCAACAGCCTCAATGCGTCGGCCCACATCCGGTTCTAGCGCATGAAGTTCGGTATCCTGGTCAACGAGGGGCCCTATACGCACGAGGCCTCCGACACCGCCTATCAGTTCACGAAGGCGGCGCTCGCGAAGGGGCACGAGATCTTCCGGGTGTTCTTCTACCACGACGGGGTGAACAACGGCACGCGGCTCACGGTGCCGCCGCAGGACGACCGCAACATCGTCAGGCGCTGGAGCGACCTCGCCGCCGAGCACAAGCTCGACCTCGTGGTGTGCATCGCCGCGGCGCAGCGCCGCGGGATCATGGATGCGCCGGAGGCCAAGAGGAACGGCAAGGACGCGCACAACATCGCGCCGGGGTTCCGCATCTCGGGCCTCGGGCAGCTCATCGAGGCCGGGATCCAGGCCGACCGCCTGGTGGTGTTCGGGGACTGAGGGAGCCGTATGCAAGAGCAAGAGCAGGGAGGGGTGGCGAAGAAGTTCCTGTACGTGAACCGCAAGCCGCCCTACGGAACGATCTACGCGCTCGAGTCGCTGGAAGTCGTGCTGATCGGCGCGGCGTTCGAGCAGGACGTGAGCCTCGCGTTCGTGGACGACGGCGTGTACCAGCTGACGAAGGGCCAGGATACCAAGGGGCTGGAGGTGAAGAACTTCTCGCCCGCCTTTCGCGCGCTCGAGGACTACGACGTCACCAAGCTCTACGTGGAGAAGGAAGCGCTGGAAGCGCGCGGCCTCACCGAGGACGACCTCGTGGTTCCCGTGCAGGTCGTGAGCGCGAAGCGCCTGGCCGAGATCATGGAAGGCCAGGACGTGATCCTGAGCTTCTGAGGAGACGGTGATGCTGCATATCGTCAACAAATCGCCTTTCGACCACCGGACGCTCGAGACCTGCCTCAGGTACGCGCTGAAGGGCGCCGCGGTGCTGCTGATCGAGGACGGCGTGTACGCGGCCGCGCGGGACACGGCGGTGTCCGCGCGGGTGCAGGACGCGATGAAAGGCGTGCAGATCTACGCGCTCGCGCCGGACGTGGAGGCGCGGGGCATGCAGAACCGGGTGATGGACGGCGTTCGCCTGGTGGACTACGGGGGATTCGTGGACCTCGTGGCGGAGCACAACGCCGTTCAATCCTGGCTTTGAACCCCTGGAGGAAGAAACGCTATGAGCATCGAAGTGAAAGGCCAAACGTTCGAGACCGACGAGGAAGGCTATCTCGCGAACCGTTCCGACTGGAGCGAGGACGTCGCGAGAGAGATGGCGCGCGTCGACAACTGCGAGCTGACCGAGAACCACTGGGAAGTGATCAACTTCCTGCGCGAGTACTACGATCAGTACCAGATCGCGCCGGCGGTGCGGGTGCTCACCAAGGCGATCGGCAAGAAGCTCGGCCCCGACAAGGGCAACAGCAAGTACCTCTACGAGCTGTTCCCCTACGGGCCCGCCAAGCAGGCGTGCAAGTACGCGGGACTGCCCAAGCCGACCGGCTGCGTGTGAAAAAGGAGGTCAGGACCCTTTTTTCCATGAAGCTGAGCGCCCGGCAAAAAGGTTCCTGACCCCTTTTCATGTCCGCGCTGACCGTCACCTACGCGCTTCTCTTCTACGCCGCTACCGCGCTGCTCGTGGGCGGCGTGGCCTGGAAGTGCTGGGTGTACGCGCGCACCCCGCAGCCTCTCAAGATCCCGATTCCCCCGGCGCCGACCACGCGCAGGGGCGTCGTGCTGCGCGTGCTGCTCGAGGTGACGCTGTTCCGCCAGCTGTTCCGGTCCAACAAGTGGATCTGGCTCTTCGGCTGGATGTTCCACGTGGCGCTTCTCCTCGTGCTGCTGCGCCACCTGCGCTACGTCACCGAGCCCGTGTGGTTCTGGGTGGACCTGGTGCAGCCTTTCGGTGTGTACGCGGCGTTCGCCATGCTCGCGGGGCTGGCGGGGCTGTGGGCGCGCCGGGTGCTCGTCGATCGCGTGCGCTATGTCAGCGGCCCCTCGGACCACCTGATGCTCGCGCTGCTCGCAGGGATCGCCGCGAGCGGGCTCGCGATGAAATACGCCGCCCGCACCGACATCGTCGCGCTCAAGGCGTTCTTTCTCGGCCTGATGAACTTCGACTGGCAGCCGCTGCCTGCCGATGCCGTGCTCCTCGCGCATCTCGCGCTGGTCGCCACGCTCATGATCGTGTTCCCCGTGTCGAAGCTCCTGCACGCGCCGGGGGTGTTCTTCAGCCCCACCCTCAATCAGGCGGACGACGCGCGCGAGCACCGCCACGTCGCGGGCTGGTCGGCGCGCGCGGGTTGAACATGGCTGCCGCGTTCGAGACGCCGAAGCTGGGCGAATACCCGGTGATCCCGCTGGTGCGCGAAGGCGCCATGGCGCACAGCAAGCCGTTTGTTGCGAAGCCCGAGCACCAGGCGGGCGTCGGTTTCCCTGGCGAGCTCGTGCCCGGCTGGGAAAAGGCCGCGGTCGCAAAGCTCGGCGAGCTCGTCTCGCAGTCGCGCGCGCTGCAGGTGTTCCTCGACGCGTGCGTGAAGTGCGGCGCCTGCACCGACAAATGCCACTACTACCTCGGCACCGCGGACCCCAAGAACATGCCGGTCGCGCGCCAGGACCTGCTGCGCTCGGTCTACCGGCGTTACTACACCTTCGCCGGAAAGTACTTCCCGAAGCTGGTCGGCGCGCGCGACATGACCCAGGAAGTGCTGGACGAGTGGTACGCCTATTACCACCAGTGCTCGCAGTGCCGGCGCTGCTCGGTGTTCTGCCCCTACGGCATCGACACCGCCGAGATCTCGATGGCGGCGCGCGAGATCATGGACAGCGTGGGCCTGGGTCAGAAGTACTCCAACGAGATCATCGGCAAGGTCCATAGAATCGGCAACAACCTGGGGCTGCCGGAGCCCGCGCTGCGCGACACGCTCCAGGGGCTCGAGGAGGACGTGAAGGAAGCGACCGGCGTGGACGTCCGGTTCCCGCTCGACGAGAAGGGAGCGGAAGTGCTGCTCGTCACGCCGAGCGCGGATTTCTTCGCCGAGCCGCACATCGACGGGCTCATCGGCTACGCCAAGGTGTTCCACGCCGCGGGCATCTCGTGGACGCTCTCGTCGCATGCGTCGGAGGCGGCGAACTTCTCGCTCTTCATCGGCAGTCACGACAACCTGCACAGGGTGGCCGCGCGAATCCGGGAAGCGGCGCTCGATCTCGGCGTGAAGCGCCTCGTGGTCGGCGAGTGCGGCCACGCCTGGCGCGTCGCCTACAGCTTCTGGAACACGCTCATCGGGCCGTTCGACTTTCTGGATTCGCGCTACCCGGCGCCGCAGCACATCTGCGAGGTGACCTGGGACCTCATCCAGCGCGGCGCGCTCACCCTGGACAAGAGCGCCAACGACGACAAGGTCGTGACCTTCCACGACTCGTGCAACGTGGCGCGCGGCGCGCGCATGGGTAATGTGCCGGGAGGGCAATTCACGATCCCGCGCAACGTGATCCGCGCCTGCGTCAACAAGTTCGTCGACATGGCCCCCGAGACGATCGGCGAGTCCACCTTCTGCTGCGGCGGCGGAGGGGGGCTGCTCACCGACGACCTGCTCGAGCTGCGCGTGAAGGGCGCCGCGCCGCGCATGCAGGCCCTGCAGGAAGTGGTCGACGAGCACGGCGTCAACTACCTCGCCGCGATTTGCGCCATCTGCAAGAGCCAGTTCACCAAGGTGCTGCCCTACTACAAGCACCCCATGGACATGATCGGCAGCGTGCACGGCCTGGTGAGCAACGCGATCGTCCTGGGCGCAAGGCAATGAGACGGTTCAACCGGAGATAAGCATGCCAGCACACACCTTCCGCAGGTTCAAGGACGGCGATCACGAGTGGAAATCGCTGCAGGAGCGGATCTTCGCCGGCGACGAGTCCGACAAGTGCCCGACCTACGTGCACAAGACGCCTCCGTGCCAGGCGAGCTGCCCCTCGGGCGAGGACATCCGCGGCTGGCTCAACATCGTGCGCGGCGTCGAGAAGGCGCCCAAGGGCACGAGCATGCAGGAGTACGCGTTCCGCCGATCAACGGACGCGAATCCTTTTCCCTCGATGATGGGGCGGGTGTGCCCGGCGCCCTGCCAGACCGGCTGCAACCGCAACAAGGTTGAAGATTACGTCGGCATCAACGCGGTGGAGCAGTACATCGGGGATCACGCGCTCGAGAAGGGCTTCGCGTTCAAGCCGGGCGTCGACTCGGGCAAGCGCGTGGCGATCGTGGGCGGCGGCCCGGCGGGCCTCTCGGCCGCGTATCAGCTCCGCCGCAAGGGCCACGCGGTGACGATCTTCGAGAGCCACGCGGAGCTCGGCGGCATGGCCAGATACGGCGTGCCGGGCTACCGGCTGCCGCGCACGCACCTCGACGGCGAGATCAACCGGATCATCGCCATGGGCGTGGAGGTGCGCACCAACACGCGCGTGGGCAAGGACATCGCGCTGAAGGACCTCGAATCCGGCTACGACGCGGTGCTGCTCGCGCTCGGCTGCCAGGCCGGGCTCTCCCTGCCCGTTCCCGGGGCGGACGCGCCCAACTGCATCAGCGGCGTCGCATTTCTGGAGGCGTTCAACCAGGGGCGCCTGAGGTCGGTGGCCGGGCGCGTGGTGGTGGTCGGCGGCGGCGATACCTCGGTTGACGTCGTGTCGGTGGCGCGCCGGCTCGGTTATGTGAAGGACATGAAGGAATCGGAGCGTCCCGAGTTCGTGGTAATGGGGCACACCGCGCACGACGTCTCGAAGACGGCGGCGCGGCAGGGCGCCGACGTGATGCTGATCTCGATGCAGCCGATCGAAGGCATGAATGCGGCCAGGCACGAGATCGAGGACGCGCAGCGCGAGGGCGTGAAGATCCGAGGCAGCCTCCTCGCGATCAAGGTCCTCGTGGACGAGGCGAGCGGCCGCGCCAAGGCGCTGCGCGTGGTCGAGTGCGAGTGGGTGAAAGGCAAGCCCGTGCAGAAGCCCGGCACCGAGATGGATCTCGAAGCCGATCTCATCGTCGTCGCGATCGGGCAGTCCGGCGACCTGCAGGGGATGGAAGAGCTGAACAACGGCAAGGGCCTCATCGCGGCGGACAGGTTCTACCAGGTGCCGGGACGCCACGGCCTGTTCGCGTGCGGCGACATCCTCCGGCCGCACCTGCTCACCACGGTGATCGGGCAGGGATCGGTCGCCGCCGACAGCATCGACCGGTTTCTGCGCAACCAGGAGCTCGCGAGGCGCCCGAAGATCGACGTGCACCACTTCAACCTGCTCGAGAAGCTGCGCGAAGCGAATCTCGAGCCGAAGAAGTACGAATCCTCCGAGGCGAACGGCCCGCGCCCCATCGACCAGGGCCTTCGCGGCACCTCGCTCGAAGGCAAGAGCGTGGGCGGGTTCGCCGTGCACAACTACGAGGACCGCAGCGCCTCCGAGGTGTGCCAGGCGAGCGAGCTGTTTCTCGGCCATTTCCCGTACCAGGAGCGCATCAAGCGCCAGGAGGTCGGCCCCAGCGCCGAGGAGGTCCTCGGGCACTTCGCCGAGCGCATGATCGGTCTCAACGACAAGCAGGCGGTGGACGAGGCGAAGCGCTGCATGAGCTGCGGCATGTGCTTCGAGTGCGACAACTGCGTCATCTACTGCCCGCAGACCGCGGTCAAGCGCACACCCAAATCCGAGGCCACGACGGGCCGCTACGTCTACACCGACTACGACCTCTGCATCGGCTGCCACATCTGCGCCGATGTCTGCCCCACCGGCTACATCAAGATGGGGCTGGGGGATCACTGAGCGACGCCGCGCCATGATGACGCGCATCGCAGCCGGGATCGCCGCCACTGTCCTGGCAGCCGGCGGGCTCGCCGAGGCGCCCAGGCCCACGATCCGGATCGAGAAGGGCGATGCGTGCGTGGCGCCGGTGGAAAGAATGCGGCGCGATCACATGACGATGCTCCTCGAGCAGCGCGACCGCACCATGCATCAGGGCGTGCGCACGCCGCGTTTCAGCCTCAAGGGGTGCGTGGACTGTCACGCCGACGCGAAGACCGGCAGCGTGCTCGGAAAGGAGGGCTTCTGCTCGAGCTGCCACGCCTACGCCTCGGTCAGGATCGACTGTTTCGAGTGCCACACGCCGCTCCGGGCGAACCGCGCGGCCGCGCAGCGATGAACCCGGACCGGCGCCTTTTCCTCGGCGTGGGGCTCGCCGCAGCGGGCGCCGCGCTCGCGCCGGGGCTGCGCCTGGTGGAGCTCGCGCTCGCTCGCTCGCCCGAAGAGGCCGCCTCCAGGCTGCAGCGCTGGGGATTGCTGATCGACATCGCGAAGTGCACCGATTGCGACGTGTGCGTGGGCGCCTGCCGCGAGGAAAACGGATGGACCGGCCGGGGCCGCCCCGCCACCGACGCGCAGTGGATCCGCAAGGTGAGCCTGCGCGACAAGCGCACCGGCTACGCGCAGACGCTCCCGCTCATGTGCCAGCATTGCGAGCACCCGCCGTGCGTCGACGTGTGTCCCACCGGCGCCTCTTTCCGGCGCGCCGACGGCATCGTGCTCGTGGACAAGCACATCTGCATCGGCTGCCGCTACTGCGTCATGGCTTGCCCGTACGGGGCGCGCTCCTTCATCCATGAGGATGCGCAGGGCCAGAAGCCCGACGTGCCGCGCGGCAAGGGCACCGTGGAAGCCTGTACGATGTGCGTGCACCGCGTGGACCGTGGCCAGAACCCCGCGTGCGTGGACGCCTGCAACCGCGACGGCGGACGCGCGATGACGTTCGGCGATCTGAACGATTCCGCTTCGGAGATTCGCCGGCGGCTTGCTGCCGCGACGTCCAGCCAGGTGCGCGCCGATCTCGGCCTGAACACCGGCGTTCGCTACCAGGGGCTCTAGCGCATGGCGCGCGTTCACTACCGCGAGATCGAGGGCCGCAGCGGCGGCTTTTATTTGCTCCTGATCGTTCTGGGAATCCTCATCGCGGGAGGGCTCGGCGCGGCCTGGTACATGGAGCACGAGGGCCACTACGTTACCGGGATGACCAACCGCATCGTGTGGGGGACGCCGCACGTGTTCGCGGTGTTCCTGATCGTGGCCGCCTCGGGAGCGCTCAACGTCGCCTCGATCGCGTCGGTGTTCGGCCGCGAGCTGTACAAGCCGCTCGCGCGCCTCTCGGGGCTGCTCGCGGTGACGCTGCTCGCCGGGGGCCTGGCAGTGCTGGTTCTCGATCTCGGGCGGGCGGACCGCCTGATCGTGGCGATGACTTACTACAACTTCAAGTCGATCTTCGCCTGGAACATCTTTCTCTACACCGGCTTCTTCGCCGTCGTCGCGCTCTACCTGTGGACCATGTTCGAGCGGCGCATGAACCGTTACGGCAAGCCCGCCGGCCTCGTCGCTTTCATCTGGCGGCTCGTGCTCACCACCGGAACCGGTTCGATCTTCGGGTTCCTGGTGGCGCGCGAAGCCTACGCGAGCGCGCTGCTCGCACCGATGTTCATCATCATGTCGTTCTCGTATGGCCTAGCGATCTTCATCCTGGTGCTGCTCGCGGCGTTCCGCTGGAGCGGCCGCGCGCTGGGTGAGGCGGTGCTCGCGCGGCTCCGGCAGCTCCTCGGCGTGTTCGTGGCCGCGGTGCTGTATTTCGCGGCGGTCTACCACCTCACCAATCTGTACGTTGCGCGCCAGCACGAGCTCGAGCGCTTTCTGCTCTGGGACGGCGGCGTGTACACGGCGCTCTTCTGGCTCGGCCAGGTCGGGGCGGGCGGCGTCCTGCCGCTCGCGCTGCTCTACGCAACCGCATCGATCCGCGGCACCGTGCTGGCGGCGGCCGGCGTGGTCCTGGGGGGGCTGGCGCAGCTCTACGTCCTCATCATCGGCGGGCAGGCCTATCCGCAGGTGCTCTTCCCCGGCAAGGAAGTCGCGAGCAGCTTCTTCGACGGCGCCGTCGCGGCCTACGCGCCGAGCCTGCCCGAAGTCGCGCTCGGCGCGGGCGGCGTGGCGCTCGCGCTGGCGCTCACTGCCGTGGCGCTCAAGCTCCTGCCGTTCCTGCCGCAGAGTCTGGGCGACGGCGAGGTCGATCCGGCCGCGGCGTGAACCGCCTGCTCGTCTCCGCGGCGCACAAGTCCTCGGGCAAGACGACGCTCTGCATCGGCCTGTGCGCGGCGCTCGCGGCGCGCGGCGAAGTCGTGCAGCCGTTCAAGAAGGGGCCCGATTACATCGATCCCCTGTGGCTCGCGCTCGCGGCGGGCAGGCCCTGCTACAACCTCGATCCCTACCTGAGCGGGGCGGAGGAGATCCGTGCGGAATTCGCCCGGCGCATGCGCGGCGCCTCGCTCGGGATCGTGGAGGGAAACAAGGGCCTGTACGACGGGCTCGACCTGCAAGGCGCGAACAGCAACGCCGCGCTCGCCGCGATGATCGGCGCACCGGTGGTGCTGGTGATCGACGCGCGCGGCATGACGCGCGGCATCGCGCCGCTCATCCTCGGCTATCAGGCGTTCGATCGCCGCATCCGCATCGCCGGCGTGATCCTCAACCAGCTCGGCGGCGCGCGCCACGAGGCGAAGCTGCGCGCCGTGATCCAGCACTACACCGGCGTCCCGGTGCTGGGCGCCGTGCAGCGCGACGAGCGCCTCACCATCGTGGAACGGCACCTGGGCCTGGTGCCGAGCAACGAAGCGCAGGCCGCGCGCGGGCGCGTGGACAAGATTGCAGCCTTCGTGTCGAGACAGGTCGATCTCGACCGGATATTGACCATCGCGCGGCAGGTGGATCCGCTGCCCGCTGTAAATCCGCCGCTGCGAGCGACACCCGCGCCGACCGTGCGGCTGGCGATCGCGCGCGATGCGGCGTTCGGCTTCTACTACCCGGGCGATCTGGAAGCCCTGCGCGCGGCGGGCGCGGAGCTGGTGGAATTCGACGCGCTGCGCGACAAGCGCCTGCCGGCGGCGGAAGGCCTTTTCATCGGCGGCGGTTTTCCGGAAACGCACATGGAGGCGCTCGCCGCGAACGCGGAACTGCGCGCCGACGTGCGCCGCGCGATCGAATCCGGGATGCCGGCTTACGCCGAATGCGGCGGGCTGATGTACCTCGCGCGCGGCATCGAGTGGAACGGGCGGCGCGCCGAGATGGCCAGCGTGATTCCCGCCGACATCGTCATGCACGGCCGGCCTGTAGGCCGCGGCTATGTCCACCTCCGCGAGACGGGACGCAGTCCCTGGCCGTTGCAGGAGTCGCAGCCCATCCGGGCGCACGAGTTCCATTATTCGAGCGTGGAGAACCTGGCGTCCGGCACTGCATTCGCCTACCAGGTCGAGCGCGGCTACGGCATCGACGGCCGCCACGACGGCATCGTGCACAGGAACCTGCTCGCCTCCTACTCGCATCTGCGCGACGTCGCCGGCAGTCGCTGGGCGGCGCGCTTCGTCAATTTTGTAAGGAGCTGCAGGCATGCCGCCGGAGATCGCCGGGAACTCGTTGCGGGTCGATGATCAAGGCTACCTCATCGACCCGGCGGACTGGAACGAGCAGGTCGCCGAGATGCTCGCGCACGAGGAAGGCATCGTGCTCACGCCCGAGCACTGGGCCGTGATCCGGTTCGTGCGCGAATACTACGAGCAGCGCCACATCGCCCCGGACGCGCGTCATGTCATGAAGCATCTGGCCGGGCTGAAGGGCGAGGGCAAGGCGGACCGGAACGACCTTTTCAAGCTCTTTCCGTACGGCTACGTAAAGCACGCGTGCCGGATCGCAGGCATGCGCAAGCCGCGCGCCTGGAGCACCGGCTGATGATCACCGTCACGCCGAAGGCCGCGGAGAGAATTGCGCTTTCCGCGCAGCAGGCCGGCCCGGGCGGTGCCTGCCTGCGCATCGCCGCGCGGCTCGCCGACAAGGGCGTAATCGAGTACGGCATGGGCATGGACGGCGAGGCCGAGGGCGACACGAAGGTGGTGACGAACGGCGTCACGCTCCTGGTCTCGCCCGGAGCCTTGGAGCTGCTGGCCGGCGCGACCCTGGATTACGTCGAGATCAATCCCGGCGAGTGGCGCTTCATCTTCATCAACCCGAACGATCCCTCGCACAGGGCGCCGAAATAGGCTAGTCTGGCCCGGCCATGCCCGAGCACACTGTCCCGCCGACCCCGGCGGTGCGCCTCGCGCGCAAGACGCAGTCGCTCGACATCCTGTACGAGATCGCGACTGTCCTCGGCCAGCCGGGAAGCCTCGAGCAGCTGCTCGACGGCTTCCTCGACGCGTTCATCGAGCTGGTCGACGCGCGCGCCGCGAGCGTGCGGCTTGCCGGCGAGGAAGGCCACACGCGGCTGATCGCGAGCCGCGGCCTCGCCCCCGAGGTCGTCGAGAGCGACCGGGTGATGCCGGCGGGCGGCTGCCCCTGCGGCTGGGCCGCGAGCGACGGAGGGCTTCACATCCAGAGCGGAACCGCGCCATGCGCCCGGCTGATCGGCCGGCCGATGCTCGAACGCGACTGCGTGGAGCTCGTGGCGGTCCCGGTGCGATACCAGGACCGTATCCTCGGCGTGTACAACCTGTTTCTCGACCGCCCGCTCGCGGCCATGGGCGAGGACATGCCCGAGCTGCTGGTGAGCGTGGGGCGGCACCTCGGTCTCGCGATCGAGAAGGCGCGGCTGGAAGGCGAGGCGCGCCGCGTGGCGATCATGGAGGAGCGCAACCTCATCGGCAACGAACTGCACGATTCGCTCGCGCAGTCGCTGATCGGGATGCGGCTGCAGCTGAAGATGCTGAGCGAGTCGCTCGCGCGCAAGGACTTCGGCGCCGCCCAGTACGAGGCGGCGGCGCTGCGCCGCGCCATGACGCAGGCCGACGAGGACCTCCGGAGCCTGCTCACGAACTACCGGCTGAAGATCGACGAGGCCGGGCTCGTGCAGACGGTGGAGAGTCTCGTAGAGCGCTTCCGCCGCGAGACCGGCATCGCGGTGTTCTTCCAGAACGAATGCCGGAGCCTCGCGCTCACCCCGCAGCAGGAGATCCAGGTCTACTACATCATCCAGGAGGCGCTCACCAACATCCGCAAGCACAGCGGCGCGCGCAATGTCCGCATCCTGCTGAACAACGAAGGCGACCTCTACACGGTTCTGATCGAGGACGACGGCCTCGGCATGGCGGGCGCCGACCAGCCGATGCCGGCCGAGCACGCCGGCATCGCGATCATGCGAGAGCGCACCGCGCGGCTGCCCGGTCAGTTCGTGATCGAGAGCGAGCCGGGCGAGGGCACACGGATCGTGCTGATCTTCAACGCGCCGCCGGTGGCGGGCGGGTCAGTCCCCGCGCCGCAGGCCTGACATGCGCGTGCTGCTCATCGACGACCATGCCCTGGTGCGCCGGGGGATCGGCGAGCTGCTGCAAAGCCGCGGCCTGCAGGTGGTGGCCGCGGTCGGCTCGGGCGAGGAGGGGGTGCGCCGCGCGCGAGAGCTCTTTCCCGACGTGATTCTGCTGGACGTCAAGATGCCCGGCATGAGCGGGATCGAGACGATCGAGCGGCTGCGCGCGAGCGGCGTGCGCGCGCCGGTGGTGATGCTCACCATGAGCCGCGATGACGCGGACCTCGGCGCGGCGCTGCGCGCCGGTGCGCAAGGCTACCTCCTCAAGGACATGGAGCCCGAGGACCTGGTGCCGGCGCTTGAGGCGGCGCTGAAGGGCGAAAACGTGGTCGCGCGCGAGATGGTCGGGACGCTGGCGCGCATCGTGCGGAGCGACGCGGGCGCGGCGCCGGAGATGCCCCGACCGGCGAACCCGTTCGCCGAGCTGACGCCGCGCGAGCTCGAGATTCTCGAGTGCCTCGCCGACGGGCTCAGCAACAAGATGATCGCACGCTCGCTCTCGATCGCCGACGGCACCGTGAAGCTCCACGTCAAGGCGATCCTGCGCAAGCTCGGCGCGCGCTCGCGGGTCGAGGCCGCGGTGAGGGCGGTCGAGCATGGTCTGGGCAGGAAGAGACTGAAGTCGTAATGGAAGTCACGCCGGACGCGCGCAGGACGGCGCGGGAGTTCGTAGCGCAGGCGGGCTGCGACGCTGCGTTCCAGATGGACGCCTGCGTGCACTGCGGCCAGTGCGCGCAGGCCTGTCACTTTTACCGCGTCACCGGCGATCCGCGTTACACGCCGATTCTCAAGCTGCGGCCGATGCTGAAGGCATATCGCCGCGAGGCCGCGCCGTTCTCCTCGGTGAGGAAGGCGCTGGGAATCGCGCCCCCGGAGCTCACGCCCGAGGAGCTGCACGAGTGGTCGGCGCTCGTCTACGACGCCTGCAACCTGTGCGGCCGCTGCACGCTCGCCTGCCCGATGGGCATCGACATCGCGGGTCTGGTGCGCCGTGCGCGCGAAGGGATGGCGGCGGGCGGCTTCGCGCCGGCGGATCTGTACAAGGCGGCGGCGCAAGCGCTCGAAACCGGCAGCCCGATCGGCGTGCGCTGGCCGGCGCTCAAGCGCCAGATCGAGCTGCAGGAAGAGGAAACCGGGCTCCGGGTGCCGGTCGACGCCGAGGGCGCCGAGTACCTGGTGGTCCTCAGCTCGATCGAGATCATGGGCTATCCTGAGGTGATCGGCGCGCTCGCGCGAATCTTCCGTCACGCGGGAGCGTCCTGGACAATCCCGAGCGCCGGGTTCGAGGCGACCAACGTGGGCGTGCAGATGGGCTCGCGCGAGGTGGCGGCGGCGCTCCTGTCGCGCATCGTGGAAGCGGCCGAGCGGCTCAAGGTGAAATGCGTCGTCAGCCCCGAATGCGGCCACGCCTACTCGGCGCTGCGCTGGGAAGGCCCGAACCTTCTTGGCCGTCGCTATCCGTTCGAGGTGGTGCAGATCACCGAGCTGCTGGACCGCTTCGCGCGCGAAGGACGCCTGCGCCTGCGCGGCAAGGACGGGCGGCGCCTGGCGTTTCACGATCCTTGCCAGCTCGTGCGCCGCGGCGGGCTGACCGAAGCGCCGCGCCGACTGATGGACGCGGTGAGCGCGAATCGCGTCGAGACGCCGGGAGCGGCCAGGGCGAGCTTTTGCTGCGGCGGTGGAGGCGGCGTGAGCGCGATCCACCGCGCCGAGCGCCTGCGTTTCGCGGCGTTCGAGTGCAAGCGGCGGCAGGCCGAGGCCGCGGGCGCCGAGGCGCTGGTCACCGCGTGCGCCAACTGCCGCAACGTGCTCGAAGAGGCGATCGAGCACTACGACATGACGCTTCCGGTGCTCGGGCTCTCCGAGCTCGTGGCGCAGCACCTCGACGATGACGGCGGTTGAAGTTCTTCAATTCGCGCGCGGCCCGGCGCTGTGGGCATCGCTCGCCATCCTGGTCGCAGGAAGCGCCTGGCGCGTCATCGGCATTCTGCGGCTCGGGAGCGCGCCGGACCTGTCCGAGCCGCGCAGCACGCGGCTCTTCGCCGGCGCCATGCGGGGCATCTTCGCGCGCATGCTCCCGCGCGAGGAGTTTCGCGGGATTCTGAATGCCTATGCCTATCACATCGGCCTTGCGGTGATCGTTTTCTGCTACGCGCCGCATGTCCTTTTCGTGGAGCGACTGACCGGCCTCGCGTGGCCGCCGCTCCCCGGGCCGGTGGTGTATGTGAGCGCGGGCGTCACCTTCGTGTCGTTGTTCATCGCGCTCCTCGAGCGCCTCACGGACCCCGTGCGGCGGCTGCTCTCCGGGCTCGACGACTATTTCAGCTGGTGCGTGGTCTTCCTGCCGCTCGCCACCGGCATGATCGCGATCGACCAGCTCGATCCTGCGCCGGTCGCGCTGCACCTGCTGAGCGTGGAGCTGCTGCTCGCGTGGCTGCCGTTCGGCAAGCTCGCGCACGCGTTCCTGGTGTTCGCCTCGCGCGGGATCACCGGGGCCGCGCTCGCGCGCAGGGGCGCTCCCCTGTGATCAGGGTTCCGGCGCATGGACGCGCAACTGCGCGCGCGGCAGGCCCTGCTCGAGCAGCAGGCGCTCGGCCGCGCTCGCCCACGGCGCCGGCCCGGCGAGGTAGACGTCGCAGTCCGGCAGGCGAGGCTCCCCTTGCAGCGCCGGCGCCAGCTCGTCGACCGGGGTGTAGCGGAAGTTGTCCAGCGCGTCGCTCCAGGCGCGGCACAGATTGTCGAGGTAATGGCCGGGCGCGCCGGAGGCGACCCAGATCAGGTGGAGCGTCTCGGCCACGTCGAGCGCCATGGCGTGCTCGATCAGGCTCTTGATGGGCGCGAACCCGGTCTCATAGGCGATGAAGACGAGCGGCCGATGCGATTCCTCGTCGAGCACGAAGTCCCCGCGCGGCCCTTCCACGATCACCGCGTCGGCGCCCTTCAGTGCGCCGAAGACGCGCTCGGCGAAGGCGTCGCCCGCGCGCCGGCGCACGTGAAAATGAAGATTGCGGTCGTCGCAGGGGCAGCTCGCCACCGGGCAGGATGCGGCGCTGCCGCCGGGCAGCGCGAGCCGGACCGACTGGCCGGCGAGAAAGCGCAGGCGCTGCGTGCGCGGCGTCTGAAGGTGCAGCAGCCGCATGTCCTCGCCCAGCGCGCTCACGGACTTGACTCTCGCCTCGATGCGCTGCAACGGCAGGTCCGCGGCGCCGTGCGCCTCGCGCGCCTCGATCGTGAGGTCGCCCACGGCGGTGTGGCAGCACATGAGCACGACGCCGGCGCGCTTTTCGGCCTCGGTGAGGGCGTAATCGGAATGGCGCGTCCTGAGCACCTCGCCCGAAAGGACTCTGGCCTTGCACCGGCCGCAGCTGCCGATGCTGCAGCCGTAATCGAGCGACAGCCCCGCGCGCAGCGCCGCCTCGAGCAGGCTGTCGCTGCCTTCCACGAAGAACTCGTGGCCGCTCGGCTCGATCCGCACGTGCGCCGTCATGACCCTGAGGAAGCTATCCTGCGCGAGCAGCGGCAGCAGCTCCGCGCCCTCCGCGCCGGGTTCGGCCAGTTTCGGCTGGAGGCGCTCCGCGATCCGGCGATAGTAGTCGAGCCGCGCGCGGGTCTGCGCGAGCTCCCGGCTCATCTCGGCCAGGCGCGCGAGCAGCACCTCGGGAGACGGCAGCACGCGCTCGCGCAGGCGCCGCGCGAACGCCGCTTCCTTGATTCCCTCGAGCCGCTCGAGGACCGAGTTGTCCTCGAGCCTCGCCTGCGGGTAGGCGCGCAGCAGGTCTTCCACCGACACCATGCCCTCGAACGTCGCAAGCTCGCCGTTCTTGATTCTGGCTTGCAGCGCGCCGCGCCGCACGCCCACCAGGCGCGCCGCGCGGGACAATGTGAGGAGCCGGGGCATGCACCGTCGGAACCCAATCTATCATCACGAGCGTAGGACGTCATGGATTATTTGCCAATCTTTCTCGATGTCCGCGGCGCGCCCTGCCTGGTGGTGGGCGGCGGCGAGGTGGCCGCGCGCAAGATCGGGCTCCTGCTGCGCGCGGGCGGCCGCGTCACGGTGATCGCTCCGCAGCTGTGCGCGGCGCTCGAAGCGGAGCGTGCCGCGGGCCGGATCGCGCACCGCGCGGCGGCCTTCCGCGCCGAGGACGTGGCCGGCCAGGCGGTCGTGTTCGCCGCCACCGCGGACGACGCCGTGAACCGCGCGGTCGCCGATGCGGCG
>JBBINV010000032.1:0-43411 GCA_037443705.1 Betaproteobacteria bacterium | reverse complement strand
CGGGCGCGGCCATGCCGTTCGCGGCGAGCCTCTGGCCGAGCGAGCGCGCTCGCGCCGCGGGCGCGCCCGTCGAGACCGGGATCGCGGGGCTCGAGCCCGGCGAGCTGAAGACGGTGGAATGGCGCGGCAAGCCGGTGTGGATCCTGCGGCGCACCCCCGCCATGCTCGCGAGCCTCGAGACCGTGCGCGGGCGGCTCTCGGACCCCGATTCCCACGTTTCGAGCCAGCAGCCCGAGTACGCGCGCAACCCGACGCGCTCGGTCACCCCGGAGCTGTTCGTGACGGTTTCGCTGTGCACGCACCTCGGGTGCGTCCCGAGCTACATGCCGGAGCCGGGCTCGGTCGAGCCCGGCTGGCCGGGCGGCTTCTATTGCCCGTGCCACGGCTCGCGTTTCGATCTTGCCGGGCGCGTGTTCCGGGGCTCGCCCGCGCCGACCAATCTCGTCATCCCGCCCTACCACGCGCGGGAGCCGGGCCTGCTCGTCATCGGGCTCGATCCCGGGAAGCGCGAAGCATGAACATTCGAGGAGAAAAGCGATGGCCGTGAGGTACGCATTCGGAAAGACGGTTCAGCTCGGATTCGAGCAGGCGGTGAAGCGCGCGACCGAGGAGCTCGCCAAGGAGGGATTCGGCGTGCTCACCGAGATCGACGTCGCGGGGACCGTGAAGAAGAAGCTCGGCAAGGACATGCCGCCGTACCGCATCCTCGGCGCGTGCAACCCGCAGTTCGCGCACCGCGCGCTGGAGGCCGAGCCCTCGATCGGGGCGTTACTCCCCTGCAACGTGGTGGTGAGGAACGACGCCGCGGGAAGCACGATCGTGGAGATCATGGACCCGAACGCGGTGCTCCAGCTCGTAGAGCGTCCCGAGATCGCGAGTATCGCCGCCGAAGTGCGCGCGCGCCTGGAGCGCGTGCTCGCCGCGATGTGAAGGCGCGCCACCCGGGGCCGCCGGTCAGCCGCGCTCGCGGCGACTGACGACCGGCTGAAGCGCCAGCGCGAGCTCTGCTTTCTCGCGCGCGCCCGGAGCGGGGGTGGCATCGGACTGCGGCCGTTCGCGCAGCGCGACGCGCTTCAGGCGCAGGCTGTTGGTGAGCACGAACACGCTCGACAGTCCCATCGCCGCGCCGGCGAGCACCGGGTTGAGGAGCCAGCCGGTCGCCGGATAGAGGACCCCCGCGGCCACGGGGATCAGCATCACGTTGTAGAAGAACGCCCAGAAAAGGTTCATGCGGATCGTGTGCAGGGTCTTGCGCGCGACGGCAAGGGCCGCCGGAATGCTCCAGGCTTCGCTGTTCATGATCGTGACGTCCGCCGTCTCGATCGCCACATCGGTGCCGCTGCCCATCGCAAGGCCGACGTCGGCCTGCGCGAGCGCCGGCGCGTCGTTGATGCCGTCGCCCACGAACGCGGTCTTGCCGACGCGGTTCTGGATCTGCTTCACCGCCTGCGCCTTTCCTTCGGGCAGCACCTCGGCGGCGACGTGATCGATGCCGAGCGCGCGGGCAATCGCCTCCGCCGTATGCCGGTTGTCGCCGGTGACCATCGCGACCTGAAGGCCCATTGCGTGCAGCCGCTCGATCGCCTCGCGCGCGCCGGGCTTCGGGGGATCGGATACCGCGAGCGCCGCCGCCAGGCGCCCGTCCAGCGCCGCGTAGAGCGGAGTCTTGCCTTCGCCGGCGAGCTGCTGCGCTGCGTCCGCGAAGCGCGCCACGTCCAGGCCGAGCCGCGCCATGTAGCGGTCGGCGCCCACGTGCACGTCGCGGCCCTTGACCTTCGCCGCGACGCCGTAGCCGGGGACTGCCTCGAACCCGCTCGCCTCGGGAATCTGCAACCCTTGCGCGCGCGCCGCGGCGACGATCGCCTGCGCGACCGGGTGCTCCGCCGGACTCTCGGCGGCGGCGACGAGGGCGCGAAGCTCGGCTTCGTCGAACCCCTCGGCCGCGATGAAGTCGGTGAGCCCGGGCTTGCCGCGCGTGAGCGTTCCCGTCTTGTCGAGCGCCACCGCCTGCACGCGGCTGAGCGATTCCAGCGCCTCGCCGCGCCGGAAGATCACGCCGAGCTCCGCGGCCCGGCCCGTGCCTACCATGACGGCGGCGGGCGTGGCGAGCCCCATCGCGCACGGGCAGGCGATCACGAGCACCGCGACCGCGTTCACGAGGGCGAAGGTCAGCGCGGGCGCCGGCCCGAACGCGAGCCACACGATCACGGTGAGGAGCGCGATCGCGAGCACGATCGGCGTGAACACCGCGACCACGCGGTCGGCGAGCGACTGGATGGGGAGCTTCGCGCTCTGCGCGCCCTGCACGAGGCGCACGATCTGCGCGAGCACCGTGTCCGCGCCGACCGCCTCGGCCGTGAAGCGAAAGGCGCCGGTCTGGTTGATCGTGGCGCCGATCACCTTGTCGCCGGGCTGCTTGGCGACCGGCATGGGCTCGCCGGTGATCATCGACTCGTCCACGTAGCTCGCGCCGCCGGTCACGGTGCCATCGACCGGGATCTTCTCGCCGGGACGCACGAGCACCGTGTCGCCCGGGCGCACCGCGTCGATCGGGATCTCGCGCTCCGTTCCCTCGCGCAGCACGCGCGCGGTGCGCGCCGAGAGCCCGAGGAGCTTGCGGATCGCATCGCTCGCGCGGCCCTTGGCGAGCGCCTCCAGGTACTTGCCCAGGAACACGAGCGTGATCACCACCGCCGCCGCCTCGAAATACGTGTGGCGCGCGTTCTCGGGCAGCAGCTGCGGCGCGAACGTCACCACCAGGCTGTAGAGATACGCCGCGCCGGTCCCGGTCATCACCAGGCTGTTCATGTCCGGGCTCCAGTGCCGGTAGGCCTTCCAGCCGGCCACGAAGAAGCGCCGTCCCGGCCAGAGCATCACCGGGGTCGCGAGCGCGAAAAGGAGAAAATTGAGAACGGGCTCATTCAGCCCGACGGACTCGAGCCAGCCGTGGAAGGGCGGGTAGTACATCCCCATCGCCAGCACGGCAAGCGGAATGCTGAGCGCGATCCCGATCGCGAGCTCGCGGCGCATCCGCACGAGATCGCGCTCGCGCTGCGCGTTGCCGGCGGCCTCGGCGCCGCCTGCCGCCTGCTCGGGGACTTCGTAACCCGCGTCGGCGACCGCACGGCGGAATTCGGCGATCCCGGTGCTCGCGGGGACGTAACGTACGAGGGCACGCTCCGAAGCGAGGTTGACACGCGCTTCCAGCACGCCGGGGAGCTTCGCGAGCGCGCGCTCCACGCGTCCGACGCAGCTCGCGCAGGTCATGCCGCGCACCGCGAATTCCAGCTCCTCGACCACCGGCGTGTAGCCGGCGTGCGCGATCGCCGCGGCGATCGCGCCGGGCTTCGCGACCTGCGCGTCGTACTCCACGCGCGCCGTCTCGGCGGCGAGGTTGACGCGCGCGCAGGCGACGCCCTTCACCTTTTGCGCGGCTCGTTCCACGCGGCCCGCGCACGCGGCGCAGGTCATGCCGCGGATACCGATCTGCAATGTCTGCATGGGGCCGGCCGATTGCGTCGCTCGGGGATTTATGCGACTATACCCTACCCCCCAGGGTGGGGTCAACCGCATTTCGGAGGACGGACCATGGCAATCTCATTGGATATCGAGGGCATGACCTGCAGTCATTGCGTGCATGCGGTCACGAAGGCGCTCAAATCGGTTCCCGGCGTATCGGATGTTTCGGTGAGCCTGGAGAGCCGCAGCGCGCGAGTGGACGGGAGCGCCGCGCCGGACGCCCTGATCCGGGCGGTCGAAGGCGAAGGCTACAAGGCGAGAGTCGCCGCGGCGCGATGAACGACCGCCCGAAGCACCTGTGCATGCCGCAGGGCACGCGCGAGGTGGTCGCGCGCCGGCTCGCGATCGCCAAGGGGCATCTGGAGAGCATCCTGCAGGCGCTCCAGAAGCACGACACTTATTGCGTCGACGTGCTGCGCCAGATCAAGGCCGTGCAGGGTGCGCTCGACAAGGCGGGGCAGCTCACGCTCGAAGGCCATCTCCGCACTCACGTGGCCACCGCCGCCGAGCGCGGCGACACCGAGGCGATCGTGGAAGAGCTGATGGACGCGCTGCGCTACCGCTGATTCAGGCGGAGCAACAATGGGAGGACGATGATCGCGGGGAGAAACGCATGATCGATGCCGGCGCGGTGGGGATCACGGCGGCGTTCGCCGCGGGCGTGATCTCGTTTCTCTCGCCGTGCGTGCTGCCGCTCGTGCCGGCGTACGTGTCCTACATCGCGGGCCAGCCGCTCGCCGTGCCGCAATCGCGCCTGGGCGGGCGCGAACGCACCCACGCGGCGATGCTGAGCGGGCTTTTCGTGCTCGGCTTCGGTACCGTGTTCATCGCGCTCGGCGCGAGCGCCACCGTGCTCGGGCAGATGCTGCTCAGCTACCGCTACGAGGCCAGCCTCGTCGGCGGCGCGATCGTGATCCTGTTCGGGCTGCTGCTCGTGGGCATGGACCGGCCGATGAAGTGGTTCCAGCGCGACTTGCGCTTTCATCCGCATCTCGCCGGCGGCCACCCGTTCGCCGCGTACGTGCTCGGGCTCGCCTTCGGCTTCGGCTGGACGCCGTGCATCGGCCCCATCCTCGGCGCGATCCTCACCGTGAGCGCGGCGCAGGCGAGCGTGCAGGGCGGCATCGCGCTGCTCGGCGCCTACGCGGCGGGCCTCGGGGTCCCGTTCCTCGTCTCGGCGCTTTTCACGCGCGAGCTGCTCGGAAGGCTGAAGAAGCTCGGCCGCGCCGGACGCAGGCTCCAGTTCGCGGCCGGGATCATCATGGTCGCGATGGGGCTTGCGATGATCACGGGCCAGCTCACGGCGTTGAGCTTGTGGCTGCTGCGCACCTTCCCGGTACTCGGCACCATCGGATGAGCGGCGCGGGAACCCGCGCGAGCCCCGCCGGTCGTCGCAAGACCGCCGTCATTGACGTGCCCGCAGGGGTGCGGCTAGGCTTCGCCGGGTAATGAGCTCGATTCGCCGCTTCGTTCTCCTTCTCGTTGTCGCGACGTTCGCGCTCGCGCCGCTTGCGCAGAGCTTCGCGGTGCCTGCGAGCGCGGGCTGCGTCCTGGAGCAGCAGGCCGTTCCCGGTCCGGGCTGCTGCGGCGATGCCACATCCGGTTCTGTCTGCGTCATGGGCTCGGCGTGCATGGTACCGGTGCTCCCCGGGATTGCGCTCGAGAATCGCTCTGTCGTTCCTGTGGCGCTTGCTGCCGTGGCGATGCACTCGCAACCCCGCGCGCCGGACACCGCCCCGCCGAAGATCGTCTCCGCCTGAGCTCGTGATTTTCTGCGCCATCGAGGGCGCGCAAGCGGAGAGGTTCTTCGAATGAAGGAAGGAGTGCGGCCGCCGCACGCGCGGCGCCGATTCATCGCAGGGCTTGCCGGACTCGCGGCGGTGCCGCTCCTGCCGCTGCCGGGCAGCGCGCGCGGCGCGCGCGCGCCCGCGCTCGTGGAGGCGAAGCTCGTGGCGGCGAAGGCGGGCGCGCAGCTCGTGCCGACGGAGTACCCGGCGACCGAGATCTGGGGCTACAACGGCACCGCGCCGGGACCGGTGCTGCGGGTTCGACAGGGCGATCGGTTGCGCGTGCACGTGGAGAACCGGCTGGAGGAGCCGACCACGGTGCACTGGCACGGAATCCGCCTTCCGAACGCGATGGACGGCGTGCCGGTGATCACGCAGCCGCCGATCGCGCCGGGCGGAAGCTTCGTCTACGAATTCGCGCTGCCCGACGCGGGGACCTTTTTCTATCACCCGCATCAGCGCGGCTTCGAGCAGATGGGACGGGGCCTTGCCGGTGCGCTGATCGTGGAGGAGCGCGAGCCGATCGAGGTCGACCGCGACGTGCTCTGGGTGCTCTCGGACTGGCGGCTCGCGGCGGACGCCTCGATCGCTGGCGGCTTCGGCAACTTCATGGACGTGAGTCACGCGGGCCGGATCGGCAACACCGTGACGATCAACGGGCGCGTTCCAGGGGAATTCCGCGTGCGCGCGGGCGAGCGCATCCGGCTTCGGCTCATCGCGACCTCGAACGCGCGCATCTTCGCGCTCGAATTCCGCGGCCACCGCCCCTGGATCGTGGCGCTCGACGGCCAGCCCTGCGAGCCGCACGAGCCCGAGGGCGGGGTCGTGGTGCTCGCGCCGGCGCAGCGCGCCGACCTCGTGATCGACATGCGCGGCGCGCCCGGCAGCCGCCACGAAGTCCGCGACCTTTTCTACCGCGGGCGCGAGTACCGGCTCGTGGACCTGGCGTATGACGGCGAGGAACGAATCCGAGAAACGAAGTTCGAATCATCCATGAAGCTGCCCGGCAACCCGCTTCCGGAGCCCGATCTCAAGCGCGCCGGGCGCCACGAAATCGTGTTCACCGGCGGCATGATGGGCGACATGCGGACCCTGATGCGCGGCGCGGGAAGCGGGATGGCCTGGGCGGTGAACGGCGCCTCGAACGGCTGCGGCGAAGGATCGGCGCCACTCGAACCGCTCTTCGTGCTGCGCAGGGACCGCAGCTACGTGCTCCGCCTCGTGAACGACACCGCGTGGCACCACCCGATTCACCTGCACGGGCATTCGTTCCGCGTGATCTCGAGGAACGGGCGCCCGACCCCGCGCGGCGACTGGGAAGACACGGTGCTCCTTGTGCCGCGCAGCCGCGCCGAAATCGCGTTCGTCGCCGACAACCCCGGCGACTGGATGTTCCACTGCCACGTGCTCGAGCACCAGGCGGGCGGAATGATGACGTGCCTGAGAGTGAGCTGACATGAGGCGCACCGTGCTTGCGTTGTTGCTCGTCGCCGGAGTCGGGGCCGGTTGCGGCGAGGCGCGCGAGGCAGAGCTCGCGAAAACGGGGGAGGCGATCTATGCCGCGCACTGCGCCGCGTGTCACGGCGCGAAGCTCGAGGGGCAGCCGGACTGGCGCCAGCGCCTCCCGAACGGGCGGCTGTCCGCGCCGCCGCACGACGAGAGCGGCCACACCTGGCACCATCCGGACCGGGTGCTGTTCGCGATCACGAAGAACGGGATGGTCCCGCCCTACGCGCCGCCGGGCTACGAAAGCGACATGCCGGCGTTCGCGGGCAGGCTCAGCGACGACGAGATCCGGGCCGTGCTCGCCTACATCAAGAGCCACTGGCGGACGCCCGAACTGCTCGCCGCCCGTGCCGAGATGACCCGGGGGTCGCGGTGATCCGGAGAGGCTACGAAACGAAAGGACGATCATGCGTGCATTGATTGCGACGGTGCTGCTGGCCGCGGCGTTTCCCGCCGCGGCCGACGAGGCGGCGGTGCGGCGGATGCTCAAGCAGCGCCTCGGGGGCGCGGAAAGGCTCGAGAGCGTGCAGAAGACGCCGTGGGGGCTCTACGAGGTCGTGGTGCAGGGCCGCGACGGCCCGCAAATCCTCTACGTGGACGATGGCGCAAGCGTGTTCATCGCGGGCCGGGTGATCGATGCGAAGACCGGGCGCAACCTCACCGAGGAGCGCGAGCGCAAGCTCACCGCGATCCCGTGGGACAAGCTTCCGCTTCAATGGGCGATCACGAGCAGGCGCGGCGACGGCCGGCGCAAGATCGCGATCCTCTCCGACCCGAACTGCCCATACTGCAAGCGGCTGGAGCAGGACCTGCAGAAGCTCGACGACATCACCATGCACATCCTGCCCTACGCGATCATCAAGCCGGAGTCGGTGCGCCAGGCGAAGGCGGCGTGGTGCTCCAAGGACCGGGTCAAGGCGTGGAACGACCTCATGTTCCGCCGTATCGAGCCCCAGGCTTCCACCGATTGCGAGAACCCGATCGAGGACGTGATCCGGTTCGGCCAGACGATCGGCGCGCGTGCGACCCCGACCTGGTTCCTAGAGAACGGCGAGCGCTTCTCGGGGGCGATGCCGCTCGAAAAGGTGCGCGCGCTCCTCGACGACGCCTCGCCCGCGAAGCGATAGCGCAATGAACCGCCTGATTCCCGCTCTGGTTTGCGCGGCGCTCCCGGCCTGGCTGTACGCGCAGCCGGTGACGATCGCGCACGTGCACGGCCTTGCCTACAGCGCCGACGGCAAACGGCTGCTGGTGCCGAGCCACAACGGCATCGTGGTGTACGAGAACGGCAAATGGACCAGGGCGCCGGGCCCTCAGCACGATTACATGGGGTTTTCCGCGACTGCAAGGCATTTCTACTCGAGCGGCCATCCGGCGCCCGGCTCGGGGATGGTCAATCCGTTCGGCCTGATTCGCAGCAAGGACGGCGGCCGGAGCTGGGACAAGCTCGGTCTCGAGGGCGAAACCGATTTTCATCTGCTCGCGACCGGCTGGAACACGAACGCGATCTACGCCTGGAACCCGGCGCCCGGCTCGCGCCTGAAGCAGACGGGGCTGCATGCCACGACGAACGACGGCCTCGCGTGGAAGCATGCCGCCGCCCAGGGCCTCGCCGGCGAGCCGCGCGCGCTCGCGGCCCATCCCGACGACCCCGCGGGGGTGGCGGCAGCGACCTCGAAGGGCGTGTATCTCTCGCGCGATTCGGGCGAGAGCTTCCGCGCGTGCGCCGAAGGCGTCGAGGCCTACTCGGTCTTCTTCGATCTGGGCGGCAAGCGCCTGTGGTTCGGCTTCTTCGACGGCCGCGCGCGCCTGGCACACGTGCCGCTCGGGGGCGGCGCAACGACGCCAGTCGAGCTGCCGCCGCTTCCCAAGGACGCGGTCGCGTACATCGCGCAGAACCCGGCGAAGCGGGACGAGTACGCGATCGCCACGTTCGGCCGCAACGTGCTCGTCTCGCGCGACGGCACGCGTACGTGGACCGCGATCGCGTCGAACGGCGAAGGCAGGTGAGCGACGCGCGCGAGATCGATCTGGCGCTCCTGTTCGCCGATCTTTCCGGCTACACGGCACTCACCGAGACGCACGGCGCGCTCAGGGCCTCCGAGATCGTGCTCGGGTTCTGCCGGCTCGCCGAGGAGAGCGTCGAACCGGGCGTACGCGTCGTAAATGCGATCGGCGACGAAGTGTTCTGCGCCGGCGAGGAGCTGCTCGCCGTGGTGCGCACCGCGCTCAGGCTCCAGGAGCGGGTGCGCGGCGCGCCGGAATTTCCGCGCGTGCGCATGGGAATCCACCGCGGCCCGGTGATCGAGCGCGAGGGGCGGCTCTTCGGCGCGCCGATCAACCTCGCCGCGCGGCTCGCCGGGGACGCAGGCGGCGGGCAGATCCTTTGCTCCGCCTCCATCGCCGACGCGGTGAGAGCGCTGGCGCAGGTCGAGCCGCGCCCGCTCGGGGAGCGGCGCTTCCGGAACGTGGCGCAGCCGGTGGCGGTGTTCGAGCTCGCGCACCCGGCCGCGCCGCTCGCGGCGGTCGCGATCGACCCCGTGTGCCGCATGCAGGTGGCGATCGAGCGCGCGGCGGCGGCCACCGAGCACGCCGGTACGACGTACCGGTTCTGCTCGCGCGAGTGCGCGCGCCGCTTTGCGCTGTCCCCCGAGCTTTACGCCACCGGCGGGCGTAAGGAATCCGGAATGAGAGCCGACTCGTAAGCGTTCATTCGAGGACACCTCCCGGAGAGCCCCATGTTGATCCGCCGCCCCCCTGACGTGCCGCCTTCCGAGATTACGCCGCGCCGCTTCTATGAGTGCCGGCGCGAGCTGATCAGGTTCGCCGCGGCCGGTTCGATCCTGGGGGCTGCCGGTCTTGCGCTGCCGCGCGCGAAGGCCGCAAAAAAAACGCTCGGGCTGCAAAAGCTCTCCTCGGCAAGCAGTGCGCTCAGCACCGCGGAGCCGCCCACCGCGTACAACCATGTCACCGGCTACAACAACTACTACGAGTTCGGCACCGACAAGGAAGACCCCGCGCAGTTCGCGGGACGGCTCAAGGTGCGGCCCTGGACCGTGGCGATCGAGGGCGAGGTGGCGAAGCCGCGCGTCATCGGGATCGAGGAACTGCTGAAATTCCCGCTCGAAGAGCGCGTCTACCGGCTGCGCTGCGTGGAGGCCTGGTCGATGGTGGTCCCGTGGATCGGGTTCGAGTTCAATCGCCTTGCGAAGCTCGTCGAGCCCACCTCGAAGGCGAAGTTCGTCGAATTCGTCACCGCCGCGCAGCCCGATGCGATGCCGGGCCTGCGGCGGCCAGTGCTCGACTGGCCGTACGTCGAAGGGCTTCGGATCGACGAGGCGATGCATCCGCTCACGATCCTCGCGGTGGGCTTGTACGGCGAGGTGCTGCCGAACCAGAACGGCGCGCCGGTGCGTCTGGTGGTGCCGTGGAAATACGGCTTCAAGTCCGGGAAATCGATCGTGCGCATCCGCTTCACCGAGCGCCAGCCGAGGACCGCCTGGGAAAAGGCGAATCCGCGCGAGTACGGGTTTTATTCCAACGTCAACCCGAACGTGGACCACCCGCGCTGGAGCCAGAAGCGCGAGCGCCGCATTCCTGACTTTTTCGCGCGGCGCGAAACCGTGATCTTCAACGGCTACGGCGAGCAGATCGCGGGCCTTTACAGCGGCATGGACCTGAGGAAATTCTTCTGAAGGCCGCGAAGGCAATCGTCTTTCTCGTCGCGCTCGCGCCGTTCGGATGGCTCGCCACCGGCGCCGTCTTCTTTCCCGACTGGCTCGGCGCCAACCCGGGGGAATTCATCGACCGCGAGACCGGCCGCTGGACGCTCCGGTTTCTGCTGCTCACGCTCGCGGTGACGCCGCTTCGCCGCATCACGGGCTGGAGCTGGCTGCTGCGGTTCCGGCGCATGCTCGGGCTCTACGCCTTCTTCTACGGAGTGATCCATCTTTCGAGTTACGTCTCGTTCCGGCGCTTCTTCGACCTGAACGAGATCCTGAAGGACATCGCGGAGCGCCCGTTCATGACGGTGGGGTTCACCGCGCTCGCGCTCATGATCGCGCTCGCCGCGACCTCCACGAATGCCATGGTGCGGCGCCTGGGCGCGAAGCGCTGGCAATTGCTGCACCGGCTCGTGTACCTGATCGCGCCGCTCGGCGCGCTTCACTACTGGTTCATGGTGAAGCGCGACATCACGCAGCCCGCGATCCATGCCGCGATCCTCGCGCTCCTGCTGGGCTATCGGGCGGCTGCCGCGCTGGCCGCCCGGCGCCGGCCCGGGGCGGCGCAGGGCGCCGCCGTTCCCGCGAAAGCGGTAACCCGGCATTAAGGTTTCGCTTCCTTGCCGCGACCAATGCGCAAATGTGGCAGCGCATCGTCTCGTTCGCGCTCGGCGAAGGGCCCCGGGGCACCCCGCCCGAGCGGGTGCGCTGGCTGATCGGAGAGCAGCAGTTCAGGAGCGAGATCCTGATCGGCTGGGTGCAGTTCGCGCTGGTCGCGTTCTTCCTCGTCCTTTACACGGTTTCGCCCAAGACCTCCGCCGGCACGCGGTTCCTGCCGGTACCGTGGGTGCTCGGCGCGTTCTTCGCCGTCACGCTGCTGCGGGTCGTGACTGCGCACCGGCGCGCGCTCACGCCGCCGCTGCTCGTGGCGGGCGTGTTCATCGACATGGCGCTGCTGATGGGGCTGGTGTGGAGCTTTCACCTGCAATACGAGCAGCCGCCGGCCTTCTACCTGAAGGCGCCGACGATGCTGTACGTCTTCATCTTCATCGCGCTGCGGGCGCTCCGGTTCGAGCCGCTCTACGTGGTCGCCGCGGGAGTTGCGGCGGCCGCGGGCTGGCTCGTGCTGCTTGCGTACGCCGCGCTCTCGGGCGAGATGGTCGTCACGCGCAACTATGTGCGCTACATGACCTCGAATACCGTGCTCGTGGGCGCCGAAATCGACAAGGTGATCTCGATTCTCGCGGTGACTGCGGTGCTGGCGCTGGGGCTGGCGCGCGCGCGGCGGATTCTCTTTCGCGCGGTGCTCGAGGGCGTGCTCGCAAGAGACCTGCAGCGCTTCGTCGCGCCCGAGGTCGCCGACCGGATCAGCACGTCCGACCGCGGACTGCAGCCGGGCGACGGCGAGGTGCGCTTCGCGAGCGTTCTCTTTACCGACATCGAGGGCTTCTCCACCATCTCCGAGAAAGTTCCGCCCGAGCGCCTCGTGCGGCTGCTCAACGATTACTTCGAGACCGTCTCGGGCGTGATCGAGCGCCACGGCGGCGTGATCACCCAGTTCCAGGGCGACGCGATGCTCGTCACCTTCAACACCGTGCGGGACGATCCCGAGCACGCCGCGAACGCGGTGCGCACCGCGATCGCGATCCAGGAGGCGACGCGCGCGCGCGATTTCGGCGGCGGTGTGCGGTTTCGCACGCGCTGCGGCCTGAACACCGGGCGCATCGTCGCGGGCGCGGTGGGCGCGAAAGACCGCCTTCTGTACACCGTGCACGGCGACGAGGTGAACGTTGCGGCGCGGCTCGAGCAACTCAACAAGCGTTACGGCACCTACGTTCTCGCGACCGAGGCCACCGTCCGGGCCGCGGGCTCCGCGTTCGCGTTCGAGCGCGTGGACGAGGTCACGGTGCGCGGCCGCAGCGCGGCGACCACGGTCTATTCGCCGAAGGACCTCGGCCGCTGAATCTCAGCGCGCCTCGATCGTGAACTGGTAGCTGTTTCCTCCGATCAGCTCGAACGTGGGCCGGTAGAGCCCGGGCTTGTCGCCGGCGTGGAATTTCACCGGCAGCAGCCCGGGATTGATCTTGCCTCCGCCGCCGGGATACTTCTCGTGGCGGGGCACCTGGCCGGAAAGGATCGGCGTGCCGTCGGCGCGCAACGGACTGGTCGCGGACTGCCCCTTCGCGCCTGCGGGCGCGGCGCCGATGATGCCGCCGACGACCTTGTCGCGCGCGGGATCGAGCTTGCCGTCGCCGTTCGTGTCCTGGACCAGAAGCCCGCCGGTGTAGCGCGGATGGCGTACGAGGTCGCGCGGCGCGATGCCCACGGAGTCGAGCGGGCCGCCCGCCGAGCCCCAGAGAAGCAATCCCAGCCAGTGCGGCGCGTCCTTGCCCGCGCCGATCCTCTGGTAGTCCGAATTGGTGCCCGGCGCCAGGTGGAAATTCGTAGGCGCGAGGCGCGCCTTCGGCGGGTCGAACTCGATCCTCGCGGTACCCTGCCAGGCGCGCTTCTCGCGCCGGCCGGCGTCGAGAAGCGACACGCGCACCGGATGGTCGCCGGGCCCGAGATTGAGGAACGTGTTGCCGCGCAGGTGGATCACCTTGATCCCCGGTGCGTTCGGCCCCTCGGGCTTGATGTCGGTCAGAGCATGCACGCCGATCGCATTGGAGTTCTCGTCGTGCACGATCCGGTACTGGCCCTTCTGCCGGACGGCGGCCTGCGGCCAGCCGCGCGTGAGCACCAGGTTGAAGTCCGAGTCCTCGCGCAGCGCCGAGGCGGAGTTGCGCTGGAAGTCCTTCGGCAGCGTCACCATGAGCCGCTCGCCCCGGGCGAGGCCGATTCCCGGAACCTCGGGGTTCGCGTCCTTCACGAGAACGAACACGAGATCGGTCGCGCGTCCGGCGACGTGGCCGTCGAAGCTGATCGGCGCCGGAGCGATCGGGAGCGGTTCGGGCGCGACGCGCGCCGGTTGCGCGGCACATCCCGCGAGCAGCATGCCTCCAAACAGTGTGCAGAGCGTTCTCCAGCTTTTCATGTCCTCTCCTTTTCCCGGTTGCCCGCGTTGGACCGGGATGGCGCCCGGAACCTTACACCGCGAACCGCACCGCAAACGGCGGGGAATAAAGCCGGGCCCCGGCGCGTCACACGCGTTGGCGCAACCGACGAAAGGAGAATCATCGTGAAACCGCTTCGCGCGGCCGTGGCCGTCGTACTGAGCTTCGCCGCGTCCCTCGCTTTCGCGCTGGAGATCAAGTCCTACTCGCCCGAGCTGCTCGCGGCGGCGCAGGCCGCCGGAAAGCCGGTCGCGCTGCATTTCCACGCCGACTGGTGCCCCGCCTGCCGCGCGCAGGAAGAGGTGTTCAACCGGCTCGAGCGGGATGCGACGCTCGCGCTGACGCTGCTCGTCGTCGACTACGACAGGGAACGGGAGCTCAAGCGCAAGCTCAATGTCCGCGCCCAGTCCACGTTGATCGTTTACCGGGGCAAGACCGAGAAGGCGCGCCTCTCCGGCGAGACCTCGGCAGACAAGCTCGAGGCGGCGCTGCGCTCGGCGCTGTGATCGAGCTCGGACTGAGCTTCGCGGCGGGAAGCCTCACCACGCTTTCGCCGTGTGTTTTTCCGCTGCTTCCGCTCGTGATCGGCGGCGCGGTCCAGGCAAACCGCTGGGCGCCGCTCGCCATGGGCGCCGGCATGGCGGGCTCGTTCGCGCTGATCGGGGTGGCGCTCGGCGCGCTCGGCCCCGCGCTCGGGATCGACGGCGAGTCGGTGCGCTCGGCCGGCGCGTGGATCCTCGTCGCGTTCTCGGCAGTGATGCTGGTGCCCGGGTGGAGCGAGCGCTTCACGGAGTGGATGACGCCTATTGCCTCTTCCGCGAATGCGGTTTCGGCGCGGCTGGACGGCGGTTCTCTCGCAGGGGCCCTTGCGCTCGGCGGCGTGCTCGGGCTGGTCTGGAGCCCGTGCTCGGGGCCGCTGCTCGGCTCGACGCTGACGCTCGTCGCAGCCGAGGGCGGGGCGGCGCGAGGCGGGCTCGCGCTCGGGCTGTTCGGCGTCGGCGCCGCGGTTCCGCTCGTGGCGGTCGCGTACGCTTCGCGCCGCGGATTCGCCGCGGCGCGCTCCTGGCTGCTCGCGCACGTCGGCGGCATCAAGACGGCGTTCGGAGTGCTGATCGGAGCGCTCGGGGTGGCGATCCTCACCGGCACGGACAAATGGCTGGAAGCGAGAGTGGTCGCGGTCCTGCCGGACGCCTGGGTCGCGCTCACCACGCGCTTCTGACGCTCGCCTACTTCATCAGCGCCGCGTAGCCTCTGTCGTGCAGACGCCTGCCCGCGGCGCCGAAATAATCGGCTCCCGCCCGGATTCCGAGCCCCTCGACCAGCCGGTTCATGCAATTGAAAAGGGCGCACACCGATACCGCGTCGTGCAGCGCCTGGTCCGACCACCCCGCAGCGAATACGGCGTCGGCGTCGGCCTGAGTCATCCGCGCCGGGGTGAGGGTCAGCTTCCTCGCGTAGCGCAGGATCGGCTTTAGTTTCTCGTCGACCGGAGCTTGCTCGAGGTCATCGAGCAACTGCGTCATGAGATCGGCGGAGATGCCGAACTCGCGCGCCGTCGCCTCGTGCACGCCGTGGCAGTAGGCGCAGGCGTTCAATCCCGAGACATACGCCGCGATCAGCTCGCGCTCGGCGACGCTGAATGGGGAGGGTCCGCGGAGCAGCGTCTCGTGATAGGCGAGAAGCGGTTGCGAGGTTGCCGTGAAGGCCTTGAACACGTGCAAGAGCACCGCATCGGGCGGAAGGGATTTCAGGAAGGCCATCGGACTCCTCGCGCAGCGTGGTGAAGGGAATCGGCCGGGCAGGCGTCCGCATGCCGCGGGATGCGCCTGCACTGGCCGCTCTGGAAGGATTGTTGCGCGACGCGCGCGCGGCGCGCGGGAAGCACGCGGCTACGCACGGGCGCCCAGCGCCTCCCCGGGAACGCCGAGTCCGCGCAGGAACGGACGGCACATCGCCCACAGTTGCCGTTCACTTCTGACGACCTTGGAGATCGTATTCAGGCCGATCAGGAAGGCGACGAACGATTTCGCGGCGGTGGCAGCGTCGGTCGGGAGCGTGAGCTCCTTGCGCTGAACCGCCTGCCGAAGCAGCCGCTCTACGGCGCCGGCCATGTTCGCCATCGCGTCTTCGAGCAGCGGGCCGATCGTCTTTTCGACCCCCACGAGCTCGGCGATCCCGTTGCAGACCAGGCAGCCGCGAGCCCCGGGATCGGCCGCGCGCACGCGGCAGATATCCCGCAAGACCGAGACCAGGATCGGCACCACCGCCTCGCCCGGCCTGACGCGATACAAGGGGGCGTCGGGCGTCTGCCCGGCGTATCTCTGCAACGCCTCACGGAACACCTGTTCGCGGCTGCCGAAGCTGTTGTAGAAGCTCGAGCGCTGGATCGACATGGCGTCGGCCAGATCGCTCGCCGACACCGCGCGGAAACCCTTCTTCCAGAAAAGGTTCATCGCGGCGTCGACCGCGTCCGTGCGCGCGAACCCGGGCGGACGCCCGGTTCTTCCGGCCAGCGGCGCGGCCGCTTTCCTGCCCATTCCGGCACCTCCCGAAATCGCTACTGGACAGGATTGTACAGAATGCCTATACTCGCCTCAGGTTCTGGACAGATATGTCCAGAACGATCCGGCGCCGCGCGGGCGCCATCGATCGATACGCAGAATCTCAGGAGAACCCGAAATGCACTTCCCGATTCACGATCTCGACTCCGCGCCTGCCGGCGCGCGGCCCACGCTGGCGGAAATCCGCCAGAGCTACGGATTCATCCCCAACCTCGCCGGCGCGTTCGCGGAATCCCCGGGCGCGCTGAACGCCCTTTGGGGCGCGCTGCGCGCGTTCGAAGCCGCGGAGATGACCCTTTCGCCCCTTGAGCGGCAGGTCGTGCTGCTCGCGGTTTCGGCGCGAAACCGGTGCGAATACTGCGCTGCCGCGCACGGAATGCTTGCGGACATGAACGGACTCGAGCGGCGCGAAGTGCAGAATCTCCAGGAGGGCCGCCGGCTGAGCGACGCGCGCCTGGAGGCATTGCGGCAGTTCGCCGAGACGCTCGTGGACAGGCGCGGCTGGCTCTCGCCCGGGGACCTCGAGAAGTTCATCGGCGCGGGTTTCACCCGGGCGCAGGTGTTCGAGGTCATTCTCGGCGTCGCGCTCAAGACCCTCACCAACTACGCCAATCACGTGGCCAAGCCGGCGGTGAACGAGCAGTTCGCCGCCTTCCTGCCGAAGTGGGCCGCTGCGGCCTGACGTGCGCCCGCCCTGCAATTCGTGCTTTTCCAGAAAAGGAGTCTCGACATGTACGGTCGTAACACGATGCGAAAGCTGGTCGGCGGCGCGCTCTGCGCCATCCTGGTCGCGTTCTCCGTCGCGGCGCAAGCCGGCGGGGCCGTTCAGTTCATGGACCTGCAATGGTTACAGCCCGGAGTCAGCCCGACGCAGGCCGGTGCCTATTTCCACGAGGCGCTTGGACCGATCGTCCGCAAGCACGGCGGAAAGCTGCTCTTCACGTACCAGGTCCTTGGCGTCATGAAGCGGGACCTGAAACCCGCGGTGATCGCGGGCAAGGAGTTCCCGACGATGGACGCGATGCAGAACCTGTTCAAGGACCCGGATTATCAGTCGATCGTCCCGCAACGCGATCGGATCTTCGATCTCTCGCAGATGAGGCTGTTCCAGATCGCGCCGATCGGCGGAATCTGACCGACCGGGGCCGGCCGCCGGGGATAAGGCCTCGCGCCCTATCCCCGTCCGGCCTCTCGCGCCAGAAACGGCCATTCCGCTTCGAGCACGTCGGTGGGGTCAGGGTCCGCGGGCGCGGCACGTCGACGAACGTCTACTCGCCGCGCCAGCGCTGAGCGGGGGCACCAGGCGGCCGCGCGCTCCGCTACGAGGCACGGCCGCTCTCGAGGCCCAGCTCGGCCGCCGCGAGCTCGGTACCCAGCACTCGTGCCCGTATCTTCGCGAACGCGGTTTCGCGAGCCGTCGAGGTGTCGTCCCCGAAGGGCGAGAAGCCGCAGTCGTCGCAGGTGCCGAGTCGGGCAGGTCCGATGTACTCCGCGGCCTCAAGCACCCGGTCCCTGACCTGTTCCCTGGTTTCCACCGCGGGCGCGATCGGATCGATCACCCCTACGAAGATCCGCTGCTCCGGCTTCGCGTGCTCGCGGATCGCTGCCAGCACGCGGCGCCGGTCCGGCTCGCTCGCGAGCTGGACGTAGAAGGCGCCCGCGCGCAGGCCAAACAGGCTTGGCAGCAATTCGGCGTAGTCGACATCGGCGCTGTGCGTCGAGTCCTGGTCCCCGCCCGGACAGGTGTGCACGCCGATGCGGCGTCGTTCCGCCACGGAGAACTGGTCAAGGACCTGGTTGTTAAGGTCGATGAATGAGCGCAACAGTTGTTTGCCGGGGTCGAGCTTGACGGCGAGGCGGGCCTCGGTGAAGTCGATCTGCACGCAATGAGCGCCCCCGTCGAGGCAACCTCGAATGTCCGCCGCCGCCTCGCGCACCAGGTCCTCCAGGAATGCCTCGCGCGGGTAGCCTTCGATGCCGTCCCGGGGGTAAAGGAGGCTGAGCGCCGAGGCGGAAATCACCGCCTGCTTGAGCGGTACGCGGGCGTGGCGCCGCGCCGCCTCGAGGTAGCTGGCCGCGTGAATCCGGTAGCGAAACGGCCCGGCGGTCAGCCGGGGCAGCCGTCGCGAGTGGCCGTCGGCGAAGGGGATCTCGACGCCGTCGGGAGCGAGGTTTCCAAGCCCGTGGATGGGGTAGGTCGCGAAGCTGGGCTTGGCCTGCTCGCCGTCCGTGATCACCGGGGAGCCGGTCGCCTCGAACCGCGCGATCGTGTCGCGCAGCGCCCGCTCGACGACGGCTTCGTAAGCCGCAGGGGTGATCCGTCCCGCGGCGACCGCAGCGCCCGCTTCGATGAGCTCTCGCGGCCGGGGAATGCTGCCGATGGGTTCTGTCGGGATCCGCATGACGCCGCCTCCTGTGCCCTTCGGGTTATGAACCATACGTTTCAGAATGTCGGCGTATACTGAAATTAATAGTTCAGAATGTCAAGGGGATCGCCGACCCATGGCCCGACCGCGCAGCTTCGACACCGCCGAGATCGTGCTCGCCGCCAGGCAGGTGTTCTGGGAGAAGGGCTACCGCGGCGCGGCAATCGAAGACCTCGAACGCAATACCGGGCTCAACCGCTCGAGCCTCTATGCGACGTTCGGCAGCAAGAAGGCGCTGTTCCTGCGGGCCTTGGCGCTCTACCTTGACGACTTCATCGGGCCGCGGCTGGCCCCGATGGAACGAGCCGATGCGGACGTCGGCGACATCGAATCGTTCTTTGCCGGACTCGCCAGGCTCTTCCGCTCCGGCGACCCGGCGGCCCGCCGGGGTTGCCTGATGGTCAACTCCATCGCCGAGCTCGAGGGCCGTGTGCCACTCCTGAAGAGCAGGAGCGCCGGCTTTCGCGACCGGCTGCGCAGCGCGTTTGCCAACGCCTTGAGCAGGGGTACGCGCGGCGACCGCGTCGAAGAACGCGCGCGGCTCCTTACTTCGGCTACGCTCGGCGCCTGGCTAGCCACCCGCATTGCGCCTACGGAGGCGGCGCGGATGTGCGAAGCCTGGATCGCCGAGCTGCGGGACTGGCGCGCCTAGCCCGGGCGCTGCGACCGGCGGCGAAACGCCCCCGGGCCGGTTCCGAAGATCTTCTTGAACGCCTTGCCGAAGGCGGCTTCCGAGCCGTAGCCGACTTTCCCGGCCACCGCGGCGGCGTTCATTCCGGGTTGCGCGAGCAGCTCGCGCGCTCTTTCCATGCGCCGCTCGGCCAGATACCGCATCGGCGGCTGCCCGACGAGCTGCGTGAACCGCGCCGAGAACGCCGAGCGGGACATCGCGACCTGCTTCGCGAGCGATGCCACCGACCAGGGCTTTTCCGGCGCGCTGCGCAGCTGCGCGAGCGCGGCGCCGATCTGCCGGTCGGCGATGGCGGCAAAGATGCCGGAGGGCGCTTCCGCGCTCGCAATGTACGCGCGCAGGATCTGGATGAACAACACCTCGGCGAGCCGATCCACGATCGCCGCGCCTCCCGGCTGCGGGTTGCGTGTCTCCCGGGAGATCAGCGCCATCACCGCCTGCAGCGAGGCGAGCGCGTCCGAGTCGGCGCCGCGCACGTGGATCAACGGCGGAAGCGCGGCGAGGAGAGTTTGCCGCGGCGCGCGTTCGAACTCGAAGTATCCGCACAGGATTTCCGCCGGAAGACCCTTTCCGCCGTAGACCACCGGGCCGTACCGGTCGAGGCTCTGCCCGCCGACGATGCGCTCCGCCGGAACGGCGCGGCTCTTCGGCGAGTCGAGAAGCGCATGGCCGTCACCGTGGGGAAGCACGACGATGTCGCCCCCGTGCAGCGCGACCGGCTGGCGCCGCGTCGCGAGCTGCAGCCAGCACTGTCCACGCACGATCAGGTGGAACTCCGCCACCGGCGTGGGCTTGATTCTCATGCCCCAGGGCGCGCGGAAGTCGCAGCGGAAATAGACGCCGCCCCGGAGGTGCAGCGGGCGCAATATGTCGCTCAGTACATCCGTGGACACAGATGTGGACGATCGGACAGAAATTCTGGACTGTATATCATTCATCGTCCTCGCGCCGCAGATTAGAGTCCCCGGACGCGTCGCCGACGCCTTTCGCGGGAGGCACCCATGGCAGCGAAAATCACCATGTACACGGCCCAGGACTGCCCTTACTGCGCGCAGGCCGAGCGGTTCCTGAGATCCAAGGGCGTAGCCGATCTGGTCAAGATCGCGGTCGACCGGGATCCTCGCGAGCACGAGCGCATGATGGCGCGCACCGGGCGGACCAGCGTTCCGCAGATCTTCGTCGGCGATACGCACGTGGGCGGTTTCGACGATCTCGCCGCGCTCGATCGCTCGGGACGGCTCGACGGGCTGCTGGGACTTCAGCCGCGCGCGTAAGGCGCGGCGATTCCTGACTGACACGGAGAGAATGAATGCCCAGATTGAACGTAGTCGGCGTGGAGCAGGCCGAGGGACGCGTGCGCGAGCTCTACGACGGGCTCGGGAAGACGATCGGCGCGGTTCCGAACATCTACCGGGGGGTCGCCAACAGTCCGGCGGCGCTCGACGTGCTTCTCGGAATGGGCGCGAAGCTGAGGGAGGGCGGGTTGAGCGGCGCCGAGACCGAAGCGATCAAGCTCGTCGTCGCACAGGCTTACGGCTGCAACTACTGCCTCGCCGCGCACACCTTCGTCGGCCGCAAGGCGGGGCTTTCGGAAGAAGATACGCTCGCCATCCGGCGCGGCACGATCGGTGTCCCCAGGCTGGCCGCTCTGACCCGTTTCGTGAGCAAGGCGATCCAGCCGGCGGGTCAGATCTCGGACGAGGATTTGGCGGCGATCCGGGCCGCGGGTTTCAACGACGGCCAGATCACCGAGGTTCTCATGGTGCTCGCGCAGACGGTGTTCACGACGCTGTTCAACCGCGTGAACCGGACGGAGATCGATTTCCCGCAGGCGCCGGCGCTCTAGCCGAGAACGGCCGCCGTAAGGTCCGGCGTGCGGTATCGTTCCACCTCTCATGTGCCGGATCTCCCTGCGCAGCGCGTGGCCGCGGGCATTGCTCGCGGCCGCGTGCGTGGTCGCGTCGGGGGCCGGTTCGCCGGCGATTGCGGACGAGGCACGCACGTTCCTCGAGCGCCACTGGGCGCGGCCGCTGAAGGCCCAGGGCAGGCCGCCCGGCGGTTTCAGCGCCCAGGAAGCCTCGCTCGATCCGTCCGCCTGCGGCCAATGTCACCGCGCGCAATTCGACGACTGGAAAACGAGCCTTCATTCCCGGGCCATGGGGCCGGGCGTGCTGGGGCAGCTGCTCGACATGGGCGCGGACGCGCACGCGCACGAGGCCTGCCTGCGCTGTCACGCGCCGCTTGCCGAGCAGGCGCAGAGCCTGCTCAAGGCGGCGGCGAATTCCCGATCGGCCGCGGCGCATGAGCAGGGGCTTAGCTGCGCGGGCTGCCACGTGAGGAATCACGTGCGCTACGGCCCGCCGCGGCGCGACGGAACCGTTTCCAGGCCGGGCGACGGGCTGCCGCACGGCGGCTGGCGCGCGAGCGAAGCGTTCGCCGACTCGCGCTTCTGCGCCGCCTGCCACCAGTTCGAGGCGGACGGTTTTGCGCTGAACGGAAAGCTGCTCGAGAACACCTACGAGGAGTGGCGCGCGAGCCGCCACGCGCGCGAGGGCAGAACCTGCCAGTCCTGCCACATGCCGGACCGGCGGCATGTCTGGCGCGGGATTCACGACGAGGCGATGGTGCGCGCCGGCGTCACCGTGGAGACGCGGGTGCCCGCGCTCGAGGCAGGCACGATTGCGGCGCAGCTTCGCGTCACCAACACCGGAACCGGCCACGCCTTTCCGACCTACGTCACCCCGCTTGTAACCGCGGAGATTTTCCAGGCCGACGGCGCGGGCAGGCCGCTCGCAGGCACCCGCGCCGCGCGCCGGATCGGCCGCAGGATCGCGCTCGATCTGTCCCGCGAGATCGCGGACACGCGGCTTGCGCCGGATGCCGCGGTAGCGCTCGATTACGAGCGGCGCCGGCACCCGAAGGCCGCCGTGCTGGTGTACCGCGTGCGCGTGGAGCCGGACGCGTTCTACGCCGCGTTCTATCGCGACGCGCTCGAGCGGGGCACGACGAGCGCCGGGCGAAATCTGATCGGGCGGGCGCTTGCCGCCGCCGAAGCTTCCGCCTACACGTTGTTCGAGCGGCGCGAGCGATTGAAGGGAACACCATGACGGGTCTTCGACTGACAGGAATCGGGGCGTGCGTGTTCGACGCCTACGGCACGCTCTTCGACGTCAATGCCGCCGCCGCGCAGGAAAAGGACGCGCTGGGGGACAGGTGGCAGCCGCTGGCGGAGTTGTGGCGCGCCAAGCAGCTCCAGTACACGTGGCTGCGCGGGCTGATGGGATGGCATGCCGATTTCTGGAGCGTGACGGGCGACGCCCTCGATTTCGCGCTCGGGAGCCTCGGGCTCGGGGATCCGGCGCTTCGCGGGCGGTTGATGGATCTCTATCTCCGCCTGCCGGCATATCCGGAGGCGAAAGGCGCGCTCGAGCGCCTGAAGGCCCGGGGGATGAAGCTCGCCATACTTTCCAATGGGGAGCCGAACATGCTCGCGGCGGCCGCGTCGAGCTCGGGAATCGCCGGGCTGCTCGATGCGATTCTCTCGGTCGAGGAGGTGAAGGTCTTCAAGCCGCATCCCTCGGTGTACCGCCTGCCCGCGGACCGCTTCCAGCTCGCGCCGAATCAGATGTGCTTCGTGTCGTCGAACGGGTGGGACGCGCATGCCGCCAAGTCGTTCGGTTATCGCGTCCTCTGGTGCAACCGCTTTCGCCAGGCGCCCGAGCGAATACCGCAAGAGCCGGACGGCCAGATCGGATCCCTCGCCGCGCTGCCCGAGATCGTGAGCGCATGACGGCGTAAGCCTTGCGCTTCGCAGCGGGTCTCATCGCCGATGAGATGCCGCGGCGCAGTGTGCTTTTTGATACGAATCTGTCTTGTCGCGGCGGCGCTCGCCGCGAGCGCGGCAGCTTCGGGCGAGGAGCGCCGGATCGAGGGCCGCGTGCTGCGCGCTACGGTGACGCTGTGCCAGTTGAGGCCCAGGGGCTGCGCCGGCTACTTCGATCTCGAAGTGAAGCGGCCGGGCGGCCGCGACGTGGTGCTGGTCCATGTGCGCCTCGGCGTGCCGATCCGCCACGGCGACGACTACGTGCTGCTCGGGACGCTTCCCGGAAGCGTGGTCTCGGTCGTGCACGTCGTCGAGCGCGGCGCGATCGTCGCACGGTGGATCGAGGTGCGCGACATCGCCGGTCCGTGACGGCGCCGGCTACTTCGGCAACGCGATGGCGAGCGTCTTGCCGCCGTAACCCTTCGGCTTGTGCCGCGCCCGCACCGTGACGCGCTCGACACCGGCGGGGATCTTCACGCCGGGGAGGTCGCGCGTGAACGGCTGCTCGGTTTCGTGCGGATGCAGGAGCACGCGACGCCCGAGCACCGTGCCGTCCGGCGCCAGCACCTCGATTGCGTCCGCGTAGTACTCCCAGCCCTTGTCGATGCTTCTCACGGTCACCTCGAAGTCGTAGACACCCGGCGCCGCGCGGCGCGCCTTCACCTCGATCACGTCCGCCTCGCCCGCGAACGCCGCGCTCGCGAGGGCCAGAGCCAAGAAGGAAACGAGTTTCGGGAAAACCGCCATGCCCGAATGCTAGCGCCAAAGTAAGGATCGATCCGCGCGGCGGGTCTTGGCCTGTGCTTGATGAGACTTCTTCTTCGCTGGGCGCCGGCGCGCGTGCTCGAGGCGGCGGCCCGCCGGACGCTGCGCGCGGTGCCGGGCATTGCGGCGATCGAGTCGCTGCGCGTGCAATGCGCCCGCGGCGGGCTGCCGCGCCTCACGGCGACGCTTCGGGTCGAGGACATACGGGATCCCTCGGAAGTTTGCCGCGCCGCCGCAATGGCGGTCTTCGAGCAATTGCCCCCGATGGAATTGCGGATTCTCGTTTCGGAGCCGGCGGCGCGCAACGTCGGGCAGGTGATCTCCCTCGGTTCGCTGTAAGGAACCGGCGCGCTGCCCGGTCTGATGCGCATGCTGCTCGAGCGCCGGACGGCGGTCTTCGAAAGCGCGGTGCGGGCCCACCTGGAGGACCTGTTCCGCTACGCGTACTGGCTCTGCCGCAATCGCTGGCGCGCCGAGGACCTCGTGCAGGAGACGCTCGCGCGTGCGTGGCGCGGCTGGGCGGGATTGCGCGAGCCGCGCGTGGTGAAGTCGTGGCTGTTCACGATCCTCTACCACGAGTTCGCGAGGGACGCGGCGCGGCCGGGAAACCAGCGCGAAGGAGAGGCGCCGGCGAACGAGCCGTATGCGGGTGACGATCCCGCGCTCAGACTGGACATGGCAAAGGCCCTCGATCAGATCAGCCCGGAGTCGCGCGACGCGCTGCTCCTTCAGGTGCTTGGCGGCTTCAGCTGCGGCGAGATCGCCCGGATTCTCGGCTCGAGCGAGGGCGCCGTGATGACGCGGCTGTCGCGCGCGCGTCAGGGGCTGCGCCGCGCGCTCGAGCCGGGCGAAGTCGACAGGGAGGCAAGAGAAGGATGAGCTGCCTCGAATTTCGCAGGGCCGTGTTGGTCGATCCGCGCCGGCTCGATCCGGAGCTGCGCGCGCACGCCGGGCGCTGCGCCGCGTGCGGCGAGCTGCTCGCGAGCACGCTTGAGCTCGAAGACCGGCTCGCCGAATCGCTCCAGGTTCCTTTCCCGGCGGGGTTCGTCGATCGCGTCCTGCGCAATGCGATCCAGCAGTCGCTCGGCGGCAGGCGCTGGCTGGCGGTCGCGGCGAGCCTGGTTCTCGCGATCGCCCTCGCCGCGGCGCTCGCCTGGCCGCGCAACGACCCGCTCGCGCGCGCGGGAATCGATTTCGTTCTCTACGAGGAAGCGCAGGCGATTCTCGACGCGAAACCGGCGGACCGTGCGGTGCTCGAGCGCGTCGCGAGCGGGCTGGGGGTCGCGCTCCCGGGCCAGCTCGGCGAGATCCGCTACGTGGGCACCTGTCCGTTCGCGGGCGCAATCGCGCACCACGTCGTCGTCAAGACCCCGCTCGGCAAGGCGACCCTGCTCCTGATGCCGGAGCGGCCGCTCGCTTCGCGCGTAGTCGCTTCCGCGAACGGGTTCGAAGCGGCGATCGTGCCGGCGCGCGGCGGCTCCGTAGCGATCGTGTCGCCGTCCCAGCGCGCGCTCGTGCGCGTCGAGGCGATTCTGGGCGTGAGCTGAATCCGACCGGACCCCATCCCACGTACCACCCACGAGGAGGAGAAAGTGAATCTGAATCGCAAGCCGCTGGTTGTCTCGATGATGTCCGCCGGAATCGTGCTCGGCATGCCGCTCGTGCAGGCCGGCCCGAACGATCCCGGTGCCGGCTCGGTCCTTCTGCTCGCCCAGAGGAATCCCTGTGCGGCAAAGAACCCCTGCGCTGCCAGGAACCCCTGCGCGGCGGCGAATCCGTGCGCCGCGAAGAACCCTTGCGCCGCCGCGGGCAAGGTCGATCCCAAGCTCGTCACACGTCCCAAGGGCACGAAGCCGTACAAGGCCGCGAAATCCGAGCTCGTCACGGAAGGCGCGCGCCTGTGGTCCGACACCAAGCTGAGCAGCAACGGCATGTCCTGCAATACCTGCCACTCGGGCAACGCTGCGTTCCAGGAGACGTTCCGCAAGCCTTATCCGCATTACGTCGCGATGTCGGATGGCCAGTCGGGGCTCAAGCGCGTCACGATGGAGCAGATGGTCCAGTTCTGCATGGTGGTGCCGATGGCGGCGAAGCCGCTGCCGTGGAGCTCCAAGGAGCTTGCGGCGCTCACCGCGTACACGGGCGAGGTGCAGAAGGGTTTCATCAAGACCGCCGCGAAGAACCCGTGCGCCGCGAAGAATCCGTGCGCCGCGAAGAACCCGTGTGCCGCGAAGAACCCGTGCGCCGGGAGAAAGTAGCCGTTCCACAACCTGTTACGAGGAGGAAGCAAAGTGAACCTGAATCTCAAGCCTGTCGTTGTCTCGATGATGTCCTCGGGCCTGCTGCTCGGCGCGCCGCTCGCGCCGGCCGCCTCGGACGAGCCCGGCGCCGGCCAGTCCCTTCTGCTCGCTCAGAAGAACCCCTGTGCGGCGAAGAATCCGTGCGCGGCGAAAAAGAAAAAGGCAATGAACCCGTGCGCCGCCAAGAACCCGTGCGCGGCGAAGAACCCCTGCGCCGCGAAGAAGAAATAATCGGCCCGCGCGAGGTGCAGGCGCCGCCGCTCTGGCGCCTGCCCCGGGCGCGACTCGAGGCGATGCGCGCCGCGGGCGCCGAGATCCTCGAGTGCTACCGCGTGCTCCGGAAAGGCGGACTGAACGTCGTGGTCGAGGTGCTGCGCGGGCAGGGCGAGTTCCGCGAATACGACCACTATCCGCGAAACGACGTCTACGACGAAGAAACGCACGCTCAGTACTATTACCACGCGCACCGCTCGCTTGCCGGAGAGCACGGCCATTTCCATACGTTCCTGCGCGCGGCCGGGATGCCGGAGGGCGCGATGCCGCTGCTCGCGGCGCATTCGGAGCCCTGGCCCGAGGGCGAGCAGGCGATCGCGCATCTGATCGGGATCTCCATGGATGCCTACGGCTATCCGATCGGGCTGTTCGCGCCGAATCGCTGGGTCTGCGGCGACACCTGGTATCCCGCGGACGAGCTGATCGGGATGCTCGATCGGTTTCGCGTCGATCATGCGTTTCCGTCCTGGCCGGTGAACCGCTGGATCGGCGCGATGGTCGCGCTGTTTCGGCCGCACATCGAGACCCTGCTCCTCGAGCGCGACCGCGTGATCGGCGCCTGGCGCGACGCGCATCCGGGCGAGGACGTGTGGGAGCGCCGCGATCTCGACATCCTTTCGAGCATGCCGGTGTCGGTCGAAGACGCGATCGCGCAGGTCGATTCGGCGCTGCGGGCGCACGCCGAGGTGGAGGGACCCGATGATTAGGCCGTTTGCGGCGATCGCCTGTCATTGCGCCGCGCTCGCGACCTTCCTTGCCGCCGCACCGGCCGTGGCGCAGTCGCCCAGGGTGATCGAGCTGACCCAGGTGCCGTGCCAGTTCCTCGAGAGCGAGAACGGCAAGGACCGCGGCTTCAGGTCGGCCGGCGCCGCGGATTGCGAGGCGATCAACGGGCGCACCGGCGCCAGGCGCCTGTCGGAGGCGAAGACGCTCGAGCTCAAGCCCGGCAAGTACGTGTTCCGCGTTACCAACAGGAACGTTCCCTACGAGCTCGGTTTCTGGCTGCGTGGCGCGTCGCTCGTGGACCGCGCCCGCCTGCCGAGCGTCTCGGGCGGCGGTCTCACGGCAGGAAAGACGCAGGATTACGCGATCGAGCTGAAAGCCGGGAACTATGTCTATTCGTGTCTGCTCAATCCGACACCGGACTACAGGCTGGTGGTGAAATGAATCTGCTCGCGCGCCTGGCGCCCGCGGGTGCGCTTACCGCAATGTCGTTGTACGCGCAGGCTCAGCTGCCGGGCACGGTATCGACGAAGACGCCGCACGGGTTCGATGCCGCGGTCGCACGGCTGGAGACGGCGATCGAGGCGCACAAGATGGGGCTCGTGGCGCAGGCGAGCGCGAGCCGCGGCGCAGCGGCTCGCGGCGTCAAGATCCCCGGGAACGCGGTGCTGATGGTGTTCCGCAACGACTACGCCGTGCGCATGCTCGCGGCGAGCGTGCCGGCCGGGATCGAGGCGCCGCTTCGCATCTACGTTACCGAGAACCGGGACGGCACGAGCACCCTCACCTATCGCAAGCCGAGCGCGGTATTCGCGCCCTACGGCAGCGCGGAGCTCGATCGCATGGCGCGCGAGCTCGATTCCGTGTTCGAGAAAATCGTGAAGGATGCCGGCAGCGGCTGAAGCGGGTTTCGTGCCGCAGCGGAGCGCGCTCGCTCTGGCCGGGCTTCTTGCGATCATCGTTGCGGGGGCGGTCTCGACCGAAGGGGCGCGAATGCTCGCGCTTCTTGCGATCGGGATGGCGCTCGGCGCGGCCTTGTGGGCGTCGGCGTTCGGTTTCGCCGGTGCGTACCGGCGTCTGCTCGAGGGGCGCGGCACGCACGGCGTGCGCGCGCAGCTCGTGATGGTCGCGGCGGCGACCGTGCTGTTCGCGCCGGCGCTTGCGCAGGGATCGGTGTTCGGCCGGGAGGTCGTCGGCGCGGTGGCGCCCGCGGGGCTGCAGGTCGCGGCGGGCGCGTTCCTTTTCGGCATCGGCATGATGCTGGCGGGCGCGTGCGGCTCGGGCTCGCTCTACGTGGCGGGCGGCGGCCAGATGCGCATGGTGGTCGCGCTCGCGACGTTCGTCGGCGGCTCGTTCTGGGCGAGCCTGCACATGGACGCCTGGGGCGCGCTGCCGGCACCCGAGCCGATCGCGCTCGGGGACTCGCTCGGCTGGCCCGCGGCGGTTGCGATCCAGCTTGCGGTGCTTGCGGCGCTCTACGCACTCCTCGGCCGGTTTCCGGGCGCGGACGCCGATGCGAGCCCGAAGCGGATCGCGGGCGCGCTCGCCCTGGCGGGGCTCGGGCTCGCGGCGCTCGCGGTCGCGGGACACCCGTGGTCCATCACCTGGGCGTTCACCCTCTGGGGCGGCAAGGCGGCGCGCATGCTCGGCTGGGATCCGGACACGAGCGCCTTCTGGACCGCGGGTTTTCAGCGCAACGCGCTCGATTCCAGCGTCTTCGCCGATGTCACCTCGGTGATGGATTTCGGGCTCGTGCTCGGTGCGCTCGCCGCTTCGGGGCTCGCGGGCGGCTTCCAGCTCCGGCTCGGGCCCTCGCCGCGGGCGATCGCGGCGGCTGCGCTCGGCGGCCTCGCGATGGGCTACGGCGCGCGCATCGCCTACGGGTGCAACATCGGGGCGTTCTTCTCCGGCGTCGCGAGCACGAGCCTGCACGGATGGCTCTGGATCGCCGCGGCGCTGCCCGGCTCCTGGATCGGGCTGCGCGTGCTGCGGCGCCTCGCGCCCCCATGAACCTCCTTGCCGGTCTCGGCTGCCGCCTTTGCTGGCGAATCACCGGCGGCGTGTTTGCGTCGATCCTGGCGGTCGAGAGCCTGATCCTGATTCCATCGGCGATGCGCTTCGAGCGCGAAGCGCTGCGCCAGCTCGGGATCGAAGCGCAAGGCGCGGTGGACGCGGCGTTGGCGATGCGCGCGGACGCGGAGCCCGAAACGGTGCTTCGTTCGCTGGTCGGCCGGCTGCACGTGCGCGGCCTGGCGGCGCTGCGCGGCGACGGCGGGGTGGCGGTCTCCGAGGGAGAGCGTCTCGGGGCCGGCCTCGCGCTGCCCCGCGAAGCGAAGACTTCCGGGCCCGCGATTCTGCGCCGGTCGGCGGACGGCACGCGCGTCGAAGTGTCCTGGAGGGCGGCGGCACCGGGAATCGCCGGATTCGCCGCACGGCTCGACGCCTCGCACGTGGCGGGGGCGCTGCGCGCGTACGTCCTGCGCATTGCCGGCCTCGTCGCCCTGATCGTCCTCGTGGTCACCGCGGGGACGATGCTGGTGCTGCATTTCCTGCTGCTCGGCCCGCTGATGCGGCTGCGCGAGAGCATGCGCCTCGCCGCGGACCGGCCCGAGCAGGCGAGCGAATTCGCGGTGCCGAGCCGCCGGCGCGACGAGCTCGGCGAGATCATGTCGGCGCACAATGCGATGCTCGCGCGGGTGGCGGAGAGCATCCGGCGCGACCGCGAGATCGCAAAGGCGCGCGCGCACGCCCTCTCGCATCACGATGCGCTCACCGGGATGCCCAACCGGCGCGCGTTCCTCGAGCACCTGGCCGGCAGGCGCGCCGGCGATCGCGGCGTCCCGGGCGCGATCACGGTGTGCCTCGTGAACGTCGTTGAGCTGCGGCGCGTGAACGCCGCCCTCGGCCAGCAGGTGGGCGATCGGCTGATCTGGGATGTCGGCGCGCGGCTGTCGCGCGCGGCCGGGCGCGGCAGCTTCGCGGCGCACCTGGGCGCGGGCCGCTTCGCGGTCGCGAGGCGCTCGGGCGATACCGGGTTCGATGCCGCCGGATTCGCGGAGTGCCTGATCCGGGATGCAGCCGGAGACTACGTGATCGGCAGCGAGACGATATCGACCCGTCTTCGCGTGGGCATTGTTCATGCCGTCACGGGCGATCTCGCGCCCGAAGAGCTGCTGAACGAGGCCGAGATCGCGCTCGAGCGCGCCGGGGCCGACGATTCGGGCGGGTATGCCTTCTTCGACAACTCCATGGCCGAGGCGGCGCGCGAACGGCGCGCGCTCTCGCGCGCGCTCGAGCGCGCGCTCGGGCGGGACGACGAGCTGTTTCTCGTGTACCAGGCGAAGGCGTCGCTCGCGGGCGGCGACCTGGCGTTCGCGGGAGCCGAGGCCCTGGTGCGCTGGCGGCACCCCGAGCGCGGGCTGGTGCGGCCCGATCAGTTCATCCCGGTCGCCGAGGCGACGGGTCTCGTCGTGGCGCTCGGCGACAAGGTGCTGCGCGCCGCATGCGCGCAGTTGCGCGACTGGCTCGCGCGCTTCGGCGCCGCGCCGCGCGTCGCGGTCAATCTCTCGGCGCACCAGTTCGCCGCCCCGGGGCTGGTCGAGTCGGTGCAGAGCATCTTGCGCGAATACGGCATCCCCCCGCGGCTGATCGAGCTCGAGATCACCGAGACCGCGGCGATGCGCGACGTCGAGCGAACCGCGAAGCGCCTGCGCGCGCTTCACGAGCTGGGCGTGCGCATCGCGATCGACGATTTCGGGACCGGCTACGCTTCGCTCAACTACCTGCGCCGCTTTGCGATCGATACCATCAAGATCGACAAGTCGTTCGTCGACGACATCGGCCGCGAGCGCGACGCGGAATCGATCTGCGCGGCCATCCTCGGCATGGCGCACGCCCTCGGCCGCAGCGTCGTCGCCGAGGGGGTCGAGAGCGCGGAGCAGCTCGCGTTCCTGCGCGCGCGCGGCTGCGAGGAGATCCAGGGGTACTTCTTCGCGCGCCCGGAGCCGGCGGCCGAGCTCGAGCGCCTGTTCCTCGGTGCGCGGACCCCTGCTTTGTCCGCCGCCAACGCATGAGCAATCTGCTCGAGTTCGCGGGCGCCCGCCTTGCGCGGTTTCTCGGGCGGCCCGACCCGCGCTATGTCCCTTTAGCCACGTCGGAACCCGGGCGGCTCGCTGGGGCGCTTCGGCCCTGCGACGTGCTGCTCGTGGAAGGCAACACGCGGCTGAGCACCGCGATCAAGTACCTGACGCAGTCCACCTGGTCGCACGCGGCGCTGGCGCGTCTCGGGCACCGGTACGATATGAAGAACGTGCTCGATCTCGCGCGCTTCCTGCTGCCCGTGCCGCCGGTGCCGACGCGCTGGCGCCGGCGCATGCTCGCGCTCGGAAGCGGCGAGCCGACCAAGGCGATCTGCTCCACCTTGAACCAGCCGAGGAGGGCCGCATGAGCCCGCGCACCGCCGCATTCATCGCCTCGCTCGCCGCCGCGCTGCTCGCGGCGAGTGCGGTCGCGCAAACCGCGTCTGATCGCGCCGAGTGGCCGAAGACCGATTTTTCGAAGCGCACGGTCGAGCTTTCCGAGATCGAATCGGGCGGCCCGCCCAAGGACGGCATCCCGGCGATCGACCGGCCGCGCTTTGTGGGCGCGCGCGCGGCGCGCGCCTGGCTCGGGGCGAAGGAGCCGGTGATCGTGCTCAGGGTCGCGCGCGAGGCGCGCGCCTACCCGCTCCAGATCCTCATGTTTCACGAGATCGTGAACGACACCGTGGCCGGCACGCCAGTCGCGGTCACCTTCTGCCCGCTCTGTAACGCCTCGATCGTGTTCGACCGGCGCGTGGCCGCCCGCGTGCTCGATTTCGGCACCACGGGGCGGCTGCGCTACTCCGACCTCGTCATGTACGATCGGCAGACCGAATCGTGGTGGCAGCAATTCACCGGAAAAGGGATCGTGGGAAATTATGCGGGCACGGAGCTCGTGCGCCTGCCCTCCGGGATCGTCGCGTTCGAGGATTTCGAGGCGGCGTACCCGCTGGGTCTGGTGCTCTCGCGCGAAACCGGGCACGCACGGCCCTACGGGCGAAATCCCTACGCCGGCTACGACCGCATCGACCAGAGCCCGTTCCTGTTTTCCTCGGCGGTGGACAAGCGCCTGCCGCCGATGGAGCGCGTGCTCTCGGTGTCCGCGGGCGGCAGGCACCGGCTTTATCCGCTGACGCTTCTCGACCGCAGCCCGATCGTGAACGGTGTGCTGGAAAACCTCTCCTATGTGATCTTCGTCAAGCGCGGCATGGCCTCGCCGCTGGATGATGCGCGCATCCCCGAAGGGCGGCCGATTCCCGCCGCCACGGCGTTCGACCGGCGCGTGGACGGCAAGGTCCTCGAGTTCGAGTCGAGGTCCGGAAAGAACTTCGACAAGGCGACCGGCTCGGAATGGAACCTTCTCGGCGAGGCGATCGCGGGACCGTTGAAGGGCAAGCGCCTGCCCCAGGTCGAAAGCGGCGTGCATTTCGCGTTCGCCTGGCTCGCGTTCAATCCGGCGAGCGAGATCGTGCGCGAGCTGCGATAGGCGACGGATAGACAGATACCGATGAACGCATCAGCCCTTGGCCGGAAGATCGCGGCGGCGGCCGTGCTGGCCGTGGCCGCGGGGGTGGCCGGTGGCGCCGGCCCGGACGCGCCGCGTGCCGGCGGAACCAACCGTCTGATCGATTCGGGCTCGCCCTATCTTCTGCAGCACGCGCGCAATCCCGTCGACTGGTATCCCTGGGGCGAGGAGGCGCTCGAGCGCGCCCGGCGCGAGAACAAGCCGATCTTCCTGTCCGTCGGCTACAGCTCGTGCTACTGGTGCCACGTCGCCAACCGGACGCTTTATTCCAACCCGGAGATCGCGGCGCTGATGAACAGGTGGTTCGTCAACGTGAAGGTCGACCGCGAGCAGCGGCCGGACATCGACTCTCTCTACATGCGCGCGACCCTACTCATGACCGGAAGCGGCGGATGGCCGAATAACCTCTTTCTTACGCCAGACGGAAAGCCCTTTTTCGGCGGCAGCTACTTTCCACCCGAGGACGACGATTTCGGCCGGCCTGGATTCGTGACCGTGCTCGCTGCGATCCACGAGGACTGGCGCTCGAGGAGCGGCGAGATCCGCGCGCGCGCCGAGCAGGTACTGGCGGCGATGCGCAGCGGCGAGGATGCGCAGCGCGCCCAGGCCGGTCCTGCGCGTCCCGGGCAATGGTTGCGCGAGGCGCTGCGCGACACCGCGGCCCGGTTCGACGCTTCGCACGGCGGCTTTCGGTTCGAGGGACGCGATTCGCAGTTCCCGCAGGAGCCGGTGCTGGAGATGCTCGTGAGCGCGCTTTCAGCCGCGCCGGATGCGAAGGCGCTGGGGCGCCTGAGCGCCACCCTCGATGCGATCGCGCTCGGCGGGCTTCACGACCACGTCGGCGGCGGGTTCCACCGTTACACGGTGGACCGGACGTGGTCGGTGCCGCACTTCGAGAAGATGCTCTACAACAACGCGCAGCTGCTCAAGGTGTACGCGCGGGCGTGGCGGCTCACACGGCGGCCGCTCTACCGCCTCGTCGCCTCGGATATCGCCCGCTACCTCGAGCGGCGCATGAGCGCGCCCGAAGGCGGTTTCTACACGGCCGAGGACGCGGAGGTCGACGGCCACGAAGGCGCGAGCTATCTGTGGAGCGAAGCCGAGATCGAGAAGGTGCTGGGCGCCGAGGGCGCACGGCGGCTGCTCCGGCACTACCACCTCGTGCCGTTGCCGGCGCGGCGCGCCGCTGCGCTCGCGCCGGACGAAGAGCGTGGAGCTCTTCGGGTGCGCCTCCCCTTGCCCGAGGGTACGCAGGCCGCGGAAGTGCTGTCCCGGACGGCGGCGTTGCGCGCCCGGCTGCTGGCGGTGCGCGACTCGCGTCCGCAGCCCGCCCGCGACGAGAAAATGATCGTCGGCCTGAACGGCATGGCGATCGAGGCGCTGGCAGCGGCAGGCCGCATCATCGGGGAGCCGGGATACGTGCGCCTCGCGCGCCGCGCCGCGGAGCGGCTCTGGGCGCTCGCCTACCATCCCGGCGCTTGCGCGCTGAGCCACGAGATCTTCCGCGGGCGCGCGCAGGGGGCCGCTTTTCTCGACGACTATGCCCTGTTCGGCGCGGGGCTGGTCGCGCTCTCCGACGCGGGAGAAGGCGCGGTGTGGCGCGAACGCGCGCTCCGGCTCGCCGACGACATGCTGGCGCGCTTCTCAAGGCCGGACGGGAGCCTCGCGACGACGCCTGCGGAGCGTTCGCTCGTCATGCCTCCGGTGGAAAGCGGCGACAACCCCTATCCGGCGGGTATTTCGGCCGCGATCGCGCTGCTGCTGCGGCTCGGGGCCGAAGAGGAGGGAACGCGCTTTCGGAAAGCGGCCGCGCGCGTCATCGCGAGCGTGCGCACCCGGGTGGAGGCGCAGCCCGGGTCCTGGCCCACGCTCGTCGCGGCGGTTGCGTCGGCGCCGATCGGCGGATCGCTCGCGGCGGCGCCCACGGTTCCCGATACGGCGGCGCAGGTGGAAGTCTCGGGGCGGGTGCGGGCGGGGCCGGAGCACGACGAGATCGTCGTCGCGGTGAGGATCGCGAGCGGCTACCACGTGAACGCGAACCCGGCTTCGCACGATTACCTGATTCCCACCGAGATCGTCCTCGACGGTCTGGCGCCTTCGCGTGTGGCCTACCCCGTGCCAAAGCTTTTCCGTCCGGCGTTCGCGCGCTCCGGCATCAAGGTTTACGACGGAGAGGTCTCGATCGTCGCGAAGCTGCCGAAGGGCGCGCTGCGCTCCGGCCGCGTGATCTCCGGCGTTGTCAGCGCGCAGGCGTGCAACGACGAGGTCTGTCTGCCGCCGGCGAAGCTTCCGCTTCGGGTGCAAGCCGGCACCGGCGTCGAATAGCCGGGACGCGCCAGCGCCGGGTGCTGCGACTTGCTGCCGCGCTGTTCGTCCTTCATTGCGGCGTGTCCGCGCACGCCGGGGAAGCTGGCGTCCCGGAGACCGTCGGGATTCCGGCGGGCCCGTTCGTCGCGGGCTCCGACCGCGCCGAGCGCGAGCTTGCCTACGCGCTCGACGAGCGCGCCTACGGATCGGGCATCACGCGCGAACAGCGCTGGTACGAGGGCGAGCGTGCGCGCGCAAGAGCGCGGACCCGCGCCTACGCGATCATGGTCACGCCGGTCACGAACCGCCAGTACGCGGTCTTCATTGCCGAAACCGGACATCGCGCCCCCGGCGTAGAGCGCGAGACCTGGGAGAGCTACGGGCTCGTGCATCCGTTCTCGCGCACGCTCCGCCATGCCTGGGTGCAGGGAAGGGCTCCCGCGGGGCGGGAGGATCATCCCGTGGTGCTCGTCAGCCGCGCGGACGCGATCGCCTACGCGCGCTGGCTCTCGCGCAAAACCGGCGAGCGCTGGCGGCTGCCGAGCGAGCTCGAATGGGAGAAGGCCGCGCGCGGCGCGGACGGCCGGATCTTCCCCTGGGGAAACGAATTCGACCCCGCGCGCCTGAACAGCCACGACGCGGGACCGTTCGACACCACGCCCGTCGGTGCGTATCCGGCGGGCGCGAGCCCCTACGGGCTGCTCGACGCCGCGGGGCAGGTGTACGAATGGACCGCTACGCTCGCCGCGCCCGGCCGCGCGATCGTCAAGGGCGGCTCCTGGGACGACAAAGGCTGCGGCGTATGCCGGCCCGCCGCGCGCCACGCGCGCCCGGTCGAGCTGAAGCACATCCTGATCGGTTTTCGGCTGGTGCGGGAGAGCCCTTGACCTCGTACGCGGGTACGGGGACTAGGGTACGCGCTTCATACTCGCGTTCGAGGAGGTATTCTATGAATCGCCCCCGGCTGAAAGAGGTTCTCGACACCCTTCACGAGGCTCTGCATTCCCTGGACGCGCGCGAGCAGGAGGTTTCGCTCGCGCTCTATCGGCTGCTCGCCAGGGGCGAACCGGTCTCCACCGGTTCGCTTGCTCGCGCGACGGGTGCGGATCGTGGCCGGATCGAGTCCCTGCTGTCGGCCTGGCCGGGCGTTTATCGAGACGCCGAGGGTCGCGTGATCGGCTTTTGGGGCCTTACGATCTCGAAGATGCGCCACCGGTTGCTCGTGGACGGCGTGCCGCCGCTCTACGCGTGGTGCGCGTGGGACACGCTGTTTCTTCCGGAGATTCTCGATCGCGCGGCATGCGTCGAGTCGAGCTGCCCGGTGACCGGCGCGCCGATCGCGCTTCGCGTCGCCCCCGAGGGCGTGCAAGCCGAAGGCGAGCGCCCGCTCGTATCCTTCATCCTGCCTGATCCGCAGAAGACCGCGCGCGACGTGGTGACGAGCTTCTGCCACTACGTGCATTTCTTCGCCGGCGAGCGGGCGGCGCAGGACTGGGCGCGCGATCATCCGGGGACGATGCTCGCTTCGCTCGACGAGGCCTGGGCGCTCGGCCGCGAGCGCAATGCGCGTCTTTATCCCGGAAGGCGGTTCAGCGCGGGCGCTCGCCCGGCGCGGCGAGCGAGTCGATGATCGGGCAATGGTCAGGCGCGTGCCCGGCGTCGCATTCGTCGATGAGCTGCTTGAGCGTGCGTCGAACGGTATTCAGATCGCGGACGCGCGCCTCCACCAGCGCGAGCTTTTTCGCGGCCACGCCGCGCGCGTCGCGGCAGTGAACGCCGTCGTTCAGCCGCAGCAGCTCCGCGACCTCTTCGAGCGAGAAGCCAAGCTCCTGCGCGCGCTTGATGAAGCGCAGGCGCTCGACCGTCTCGCCGGGGTAGCGGCGCACGCCTCCCGCCGGCCGCGCCGGCTCGCGCAGCAGGCCGATACGCTGGTAGTAGCGGATGGTCTCCACGTGGACCCCGGCCCGCTTCGCCACCGATCCGATCGTGCCCGCAGAATCGCTCATCGTCCGACCTTTCCGGTCCTTGACTCTGTACCCGACTACGGACTCTATCATCGCGGCACAAGTTCCCTTCGAGGAGAGATTATCGGTGGATAGGACTTCAATTCTGGAGGGCGCCACCGCATCGCGTCCCGCGGAAGGCGAGCCTGCCCGACCCAGGGTGGCCGGCAGGCCGATGGCCGCCGGAATCATCGCCGGGATCGCCGGCTCGATCTGCTGCGTAGGGCCGCTCGCGCTGGTCTTGGCGGGCGTAGGGGGTGCGTGGGTGTCGAACCTCACCGCGTTGCAGGCCTGGAGCCCGGTGTTTGCCGGGGTGGCGGCGCTTGCCTTCGGTTACGCCGCCTACAAGCTCTTCTACGTTCCGAAGGCGTGCACCCCCGGCACGCCGTGCGCCGATCCGCGCACGCTGCGCAACCAGCGCATCGCGTTCCTGATCGCCGCGCCGCTCGTAGCGGCGCTGCTCTCGTTCCCGCTCTACGCCAAGTGGTTCTATTGATCCGGAGGGTCGCATGAGGAAGTTGTTCGCTTTGTTCATGGTGGCGTTCCTTCTGGCGGCCTCCGTCTTCGCCGGGCCGACGCGCACGGTGACCCTCGACGTGCAGAACATGACCTGCGCGGCCTGCCCGATCACCGTGAAGAAGGCGATCACCAGGCTGCCGGGAATCGTGAGCGCGACCGTCGATTACGAGAGCAAGAGCGCCGTTGTGAGCTTCGACCCGGACAAGACGAGCCTGGAGGCGATCACGCGCGCCACTGCGGACGCGGGCTACCCGTCGTCGCCCAGGCGCTGAGCGGGCGCGAGGCCGAAATGGAGCTGGAGGCGAGAATCGGCGCCGAGATCTGCGAGAGCTGCGCGCCGCCGCGCCGCGCCGGTGTCGGCGCTCGCCTGCAGGTCGCGGTGATCGGCAGCGGCGGGGCGGCGTTCGCGGGCGCGCTGCGCGCGGCGGACAAGGGTGCGAGCGTGACGATGATCGAGCAGGGCACGATCGGCGGCACCTGCGTGAACGTGGGCTGCATTCCCTCCAAGATCATGATCCGCGCCGCGCACGTCGCGCATCTCGCGGCAGCGCATCCGTTTCCGGGAATCGAGCGCCGGGCGCCCGCTCTGGACCGGCGCGCGCTCGTCGCTCAGCAGCAGGCGAGGGTCGAGGAGCTGCGGCACGCCAAGTACGAGTCGCTGCTCGAAGCCCGGGCCGACAGCATTCGTTTTGTGCGCGGCAAAGCACGCTTTGAAGACGCGCGCACCCTCTCGGTCGCTCTCGAAAACGGCGGGACGGAAGCGGTGCGCGCCGACCGCATCCTGATCGCCACGGGCGCCTCGCCCGCGATTCCGGACGTACCGGGGCTCGCGGATGCGCCCTACTGGACTTCCACCGAGGCGCTCGTCGCCGAAGCGATCCCCGAGCGCCTGATCGTCTACGGCGGCTCGGTGGTCGCGCTCGAGCTCGCGCAGGCGTTCCAGCGGCTCGGATCGAAGGTGACGCTCGCCGCGCGCTCCACGCTGCTTTCGAAGGAAGACCCGGCGATCGGCGCGGCGCTCGCGCGCCTGCTCGAGGACGAAGGCATGCGCGTGCTCATGCGCAGGACATTGACGCGCGTGCGTTTCGAGGGCGGCCGTTTTCTCGCCGACACGGGCACCGAGACACTCGCTGGCGAGCGCCTCCTCGTCGCCACCGGCCGCAGCGCGAACACGCGCCTGCTTGGTCTCGAGAAGGCGGGCGTGCGCACCGACGTCAGAGGCGCGATCGTGGTCGACGAGCGCATGCAGACGAGCGCCGAGGGGATCTATGCCGCGGGCGACTGCACGCAGCTTCCGGAGCATGTGTACGTCGCCGCCGCGGGCGGCACGCGCGCGGCGATCAACATGACGGGCGGCGAGGCGCGGCTCGATCTCTCGGTGATGCCCGCAGTGGTGTTCACCGATCCGCAGGTCGCAACGGTCGGACTCACCGAAGCTCAGGCCGCGCAGCGCGGCATCGAAACCGAAAGCCGCACGCTCGCGCTCGAAAACGTGCCGCGCGCGCTCGCCAATTTCGATACGCGCGGCTTCATCAAGCTCGTCGCGGAAAAAGAATCGGGGCGCCTCGTAGGCGCGCAGCTGCTTGCGGCCGAAGCGGGCGAAATCGTGCAGAGCGCGGCGCTCGCGATCCGCGCACGCATGACGGTGGCCGATCTCGCGGGCGAGCTGTTTCCCTACCTCACCATGGCCGAGGGGCTGAAGCTCTGCGCGCAGACCTTCACCAAGGACGTGAAGCAGCTTTCCTGCTGCGCGGGGTGAAAGGCGGATGGGCGGTCTTCTCAAACAGCTCGGCAGCATGCTGGGGGTATCGTTCGCCGCCGTTTGTTGCCTGGGAGTCAGCTGGGCGCTTTCGGCGCTGGCGGCCGTGGGGGCCGGATTTCTGATCAACGACGCGATCCTGATTCCGCTTTTTGCCGCGTTCATCGCGCTGAGCCTGTGGCTGCTGTGGCGCTCGCTGCGGCCCCGTGGCGAGCTGCGTCCGCTCTACCTCGCCGGGGCGGGCGCGGCGGCGGCGCTCGGCGGATTGTTCCTTGCGCCCGCGGTGGTGTACGCCGGTCTCGGGGCGATGATCGGCGGAAGCTTCTGGGACTTCGCGCTCCTGCGGCGGCGCCGGCGTGCCCGTGGAGTCTGACGGACGCCCGGCAGTCAAGCGCTACCTGCTTGCGGGCGTGGCGGTGCTGACCTGCCCCTGTCACGTCCCCATCCTGATCGCCGTGCTTTCGGGCACCGCCGCGGGCGCGTGGCTCGCCGACCACACGCTGCCGGCAGTGGCGATTCTGGCGATCGTGTTCGTGCTGTCGCTCAGCGCCGCGCTGCGCGCGTGGCGCACCGGCGAAGGCGAACAGCCGTGAGGGAGACCGGCGTCAATCGCGGTCGAAAGCGCGTGCGCAACGTGGCGGTTCTGTTCGCCGACATCGAGGGTTGCACGCGGCTGTGCGAGGACCTTCCGCCCCATGCCATGGAGCGCGTCATCGAGAGATACTTTTCCCGTTTCCTCGACGTCGTCCGCGATCAGGGCGGGGAGGTCACCGAGGTTCTCGGGGACGGGCTCCTCGCGCTCTTCGAGGGGCGGAGCCTGAAGAACGATGCAGCGCGGGCTCTGTCGGCCGCATTGCGCATCGCGGAGGCCGCCGAGCGGCTGAACGCGGCGCGCGGCCGCAAGCACGACCCGGTTATCGTGAACATCGGGATCAATGCGGGTCCCGCGCTGGTCGGCATGACGCGCCTGCGCGGGCGCACTGGCGAGCGAGGCGTCTACTCCGCCACCGGGCCCGTCACCAACGTCGCCGCCCGGTTGTGCGCGCTCGCGAATCGCGGGCAGATTCTCGTCACGGGCGCAGTCGCCCGCACGCTTCGGGGGAGATTCGCTTTCGAGCGCCTCGGCCGCAGGACATTGAAGAACGTGAGCGCGCCCGTGGAGGTGTTCGAAACCGCCTCCGCCGGTTCCGATGGACCTTGAAACGCTGGAAAAGGTGCTTGCGCAGGCGAGCTTCGCCTCGCTCGTGCTCGGATTCACCACCGGGTTCGTGTTCAGCTTCAACCCGGTGGCGCTCGCGGCGATTCCGGTGTCGCTCGCCTGCGTCACCAAGGCGCGCGAGACGGGCGAGGCGCTGCGGTTCGGCGCGATGTTCGTCCTCGGCATGCTCGTCGTGCACGCCGCGCTCGGCTTCGCAGCGAGCCTCGGCGGGCTGTGGGTGCGAAATCTCTTCGGGCGCGAGTGGGGGCTCGTCCTGGGGCCTCTGCTCATCGCGCTCGGGCTCGCCTGGCCGGGCTGGATCCGGTTGCCGTTCCCGCGCATCGCGTTTCGCGCGCAGCGGGCCGCCACCGTGTGGGGCGCGGCCGCGCTCGGGGCGGCGTTCTCGGTCGCGGTGTGCCCGTTCTGCACCCCTACGCTGATCGTGCTGCTCGGCGTCGCCGCGGGCGCGGGCTCGATCGCCTCCGGCACGCTGCTCGTGTTCGCCTTCGCGCTCGGGCGCGCGGTGCCGATCGCGCTCGGCGCCTCCGCGCTCGGCGCGCTCGAGCACCTCAAGTTTCTCGCGCGCTACCAGAAGGGGTTCGGGATCGCCGGCGGCGCGGTCCTCGTGCTCGCCGGGATCTACATGCTGAACGCCTACTTCCTCTGGATTCCGGGGCTCGCGGCGTAGGCAGGGGCGCTACTTCGCGTCGTCGATGAGCCGGCCGTCCCGGATGTGCAGCAAGCGGTCTGCCATCCGGGCGAGCGGCTCGGCATGCGTCGCCACGAGCACCGTGCGCTCGCGTGCCAGCTCGCCGAGCAGCCCGTAGATCATCTCGCCGGTCGCGGAATCGAGGTTACCCGTGGGCTCGTCGGCGAGGACGAGCGGCGGGTCGTTCGCGAGCGCACGCGCGATTGCGACGCGCTGCTGCTCGCCGCCGGAGAGCTCCGCGGGCCGGTGGCCGAGGCGCTTCTCGAGCCCCACGCGGGCAAGGAGAGCGCTCGCGCGCTCGCGCCGCTCCCCTGCCGCGACGCCTGCGAACTCCATCGGGAGCGTGACGTTCTCGAGCGCGCTCAGGTTTGGGATCAGGTTGAAGCCCTGGAACACGAACCCGATCGTCCGGAGACGGAACGCGGCAAGCGCGCGCTCCGGCACGGCATCGAGCGGCTGGCCGGCGACCGTGACCGCGCCGCTGCTCGGGCGATCCATCGCGCCCACGATGTGAAGGAGAGAGCTCTTGCCGCTGCCGCTCGGACCGACGATCGCGGCCATCCCCGTGCGCGCGACGCGCAGATCGACGCCGTCGAGGGCGCGAACCTCGGCCCCCGGCTTGCGGTAGATCTTGCTGACCGCGCCCAACGCGACGAGCGGGGAATCGCTATTCATGCTTCATCGCCTCGAGCGGGGTGAGCCGGATGATCCGGAGCATCGCGTACGCGCTGCCGGCGAGCGCGGCAAGCGCCACGGACGCCGCAGCGACCGCGATCCGCTCGGCATCGATGCCGCTCGAAATGGCGAGCACCTGAAGCAACGTGTCCTTGTACTGGGCGGGAACGAAGGGCCCCATCGCCGGGCCGAAGAGCTTTTGCGCGGCCGGCGCGCCGAGGGCGAGGCTCAGCAGCGAGCCCAGCGCGCCGCCGGCGAGGGCGTAGGCGAGTGCCTCGGCAAGGAAGGCACCGATGATCGAGCGCTCGGGAGCGCCGATCGCCTTGAGCGTGCCGATCTCCCTGGCACGCTGGCGCACGAGAAGGAGCATCAGGAAATACACGACGACGACGAGCAGCAGCGCCGACGCCGCCATGCCGGCGGCGGTCAGGCGGCGCACCGTCCGGGCGGTGGTCGTCTGGAACTCCGCGGCGCTGACCGGCGCGATCACGTCCGCTTCGGATCCGAATTCGGCGCGCAGGCGCCCGGCAAGCAGCGGAACGCTCGCGGCGGAATCGGCCTTGACGAACAGCCACGATACGCCCTGCGCCACGCCGTAGATCTCGCGGAACGTGTCGAGCGGCACGAACAGCTGCATGTCGCCGAAGACGTATCCGCTCGCGTAGACGCCTACCACCGAAAGCCTCGCCGGCGGACGCTCGAGGGCGAAGATCACGGGATGCGTGCGTCGCAGATCGAGGGTGAGCTCGGCACCTGCGAGATCGCGCGGGTCGATGCGCGCCCAGCGCGCGACGCCCTGCCCGATCACCGCGACCCGCTTGCCGCGGTCCGAATCCACGAGATCGCGCCCGGCGATGATCCGCGGACTCCCGGCCTCGCCGTGCGACTCGAGGCGCCGCGCGTCGCCGGGCTCGAGGCCCACGATCATCGCGAAGTTGTGGCCTTCGGTCGGCGTCATGGCGAGCACGTACGGCTCGACCTTCGCCACGTGCGGCAGTTGCCTGACGCGCTCGAGGACGCGCTGCGGGAGAATGTCGGACTGCGCCACCATGTTGACGTGGCCCATCGAGCCGGCTGCGCGCAGCTGCAGCGTGTCGTTCACGCCTTGCAGCAGGCGATCGGCGTAGACGTCGACCGCGCGACCGATCGCCTGCAGGGTGAGCAGCAGGAAGAAGGGCGCTCCGATCAGCGCCGCGACGAGCGCGAGCCGCGGTGTGCTTCGCAGCGCATTGCGAAAGCCGAACGCGATCATGTCATGCGCTCGCCCGCAGGGCCTCGAGCGGCCGCAGCGTCCAGCCCTTCACCGCCGGATAGAGGCTCCCGAGCGCGGCGAACGCGAGCGAGCCGAGGAGCGCGGCCAGCGCGGCGCCGAGGTCCGCTTGCAGCGGCACGCCGAGCGCATGCGCGGCGAGCGGAGCCGTCGCCGCCGCGATCGCGATCGCGGCGGCACCGGCCGGCGCGCACCACGCCGCGGCTTCGGCGGCGAAC
>JBBINV010000031.1:0-44577 GCA_037443705.1 Betaproteobacteria bacterium | reverse complement strand
CCCACTGCTGCCTCCCGTAGGAGTCTGGGCCGTGTCTCAGTCCCAGTGTGGCTGGTCGTCCTCTCAGACCAGCTACCGATCGTCGCCTTGGTGGGCCGTTACCCCACCAACTAGCTAATCGGGCATCGGCCGCCCCTCTCGCGCGAGGCCTTGCGGTCCCCCGCTTTCCTCTCTCGAGCTCATGCGGTATTAGCCAGTCTTTCGACTGGTTATCCCCCACAAGAGGACACGTTCCGATGCATTACTCACCCGTTCGCCACTCGCTAGAGTTGCCCCTAGCGTCGTCCGACTTGCATGTGTAAGGCATGCCGCCAGCGTTCAATCTGAGCCAGGATCAAACTCTTCAGTTCAATTCCCGATTGCTGCAGTACTTCTGCCCACTCAAAGTAAACGAGGTTACTGCTTGCGTGTTACTTCTTCGCGGGCGCTAGATGCATTGGCCTTCAGCACCGAGCGCCCACACCTATCGGCTGCAAATTTTTAAAGAGCACAGCGCCCAAAGGGCGTTCCAAACAAAGTTGGTTGCGGGGAGAGGATTTGAACCTCTGACCTTCGGGTTATGAGCCCGACGAGCTGCCAGACTGCTCCACCCCGCGCCCGAAGAGAAAAACATTATATCGGCGCGGATAAGCGTGTGTCAAACATGCTCCCCGTCTTTCAGTACGGTCAGTCCGCGACTGCCCCGCTCGCGCGGATCACCTTCGACCACTTGGCCTGCTCGGCCCGGATCCAGGCCGAAAACTCGCTCCGCGAACTTGCCACGACGTCAAATCCCTGCTTCCCCAGGGCATCCTGCGTCTCAGGAGCGCGCATCGCGCGCACGGTCTCGGCCTCCAGGCGCTGAACGATGCCGGAAGGCGTACCCGCCGGAGCGAGCAGGCCGATCCAGGCCAGGGACTCGAGCTGCGGATAGCCAAGCTCGGCCACGCTCGGCACGTCCGAAGCGAGGGGGCTGCGCTTCAGTCCGGTGACCGCGAGCGCCTTCATCTTTCCCGCTCGTACCTGTGGCAGCACGGCCGGAATGATCGCGAACATCGCCTGGATGTTTCCCGCGAGCATATCGGTCACCGCCGGTGGGAACCCGCGATACGGGATGTGCACGACAAACACCCTGGCATCGGCCTTGAGCAGCTCCATCGTCAGGTGGGAAGCGCTACCGCTTCCGACCGAGGCATACGAGAGACGCCCCGGATTGCGCCGCAGATGCTGGACGAACTCCTTGAAGGTATCGACGCCGACCGACGGATTCACCACCAGCATCTGCGGCGAGGACGCAAGGAGCGACACGGGCTGGAGATCCCTGTCCGGGTCGTACGGCATGCTCTTGTAAAGGAACTTGTTGACGGCCACGGGCCCGTTGACCGCGACCAGCAGCGTGTGCCCATCGGGTGCTGCCTTCGCCACAACATCGGCCCCGATGTTGCCGCCCGCTCCGGTCCGGTTTTCCACGACGACAGGCTGCCCGAGCGCCACCTGGAGCTTTGTCGCAAGCGTCCGTCCCACGATGTCCGGCGTCGATCCCGGCGGGTACGGAACGACGATCTTCACCGGCTTCGAGGGATAGGTTTGCGCGGCCAGCGGAACCGAAACGGCCCACAAGGCGCAGATCAGAAGGCTTCTCAACATCGTCAGATCCTCTCGGTTTCTCCGCTGCGAGGCTGCCAGACCATCAGGCGCGCTTCCGCGACGGTCACGACCCAGTCGAGCACCAGCGCGAACGCGGTAAGCACCAGTATGCCCGCAAACACGGTGTTGATGTCGAACACGCCCTCGGCCTGGTGGATGAGGTAGCCGACGCCTTCGGCCGAGCCGAGGTACTCGCCGACTACCGCGCCTACGAACGCCAGCCCCACCGAGTTGTGAAGGCTCGCGAACACCCAGCTCATCGCGGAGGGCAGATACACGTAGCGCAGCAGCTGCCGGCGCGAAGCGCCGAGCATTCGCGCGTTGGCGAGCACGACCGGGCTCACCTCGCGCACACCCTGGTAAACGTTGAAGAAGACGATGAAGAACACCAGGGTCACCCCCAGCGCGACCTTGGACGCCATCCCGAGCCCGAACCACACGAAGAAGATCGGCGCGAGGATCACGCGCGGCATCGCGTTGAGCGCCTTGATGTACGGGTCGAGTATCGCCGAGGCGGTTGGCGCGAGCGCGAGCCAGATGCCGATCGCGACGCCGGACGCGGTCCCCGCCACAAACGCGAGCAGCGTCTCGATCAGCGTCACCCAGAGGTGCCGGTAGATGTCGCCACCCAGGAACCAGGCCCCGATGCGCTCGAGCACCTTCAACGGTTCGCCGAAAAAGAACGCCGCCTTGTTCGGGTCGTCGAAATAGAAAGGCGGCAGGATCCCGGGAACCGCGAGCACGTGCCAGGCGCCGAACACGGCGAGCAGAACGAGCGCCTGCCAGACCCTCAGCGCTACGCTACTGCCGTTGCTGCGCATAGCCCTTCAGCACTTCGTCCTTCATCGCGTGCCAGATCTGCGCATGCAGCTCGAGGAAGCGCGGCGTCAGCCTCACCTCGGCCACGTCGCGCGGCCGGTCGATGTCGATCGAGTATTCGCCGATCGGACGGGTCTCCGGGCCCGCCGAGAGCACGACCACGCGGTCCGACAGCGCGATCGCCTCCTCCAGATCGTGCGTGATGAACACCACCGACTTGCGGTCGGCAGACCAGAGTTCGAGCAGCTCGTTCTCCATCAGTTGCCGCGTCTGGACGTCGAGCGCGGAGAACGGCTCGTCCATCAGGAGGATCGGAGGATCGAGGATCAGCATCTGCGCGAGCGCCACGCGCTTTCGCATCCCGCCCGATAGCTGATGCGGGTAGCGGTCACCGAATCCACCCAGGCCCACGCGGCGCAGCCAGTCCTCGCCGCGGCGGCGCGTCTCCTCCCGCCCGAGTCCTCGAAACTCGAGCCCCGCCGTGATGTTGTCGAACGCATTGCGCCACGGCATGAGGGCGTCAGTCTGGAAAAGGTACCCGGCCCTGGCGTTGATGCCCGCGAGCGGCTCGCCGAATACCCGCACGCTTCCGGCCGAAGGCTGCAGCAGTCCCGCCGCGACGTTGAGCAGCGTGGACTTGCCGCAGCCCGTAGGCCCCACTACCGAGACGAACTCGCCCTCCGCGACAGCGAGACTCGCCTCGCGAACCGCGGTGTAATGCCTGGAACGGTCATCGCGCGCAACAAAGGTGCAGGTGATGTTCTCGAGAGAAATCGCCGTGCTCACCGGTGCCTGCGGTTCGCCTGCTTCGCGAACTCGTTCGTATAGGTGCGCGCAAGCTCGATTTGCGCGGCCTTTACTCCGGGATCGAATTCGCGCAGCGCGGCGAGCGTCGCCTTGGCGCCGGCATCCGAGATCAGCCCGTCCGGCGAGATCGCCTCCTTTACCTTGTCGAACGAGAACAGGTACAACGCCCGGTCGCCGAGCAGGTACGATTCGGGCACCACCCTGGCCACGTCGGTCGCGCTCGCCCTGGCGATCCACTTGTCGGCCCGCACGATGGCGTTGGCGAGCGCCTGCGCGACGTTCGGGTACTTCTTCACGAACTCCTCGGGGGCGTAAAGGCAGCCGGCCGGCAGCGGCGCACCCCACACCTCCTGTGTCCCTTTCAGGCTGCGCGTGTCGGCCACGATTCTCACCGCGCCGTCCAACTCGAGCTTGGTCATCACCGGATCGACGTTCGAGATCGCGTCGATCTGGCCGCTCTTCATTGCAGCGATGGCGCCCGCTCCGATCCCCGCACCGACGATCGAGACATCCTTGTTCGGATCGAGGCCGGCTTTCGTCAGCAGCTGCTTGACGAGGTTGTGCGTGCTCGATCCCGGCGCGGAAACCCCGATCTTCATACCCTTGAGATCCTTGTAGGACTTGAAGGCGCCTGCCCTGGAGGCCGCAACCCCGAGCGCGATCTGCGGAAGCCGGCCCTGGAGCACGAAGGCGCGGAAGTACTGTTTCTTCCCCTGCAGGCTTATGGTGTGCTCGTATGCGCCGGAGACGACCTCGGCGCTGCCTCCGACCACTGCGCGCAGCGCCTGCGAGCCACCGGCGAAATCGCTGATCTTGACCTCCAGTCCCTCGTCCTTGAAGTAGCCGAGTTGCTCCGCAATCGTGAGCGGCAGGTAGTAGAAGGCGTTCTTTCCGCCGACAGCAATGTGCACGTCCTTCTTCTCGAGCTGGGCAAGGGCCGTGGGCCCGGAAACCGCCATCAACGCGGCGAACAAGATGGATAACCGTCGTTTCATGGAAAAACCTCCCGTCTATAGACCTCGTCGATCCAGGATCGCCTGTGAAATCGTACCTGCGTCCACGTACTCCAGCTCGCCCCCGAGCGGCACGCCACGCGCAATCCGGCTCACGCTGACGTCTCGCGCACGCAGCATCTCCGCGATGTAGTGCGCGGTCGCCTCGCCCTCGTTGGTGAAGTTCGTGGCGAGTATCACCTCGTGCACCGTGCCGTCGGTCGCGCGCGCGAGCAGCCGGTCAAGGCCGATATCGCGCGGCCCGATGCCGTCGAGCGGCGAGAGCCGCCCCATCAGCACGAAGTACATCCCCGAGTAGCTCGAGGTCTGTTCCACCATGGCGAGGTCGGCAGGCGTTTCCACCACGCAAAGGAGCGAAGCGTCGCGCCGGGGCGAACGGCACAGGGCGCAAATCTCCTCCTCGGCGAAGCTATTGCAGAGCACGCAGTGCCGCACGCTGCGAAGCGCGCCGGCAAGCGCCTGGGACAGCCGCTCCGCACCGGCGCGGTCGCTCTGGAGCAGATGATAGGCCATGCGCTGCGCCGAGCGCGGACCGATGCCCGGCAGGGCACGGAGCGCCTCGACCAGCCGCTCCAGACCGCCTGCGGTCGGAATGCTCTCGCTCGACATGCACTAGAACGGCAGCTTGAATCCGGGCGGGAGACCCAGGCCCGAGGTGAAGCCGCTCATCTTCTCCGAGATCGCCTGCTCGACCCGGCGCGCAGCATCGTTGAAAGCGGCCGCCACCAGGTCCTCGAGCATCTCCCGGTCGTCGCCGAGGAGCGAAGGATCGATCGCGACCCGCTTGACCTCGTGCTTGCAGGTCATGACGACCGTCACGAGCCCCGCTCCCGCCCGGCCTTCGACCTCGACGGCGGCCAGCTGCTCCTGCATCCGGCGCATGTTCTCCTGCATCATCTGCGCCTGCTTCATCAACTGGCCGATGTTGCCTTTCATTTGCGTTGTTCCCGTATCGAGGATTCGACGATCCTGCCGTCGAAAAGATTGATCAGGTCCTGGACGAACCGGTCGCCGTTCACGTTGCGCGCCGCGGCGGCGTGCCGCGCCTCCCGCTCGCCCGCTTCGAGCGCCGCGGCCGAGGCACCGCGTACCTCGCCCACCGTCACGCGCACTCGCACGGCCCGGCCGAGGTGATTCTCGAGGGCCGCCCGGAGCTTTTCCTGATATGTGCGATCGGACAGGTGCGTCATCGACTTCGGGATCGCCAGCTCGAACAGCCCGCCGTCAACGCGAACGAGTTCCGCGTGGCGCGCGCGCTCGCGCGCCACGCCCGTGAGCGCAAGCTGCGCCGAGAGCCTGGGCCAGTCGCCGTCGAACCGCGTCTCGCGGCTCGCGACCGGCGCTTTCTCCTGCGCCAGCGCGTTAGCCGGGGCCGGCGGCTCCGCCAAGACTCCCGGCGTCTCGGGCCGGAAGGCGATCATGCGCAACATCGTCATCACGAACCCGGCGTGCTCGTCCGGAGCGAGCGCGAGATCTTCGCGGCCCTGCAGCGCCATCTGGTAGTAGAGCTGCGTCGTCTCGGGATCGATGGCGCGCGCAAGCGCCGCGACTCGCCCGTGCTCGGGTCCCTCGCCAGCGCCCGCTTCCGGCACCGACTGCGCCAAGGCAACCCGGAGCAGCAGCCCCGCCAGTTCCTGCAGGGCGGAATCGAACGACAGGCTGCGCGCCTGCATCTCCCCGGCGACGGCGATCGCCCCGTGCGCGTTACCGGCCGCGACCGCCTCAAGCAGGCGAAACAGGTAGCTCGCGTCGATCGCCCCGAGCATCGCGCGCACGGAGTCCGCGCGCACGCTGCCCGCGCCGTGCGCGATCGCCTGGTCGAGGATCGAAAGCGCGTCGCGCATGCTGCCCGCCGCGGAACGCGCGATCAACGCCAGCGCCTCGGCTTCGAACTCCACGGATTCCTTCTCGAGCACGAACGCGAGATGCGCCGAAATCGCCTCGCGCGGCATCTGCTTCAGGTTGAACTGGAGGCAGCGCGACAGCACCGTGACCGGGACCTTCTTCGGATCGGTCGTCGCCAGGATGAACTTGAGATGCGCCGGCGGCTCCTCGAGCGTCTTGAGCATCGCGTTGAAGGCATGGCCGGAGAGCTGGTGCACCTCGTCGATCATGTAGACCTTGAAGCGTCCGGCGGTCGGTGCGTAGACCGCGCGCTCGAGCAGCTGGGTCATTTCGTCGACACCCCGGTTCGAGGCCGCGTCCATCTCCACGTAGTCCACGAACCGGCCGGCGTCGATTTCACGACAGGCTGCACAGCTTCCGCACGGCGCCGCCGTCACTCCCCGTTCGCAGTTGAGGCTCTTGGCGAGGATGCGCGCCAGCGTCGTCTTGCCGACGCCCCGCGTCCCGGTGAAGAGGTAGGCGTGATGCAGCCGGTTCTGCTCCAGCGCATGGCGCAGCGCCGCCACCACGTGCTTCTGGCCGACGAGTGCGGTGAAATCCTTCGGGCGCCACTTGCGCGCAAGAACCAGATAAGTCATGGGCGGATTCTATACGCATGGGTGGGAGGTTCGAGGAGGGAGGGTCGTGACGACGATCCTCCCTCCTCGCCTCTGGGTGGCGAGCCTGACCCCGGCACTTGCAGGATCCGGCTGTGGCTGCTCCCTTCCGGACCTGACCAGGTTCACCGGACTGCAATGCGGGGGGGCCCGCCGTTGTCGGCGATTCGGTGGCGGAGAGAGCGGGATTCGAACCCGCGAAGCGCTATTCGCGCTTACACGCTCTCCAGGCGTGCGCCTTAGACCGCTCGGCCATCTCTCCGCGCAAGGCGTGCATTCTAGCGCGCGAGCCAAGAAAAAGCCCGCCTCTAGGGCGGGCCTTCGTGCGAAGCAGCGGCTGCGGGTTCAGGCGCCGCGCGTATCGATGTCGCCCTCGAGCACCGGGTAGCGCACGTGGTCGACCAGCTCCTGCACTTCCTTCTCCGGCGCCGGGGTGAGCAGGCTCACCACGATGATCACAATGAAGCCGAGCGGCACCCCGAAAATCCCTGCCGAGATCGGGCTGATGTCCCACCAGGTGTTTTCGGCGATGGTGCCCGAGACGTTGAACACCTTGCGCAGCCACGGCTGCGTGATGCACATGTAGTAGAAGGTGATCCCCACGCCCGCGAGCATGCCGAGCGTCGCGCCCCACTTGTTGGCACGCTTCCAGAAGATGCCGAGCGTGAGCGCCGGGAAGAACCCCGCCGCGGCGAGCGAGAACGCCGCGCTCACCAGGAACAGAATGTCCGCCGGCTTCTGCGCCGCGACCGAGGCCGCCATCACCGCGACCACCAGGAGCAGCATCTTGGCCACGGTGAGGCGCGTCTTCGTGGACGCGTGCGGGTTGATGATCTTGTAATACAGGTCGTGCGAGAGCGCGTTCGCGATCGTGAGCAGCAGCCCGTCCGCCGTAGAAAGCGCCGCGGCGAGCCCGCCCGCGGCGACCAGGCCCGAGATCACGTACGGCAGCTTCGCGATCTCCGGCGTGGCGAGCACGATGATGTCGCCTCCGAGCGTGATCTCCGCGAGCTGCACGATCCCGTCGCCGTTTATATCCACGACATTGAGCAACGACCTGTCGACCGCCGACCAGTTGGCCACCCATCTCGGAAGGTCGGCGAACTTCGATCCGACCACGAACTGGTACATCTCGTACTTCACCAGCACCGCGAGCACGGGCGCCGAGAAGTAGAGCAGGAAGATGAAGAACAGCGACCACGTCACCGAGACGCGCGCCTCCCGCACGCTCGGGGTCGTGTAGTAGCGCATCAGGATATGCGGCAGGGCCGCAGTGCCGACCATGAGGCAGAAGATGAGCGCCAGGAAGTTCTTGCGCGCGATGTCGCGCGCCTTCTCGTCCTTGCCCGGGAACGGCATCGCATGCGGGCGCGGGGGCGCGGTACGCGCGGCTGCCGCCGCCTTGTCCCCCTCCCATTTCTTCTTGGCGGCCTCCGCACTCGGCGGGAAGCTCTTCACCGCATCCTCGGCCGACTTGATCTCCGCAGGCGCAGCATTCGCGGCGCGCAGGTCCGCAAGTTTCTTCTCCACCGCCGCTTTTTCCGCAGCGTAAGAACCCGGGAGCGCCTTCAGCTTGGCATCGGCTTCGTCGGCGCGCTTCTTGAAGATGTTGCGCACCTCGACTTCCTTCGGATCCGCGGTAATGCGCTTCTCCGCCTGCGTCACCTTTTCGAGCGCGAAGCCGTAGACCACGTGCGGTACCGGGAAGCTCACATGGCGCACGCCGAGCATCGCGAGCGGGATCAGGTAGGCGATGATCAGGATGATGTACTGCGCCACCTGTGTCCAGGTCACCGCGCGCATCCCCCCGAGGAACGAACACACCAGGATCCCGGCCAGGCCGAGGAACACGCCGACCTGGAAGTCCACGCCCGTGAACCGGGTCGTGATGATCCCGACGCCGTAAATCTGCGCCACGACGTAGGTGAACGAGCACAGGATCGCCGCGAACATCCCGACCATGCGCGGAATGTGCCCGCCGTAGCGCGCGCCGAGGAAGTCGGGAATCGTGAACTGTCCGAACTTCCGGAGGTACGGCGCGAGGAAGAACGCGACCAGGCAGTAGCCGCCGGTCCAGCCCATCACGAACGCGAGGCCGTCGTAACCGCCGAGGTAGAGGCCGCCCGCCATCGCGATGAACGAAGCGGCGCTCATCCAGTCGGCGCCGGTCGCCATGCCGTTGAAGAGCGCGGGGACGCGGCGCCCGGCGACGTAGTACTCCGCGACGTCCGCCGTGCGGCTCATCACGCCGATTCCGGCGTAGAGCAGGATCGTGGCGAACAGGAATGCGTAGCCGATCCAGCGGTTCGGCAGCCCAAGCTGCTCGGCGATGCCGAGCACGATGACGAACCCGACGAAGCCGCCGGTATAGAACCCGTAATATTTCTTGAGGGCCTGTGCGAACGCCTTTTGGCTGAAGGCCTGGGTGGCTCCGTTGCTCATTCGTCTTCTCCCTCGTGCACGCCGTATTCCTTGTCGAGCTTGTTCATGTAGCTCGCGTAGAACCAGATGATCAGGACGTAGATCGCGAGCGAACCCTGGGCACCCATGTAGAACGGGATGGGCCAGCCCATGAACGTGATCTCGGTGAGCGGGATCGCGTAGTAGCCGATGACGTAGGTCACAACGAACCAGATGAACACCAGGATCGAAGTGACGATCAGGTTCTTGCGCCAGTACTCGCGGTGCTTCTCCGTCAGCTGCATCGATTCCTCCTGTTCATTGCGGGCGCGGGGCCGCGACGAGAACCGCCCTCCCTCCCGGAAGGCGAAGGTATCGTGATCATGAATGCTTACAACGGCCTTACAGCGGCGACGAGCTCATGCTGCAATGCGTCACGCGGCGCTTTCCAGCGCGCCTACGATCTGCTTCAGGATCGCGAGCCCGACCCACAGTACGGCAAGGATGAACAAGGCCACCCAGCCGACGTGGCGATCGATTACCACCTTGGGCGTGATCCATCGCGCGAGGCGCGTAGCCGGCGAGGCGAGCGTCTTCAGCACCAGGTAGAAGACGTTCCTTTCCCGATCGACTCCGGGGAATACCGAAAGCACTCCCTGGCCGATAAGTGAAAACAGGGCGATTTCGACCAGCATGCGAAGCGTCGCGACGACGTCGGTGAGCATCGGGTCCCTAGAGCCGGTAGTCGAGCGCGAGGCGGCTTTGCAGGTCGCGCGCGGTGCGCAGCGCGTCCTTGAGGGCCGATTGAACCATGCGGTTGAGCCGGTCGGGCGAGACGCGGTTGCCCGCCTCGCGCTCGGCCTCGGGCAGCTGCACTTGTCTCTGCAGACGCAGCCGCTGGATCAGGTAAAAGGCGTCGATCGCGGCCGCCGTGTCCGGTTCGCTCATGCCGAGCGCCGAGCGCGCCGCCCGGAGCCGGTCGGCCGTATTGGTCTGCGCCAGCCCCTGCGCGAGCGCGAAGATGCGCGCCGCGTCCACGAAGATGCGCGAGCCCTGGAGCTTGAGGTTGAGGCTCGCAGGCGCACCCGGCGCGTCCTCGGTCGCGAATCCGCCGATGCGATTGAGGGCCGGGCGCGCCTGGAGCGCCGCTTCCGCCATGTGCCGCAGGAACGCGGGGTGCTGGCGCACGCGCGAAGCGACCCACTCGCGAAGCGTCGCCGCGAGCGAGCCGTCGCCGTACAGCGAGCGGAAGTCGAAGCAGATCGCGGCCTCGAGCAGCGCCTTCGGCATCGAAACCTCGATCCAGCCCGCCATCTTCGCCTTCCACTCCTCGAGCGACAGGCAGAGCCCCGGGTTCGAGGCCATGACGTTGCCCTTGCACAGCGGAAAGCCGCAGGCGTGGAGCGCTTCGTTCGCCTCGCGCGCGAACGGCAGCATCCGCGCGCGCACCTCCGCGGGGCCGGCGCCGTCGTGCGCTTCGAACAACAGCCCGTTGTCCTGGTCGGTCGCGAGCGTCTGCTCGAAGCGACCCTCGCTGCCGAACGCGAGCCAGCACCAGCGCACGCCCTCGAGGTCGTGGCGCCGCCGCACGATCTCGATCACGCGCTGGCTCAGGCGGTCGTTCAGCACCGACACGAACATCGTCAGCTGCTCGGGAGCCACGCCCTGCTCGACCAGCAGCGCAGCGAGCTTGCGGATCTCCGCGGCGAGCTCCGCGAGCAGCGGCACCTCCGCGGCGAGCCGGATCTCCATCGTGATCTCGCCCAGACCCAGCCGCTGCAACGAGAACAGATCGCGCTCGGAGACCACGCCGAGCAGGCGTCCGTCCTCCATCACGAGAATGTGCCGGATGCGCCGCGCTGTCATCGTCACTGCCGCCTCGTACGCGAGCGCGTGCGCGGGAAGCGCGACCGGGTCCGGCGTCATGACCTCGGCCACGCGTCGCGCCCCGGCGCCCTCCGCCGCCACGCGCACCATGTCGTGCGAGGTGACGATGCCTGCGGGTTGCCCTCGCGGATCGAGCACCACCACGGAGCCGACGCCCTGCTCACGCATCAGAGCCGCCGCCTCGGCGAGCGGCCGCTCGGCGGCGCAGGTGACCGGGGCGCGATGCAGGAGCGATCTGAGCGGCCGCGCGAAGGTCTGCTGCTCGCCCGCCAGGCGCCGCTCGAGCTGGCCGTACTTTTCTAACATTGCGGCCTCCGCTCAGTATTGCAGCCGCGCATAGTAGGTCTCGCGCGAGGCTTCGAGCGCCTGACCGAGGGTCACGATCCCGCGCTCGGCGAGCAGCGGCACCAGCTTCAGGAACACCTCGCCGGTCAACAGCGCATCGCCGAGCGCGGTATGCCGCCCGATGATGCGCACGCCCAGGCGCTCGGCGATCGACTCGAGGCGATGATCGTCATGCGCCGGGTGCACCGCCGCCGAGAGCAGCAGCGTGTCGAGCACGGGCTGCGAAAACCGCACCCCGGCGGCCGTCTCCTTGAGCTCGAGAAATCTCATGTCGAAAGCGGCATTGTGCGCCACGAGCACCGTATCCTCGCAAAAGCGATGGAACGCGGGCAGCACCTCCGCGATCGCGGGCTGCCCCTCGAGCGCCCGCGGCTCGATGCCGTGCACGCGGATCGAATCCCGGCTCAAGGGGCGGCGCGGGTCCACCAGCTGCTCGAATACCTCGTTCCTCAGCAGCCGGCCGTTGACCACGCGCACCGCGCCGATGCTGATGATCTCGTCGCCCGCCGACGGCTCGAGCCCCGTCGTCTCGGTGTCGAACACGGTGTACGCGAGCTCGGCGAGCCGCCGCTCCTGCAGTGCGAGCGACAGGTCGGTCGCGCGAAAGAGGTCGAAGTCGTAGTACTCGGGCCGGCTCTCGGCGGCGGGCGGGCGGGCGGGCGCCGGGGTCGGCTCGCCCATCGGCAGGACGAACCGGAACAGCGCCGTGCGCGCGCCGCCCGGGCCCGCGGTCTGCAGCCAAACCTCCGCGCCGTGCCGCTCCAGGACGTCGCGCAGCGTGAGCGGCGTCTGCTCGGACCCGGCCCGCATCGGCTCGGACTCCCAAAGCGAAAGCGCGTCGGCTGCGACAATCGCGCCGCTCCATCCCATGTCGATCTCCGCGAGCGGCGCGGCGGCGCGCGCGGCGAAGCGCAGGCCCCGGACCCCGTAGTCCTCGCGCAGCCTTCCCGCGAGGAACGCGAGCGCCTGCACGAACGCGAAGCTGTCCACGCGAAGCCACAGCGCCGGGTCCACGCTGTCGATCTCGGAAGCGACGCCGAGCGCCGTCTGGATGCGCCGGCGCGCGACGCCGAGGAGATCCGCCGCCTGCATGTCCTCGAGCGCAAGGCCCGCCTTGAGGGCGTCCGCGTATTCCCGGAGCGCCTCGGTCAGCTGCCGCGAGAGCACCGCGGACTCGGAGGCGACGATCTTCACGAAACGCTCGCGCTTCTCCGCTTCCATGCCGGGAAACGACGCCAGATTCTCCGCCGCCGCGCGGATGCTCGCGACCGGGGCGCGCACGTCCGCCGCGAGCACCTGCAGGAGCGACCGGCGGCTCGCCTCCTGGTCGAGGAGCGCAGTCACGTCCTCGAGCGCGAGCACGATCCCCGCGACCGCGCCGCCGGAGTCGACGTAGGGTGCCGCGCGCACGCGAAGCAGCTTTCCCGCGGCTGTCGCGGTCACGAAGCGCGTCGCCGGCGGGGCGGCGCCGGGCCGGAGCTGGCGCTGGAGCTTCTCGAGCGCGTGCGCGATCTGCTCGCGGTCGACGAGCCCGAACACCGAGCGTCCGAGGCCGACGAGCGCCGCGCCGCCCGCGAACAGCACCCTCGCCTGCTCGTTGTAGAGCAGGATTCGCCCCTCGGTGTTGCACACCAGCACGCCCTCGGAGAGCTCCGACATGAGCGCCGCGAGCCGGTTTCGCTCCTCCTCGAGTCTCGCGCCGGCCTCCCGCGCGCGCTGCTCGAAGTCCCGGCGAAGCGCACGGTGCGCGTCGGCCACGCGATTGATGGCCGCCGCGGCTTCCGCGACCTCGCGCGCGCCGCCCGTCGCGACGCGCAGCTCGCGGTTCGCTTCGAGCAGGACGCCAGTCTGTTCGGCGAGCGCGCGCACCGCGCCCACGTATTCGTCGAACACCCATTTCACGACGCCCGCGCAGACGAAAAGCAGGATCACCGCAGCGAACGCAAGCAACGGCGCGCGCATCGCGAGCACGGCGAGCAGCGCCTCCTGCTCGGCATCGGGGAGCCCGGCCACGGCCGCCACGCCGATCGCGGCCATGAGCGCGAGCACGCCGGCGTAGAAGCCGGCCACCCAGGCGAGAAACTTCGCGCGCGGCGTCATCCGCCCTTCAGCAACGCGCCGATCTTCGCCACGAGCTCCGTGTTCGAAAAAGGCTTCGTGACATACAGGTCGGCGCCCAGCGACACGCCCTTGCTCACCTCGACGTCGCGGCCCTTGGCCGAAAGCATCACGATCTTGATGTGCTTCCACTCGGGGCGCTCGCGCATGCGCCGGCAGACCTCGTAGCCGCTGATGCGCGGCATCATCACGTCGAGCAGCACCAGGTCGGGCGCGAAGGTCTCCACCCGGCGCAGCCCTTCCTCGCCGTTCGGCGCGACCGCGACCTCGAAGCCGCTCTGCTGCAGCAGGAACTCGAGCGCGGTGACGATGTTGGGCTCGTCGTCGACGATCAGGACTCGGTTGCGCATTCGGCCTCCATGACCGGAAGCGTGAAGGAGAAGCACGCGCCCTCGCCCGGACGGCTCTGCACCCACAGCCGGCCCCCGTGGTGCTCCACGATGTGGCGGCTGATGTAGAGCCCCAGGCCGCTGCCCTGCGGCTTGTTGGTGAGCGCGTCCCCGGCCTGCACGAACTTGTCGAAGATCACCTGCTGATCGCGCGCGCTGATGCCGGGACCGTTGTCGCGCACGTCCACCCGGAGGCTCCCGTCGTCCTCGGCGAGCGACACCTCGATCAGGCCGTGGACCTGGTCGCAGAACTTGACCGCATTGGACAGGAGGTTCAGCAGCACCTGGATGATCCGGTCGAGATCGGCGCGAACCGGCGGCACCCGATCGGGCAACCGCACCTCGACCCGGATGTTCTTTTCCTCGAATACCTGGCTCATCGCGGACACGGTGTCGCCGATCAGGTCGCGCAGGTCGACCGGCGTTTCGCTCCATTCCGCGCGCCCGGCCTCGATCTTGGCGAGATCGAGCACCTGGTTGATGATCCTCGTCAGGCGCTCCGTCTCCTTCGTGATGATCGCGAGGAACTTGCGGCGCTGCGCGAGCTCGATCCGCGGGTCCTGGTTCAGAATTTCGCTGAAGGCGCGGATCGAGGTGAGCGGCGTGCGCAGCTCGTGCGTCACGGTGGATAGAAAATCATCCTTCAGGCGGTCGAGCTCCTTGAGGCGCTCGTTCGCGGCGCGCAGCTCCGCGCTCGCCGCCTCGAGCTCGCGCGACTTCTGCTCGAGGCGGTGGCTGTACATCACGACCTGCGAGGCCTCGTCGAGGATCTTGCGGACCTCTTCCAGCGTCAGGGCCTCCTCCTTCACCGCCGAGGCAACCATGATCCGGGCGGAGGCCGCGCCGATCGCTCCGGCGAGCTGCGTCTCGACGTGGTGCACGAACTCGGCGTCGGCAGGCAGGGGTTCGCCCGGCCACGCCAGCCCCTTCGCGCGCGCGTAGGACCGGAACGTCTCGTCGGCCGCGCCGGCGCCGAGGAACCGCGCGAGCAGGCTGTGCAGATCGGCGGCCGAGGCGGTGCCGCGCCAGAAGCGGGCGCCCGCGCCCTCGCCGGCGCGCGTGAACACGTCGACGAACAGGCTCGCCTGGCGATGCTCCTGCGCGCCCTGCGTATCGAGCAGCGACGCCAGCACGTAGGCCCCGACATTCGCGATCATGCTCCAGAGCATCGCGTGCGTGATCTGGTCCAGGCCCGCGAGCCCGAAGAGCTGCAGGGGCTTCAGCAGCGCGACGCCGAACGGCCCGTGCTCGAGCAGGCCGATCGGCAACCAGCCGGAGCGTGCGAGCGCCGGCAGCAGAAGCGTGTAGAACCACACGGCGAAGCCCGCCAGCAGTCCGCAAAGCGCGCCGCGGCGCGTGGCGCCCTTCCAGAAGATCCCGCCCAGCACGGCGGGCGCGAATTGCGCCACCGCGGCGAACGAGATCAGCCCGATCGAGACCAGCGCGTAGGCTTCGCCGGCCAGGCGAAAATACAGGTAGCCGAGCAGCAGGATGAGCAGGATCGCCCCGCGCCGGATGCCGAGCAGTAGCCCTGTGAGGTCCGGGCGCTCGTTAAGGCGAAGACCCCGCATCCGCAGCAGCACCGGCATGACGAGATCGTTGCACGCCATGGTCGAGAGCGCGATCGTCTCCACGATCACCATCCCGGTGGCGGCGGAGAGCCCGCCGATGAACACGAGCAGCGCGAGCAGCTCCTGCTTCTCGGCCATCGGGATCGTGAGGACGAAGGTGTCCGCGTCGACCGTGCCGCCCGGGAAATGAAGCCGCCCTCCGAACGCGATCGGCAGCACGAACACGTTGATCGCGAGCATGTAGAGCGGGAACAGCCAGATCGCCTTGTTGAGGTGCCGCTCGCTCGTGTTCTCGATCACCGTGACCTGGAACTGGCGCGGCAGGAACATGATCGCGAGCATCGACAGTACGGTGAGCCAGACCCAGCTCGCGTAGCCGCCGGCGACGCCCTCGAGCGGCGCGAGCAGCGGGCTCAGCTTCGGGTCGGCCGCCGCGCGCGCGAACACGTCGCCGAAGCCGTCGTAGATGCCGAACGTTACGAACACGCCCACGGCGAGGAACGCGAGGAGCTTGACCAGCGACTCGAAGGCGATCGCCGCGACCATGCCCTCGTGATGCTCCGCCGAGTAGAGGTGCCGGGTGCCGAACAGGATCGTGAAGAGCGCGAGGATCAGCGCCACCCAGAGCGCCGTGTCCTGCAGTATCGGAACCTCGCCGACCGTCGCCGGCATGATGATCTCGGGATACCGGAGCACGATGGTGAAGCTGTTGGAGACCGCCTTCAACTGCAGGGAGATGTAGGGAACGATCCCGATCACCGCGATCACCGTGACCACACCGCCGAGGAGCGCGCTCTTGCCGTAGCGCGAGGCCACGAAGTCGGCGAGCGAGGTGATGCGGTTCTCCTTGGAGATCCGAAGGACCTTGCGCATCACCACCCACCAGAGCGCGATCATCAGCGTCGGTCCGATGTAGATGGGGAGAAATCCGACGCCATCGCCCGCCGCCCTCCCCACGCTGCCGTAGAAGGTCCAGGCGGTGGCGTAGACCGCGAGCGAGAGCGAGTAGATGTAGGGGTTCGCGATGACCGAGCGCCCGGCGTCGGCCCGCTTGTCGGCGAAGTACGCTATCGCGAACAGCAGCCCCAGGTACGCGAAGGACGTGACGACGATGACCCAGCCCTGGAGCACCGCGGCCGGCCTATTCGCGTTTTTCGGCAACCCAGGCCATCAGCGCGATGAGCAGCGCCCAGGCCACGAAGATGTAGGCGTACAGCACCGGTACGCCGAAGAACGTGCCCGCCACGTTGAACAGCGCGAGGACCGGGAAGTTGAACAGCACGCACCCCAGCATGCACAGCGCGATCATGCGCTGGCCCTTCGCCTCAGAATCGCTCACCGCCCCTCCCGCGGGGTTGCCCGGCGCTACATCCTAGCGCACCTCCTTGAGCTGCTCGAGGATCTGCGGGTTCTCGAGCGTCGACACGTCCTGCTTGATCTCCTCGCCCCTCGCGATCGCGCGCAGCAGCCGCCGCATGATCTTGCCCGAGCGCGTCTTGGGCAGGTTGTCGCCGAAGCGGATGTCCTTCGGCTTCGCGATCGGGCCGATCTCCTTCGCCACCCAGTCGCGCAGCTCCTGGGCGACTCTCTTCGCGTCCTCGCCGTTCGGGCGCTGCCCCTTCAGGACCACGAACGCGACGATCGCCTCGCCGGTCAGCTCGTCCGGGCGCCCCACCACCGCGGCCTCGGCGACGAGCTTCGTGTTCGCGACCAGCGCCGACTCGACCTCCATGGTGCCGAGGCGGTGCCCCGAGACGTTCAGCACGTCGTCGATGCGCCCCACGATGCGGAAGTAGCCGTCCTCGTCCATGCTCGCGCCATCGCCCGCGAGGTAGTACTTGCCCTTGAAATCCTCCGGGTAGTAGGTCTTGCGGAAGCGCTCGGGATCGCCCCAGATGGTGCGGATCATCGACGGCCAGGGACGCTTGATCACCAGGATCCCGCCCTTGCCCCTGCCGACCGGCTGGCCGGTCTCGTCGACGATGTCGGCCATGATGCCGGGCAGCGGCAGCGTCGCCGAGCCGGGCTTCGTCGGAATCGCGCCCGGAAGCGGCGTGATGAGAATCGATCCCGTCTCGGTCTGCCACCAGGTGTCCACGATCGGGCAGCGCTCGCGGCCGACCGTCGTGTGATACCACATCCACGCCTCCGGGTTGATCGGCTCGCCCACCGTGCCGAGGATGCGAAGCGAGGACAGGTCGTACTTCCTGGGCAGATCTCCGCCCGCCTTGATGAGCGAGCGGATTGCGGTGGGGGCGGTGTAGAAGACGTTGACCCTGTGGTCCTGGATCATCTTCCAGAAGCGTCCCGCGTCCGGGTAGGTCGGGATCCCCTCGAACATCACCACCGTCGTACCGCAGGAGAGCGGCCCGTACGCGATGTAGGTGTGCCCGGTCACCCAGCCGACGTCCGCCGTGCACCAGAAAATGTCCGAAGGCTTGTTGTCGAACACCCACTTCATCGTGAGCGTCGCTCCGAGCAGGTAACCGCCAGTCGAGTGCTGGACGCCCTTCGGCTTCCCGGTCGATCCCGACGTGTAGAGGATGAACAGCGGGTGCTCGGCGTTCACCCAGGCCGGCTCGCAGGTGTCCGGCTGCCCCTGCATCACCTCGTGCAGCCACTTGTCGCGCGGCGCCTGCATCGGAACGCTCGATCCCGTGCGCTTGTACACGATCACGTTGCGAACCTTCTCGCAGCCGCCCATGGCGAACGCCTCGTCGACCACGGGCTTGAGCGGGATCTCGCGTCCGCCGCGGAACTGCCCGTCCGCCGTGATGACCTCGGTGGCGCCGGCGTCGACAATGCGCTCCTGCAGGCTCTTCGCGGAAAAGCCGCCGAACACGACCGAGTGCGTCGCGCCGATGCGCGCGCACGCCTGCATCGCCTCCACCACCTCGATCGACATCGGCATGTAGATGAGCACGCGGTCGCCCTGCTTGACGCCGTGCGACCTGAGCGCGTTGGCGAGCTTGCAGACCTTGCGATGGAGCTCGCGGTAGGTGATTTTCGTCACCTTGCCGTCGTCGGCCTCGAAGATGATCGCCGTCTTGTCGCCCTGCGTCGCGAGGTGCCGGTCGAGGCAGTTGTAGGAGGCATTCAGCTCGCCGTCGTGGAACCACTTGAAGAAGGGTGCGTTCGACTCGTCGAGCACTTTCGTGAAAGGCTTGTGCCAGGCGAGCGTTTCGGCGCCGAGCCGGCGCCAGTAGCCCTCGAAGTCGCGCTCGGCCTCGGCGCACATTTTCCGGTACGCCTCCATCCCCGAGATGTTGGCCTGCTGGACGAACTCGGGCCGCGGCGCAAAGACGCGCTTTTCCTGCAGGACCGATTCGATGGTTGACGCCATGAAAACCTCCTCCTGAAGCGGCTCCCGTAAGGGCTTATGATTGTCTCGGCGCACCCTTACACCGCGCTTACGCAGGGCGCGCCCGAAGCGCGAATAGAACCACCGGATCAATGGCTTGTAAAGGGCTCGTGTGCTAGAGTGGCCCGCCCTTCCCGAATCCTTTCGCGCGCATGCCGACTCAAGCGAAGACCCTCAAACCCCTGCCGTGGCTGCTCTTTGGCAGCCGCTGGCTGCAGCTCCCCCTCTACCTCGGCCTGATCGTCGCGCAGTGCGTCTACGTGGTGCAGTTCATGGGCGAGCTCTGGCACCTGGTCGTGCAGACCCGCGAGCTCAACGAGACCACGACGATGCTCACCGTGCTGGGGCTGATCGACGTCGTGATGATCTCCAACCTCCTCATCATGGTGATCGTCGGCGGTTACGAGACGTTCGTTTCACGGCTGCACCTCGAGGGCCATCCGGACGAGCCGGAGTGGCTCTCCCACGTCAACGCGAACGTCCTCAAGGTCAAGCTCGCGACGGCGATCATCGGCATCTCGTCTATCCACCTGCTCAAGACCTTCATCAACGCGGGCAATCTGGAGGTGAAGACGATGATGTGGCAGGTGATCATCCACGTGACCTTCCTCCTTTCCGCGATCGCGATCGCGGTGATCGACCGCCTGATGGTCGCGAGCACCGCCGAGCACGCGGAGAAAGGCGTGCCGTCATGACAACGATCCGCGCGGAGGACCTCGCACGCAGCGTCGCCGATGCGCTGCAGTTCATCTCCTACTACCATCCGCTCGACTACATCCGCGCGCTCGGCCGCGCCTACGAGCGCGAGCGCTCGCCGGCGGCGAAGGACGCGATCGCGCAGATCCTTGCGAACTCCCGCATGTGCGCCGAGGGGCATCGCCCCATCTGCCAGGACACCGGCATCGTCAACGTCTTCCTGAAGGTGGGAATGGGGGTTCGTTTCGACTTCGATGCTTCGTTGGAAGAAGCAATAAACGAGGGCGTACGCCGCGCGTACCGGGATCCGGACAATCCGTTGCGGGCCTCGGTGCTGACGGGTTTCGAGCGGGCCAATACCAAGGACAACACGCCCGCCGTCGTCCACATGAGCCTCGTTCCCGGAAGCACGGTCGAGGTCGACATCGCAGCGAAGGGCGGCGGATCCGAGGCCAAGTCCAGGTTCGCGATGCTCAATCCCTCCGACTCGATCGTCGAGTGGGTGCTGAAGACCGTGCCCACGATGGGCGCCGGCTGGTGCCCGCCCGGTATGCTCGGCATCGGAATCGGCGGCACCGCCGAGAAGGCGATGCTGATGGCCAAGGAATCGCTCATGGCGCCGATCGACATGGCGGAGCTCAAGGCGCGCGGCCCGAGGGACCGGGTCGAGGAGCTGCGGATCGAGCTCTACGACAAGGTGAACGCGCTCGGCATCGGCGCGCAGGGCCTGGGCGGTCTTTCCACCGTGCTCGACGTAAAAATCCTCACCTACCCCATGCATGCGGCGAATCTGCCGGTCGCGATGATCCCGAATTGCGCCGCCACCCGCCACGCGCACTTCGTTCTCGACGGCTCCGGCCCCGCGACGTTCGAGGCGCCCTCGCTCGAGGACTGGCCGAAGGTGACGTGGACGCCGGACGCGCGTTCCAGACCGATTGACCTCAATTCTCTCTCGAGGGAAGAAGTGATCTCGTGGAAGCCCGGCGAGCGGCTCCTCCTGTCCGGTAAGCTCCTCACCGGTCGAGACGCCGCGCACAAGCGCATCCAGGACCTGCTCGCAAACGGAGAACCGCTGCCGGTGGATTTCACCAACCGGGTCATCTACTACGTCGGGCCGGTCGATCCGGTGCGAGACGAGGCGGTCGGACCCGCGGGCCCGACCACGGCAACTCGCATGGACAAGTTCACCGAGACGATGCTGGCGAGGACCGGCCTCGTGGCAATGATCGGCAAGGCCGAGCGCGGGCCTGCGGCGATCGAAGCGATCCGCCGGCACAAGGCCGCCTATCTCATGGCCGTGGGCGGCGCCGCCTACCTCGTCGCCAAGGCGATCCGCAAGGCTCGCGTGCTCGCATTCGAGGACCTCGGCATGGAGGCGATCTACGAGTTCGAGGTGAAGGACATGCCGGTCACCGTCGCGGTGGACGCGAGCGGCACCTCGGTCCACCAGAGCGGCCCCGCCGAGTGGCAGAAAAGAATCGTGGAGCTCCGGCTGCCCGTGACGGCGGCCTAGATTTCGATCATTTCCGAAACCACGCACTGGCGCGCCGTCTGGGCGGTTTTCGCCGCGGGCGTGCTCAGCGGCGCCTACATCGGCAAGGTACCGCCCGCGCTTCCGGCGCTGCGCGCCGACCTCGGTCTCACGCTGGTCGAGACCGGATACATCGCCACGATGCTCAACGTCATGGGCGGCCTGACCGGAATGTTCGCCGGGGCGTTCTCGGATCGCTTCGGCCACAAGCGGATCGCGCTCGCCGGCCTCGCCCTGATGGCTGCGGGCGGTTTGATCGGCGCTGCCGCTCCGGGCTACACGGGGCTCCTCGCCTCGCGATTCCTGGAAGGCGCCGGCTTCATCATGACCACCGTCGCCGGCGTAGCGCTGACGGCGTTTGCCGCTTCGGGCGCCGATCGTCCCAGGGCGATGGCGCTCTGGAGCTGCTACATGCCGCTCGGCGGCAGCCTGGCGATGCTGGCCGCCTCCGCCATGCTCGGCACGCTCGGCTGGCGGCCGCTCTGGATCGCGATGTCGGGACTGACGGCGCTGTGCCTCGGGCTCCTGTTCGTCATCGTTCCTTCCCGGGCCTCGAGGGAAGTGGTCGGATTGCGGCGCCTGGGCGCGGAAACGCTCGTTCACCCCGCGAGCCTGTGGCTGTCGCTCGCGTTCGCCGGTTACGTCGCGCAGTGGGCCGCGTTCATGACGTGGATGCCGACCTTCGTCGCGAGCGAGCGCGGCGGCTCGGCGATGCTCAGCGCGCTCCTTGCCGCGCTCTGGGTCGGCGTCAACGTCCCCGGCGTGCTCGCGGGCGGCTGGCTCATGGCGCAAGGCGCCCGGCGCTCGCGAATCATCATGGCGGCGAGCGCCATTCAGGCGCTCGCCGCCGCCGGTGCGTTCCTTCCGCTGCTTCCCGACTGGGGACGATACGCAGCCGCACTCGCGTTCTCGTTCTTCGGCGGTGCGATCCCCGCCGCGGTGTTCTCCGGGGTCGCGGCGCTCGCGCGCTCGCCGCAGCACGTCGGCACCACCAACGGCATGGTCATGCAGGCCTCGCAGCTCACGCAGTTCGCGTCCCCGATCGTCGTCGCATGGCTCGCGGCGCGGTTCGGCTGGGGCGCGTCGCTCCCGGCAATGCTGGCGTTCGCCGCGTGCGCGGCGGCCGGCGGTTTCGCCATCGCGCGCCTGGAGCGGTCTAGAATGGGGCCATGAGAGAGGTCCTGATCTGCGAGGTCGGCCCGCGCGACGGCCTGCAGAACGCGAAGCATCTGATGCCGACGGATGCCAAGAAGCGCTGGGTGCGCGCGCTCGCTGCCGCCGGCGTCGCGGAGATAGAGGTGGGCTCCTTCGTTCCGCCGAAACTGATTCCGGCGATGGCGGACACCGCGGAGGTGGTTGCGTTCGCAAGAGACATACCCGGTCTGAAAGTCGTCGCGCTCGCTCCCAACGTGAAGGGCTTCGAGCGCGCAATCGCGGCTGGCGCGCACAAGGTCACGTTCCCGGTGTCGGCGTCGCGCCTGCACAGCGAATCGAACGTACGCATGACCCCCGAGGCCATGGTCGATCAGGTCCGGCAGTGTGCCGGGCTCCGCGGCGCGCACGGTCCCGAGATTGAGGGCGCGGTGTCCACCGCGTTCGGCTGCACGATGCAGGGCGAAGTACCCGAGGACGACGTGGTTCGCATCGCCGCCGCGCTGGCCGAATTCTGCGACGGGGTGGCGCTCGCCGATACGGTCGGATACGCGAATCCCGCGCAAGTGCGAAGGTTGTTCAGAAAAGTCAGGATCGCAATCGGCGAAAAACTCGAGGGCGCACACTTTCACAACACGCGGGGACTCGGACTCGCCAACGCGCTCGCGGCGTACGAGGAAGGCGTGCGCGCGTTCGACTCCTCGATGGGCGGCCTGGGCGGCTGCCCGTTCGCGCCCGGCGCGAGCGGTAACGTGATCACGGAGGACCTCGTCTTCATGTTCGAGTCCATGGGGGTGAGGACCGGGATCGACATGGAAAAGCTGTTTGCGGCGCGCGAGGTCCTCGTAACGGGCCTTCCGGAGGAACCGGTCTACGGGCACACGGCACTCGCCGGGTTGCCGAAGGGTTTCCGCCCCGCGGCATGACGCGGCTGCCGCTCGAGGGCGTGCGCGTCGTGGAGCTTGCGCACATGGTAATGGGGCCGGCCTGCGGGCTGGCGCTCGCCGACCTCGGCGCCGAGGTGATCAAGGTCGAGCCGCCCGAAGGCGACAACACGCGGCGCCTCGCCGCCGCGGGCGCCGGCTTCTTCCCCGTGTTCAACCGCAACAAGAAGAGCCTCGCGGTCGACCTGAAGAGGGCGGCGGGACGCGAATTGCTGCTCCGGCTCGTGGACGCCGCGGACGTGTTCACGGAGAACTTCCGGCCGGGCGCGCTTGATCGGCTCGGCCTGGGCTACGAGGCGCTCGCCGCGCGCAACCCGCGGCTCGTCTACTGCTCGCTCAAGGGCTTCCTCGACGGGCCGTACCAGCACCGCGCCGCGCTCGACGAGGTGGTGCAGATGATGGGCGGGCTCGCGTACATGACCGGCCTTCCCGACCGGCCGCTGCGCGCCGGGTCTTCCGTCGTCGACATCCTCGGCGGCACCTTCGGCGCGCTCGGCGTTCTCGCGGCGCTGCGCAGCCGCGACGCGACGGGACGGGGCAAGCACGTCACCAGCGCGCTCTTCGAGAGCACCGCCTATCTCGTGGCGCAGCACATCGCGCAGGCCGAAATCACCGGCGAAGCGCCCCCGCCCATGTCGGTGAAGCGCCCCGCCTGGGGCGTCTACGACATCTTCGCGACGAAGGACGGCGGGCGATTGTTCGTGGGCATCGTGACCGACACGCAGTGGGACGTTTTCTGTCGGGAGTTCGGAGAGAACGCACTGATTGCCGACGCAAGGCTTTCGACGAACTCAAGGCGTGTCGAGCAGCGCGACTGGCTGATTCCGCGCCTGGGGGAGACGTTCCGGCGCTACCCGCGGCACGACCTCGAAGCGAAGCTCGAAGCGATCGGTTTGCCGTTCGCGCCGATCGCGCGCCCCTGGGACCTGCTGGAGGATCCGCACCTCAACGCTTCGGGCGGGCTGCTCGAGACGCGCGCGGGCGAAAAGACCATCCATGCGCCCGCGCTGCCGCTGCAACTCGACGGCGAGCGGCTTCCCAAGCGGCTCGACCCGCCGGCGGTCGGCGAAGGTTCGATGGAACTGCTCGCGGGCCTGGGCTACTCGGCGGACGAAATCGCGAAACTCGCCGCCGAGCGCGTGATCGCGCTGCCGTGATCCGGCCCTAGTCGGCGCAGGGCCAGGTCGCCGGCGCCTTCAGTCCGGGCGGCAACTTCGTTTTCGCGTCGCCGCAGGAGACGTCGATCTGCTCCTGCGTCAGGCCCTTCGCTCCGGAAAGATCGGTCGCATGAAAGCGCGTGGCGAACGTGAACGCCCTGGTCAGGTCGGAGCCCGCAAGCCTCGCACCCACGAAGCTCGCGCGCGCGAGGTTCGAGTGCCGCAGCGACGCCCCGCTGAGGTCGGCGCCATCGAATACGGAGCGGCCGAAATCACCCTTGGAGAGGTTGACGCCATTGAGCGCGGCGCGCCTCAGGTTCGAGCGGTGGAATTCCGCCTTCTCCAGGACCGCATTCGTGAAGCGCGCCCCGGAGAAGTTGACCCGAACCGCGACCGCCTTTTCGAAGCTTGCGCTTTCCAGTACCGCATCCTGGAACGACGCATGATTGAGCTCGGCGGAGCGGAAGCTCGCGCCGCTCAGATCGGACCCGCCGAAATTGACCCCGAGCAGGACCGCACGGTCGAATTTCGCATCCTTGAGCGCCTGCCCTTTCAGCACGAGGCGCGCCTTCGAGCAGCCCGACCAGTCCATGCCGGCGGCGGGGCTGTCGCCGCAACCCGCCCTCGCGCCCGGGACGACAAGCAGCAACGCAAACGCAGCCGCGGCGATTCTCATGCGCTCACTCCAGTGCGCGGGCGCCGATTCCGCCGGCGCTTGGGCAGCGCGTCGATGCCGGCCTGTGCGATCTGTTCGTCCTCTTGCGACTGCACGCCCGAGACCCCGACCGCGCCGACGCAGGTCCCATCCACCACGATCGGCACACCTCCCTGCACCGGCAGGATCCCGGGCATCCTGAGCATCGCGGTGCGGCCGTCCTTGATGCGCTGCTCCCACACGCTGCTCGCGCGGCGCGAGAGCGCCGCGGTGCGCGCCTTCTCCACTGCGATGGCCGCGTTGGCCGGCGTAGCGCCGTCCATGCGCACGAAGTGCAGCAGGTGCCCGCCGTCATCCAGAATGGCGATCGCCACGATCCAGCGGTTGCGGCGCGCCTCCGCCATTGCGCCCGCTGCGATTCGCTCGCAGTCGGCGAGCGCGAGCTCCGGCCGGTGCCTCATTTCTTCAGTGCCTGGCGGATCTGCTCGAGCGCGCCCGGATCCTCGATGGTCGTGAGATCCCCCGGATCGCGTCCCTCGGCGAGCGCCTGGATCGAGCGCCGCAGCGTCTTGCCCGAGCGCGTCTTCGGCAACAGGGTCACGAAATGCACCGCCTTCGGCCGCGCGATCGCGCCGAGCTGTCTGTCGACCGTTTCCATGACCTCGCGGGCAGAGGTCCCCCTCGAGGGATCCTTGAGGACCGCAAAAGCGAGCGGCATCTGGCCCTTGAGGTCGTCGGCCACGCCGACCACCGCGCACTCCGCGACGTTCGGGTGCATGTTCACGGCCTCCTCGATCTCGCGCGTGCCCAGGCGGTGCCCGGCGACATTGATCACGTCGTCGGTGCGCCCGAGGATGAAGTAGTAGCCGTCCTTGTCGCGGATGCCCCAGTCGAACGTGGCGTAAACCTGCTTCGTGCGGAAAGTGGAGAAGTACGTCTGCACGAAGCGCGCGTCGTCGCCCCACACCGTGGACATGAAGCCGGGCGGCAGCGGCGGCGCGATCGCGACCACCGCCTTCTCGCCGGGCTCCGCCTCCGAAGCGTCGGACTCGCGCAGCAGGTGCAGGTCGTAGCCGAACACCGGAAACGAAGGGCTGCCGAACTTGATCTTCGTCTTTTCCACGCCCGGCACCGCGGAGAGGATCGGCCACCCCGACTCGGTCTGCCAGTAGTGGTCGATCACGGGCCGGCCCAGGCCCTCGGTAATCCAGACGTGGGTGGGCTCGTCCAGCGGCTCGCCGGCGAGGAACAGGTGCTTGAGCGTGGAAAGGTCGTATTTCTTCAGGAGCGCCGGGTCCTGCTTCTTCAGCACGCGGATCGCGGTAGGCGCCGAGAACATCACGGTGACCTTGTAATCCTGCACGATCTTCCACCAGATGCCGCCGTCGGGCCGCACCGGCACGCCTTCGTACATGATCGTCGTCATCCCGGCGATCAGCGGCGCATAGATGATGTACGAATGCCCGACCACCCAGCCGATGTCCGAGGTCGTGAACATCGTCTCGCCGGCGTAGCCGCAGAAGATGTGCTGCATCGACGAGGCGAGCGCCACCGCGTAGCCGCCGACGTCGCGCTGCACGCCCTTCGGTTGCCCGGTCGTGCCCGAGGTGTAGAGGATGTACGAGGGCTCGTTCGATTCGAGCCACGCGCACGGTACCGAAGCGTCCGGATGCTTCTTCTTCAGCTCCTCCCAATCCACGTCCCGGCCCGCCGTGACGGCGAGGTTCGGATCCAGACCCCGCTTGAAGATCAGGACCTTCTCGGGCGGGTGCCTGGCGAGCTTGAGCGAATCGTTTACCAGCGACTGGTAGAGCACGACCTTGCCCATGCGGCTGCCGCCGTCCGAGGTGATCATGAGCTTCGGGCGCGCGTCGTCGATGCGCGCGGCGAGGCTCGCCGCCGCGAACCCGCCGAACACCACGGAGTGAATCGCGCCGATGCGCGCACAGGCGAGGATCGCGAAGCATGCCTCCGGAATCATCGGCATGTAGATGATGACGCGGTCTCCTCGCTTGACGCCGAGCGACTGCATCATCGCCGCCGTGCGATTCACCTCAAGAAACAATTCCTTGTAGGAGAAACTGCGGCTCTGGTCGACCTCGGTCGAGATCCAGACGAGCGCCTTCTGGTCCGCCCGCGCCGCGAGATGCCGGTCGACCGCGTTGTAGCAGAGGTTGGTCTCGCCGCCCACGAACCACTTCGAAAACGGCGGCCGGGAATAGTCGAGAACTTTCGCGAAGGGCTTTTGCCAGTGGATGCGCTTCGCCTCCTCGGCCCAGAACGCTTCCCGGTTCTCGATGGATCTGCGGTGAAAGTCCTGATAGGAGCTCATGGGTTCAGGTCCACGACGATGCGACCCCGTATCTTCGCATTAATGAAATCGTCGAAGGCCTTCGGGAGATCGCCGAACGGAATGGTTCTCGCCATCGTCTTCAGCCTTTCCACCGGAACGTCGGAGGCCAGCCGGCGCCAGACCTCCTCGCGCTGCGCACGGGCGGGAGCGTCCGAGGAGTTGATCCCGAGCAAGCTCACCCCGCGCAGGATGAACGGCATCACCGTGGTGCCGAGACTCGGGCTCGCCGCAAGGCCGATCGAGGCGACGGTCCCGTTGAACTTCATCGTGCTCAGAATCCACGCCAGCACCTCGCCGCCCAGGTTGTCCACCGCGCCGGCCCAGGTCGCCTTGTCGAGAGGCTTGATCCTTGACAGATCCAGCGCCCTTCTCGGCAGGACCTCCTTGGCGCCCAACTGCCTCAGGTACTCCGTCTCCTCCTCTTTCCCGGTCAGCGCCACGACGTGATAGCCGCGCTGCGCAAGCGCAAGGATCGCGATGGAACCGACGCCGCCGGTGGCGCCGTTCACGATTACGGGGCCGTTCCCGGGCGCGAGACCGTTGTGCTCCATGCGCAGGATCCCGAGGCCCGCGGTGAATCCCGCGGTCCCGAACGCCATCGCGTCCCACAGCGACATCCCCGGGGGGATCCTGATCAGCCAGTCGCCCGGCACGCGGGCGTACCCGGCGTAGCCGCCGTCGTGCTTCACGCCCAGATCCTGCCCGGTCGAAAGCACCGCGTCGCCCCTGGCGAACCGGGGGTCGCCCGAAGAGACCACGGTGCCGGAGAAGTCGATGCCGCCGATGCACGAGGGACGCAGCAGGATGCGCCCCTTGCCCGTGGCGGCAAGCGCGTCCTTGTAGTTGATGTCGGAGTACGCCACGCGCACTACCACGTCTCCCGGATCGAGTTGGTCGAGCGTGCAGTCCTCGAATCCGGCCTTCACGCCTTTCTCCTGCTGGGTGATGCGGAATGCCCGGAACCTATCCATGCTCTCTCCTGCGCTCGGATTGCAGATATTCGGCGCCCTGCATCTCGTGCAGCCGGCTCGCGGTGCGCGCGAATTCCGCCGCGTTGGCGCCCTCGGTGAACAACTCCTCCGGGGGCGCCTCGGCCGAGACGACGAGCTTCACCCGGTCATCGTAGAACACGTCGACCAGCCACGTGAAGCGCCGCGCGGAGTCGGCGTTGCGCGGTCCCATGCGTGGCACGCCCGAAACGATCACGGTATGGAAGCGCCGCGCGAGATCGACGTAGTCGGCATACGATCGGGGCCCGCCGCAGAGCGCGGCGAAATCGAACCAGACGAGGCCGCCGGCCCGGCGCCGGTACGCGATCCTGCGCCCCTCCACGTCGAGCGGATGCTTTTCCTCTTCGACGTCCTTCAGCGACTCGAAGATCCGCAACAATTCGTCGTCGCCGCCCGGCCCCGCGTGATACGCCTTCAGCCCCTCCATCTTGAGGCGGCGGTAGTCGATGCCGTTGTCGACCTCGAGCACATCGAGGCGGCTCTTCAGGAACTCGATCGCCGGGAGGAACCGCTCGCGCTGCAGGCCCGACGGATAGAGCTGGTCGGGCGCGTAGTTGCTCGTCATCACGAACTCCACGCCCCGGTCCATGACCTGCGCGAGAAAGCGCCCGAGGATCATCGCGTCGGCGATGTCCGAGACGTGGAACTCGTCGAAGCAGACGAGGCGCCAGCGCCTGGCGGTGCGCTCCGCGACCGCCGCGATCGGGTCTTCGGCGCCCTTCAATTCGTCCAGCTCGCGATGGATTTCGCGCATGAAGTGGTGAAAATGCACCCGGCGCTTGCGCACCAGCGGCACGCACAGGAAGAACGCGTCCATGAGGAAGCTCTTGCCGCGTCCCACCCCTCCCCACAGGTACACCCCCCGGGGCAGGGGCGGCTTGACCAGCAGGCGCTTCAGCGCCGTGTCGCGGCGCGCCTTGTACGCGGTCCACTCCTCGTACAGGCGCTGCAGCCGCTCGACCGCGCGCCACTGCGCGGGATCGGAGACGAAGCCCCTGTTCGCCAAGTGCTGGCGGTAGAGCGAGACCACACCGGCGCGAGTGTCGACCTGCTTTCCCGCCGGCCGTATCGAGCGTGCGGTTTCCGTGACGGACATTCAGGATTCGCGCAGCCGGGCTTCGAGCGCGTGCCGCTGGATCTTGCCGCTGGTCGAGCGCGGGAACTCGTCGAGCCCGAGGAACTGCACCTCCCGCGGGCGCTTGTAGCGCGACAGTTGCGACTCGCAACGGGCGAGCAGGTCCTCTGCGCTCAGGCGCAAGTCGCGCCGCGCGACGAACGCGACCGGCACCTCGCCCCATTTCGCATCCGGTTTTCGCACCACCACGGCATCGGCGACGCGCGGATCGGCGAGCAGTACCTGCTCGATCTCGGCCGGATAGATGTTCTCACCCCCGGATTTGATCATGTACTTCACCCGGTCGACGAAGTCGAGCGTGCCGTCCGCGTTGCGGCGAAATACGTCGCCCATGTGGAACCAGCCGTTGCGGAAATCGCGAGCGTTGGCGTCGTCGGCGCTCCAGTAGCCCGAAAAAAGCGTCGCGGCCCGGATCGCGAGCTCGCCCGGCACGCCCTCGGGCACGTCCCGGTCGTCGGGATCGACCAGGCGGACCTCGCAGAACGCGCTCTGGCGCTTCGACAGACGGACCGGCGCCTCGCCCGCCGGAATCAGGGTGCCGGTCGCCGGGGGCAGCCCGGTCTCGGTGGAGCCGAAGGAGTTCAGGAAAGGCGCCTCCAGGAGCGAGGTCACCTCGGCGATCGTCTGGCGCGGCACCAGATCCGCCATCGCGCCGCAGCAGCGTATTCCGGCCGGCCGCACCGGGCGCGCGCGCAGCGCCTCGATCGCCGCGTCGATCATCCCGGGGATCAGGACGAGCCAGCCGATGCGCTCGCGCGCGATCAGCTCCACGAGCGGTCCCGCCTGAAAGCCGTCGAGCAGGACCACCTTTCCGCCCCGCAGCAGCGTCGAGATCGCCTGGTCCGTCGAGGCCATGTGATACAGGGGCGGCCAGGCGACGAACGCATCCGAAGCGGGAATCGCGAGCTCGGCCGCAAAGCACAGCCCGCGCACGATCATCGCGCGATGGCTGATCACGGCCCCCTTCGGCAGGCCGGTCGTGCCGCTCGTATAGAGGATGACCAGCCCGTCTTCCGGCTCGACCGGCATCGGCGGCGCCGCGGCGGCCGTGGCGAGCATGCGCTCATAGGGCTCGCCGAGCGCGACCCGTTCCTGAACCGCGATTTCGAGGCGCGCAAGCGCCGCGGCGAACCCGGGCTGGTAGACCAGCAGGCGCGGCTCTACCAGGTTGACGCAGTGAGCGAGCTCCCGCTCGGAAAGGCGGCAGTTGAGCGCCGCGGTGAGCGCACCAATCTTCGCGCACGCGAGCTCCACCTCCAGGTACTCGGCGCAGTTGCGCGCGAGCAGCGCGACGCGGTCGCCGCGCTCGACGCCGCGCGCGAGCAGCGCGCCCGCGAGCCGGTCGGTTCGCTCGTCGAGCGCTCCGTAAGAGATGACGCGCACGCCATCGACGAGTGCAATCCGGTCGCGCAGCGCCCGCGCGCGATGACGGAAGAGCTCGCCTACCGTGCTGCGGCCCGCCGCACGAACGAGGTCGGCCGCCGCGACGCTCATGCGAGCGCCCGGTCCGACACGAAGGGATTGGTCATGCGCTCCTCGCCGAACGTGGAGACGGGGCCGTGACCCGGAATGAACGTCACGTCTTCACCGAGCGGCCAGAGCCGGGTCGTGATCGAGCGGACCAGCGCGGCGTGATCACCGCGCGGGAAATCGGTGCGCCCGATCGATCCCGCGAAAATCACATCGCCCACGATCGCCAGGCGCTCCGGCGCATGAAAGAAGATCACGTGTCCCGGCGTGTGGCCCGGGCAGTGCCGCACCTCGAGCTCGATCGAGCCGAAACGCACGGTATCCCCGTCCTCGAGCCAGCGGTCCGGTTCGAACGCCTCCGCGGCGCCGAATCCGTAGCGCGCAGCCGCCTGCGGCAGCTGCTCGATCCAGAACCGGTCCTCGCGCTGCGGCCCCTCGATCGGCACACCCGTTCGCCGCCGCAGCTCCGCGGCGCCCGCGCAATGATCGATATGGCCGTGCGTCAGAAGAATCTTCTCCAGCGCCGCGCCCGTGCGCGCGAGCGCCTCGGTCACGCGCTCAAGCTCCCCGCCCGGGTCCACGACCGCCGCCTTCCTGGTCGCCTCGTCCACGAGGATCGAGCAGTTCTGCTGGAACGGCGTGACCGGAACGATTGCGACCTTCATGACGCAAGCGGCACGCCCGCGCGCTCCGCCGCCCTTCGCAGCGGTGCATCGCGCGCCGCAAGCGGAAGTCTCAGCCGCAGCGCCAGCTCAAGATAACAGGCGTCGTAGGCATTCAAGGCATGCCGGCGCGCCACGTCGATAAGAGCGCGTGTCGATGCCGGCCCGGCGTCGTGTACGAAGTCCAACCGATCGAGCTCGTCCAGAATGCCGGGAACGTGCGCCGGCCGCAGGCGGCGATTGTGGGATAGCGCAAGGAGCGCGGCAGCAAACTCCGCGCGCCAGATCGACGGGACGTGGACTTCCTCGGAGGCCGCACGGTCGAGCAGGGCTGTGGTCGCCGATGTCGCTTGACTCTGGACGAACCAGGCGATGACAACGGAGTTGTCGGCGACAAACGCCATCACGCGCGCCCCTTGGCAATCGCACGCCTGACCTCCGCCCGACTGATGCGGAGCTTCATTCGCCTGCGGAGTGCATGAATGCGCTTTACCGCCCGGGCTCGGGCCCTGCTCCGTGCATCCTCTCCCGTCCGCACCATCCGGACCACCGGGCGCCCGCGTCGGGTTAGGACCACCTCCTCTCCCGCCTCGACGCGGTCGACCAGCTCCGAAAGCCTCGAACGTGCGTCGTAGATGCCGATGCGCTCCATCGCAAGCTCCTGTCTAGCTGTACAGGAGTCATTCTACCCTAGCCCCTCTCAGCCGTTCAGGCTGCGCCTGTCCACCGCGAGCGCGGCCTCGCGCATCACCTCCGACATCGACGGGTGCGCATGGCAGATGCGCGCGATGTCCTCGCTCGACGCGCCGAACTCCATTGCGACGACGGCCTCCGCGATCAATTCGGAAGCCTGCCCGCCGAGCGCGTGCACGCCGAGAATGCGGTCGGTCTTCGCGTCCGCGAGCATCTTGATGAAGCCCTCAGGCTCGTCGCGCCCGAGCGCGCGGCCGTTGTAGGCGAACGCAAACCTGCCGGCGCGGTACTCGACGCCTTCCGCCTTCAGCTGCTGCTCGGTCTTTCCGACCCACGCGATCTCGGGCGCGGTGTACATGACCCAGGGAATGGCGTCGTAGTTCACGTGCCCGAGCTGGCCGGCGATGATCTCGGCGACCATCACGCCCTCTTCTTCCCCCTTGTGCGCGAGCATCGGCCCGCGCACCACGTCGCCGATCGCATACACGCGCGGAAGGCTCGCGCGGCAGTTCTTGTCGACTTCGATGAATCCCCTGGCGTCGATCTTCAGCCCGACGTGCTCCGCGCCGAGATCGGCCGTATTCGGAACGCGGCCGATCGAAACGATGAGGCGGTCGCATTCCAGGACGGATTGCTTTCCGTCGGCGCTCCTGAAGCTCACCGAAACGCCGTTCTTTCCCGTCCTGACCTCCGAAACATTCACTCCCAATTCGATGTCGAGGCCCTGGTCCCTGGTGAAGATCTTCCAGGCCTCGCGGGCGATGTCCTTGTCGGCCGCCCCCAGGAACTCGGGCAAAGCCTCGAGGATCTTGACCTTCGAGCCCAGCCGCCGCCAGACGCTGCCGAGCTCGAGCCCTATGACCCCTGCCCCGATCACGCCCAGGCGCTCCGGGACGCTGTCGAAGGCAAGCGCGCCCTCGTTGTCGCAGACGAGCTTCTGGTCCACCGGCACGCCGGGAAGATGGCGCGCCCTCGAGCCCGTGGCGATGACGACGTTCTTCGCCTCGATCGTCTCGCCGCCGGCGTCGCCTTCGATCGCGATCTTCCAGGTCGTGCCGCCGCCGAGCAGCCGCGCGTGGCCCTTCAGCCAGGCGATGCCGTTCTTCCTGAACAGCGCGGCGATGCCGCCCGTCATGCGGCCTACGATGCGGTCCTTCCTCTCGAGCATGGCCGCGAGATCGAACCTCACGCCGCTCGCCGTGATGCCGTGGACCTTGAACTTGTGCAGCACGCGCTCGTAGTTCTCGGAGGACTCGAGCAGCGCCTTGGACGGGATGCAGCCCACGTTGAGGCAGGTGCCGCCGAGCGCGTACTGGCCCTTGGGCGTCTTCCAGTCGTCGACGCACGCGGTCGCGAGACCGAGCTGCGCCGAGCGGATTGCCGCCACGTAGCCCGCGGGACCGGCGCCGATCACCGCCACGTCGAACGATTGCGCCATGTCAGATCTCCAGCACCAGGCGCGCCGGATCCTCGAGCGCCTCTTTGACCGCGACCAGAAACAGCACGGCTTCGCGCCCGTCGATGATGCGGTGGTCGTACGAAAGCGCGAGGTAGTTCATCGGCCGGATCACGATCTGGCCGTTTTCCACGACCGGCCGCTCCTTCGTGAGGTGCACGCCGAGGATCGCCGACTGCGGCGGGTTGATGATCGGGGTGGAGAGCATCGAGCCGAACACGCCGCCGTTCGAGATCGAGAAGGTGCCGCCCGAAAGCTCCTCGATCGTGAGCTTGCCGTCCTGGGCGCGCTTGCCGAACTCGGCGATCCGCTTCTCGATAGCGGCGAACGACATCTGGTCGGCGTCGCGCAGGATCGGGACCACCAGGCCTCTCGGGCTTCCCACCGCGACCCCGATGTCGAAGTAGCCGTGGTACACGATGTCGGTGCCGTCGACCGAGGCGTTGACCACCGGAAAGCGCTTGAGCGCGTGCACCGCCGCCTTGACGAAGAACGACATGAACCCGAGCCGCACGCCGTGCTCTTTTTCGAAGCGCTCCTGGTAGCGCTTGCGCATCTCCATCACCGGCGCCATGTTCACCTCGTTGAACGTGGTGAGGATCGCGGCGGTGGACTGCGACTGCACCAGCCGTTCGGCGACCCGCTGGCGCAGCCGCGACATCGGCACGCGCTGCTCGGGACGCCCGCCGAGCACCTTGTCGACGCTGACGGGGGCGGGGGGTTGAGGAAGCGCCTGGGTTCCCGCTTTCGGGGGAACGACCGGGGGCGCCGGAACTGCGGCGGGCGATCCGGGCTTGCCGATCTGGGCGATCACGTCGGCCTTGGTGACGCGGCCCTCGCGGCCCGAGCCCTGCAGCTTCGCGGTGTCGATGCCCTGCTCGGCCGCGAGCTTGCGCGCCGCGGGCATGACGGGGGGCGCCTCTCTTTTCGGAGACGGGGGTGGCGCCGGAGCCGCCGCGGGCGCTGCCGTCGCGGCGGAACCCTTTCCCTCCGTATCGATCCGGGCGATCACCTCACCCGAGGTGACGGTGCCCTTTGCCCCCTTCAGGATCTTCACCAGCACGCCGTCGGTCGGCGCGGGCAGCTCCATCACCACCTTGTCGGTCTCGATGTCGATCAGGTTCTCGTCCCGCGACACCGCCTCGCCTTCCTTCTTGTGCCACTCGAGCAGCGTGGCCTCGGAGACCGATTCCGAGAGCTGCGGCACCTTCACTTCGACGATCATCGTCTTCCCCGTTCAGTTTTTCCCCGGTCCGGGCTCCGCCCTCGCCGGGTTATCGAAAAACCAGCGCGTAACACGCCGGGTGGTGTTTGAGAGGAATCCCGGGAGCTGTCCCGTGTTTTCCCTCGACCTATTTGTACTTTCCAAACGCCAGTTCCACCAGCTGCTTCTGCTGCTCGTTGTGCTTGGCCGCATAACCGGTGGCGGGCGCGGCTTCGGCCCAGCGCCCGGCGTAGAGCAGCTTCTGATCCTCGCGCAGGTTCTCGCGCAGGTAGTGCGCGATCTGGTACCACGCACCCTGGTTCTGCGGCTCCTCCTGGCACCACACCACCTCCAGCGCGCCCGGATAGCGCTTCATCTCTGCGGCGAACTGCTTGTGCGGGAACGGATAGAGCTGCTCCAGACGGATGACCGCGACGTCGCGCCGCCTGAGATCCGCCCTCTTTGAAATCAGGTCGTAATAAACCTTGCCGCAGCAGGCGACGATGCGCTTCACCGCCTTCGGATCGAGCGCCTCGGTCTCGGGCGCCACGGTGAGGAACGCGCCGCGTGCGAGCTCTCCGATCGGCACCGCCGCCTCCTTCTTGCGCAGCAGCGACTTCGGCGTCATTACCACGAGCGGTTTCCTGAACGGGCGCAGCATCTGCCGGCGCAGCAGGTGGAAGATCTGCGAGGCGTTCGAGGGCACGCACACCTGCATGTTGTGCCCGGCGCACAGCTGCAGGTAGCGCTCCAGCCGCGCCGAGGAGTGCTCGGGACCCTGTCCCTCGTAGCCGTGCGGCAGAAACAGCGTGAGTCCGCACACCCGGCCCCACTTCGCCTCGCCCGAGGAGATGAACTGGTCGATCACGACCTGCGCGCCGTTCGCGAAGTCGCCGAACTGCGCCTCCCAGACGACGAGCGCGTTGGGCTCGGCGGTCGCGAAACCGTATTCGAAGCCGAGCACCGCCTCTTCCGACAGCACCGAGTCGATCACCACGAACGAGCCCTGGTCTTTCGCGATGTTCTGCAGCGGCACGTAGGTACCCTGGTCCCAGCGCTCGCGGTCCTGATCGTGAAGCACGGCGTGCCGGTGCGCGAAGGTGCCGCGCCCGCTGTCCTGCCCCGAGAGCCGCACGTCGTAGCCGTTCGAGAGGAGCGACGCATAGGCGAGCGTCTCTGCCATACCCCAGTCCACCGGCACCTTCCCGCCGGCCATCTGCCGGCGCGCCTCCATCACTCGCGCGACCGTCGGGTGCAGCTTGAAGCCTTCGGGCACCGCCGTAACGCGCTCGGCCAGGCGCTGCAGCTCCGCGAGCGGGACGTGCGTGTCGGCCGCGTCGGTCCACCGGGTGTTCAGGAACGGTGCCCAGTCCACCGCGAATTTCGACCTGAAGTTCGAGATCACCGGGTTGGCCGTGTGCTGGCCGGCGTCGAGCGCCGCGCGGTAGGCCTTGATCATCGCTTCGGGCGCGTCCGCCCCGAGGACGCCCTGCGCCACCAGCCGGTCGGCGTAGAGCTTGCGCGTGCCCGGGTGCTGCGCGATCTTCTTGTACATCAGCGGCTGCGTGATCAGCGGCTCGTCCTGCTCGTTGTGCCCGAGCTTGCGGAAGCACACGATGTCGATCACCACGTCCTTGTGGAACTGCTGCCGGAAGTCGAGCGCGAGCTGGGTGACGAAGAGGACCGCTTCCGGGTCGTCGCCGTTGACGTGGAAGATCGGCGCCTCGACCATCTTCGCGACATCGGTGCAGTAGATCGTGGAGCGTGCGTCGCGCGGGTCCGACGTGGTGAAGCCGATCTGGTTGTTGACGATCAGATGCACCGTGCCGCCCGTGCCGTAGCCGCGCGTGCCCGAGAGATTGAGCGTCTCCATCACCACGCCCTGCCCCGCGAAAGCCGCGTCTCCATGGATGAGAATCGGCAGGACCTGGTCCCCGGTCCTGTCGTCGCGCCGGCGCTGGCGCGCGCGCACCGAACCCTCGACCACGGGATTCACGATCTCGAGGTGTGAAGGATTGAACGCGAGCGAGATGTGCACCGGCCCGCCGGGGGTGGAGATGTCGGAGGAGAACCCGTTGTGGTACTTGACGTCGCCCGAGGGAAGCTCGGCGGCGTGCTTGCCTTCGAACTCGAGGAACAGGTCCTTCGGCATCTTGCCGAGGACGTTGACGAGGACGTTCAGGCGCCCGCGGTGCGCCATCCCGATCACGATCTCCTGCACGCCGTTGGCGCCCGCGCGCTGGATCAGCTCGTCGATTGCCGGAATGAGCGCCTCGCCTCCCTCGAGCGAGAAGCGCTTCTGCCCGACGTACTTGGTATGGAGGTAGCGCTCCAGGTGCTCGGCCTCGGTGAGCTTCTGCAGCAGCCGTATCTTCGCCTCGGGCGAGTACTGCGGCGTGCAGCGCAGCGGCTCGATGCGCTCCTGGATCCACAGGCGCTGCGCGCGGTCGCCGACGAACATGTACTCGAAGCCGATGTTGCGGCAGTACGTGTCGCGCAGGGCCTGGATCAGCGTGCGCAGCGAAGTCCGGTCCAGGCCTACGAACGAGCCCGCGTTCACGGTCTGGTCGAGGTCCGCCTCCGAGAGGTCGTAGTAGCCGGGCTCGAGCTCCGGCACCGGCGGGCGCGGCATGCGCTTCAGGGGATCCACCGTCGCCCAGCGCGAGCCCGCGATGCGGTACGAGGTGACGAGAAGCAGCGCCGCCACCTGCAGCCGCTCGGACGTGACCGGCTCGGCCGCCGCGCGCGGCCCCTCCGCCGCGAACCCGCCGCGCCTCGCCCGCTGCACGAAGCTCTCCACGACGGGCGCATGCGCGACGTCCTTGACGCCGCTCCCGGGGAGCATCTGCAACTGGTCGAAGTATTCGCGCCATTCCTCGCTCACCGACCCGGGGTTGGCGAGGTACTGCTCGTACAGCTCCTCGACGAACGGCGCGTTGCCGCCGAAGAGGTACGAATTCGCGAGGAACTGCTTCATCATGGCATGGCCTCGTCATTCCCGCGAAAGCGGGAATCCGGTTACCTCTTCTCGATCGGAACGACGTCGCGCCTGGTCGCCCCCTTGTACAGCTGGCGCGGACGGCCGATCCTGTACTCCGGGTCGGTGATCATCTCGTGCCACTGCGCGATCCAGCCGACGGTGCGCGCCAGCGAGAATATGCAGGTGAACATGTCGACCGGTATTCCGAGCGCGCGCTGAACGATGCCCGAGTAGAAATCGACGTTCGGGTAGAGCTTGCGGCTCACGAAGTACTCGTCCTCGAGCGCGATTTTCTCCAGCGCCATGGCGAGCTTGAACAGGCGGTCGTTGTGCAACCCGAGCTCGTTCAGCACCTCGTGGCAGGTCTCGCGCATGAGCTTCGCGCGCGGGTCGTAGTTCTTGTAGACGCGGTGTCCGAAGCCCATCAGCTTCACACCGGAGTTCTTGTCCTTCGCCTTCTTGATGAATTCGCCGATTTTCTCGACCGAGCCGATCGACTCAAGCATGCTGAGCGCAGCCTCGTTGGCGCCGCCGTGCGCCGGGCCCCACAGGCACGCGATCCCGGCCGCGATGCACGCGAAGGGGTTCGCGCCGGACGAACCCGAGAGCCGCACCGTCGAAGTCGAGGCATTCTGCTCGTGGTCCGCGTGCAGGATGAAAATGCGGTCCAGCGCCCTCACCAGCACCGGGTTCACCTGGTACTCCTCGGCCGGCACGGCGAACATCATCCGCATGAAGTTCGCGGTATAGGAGAGGTCGTTCCTCGGATAGATGAAGGGCTGCCCCATCGCGTACTTGTACGACATCGCCACGATGGTCGGCATCTTGGCGATCAGGCGGAACTCGGCGATCTTGCGGTGCTCGGAATTGTTGATGTCGAGCGAGTCGTGATAGAACGCCGAGAGCGCGCCGACCACGGCGACCATCGTCGCCATCGGGTGCGCGTCCCTCCGGAATCCGGTGTAGAAGCGCGCGATCTGCTCGTGCACCATGGTGTGGTGCGTCACCGTGTGGACGAACTCATCCTTTTGCGCGCGCGTCGGAAGCTCGCCGTTCAGCAGCAGGTAGCACACCTCGAGGAAGTCGCACTGCACCGCGAGCTGCTCGATCGGATAGCCGCGGTAGAGCAGCACGCCGGCGTCGCCGTCGATATAGGTGATGCTCGAGCTGCAGCTCGCCGTCGACAGGAACCCCGGGTCGTAGGTGAACATCCCGGACTTGCCGTACAGCGCCCGGATGTCGACGACGTCGGGCCCGGTCGAGCCGGAGAGCACCGGGAACTCGAATGAGCGGCCGTCGCTGAAGTTGAGGGTGGCTTTCTTTTCCATGACGTTACCTCGCTTGGTGCCTAGGCGGCGCGCAGCCGCGCGACGACGTCTTGCAGCGCCGGGTCGAAGCGGTCGCTCCGCCCGCTCACCACGTCCCAGAGGTGGTTGTCCGGCAGGTCGAGCAGCGCGGCGAGCTCCGGGTCCTCGGGGTTCTTCTCCAGGTACCTCTGGAACACCAGATCGAGCTCGAGAAGCCCCCGGCGGCACTTCCACTTCAGCTTCTCGCGCGCGACGCGGTCCACGCCGATCCCCTTACACGGCCCTGCGAACCATCAACTCCTTGATCTTGCCGATTGCGCGCGTGGGGTTCAACCCCTTCGGGCACGCGTCGACGCAATTCATGATGGTGTGGCAGCGGAACAGCCGGTACGGGTCTTCGAGGTCGTCGAGCCGCTCGCTGGTCGCCTGGTCGCGGCTGTCGGCAAGAAAGCGGTAAGCCTGGAGCAGACCCGCCGGCCCCACGAACTTGTCCGGGTTCCACCAGAACGACGGGCACGAGGTCGAGCAGCAGGCGCACAGGATGCACTCGTACAGGCCGTTCAGCTCCTCGCGATCCTCGGGCGACTGCAGGCGCTCGCGCTCGGGCGGGGCGTCGTGGTTGACGAGGAAGGGCTTGATCGAGTGGTACTGCTTGAAGAACTGCGTCATGTCCACGATCAGGTCGCGGATGACCGGCAGCCCGGGCAGCGGGCGAAGCACCACGTGCTCCGGAAGGTCGACGATCTTGGTGACGCAGGCAAGGCCGTTGCGGCCGTTGATGTTGATCGCGTCCGAACCGCACACTCCCTCGCGGCAGGAGCGGCGGAAGGCGAGCGTCTCGTCCTCGGCCTTGATCCGCACCAGCGCGTCGAGCAGCATCCGGTCGGTCGGCTCGAGCGCGACCTCGTAGTCCTTCATGTACGGGCGCTCGTCCTTTTCCGGATCGTAGCGGTAGATGGTGAATTTCATCAGTACGTCCTGACCTTGGGCTCGAACGTGTCCACGGTGAGCGGCTTGAGGTGCACCGGCTTGTACGCAAGGCGGCTTCCTTCCTTGTACCAGAGCGTGTGCTTGAGCCAGTTCTTGTCGTCGCGCTCGGGGAAATCGCTCCGCGCCTGCGCGCCGCGCGATTCCTTCCTCGCTTCCGCCGAAACGATCGTCGCGAGCGCCGCTTCCACCAGGTTCTCGAGCTCGAGCGCCTCGATCCGCGCGGTGTTGAAGACCTTCGACTTGTCCCGGATGAAGGTCCTGCCCGCCCTCTCCGCAATGACCTTCATTTTCTCGACTCCGCGAATCAGATCGTCCGGGAACCGGAACACGCCGCAATGTGCCTGCATCGTCTTGCGGAGATCGGCGAGCACGTCGGCGACGCGCTCGCCGCCGCTCGCAGAGTCGAGCCGCGCCAGGCGCGATCGGGAAAGCTCGCCCGCGTCCTTCGGAAGGTTGCAGTGCGGCCGCGGCAACGCGCGCACGTCCTTCTGCATCTGCTCGCCGGAGGACTTCCCGAACACCAGCAGGTCGAGCAGCGAGTTGCAGCCGAGCCGGTTGCCGCCGTGCACCGACACGCACGAGCATTCGCCCGCCGCATAGAAGCCCGGCACGATCGCCTCGTGGCTCGCGCCCTCCGGCACGACCACCTGCCCCATGTAGTTCGCGGGAATGCCGCCCATCTGGTAGTGCGCCGTGGGCACCACCGGGATCGCCTCGCGCACCGGGTCGACGTTGGCGAACTTGATCGCGATCTCGCGGATCCCGGGCAGGCGCTGGTTGATCACCTCCGGGCCGAGGTGATCGAGCTTGAGGAGCACGTGGTCGGCGTCCTTGCCGCAGCCGCGCCCTTCCCTGATCTCGGTGGTCATCGCGCGCGACACGACGTCGCGGCTCGCGAGGTCCTTGGCGTTCGGCGCGTAGCGCTCCATGAAGCGCTCGCCGTCCTTGTTGAGGAGATAGCCGCCCTCGCCGCGCACGCCTTCGGTGATCAGCACCCCCGCGCCATACACGCCGGTCGGATGGAACTGGTAGAACTCCATGTCCTGGAGCGGAATTCCGGCGCGCGCCGCGATCCCGAGGCCGTCGCCCGTGTTGATGAAGGCGTTGGTCGAGCTGAAGAACATGCGCCCCGAGCCTCCCGTGGCGAACAGCGTCGCCTTGGCCTGGAAAAGCGCGACTTCGCCGGTCTCCATCTCGAGCGCGGTGACTCCGAGGACCGCGCCGTCCTGCGGATCGCGCACGAGATCCAGCGCCATCCACTCCACGAAAAACTGGGTGTTCGCGCGCACGTTCTGCTGGTAGAGCGTGTGCAGCATCGCGTGCCCGGTGCGGTCGGCCGCGGCGCAGGCGCGCATCGCCATTTTCGGGCTGCCGTAGTTCTGGGTGTGGCCGCCGAACGGGCGCTGGTAGATCTTGCCGCTCTCGATCCGGTCGAACGGCATGCCCATGTGCTCGAGCTCGACCACCACCTCGTTCGCACGCCGGCACATGTACTCGATCGCGTCCTGGTCGCCGAGATAGTCGGACCCCTTCACCGTGTCGTACATGTGCCAGTGCCAGTGGTCCTCGCTCGAGTTGGCGAGCGGCGCCGCGACCCCGCCCTGCGCCGCCACCGTGTGCGAGCGCGTGGGAAAGACCTTGGTGAGCACCGCGACCTTCAGGTCGGCGCGCGCCAGCTCGAGCGCCGCGCGCAGTCCCGAGCCGCCCGCGCCCACGACCAGCGCGTCGAATCTTCTTACCGGGATCATCGCCACAGGATCTGCACCGTCCAGCCGAGGTACGCGGCGATCGTGAGCAGGGTTACTGTCTGCAGCGCGAGCCGCAGGCCGGTGGGCTTCACATAGTCCATCAGGATGTCGCGCACCCCGACCCACATGTGCCAGGCGAGGCTCGCGGCGAACAGCAGCGTCGCCACTCGCATCCACCCCTGCGAGAAGAGGTCCTTCCACACCGCGTAGGAGATCGGCGTGCCCGTGAGCAGCACGACCGCGAGGATCACCGAGTACACCGCCATGATGACGGCCGTGATGCGCTGCGCGAGCCAGTCGCGCAGTCCGTAGTGCGCCCCGACGACAATTCGATTCACCACAGCTTCATCCCGAAGTAGGCGGTAAGCGCGAGGCTCGCGCCGAGCACCGCGTAGCTCGTGGCGCGCGCGGCCGGCTTGTCCACGCCGCGGTCCAGGTCGAGGAACAGGTAGCGGATCCCGGCGCAGAAGTGGTGGCAATATGCCCAGATCAGGACGAGGAGCGAGAGCTTCACGAGCGGCAGGCCGGCGTAGCGCCGCACGAACTCGAAATCGCGCTCGGACGCGAGGCTGCGGTCGAGCAGGAAGAGCAGCCACACCATGGCGAGGAACAGCAGCGCGCCGCTCGCGCGGTGCAGGATCGAGACCCATCCCGGCAGCGGCAGCCGGATCTGGAACAGCAGCGCGGGAAGGCTGAGGAATTTCGGGCGGTTCTTCTTTATGACCGCATTCATGATTTTATTTTATCGCAGCTTTTCACCCGAGCTCGCTGCGGTAGAAATAATGGTCCGTCTTGTAAAGGCCCTTGCGCCACTCGGCGGGCTTGTCGCCATAGGTGTACGAGAGCCGCTCGACCTGGAGAAGCGCGTGTCCCGGCGCCACGCCGAGCAGCTCCGCGACCGCCGCGTCCGCGGATGCCGCCTTGAGACGTTCCTCGGCGCGCACCATGCGCGTGCCGAACTGCGTTTCAAACAGGTTGTAGAGCGCGCCCTTGTGCGCGGCGAGCGCGGCCGCGGTCAGGCCCTTGAACAGCGTGCCCGGGAGCCACACGTCCTCGAGGACCACGGGGTCGCCGCCGAACACGAGAAGCCGCCGCAGCACCAGGACCGCGTCCCCGCTGCGCAGCTCGAGCAGGCGGGCCAGCTCGGCGCTCGCGCGCGCGCGCCGGAAATCCAGAATCCGCCGCTCGGGCGCGACCGGCTCGCCCGCGTCGGGTGTCAGGCGAAGGAACCGGAAGCGTACCTGGCGCTCGCCGTGCGTCGCCACGAACGTCCCCTTGCCCTGCCGGCGCACCAGCAGGTTCTCGGCGGCGAGCTCGTCGATCGCCTTGCGCACCGTGCCCTGGCTGACCCGGTAATGGAGTGCGAGCTCGATCTCGCTCGGCAGCATCTCGCCCGGCTTCCAGTCGCCGCGGCGCAGCCGGTCCAGAAGCAAGTCCTTGATTTGTCGGTAAAGCGGGCTGAACCGGGGGGCGCTCACACGGCTATTCAAGCATGGCCGCCGGAAACTTGTCTATTTTCTGTTTGATGTCTTATAAAAGACATAAGACTCGTTGACACCCGCGCCTGGCCCCGCGTACCATCGGCGCGTCGTCCGACTCCCGCTTTTTTGCCGCCTTTCTCCGGAGCCCGCCATGCCCAAAGCCCCCTTACGCGTCGCCGTCACCGGAGCCGCCGGCCAGATCGGCTATGCGCTCCTCTTCCGCATCGCCAGCGGCGAGATGCTCGGAAATGACCAGCCGGTGATCCTGCAGCTGCTCGAAATCCCGGACGAGAAGGCGCAGAAGGCGCTGAAGGGCGTGATGATGGAGCTGGACGACTGCGCCTTTCCCCTCCTCCAGGGCATGATCCCCGCCTCCGACCCTATGATCGCCTTTCGCGACGCGGACGTGGCGCTGCTCGTGGGGGCACGCCCGCGCGGCCCCGGCATGGAACGCAAGGACCTCCTCGAGGCGAACGGCAAGATCTTCGCGCCGCAGGGCCAGGCGCTCGACCGCGTCGCCAGGCGCGACGTCAAGGTGCTGGTCGTAGGCAATCCCGCCAACACCAACGCGCTGATCGCGATGAAGAACGCCCCGGGCCTCAAGCCCTCTCAGTTCACCGCGATGATGCGTCTGGACCATAACCGCGCCACGTCGCAGGTGGCGCAAAAGCTCGGAAAGCCGATTCATTCCATCCGGAAGATCACGGTGTGGGGAAACCACTCCGCGACCCAGTATCCCGACGTCTTCCAGGCCGAGTGCGACGGCGCGAAGGTCTGGCCGATGATCAACGATCCGTCCTGGCTCGAGGGGACCTTCATTCCGACGGTCCAGAAGCGCGGCGCGGCGATCATCGAAGCGCGCGGGCTCTCGTCGGCTGCGAGCGCGGCCAACGCGGCGATCGATCATGTGCGAAGCTGGGTGCACGGCACCCCCGAGGGCGACTGGGTCTCGATGGGCGTGCCTTCGGACGGCAGCTACGGGATTCCCGAAGGCGTGCTCTACGGCATGCCGGTCGTCTGCCAAGGCGGGCAGTACGAGATCGTGAAAGGCATCGAGCTCTCCGATTTCAGCCGCAAGCGCATGGACGCGACGCTGAAGGAGCTGCACGAGGAGCG
>JBBINV010000030.1:0-46405 GCA_037443705.1 Betaproteobacteria bacterium | reverse complement strand
CGACTTCTTCACCCCGATCGTCGATGACCCGTACGATTTCGGCCGCATCGCGGCGACCAACGCGATCTCGGACGTCTACGCGATGGGCGCAAGGCCCATTTTCGCGCTCGCGGTGGTCGGGATGCCGCTCGACAAGCTCCCGGTGAGCGTGATCCAGAAGATCCTTTCCGGCGGTGAGTCGGTGTGCCACGCGGCGGGCATTCCGCTCGCGGGCGGTCACTCGATCGACGTGCTCGAGCCGATCTACGGGCTCGTGGCGCTCGGGCTCGTGCACCCCGACAAGGTCAAGCGCAACAGCTCCGCGCGGCCGGGCGACGTGCTGATCCTCGGCAAGCCGCTCGGGATCGGCGTGCTGTCGGCGGCGCTGAAGAAGGGCAAGCTCTCGGAGGCGGGCTACGCGCAGATGCTCGACTGGACCACGCGCCTCAACACCCCCGGCATCTCGCTCGCCGAGATGCCCGGTGTGCACGCGCTCACCGACGTGACCGGCTTCGGCCTCGCCGGGCACCTGCTGGAGATCTGCCGCGGGTCGCGGGTCTCCGCCGAGATCGCTTTTTCCAGCCTCCCCCTCGTCGACGAGGCGCGCGACCTCGCGCAGCAGGGAACGCGCACCGGCGCCACCGAGCGCAACTGGCGCAGCTTCGGCGCCGACGTGCGGCTGCCCGACGGCGCACCGGACTGGCAGCGCACGCTCGTCACCGATCCGCAGACGAGCGGCGGGCTGCTCGTCGCCTGCGCGCCGGAGGCCGAGCCCGCCGTGCTCGCGGAATTCGAGCGGCACGGCTTCGCCGAGGCGCGCGCGATCGGCCGGCTCTCCGCCGGTCCCGCGCGGCTTACGGTTCTCTAGGCAAGTTCCGAAGTTATCGTCCCTGCGGAGGCGGGGACCCGGCTTCGGTTGCTTCGCCTGTACGGTTGTCTTGCGCACGTGGCGTCGATGTCTTACGATGGCGCGGCATGAAGACGCTCACCGTGCGCCTGCCGGAGTCCCTCGCCGCCGCGATCGTGGCCGAGTCGCGCGCCCGCAAGATCTCCAAGTCCGACGTCGTTCGCGAGCGCCTGGAGCGCGTCCCGGATATGCCGCAGGGATCCGTCGCGCCTCCGCAGGTGATTGCCGATCTGATCGGGTCCGTCGACGGCCTGCCGCGCGATCTGAGCGCGCGAAAGAAGCGCTACCTGCGCGCAACGGGCTATGGCCGCAAGCGTCCTCGTTGACGCCGGTTTCGTCGTCGCATTGCTCAGCCGCCGCGACACGCATCACGCGTGGGCCGTGGCGCAGACCCCGAATCTCGCTCCGCCTTGGAGCACTTGCGACGCGGCGCTCTCCGAGGCGTTCCATCTGCTCGACACGCGGGGCGCTCCGGGCCTGCGGGCCATGCTGAGCCGGCGGGCCCTGCGCGTGGCGTTCGACCTCGACTCGCAGCTCGACCCCGTCTTGAGCCTGCTGCAGAAGTACGCCGACGTCCCGATGGGCCTGGCCGATGCCTGCCTCGTCCGCATGACCGAAGTGCTGGCCGACTCCGTCATTCTCACGACGGACGCGGACTTTCGCGTCTATCGGCGCCACAGCCGCCAGGTCGTTCCCTGCGTGCTCCCGGATTAGGCTCTTCGACGAATTACCTCAGCAAGGGACGCAACGCCTTCCAGACGTTTTCCAGCAGCAGCGGCTGCGCCGCCTCGTTCGGATGCAGGCGGTCGGGCTGGAAGAGCTCGAGCTTTTCGCCGAACCCCGCGGTGAGGTCGGGCACGAGAGCGGCGCGATTGCGCTTCGCGACTTCGGCGAATGCGGTTTCGAACGCGCGCGCGTAATCGGGACCGTAGTTGGGCGGCATGCGCGTTCCGATGACGAGCACCCGCGCGCCCGCGCCCCTGGCGCGAGAGACCATCGCCTCCAGGTTCTTCGCCATCTGCTCCACCGGCAGACCGCGCAGGCCGTCGTTGGCGCCGAGCTCCAGGATCAGCACTGCGGGCTTGTGCGCCGCGAGCGCGCGGTCGATCCGCGAGAGCCCGCCCGCCGTGGTCTCGCCGGAGATGCTCGCGTTGGCGACGCTATAATCGAGCCGCTCACGCTTCAGGCGCGCATCGAGCAGCGCTACCCAGCCCCGCGTCTCGGCGATGCCGTACGCGGCCGACAGGCTGTCCCCGTACACTAGGATCGTCTTCCCGAACGCGAGCGGTGCCCAGAAAGCGAGGCAGATGAACAAGAATGCAAATCCGGTTCTGGCGGCGCGTGGCATCGGCAAGACGGTCAAGAGCGGGACGAGCGACCTCGTGATTCTGCGGGAAATCGACCTCGACGTCATGGCGGGCGAGGCGGTGGCGATCGTGGGCGCCTCGGGGTCGGGGAAATCGACGCTCCTCGCGATCCTCGCGGGCCTGGACACGCCCAGCAGCGGCACCGTGCGCCTCGCCGGCGCGGATCTCTTCGCGCTCGATGAGGACGCGCGCGCCGAGCTAAGGGCGCGCGCGGTAGGGTTCGTCTTCCAGTCCTTTCAGCTCCTGCCCGCCTATACGGCGCTCGAGAACGTCATGCTGCCGCTCGAGCTCCTCGGCGAAAGAGGGTCGGAAGAGCAGGCGAGGCGGATGCTCGAGCGCGTGGGCCTCGCGGAGCGCGCGCATCACTATCCCAAGCACCTCTCGGGCGGCGAGCAGCAGCGCGTCGCGCTCGCGCGCGCCTTCGTCATGCGCCCGAAGCTGCTCCTGGCGGACGAGCCGACCGGGAGCCTCGACGCGGGTTCGGGCGACGCCGTGATCGAGCTCATGTTCGAGATGAACCGCGGATTCGGCACCACGCTCGTGATGGTGACGCACGACGAGGGCCTCGCGCGGCGCTGCACGCGCCTGGTGCGCCTGGCTGCAGGACGGATAGTGCAATGATGAGGCTTGCATTCCGGATGCTGCAACGAGACTGGCGCGCGGGGGAGCTTCGCGTGCTCGCCGCCGCGCTCGTCGTGGCGGTCGCGAGCGTGACGAGCGTCGCGTTCTTCGCCGACCGCGTGGCGCGCGCGCTGGTGCGCGACGCGCACCAATTGCTCGGCGCGGACCTGGTGCTGGTTTCCGATCATCCCTGGACAAAGGCAACCACTGAACAGATTGAACGGACGGGCCTGGAGCGCGCCGAGGCGATCACGTTCATCAGCATGGCCGGCGCGGACGGCCGCAGCCAGCTCGCCGGTGTGAAGGCGGTGACGGAGAACTATCCGCTTCGCGGCCGGCTTCGCATCGCGCCCGCGCCGAACGCCCCCGACGCCGATGCGGTGCGAGGGCCCGCGCGCGGCACGGTCTGGATCGAGGAGCGGCTGGTGAGCGCGCTGGAAGCGCCGGTCGGATCGAAGCTGCGCCTCGGCGCTTCCACGCTCGTGGTCGCGGCGGTGATCACGCTCGAGCCCGAGCGTGGCGCCAATTTCTTCAACATCGCGCCGCGGCTGCTCATGAACCTCGCCGACGTGCCGGCGACGCAGCTCGTCCAGACCGGCAGCCGCGTCTGGTACTACCTCTACGCGGCCGGTGATCCTCGAAAGATCGGTCTGTTGGAAACAGCGGTCAAACCCCGGCTCGAGCGCGGGCAGCGGCTGGACAACCTGGAGAGCGGCCGGCCCGAGGTGCGCGCGGCGATCGAGCGCGCGCAGCGCTTTCTCGGTCTGACGGCGCTGCTTGCCGCGATCCTCGCCGGCGTCGCGATCGCGCTCGGCGCGCGCCGGTTCGTCGAGCGCCATCTCGACGGCTGCGCGGTCATGCGCTGCCTGGGCGCGACTCAGGCCCGGCTCCTGGGGTTGCATGGCAGCGAGTTCCTGATCCTCGGATTGGTCGCGTGCCTGTTCGGAAGCGTGTTCGGATTCCTGGCGCAAAACCTGATCGCGGCCGCGTTGAGCGAGCTCCTGCGCGCGCAGTTGCCGCCGCCCTCGCTCCTGCCGGCGGTCCAGGGATTCCTCGTGGGGCTGGTCCTGCTCCTCGGCTTCGCGCTGCCCCCGCTCGTGCAGCTTAGGAACGTGCCCGCGGCGCGCGTGATCCGGCGCGAATCGGGCGCGCCCAGGGGCAGCGCGATCGCGGCCTACGGCGCCGGGCTCGGCGCGCTCGCGAGCCTGCTCGTATGGCAGGCGGGCGACGCGCGCCTCGGCGGCTTCGTGGTGGCGGGTTTTCTCGGCGCGGTGCTCGCCTTCGCGGCGGTGGCGTGGGCGGCGCTGCGGCTCCTCGCGAGCCCCGCGGCGGTTCGGCTGCTCGGCGCGCGCAGTACCGCGCTTCGGTACGGCCTGGCGAACCTTCGGCGCCACACGCGCGGCAACGCGGTGCAGGTGGCGAGCCTCGCGCTCGGACTGACCGCGGTGCTGCTTCTCACTTTCACGCGCAACGACCTGGTGGACGCCTGGCGCCGCAGCGCCCCGCCAGATGCGCCCAACCGGTTTCTGCTCGGGGTACAGCCCGATCAGCTCGCGCCGGTGCGGGAGTTCTTCGCCGCACATCGGGTCGAGATCCCGGACCTCTATCCGATGGTGCGCGGGCGGCTGACCGGGGTGAACGGCAAGCCGGTCTCGGAGATCGATTACGCGGAGGAGCGCGCGCGGCACCTGGTCGAGCGCGAGTTCAATCTCTCGTTCTCCGAGGCGCCGCCGGCGCACAACACGATTTCGCAGGGAAGATGGTTTTCGCCGGACGAAGAGGGGCTGTCGGTGGAGGAGGGTATCGCAAAGCGGCTCGGCTGGAAGCTCGGCGACACGCTCACCTGGCGGGTCGGGGGCGAGTCGTTCAGCGCGCGCGTCACGTCGATGCGCAAGCTTCGCTGGGATTCGATGAAGGTGAACTTCTTCGTGATCGCGCCGCCGCGGCTCCTCGAGCGATTCCCCGCGAGCTACATCAGCGCGTTTCGCCTCGAGCAGGGGCGCGAGGCGCTGATGAACGAGCTCACCGCGCGCTTTCCGAACCTCACGCTGGTCGACGTAGGCGCCGCGGTGCGCCAGGCGCAGGGCGTGATCGACCAGGTGATCACGGCGGTGCAGTTCGTGTTCCTGTTTGCGCTCGGCGCGGGACTGCTCGTCCTCTACTCGGCGCTCGTGGCGACCGAGGACGAGCGCCGGCGCGAAGCCGCGGTGATGCGCGTGCATGGCGCCTCGCGCGCGCAGGTGACCGGCAGCCAGCGCGCCGAGTTCCTCGCGATGGGGCTGCTCGCGGGCCTGCTCGCCGCCACCGGTGCGGCCGCGATCGGGCAGCTTCTCGCGCGGCACGTGTTCGAGCTGGACCTTGCGCCGAGCGAGGCGCTGTGGATCGCGGGGCCGATCGCGGGCCTGCTCCTGCTTTCGCTCAACGCGTGGATTTCGGCGCACAAGGTCCTGTCTGCATCGCCCGCGCTCACTCTCAGGGATACGGTCTAGCTCTGTGCACCGGCATGGGGCGGCCAGGCCGTGTCATGCCCGTTCGCGGTGCGCGCCCCCGACCGACGGCCAATTCCTAAGTCCATGTTTCGAAAGGTTCCGTGACCTGGCACGGGCGGTGCTAACGAGTCGATCGGCAATCCATTCACCGCCCGGGAGACTTGCACATGAAAAAAGCCGTCCTTGCCCTCAGCCTTGCGGCGAGCGCCGCCCTGCCTGGCCTCGCCCAGGCGCAGGCCGCCGCGCCGGCCTCGCCGCACACCCTTGCCGGGAACCTGTCCCTGGTTTCGGAATACCGGTTCCGCGGCATCGCGCAGACCTTCAAGAAGCCCGCGATCCAGGGGGGCGTCGATTACTCGCACGCGAGCGGCATCTACCTCGGCAACTGGAACTCGAACGTGAACGAGGGCGCCGGGTTCCCGGCGGGCAACCTCGAGATGGACTTCTACGGTGGCTGGAAGAAGACCTGGGGCGACTGGAGCCTCGACATTGGCGCCATCTATTACTACTACCCGGGGACCGACGCCAACGCCGCGGACGGCACGGCGTTCACCAATCCCAGGACCGGCGCAGTGCACACCGGGGGCGTCGACAACAAGGAGATCTACATCGGCGGCAGCTGGAAGTGGCTCTCGCTGAAGTACTACCACGCGATCGACGACTATTTCTCGCTGCCTGGCACCCGAGGCTCGCGCTACATCGACCTCTCCGCGACTTATGACCTCGGCAACGGCTGGGGCATCGTCGGGCACATCGGCAGCTTCAAGCTGAAAGGCTGGCATGCGGGCACCGACGCCTCGAACGGCGACTACACCGACTGGAAGATCGGCGTCACGAAGGACATCAACGGCTGGGTGCTCGGCGCCGCTTACCTCGACACCGATGGCAAGGGAAGCTGCAACCCGGCCAATACCGGCTTCTACTGCTTCGCCAACCAGCTGCCCGCCGGTCCCGGAACCAAGTTCAAGGACGCGGGCAAAGGCACCGTGGTGCTCTCGATCAGCAAGACGTTCTGAAGGTTGCCATGAAACTCGTCACCGCCATCATCAAGCCGTTCAAGCTCGACGAGGTGCGCGAGGCGCTCTCGGCGATCGGCGTGCAGGGCATCACCGTCACCGAGGTCAAGGGCTTCGGGCGGCAGAAGGGCCACACCGAGCTCTACCGGGGCGCGGAGTACGTGGTCGACTTTCTGCCCAAGGTGAAGATCGAGGCCGCGATCAAGTCCGAGATGCTCGACCCGGTGCTCGAGGCGATCGAGAAGGCCGCCAACACCGGCAAGATCGGCGACGGCAAGATCTTCGTGTTCGACCTCGAAAAAGTCATCCGCATCCGCACCGGCGAAACCGACGCTGCGGCGCTCTAGGGAGATCAGGGAAATGAAAAAGCTGTTCGCGCTGATCGCGCTGGTCACCGGGCTCGCGTTCGCGGGCGCGGCGCTGGCGCAGGACAAGCCGGCCGCGGGGCCGGACAAACCGGCGGCGGAAGCCGTCAAGCAGGAGGCCGCGAAGCCTGCGGAAGCCAAGCCTTCGCCGCCTGTGCCCAACAAGGGCGACGTCGCGTGGATGCTCACCTCCACCGCGCTCGTGCTCATGATGAGCGTGCCGGCGCTGGCGCTCTTCTATGGCGGCATGGTGCGCTCGAAGAACATGCTCTCGGTGCTGATGCAGGTGTTCGTCGTGTTCTCGCTGGTGACGGTGCTGTGGTGCGTCTACGGCTACAGCCTCGCCTTTACCGAAGGGAATGCGTTCTTCGGCGGCTTCGATCGCCTCTTCCTGAAGGGCGCCACCGATGCCATGGCCGCAACCTTCTCCAAGGGCGTGGTCATTCCCGAGCTCGTGTTCGTCGCCTTCCAGGCCACGTTCGCCGCGATCACCTGCTGCCTGGTGCTCGGCGCGTTCGCCGAGCGGATCAGGTTCTCCGCGGTGCTCGCGTTCGTGGTGTTGTGGTTCACGTTCAGCTACGCGCCGATCGCGCACATGGTGTGGTACTGGATGGGCCCTGACGCCTACACCGACCCGAAGGTGGTCGACGCGATGAACGCCAAGGCCGGCCTCATCTGGCAGTGGGGTGCGCTCGACTTCGCGGGCGGCACGGTGGTGCACATCAACGCCGGCGTCGCGGGCCTGGTGGGCGCGTACCTGGTGGGCAAGCGCATCGGTTTCGGAAAAGAGGCGCTCATGCCGCACAACCTGCCGATGACCATGATCGGGGCCTCGCTGCTCTGGGTGGGCTGGTTCGGTTTCAACGCCGGCTCCGCGCTCGAGGCGAACAGCTCCGCTGCGCTCGCTTTCATGAACACCTTCCTCGCGACCGCCTGCGCGGTGCTCTCCTGGTCGCTCGGCGAGGCGCTGTTCAAGGGCAAGCCCTCGATGCTCGGCGCGGCTTCCGGCGCGGTGGCGGGGCTGGTCGCGATCACCCCGGCCGCGGGCAACGTCGGCATACCCGGGGCGTTCGTGATCGGGCTCGCCGCGGGTCTGGTGTGCCTCTGGGGCGTGAACGGTCTCAAGCACATGCTGAAGGTCGACGACTCGCTCGACGTTTTCGGCGTACACGCCATCGGCGGGATCCTCGGCGCGCTGCTCACGGGCGTGTTCAACGATCCCTCGCTCGGAGGGCCGGGCTTCGTCGGAGACTGGGTTACCGGCACGACGGTCGCGGCCAAGGACTACAGCATCTCGGGCCAGCTCTGGGCCCAGTTCAAGGGTGTGGTCACGACGGTCGTGTGGTCCGGCGTCGTCGCGCTCGTCGCGTTCAAGCTGGTCGATTGGACCATCGGGCTTCGCGTGACCGAGGAAGAAGAGCGCGAGGGCCTGGACGTCACCTCGCACGGCGAAGCCGCCTACCGCATGTAAGCTCCCGCGTTGCAAGCTCCCAAGGGCGCCTTCGGGCGCCCTTTTTTTGCCTCGGCATGTTTTTGGTTCGCCATGCGGAATTAACTTTGCTCAGGATAATTTCGCATAGCGGACAACCGTGTTAGGCTTCGCGCATGGAGGTTGGCGCGAAGAGGCGGCAGGCGGGGCCGGCGGACCGGTTGTTCGTGATTGCATTGGCGCGGGGGCTGAGCGTGCTGCAGGCGTACTCGCCGGGCGATGACCTGCTGACCAACGCCGAGCTCGCACGCCGCACGCGCCTGCCACGGCCGACGATCTCGCGGCTCACCTATACCCTGGCGAGGCTCGGGTTCCTCGCGTCCGGGTCGGCCGGTCAGGGCTACCGGCTCGAGCCTCACGTTCTCACTCTCGGCTTTCCGGTGCTCGCGCGCTTCGACCTGCGCCAGGTGATCCGGCCGATGCTGCAGGCAATCGCGACAGAGGAGGGCATCACCGCGGCGATCGCGATGCGCGACGGCGCGCACATGATCTTTGTCGACCGGTTCAGAGCGCCGGGAATCGCCGCTTTCCTGCAGGACGTCGGCACGCGGGTGCCGATCGCGACCACCGCGATCGGGCGCGCCTATCTCGCCGGGCTGTCCGAAGGCGAGCGCGCCCTCCTGCTGAGCGAGATCCGGGCGGGCGGCCTTCCGGAATGGTGGCCGCAGCTGCGCGAGGGCATCGAGCGCGAACTGGCACGCTACCGCAGCCGCGGCTTTTGCTTCGGCGGTGCCTGGAATCCGGAAATGACCGGTGTCGGCGTGCCGCTCGCTCTCGGGAACGCGCCGCCCGCCGCGATCAGCTGCACCGGCCCGCGCGCGCGCCTCGATGACGCGCGGCTCGAGGCGATCGGCGAGCGCCTGAAGGCGATCGTGCGCGGCCTCGAGAAGATGCCGGCCGGCGAATTGCGATCCGGGACACAAGGGAGGGCTCTACCATGAGATCTGCATTCGCCTCGCACCTGACTTCGATGCTCGTCTTGCTCGCGGGCGCGTTTCCCGCGGCCGCCCTCGCACAAGCCTGGCCGGCGAAGCCTGTCACGATCGTCTCGCCGTATCCGGCGGGCGGGATCACCGATCTGCTCAGCCGCACGGTCGCCGAGCAATACGCCAGGGCGCTCGGCCAGCCGGTCGTGGTCGAAAACCGCACCGGCGCGGGGGGCGCGATCGCGATGGCCTCGGTGGCCAGGGCGGCGCCCGACGGCTACACGCTCGTGATGGGCGGCAGCGCGCCGACCGCGATCATCCCGGCGCTCAACCCGAACGCGACCTACAAGCCGGGCGATTTCGAGCCGATCGGCTACGTCGCGGGGTTGCCGATCGTCATGGTCGTGCACCCTTCGGTGCCGGCTGCGAACCTGAAGGAATTCATCGCCTATGTGCGCGCCAACGCCGGCAAGCTCAATTGCGCGCACCATGGCAACGGTACCGGAACGCACCTCGCGTGCGTGCAGTTCGATCGACTGACCGGCAGCCGGATGGTGGCGGTGTCGTACAAGGGCGCGCCGCAGGTCAACGCGGATCTCCTGACCAACCGCGTCCAGGTCTACTTCGGCACGCTTCCCACCGAGATCCAGTATTTACGCGCTGGCACGCTGCGCAGCTACGGGGTTGCTTCGGCCGAGCGCGTGCCTTCGGCGCCGGACATTCCCACGCTCGCGGAGGAGGGGCTTCCCGGCCTGACGCTCGAAGCGTGGAACGCTCTCTATGCTCCGGCCGGCACGCCGAAGGCGGTGATCGGGCGCCTGAGCGCCGAGCTCCAGCGCATCCTCGGCCTGCCCGAGGTGCGCAAGCGGATCGAAGCCACCGGCTCGGTGGTCCGCCCGGGAAGTCCCGAGCAGCTTCGCAAGCTGACGCTCGACGAATACGAGAGCTCGCGCAGGCTCGGCGCCGAGGCCAACATCCGCCTGGACTGACGCGCATGACCTTCTCGATTGTCGCGCGCTGCGCGCGCACCGGGCAGAACGGCGTGGCGGTGGCGACCTATTCGCCCAACGTGGGCGCGCGTTGCCCGGTGGCGGTGCCCAACCGGGGCGCCGTGAGCCTGCAGGCGGTCGCAAGCCCGCAGCTCGCGCGGCTGGCGGCCGAGCTTCTCGAGCGCGGACTCTGCGCGGAGAAAGTGGTGAGCGAGCTGCTCGCCTCCGACCCCTGGCCGGAGAGCCGGCAGGTCGCGGTGGTCGACACCTATGGACGCGCGCACGCCGCGACTGGCGCACGCAACCCGGCATGGTCCGGGCATCGCTGCGGCACGGGCTACGCGGTTTCGGGCAATGTGCTCGCGGGGCCGCACGTGATCGACGCGATGGCGCACGCGTTCGAGGCGAGTGCGGGCGCGGCGCTCGCCGAGCGGCTGGTGCGCGCGCTCGAGGCCGGGCGCGACGCCGGCGGCCAGCCCGAGGGGCAGAACTCCGCGGCGCTTCTCGTCTGCGATCGGGAGCCCTGGCCGCTCGTCGACCTGCGCGTCGACCTGCACGACGCGCCCGAGGCAGAGCTGCGCCGCCTCTGGGACTGGTACGCGCCGATGGTGCCCTATTACGCGGAGCGCGCGGTGAATCCCGACGTGCCGCGCTGGTGGCAGTGGCGCATGGAGCGCGTACCCGGCTGGAAGCCGCGTCACCTCGCGGGCCGGGACTGAGCAAGGCGGGCGAGCACGAGGCGTCGACCTCTACGTCCTGCGCGGCGGCTGCATCGCGCGCAAGGACACGTACCGCAAGCAGTGCGCGGGAAGTTGATTGCGCCCCTTCGTTCCGGCCGGAGGGTGTCGGCTAGAATCTGTCCATGGAGGGGCTTTTGCTTGCGGCGATCGCGATTGCGGTTCTTGCGACGTTGGTGCTTGTCGTCATTCTTCTCGCCGGCCGAGGGTCCGCCCGCGACGAATCCAGAGTGCTGAGGACCGAGCTGGCGGAGGGGCTGGAACGTGGCAGCAAGGCGCTCGCGACGCAGTTGACGTCTATCGCGACGGTACAGAACAGCCAGATCGACGGGTTCTCGCGTCAGCTTGCCGATCTGACGACGGCCAATGAGCGGCGCCTGCAGGAATTGCGCGAGACTGTCGATGCGAAATTGAAGGCGGCGACCGATGACGCGCGACTCGGCCGCGAGGAAAACGCGGCGACATTGAAGCGTTTCGGCGACTCGCTCAGCGAGCGCTTCGAGGCGATCAGGAAAGAGAACGCCGAGCAGCTCGAGCGCATGCGCGTCACGGTAGACGAGAAGCTCCATGCGACGCTCGAGCAGCGTCTCGGCGAGTCGTTCAAGCAAGTCTCGGAGCGGCTCGAGGCGGTGCACAAAGGGCTCGGCGAGATGCAGGCGCTCGCCGCGGACGTGGGCGGACTCAAGCGCGTGCTGACGAACGTCAAGACGCGCGGCACTTGGGGAGAAGTGCAGCTCGAGGCGCTGCTTGAGCAGGTGCTGACGCGCGAACAATACGAGAAGAACGTGGCGACTAAGCCGGGTTCGCGTGACCGAGTCGAGTTCGCGATCAGGCTTCCGGGAAGCGATTCCCAGGGCCAAGTGTGGCTTCCAATCGACTCGAAGTTCCCGAGCGAAGACTACGAGCGGATCGTATCGGCGGCGGAGCGGGCCGATGCTGCGGCGGTCGAGGAGGCGGCAAGGGCACTCGAGACGCGACTCCGGCTGGAGGCCAGGACGATCCGGGAGAAATACATCGATCCTCCCGCGACCACGGATTTTGCGCTGCTCTTTCTGCCGACCGAGGGACTGTATGCCGAGGCGCTGCGGCGGCCCGGCTTGGCCGACGCGCTCCAACGCGAGTACCGCGTGACGCTCGCCGGACCGACGAATCTCACGGCGCTCCTAAACAGCCTGCAAATGGGCTTTCGCACGCTGGCGATCGAGAAGCGGTCGAGCGAAGTCTGGCAATTGCTCGGCGCCGTGAAGACGGAGTTTTCGAAATTCGGCGGCGTGCTGGCGACCATGAAAAAGCAGCTGCAATCGGTCACGAATACGATCGATGACGCCGAAACGCGCACGCGCCAGATGGAACGGAAGCTGAAGTCGGTCGAGGCGTTACCAGAGGCCCGCTCCGGCGAGCTTCTCGAGCTCGGCGGCGACGAGCCGCCGCCGTAAGACATGTTTTACCTAGATCTGTTCCAGGCTCTCGCGCGCGAAAACGTCCGCTACGTCCTGGTCGGCGGCGTGGCCGTGAATCTCCATGGGATCGGTCGCTTCACGGTCGACGTCGATCTGATGCTCGCGCTGGACTCGGCGAACCTCGATCGGTTCATCACCGCACTCGAGCCGTTCGGCGTCAAGCCGGCGATTCCGGTGCCGGTCGACGATTTCAGGGATGCCGGGAAGCTGAAGGCCCGGATCGAGAAGAAAGGAATGCTTGCGTTCGCGCTGCGTCCGGCCGATCCGGCGGCGCCGACGGTCGACGTTCTGGTCAAGCCCGCGATACCGTTCGAGGAGGTCTACGCTCGATCGATCGCGCGACGGATCGGAAACGAGGTCACGGTCCGGGTTGCGACCATCGAGGACATCATCCGCCTGAAGACGAACACCGGCCGTCAGAAGGACGAAGCCGACATCAAGGTTTTGTTGCAGCTGATCCGGATGGAGCAGGCCAAATATGGATGAGAAGGATCTCTATCCGATCACCGATTATTGGTACGAAGTGACGGATGAGCAGATCCGGGAGCATCTTGCGCGCCCGCTGATTGTGCGTCTAGAGATGCTTGATGAGGCGCGCCAGTTCGCGCTCGCGGGGCGGCGGGCGATGATGCGTGCCGAGAGGGATGAAACCAAGGACGGTCAATAGATCAGATTGCGGCGGGTGCGTCGAGTGACACTTGAGATTCGATCGATGACGGAACAGCGGAACAGATCGGAAATCATCGACTACGAGGGCATGCAGCATGCGCCCGAAAACGAGCTGGGCGTGGTCTTTCTATTCGGGAACGTGCACCGGCTTCTCGGATTCACGGCGATCGATGAGATAAAGCCGGGATTCCCTGACTGCTGGGCTTGGCGAAGACTCACAAGAGGTACGGAGCGGACTTGGGTTGAATTCGAATTCCGTTCGAGTGGATTCAAGGCCCATGTGAGAAAAAAGCAACTTGGGTGGCTGCGGCCGAAAAAGGGCATCGATGTATGCTGGGAGCACAATTGGCCGGAATGTGAAGAGTACGCAGAGGTCATCGATCTACGAGCAACGGTCGAAGGTGGTCCCAGGGTGTGGATTCAGTCGACTCGCCCTGAATACCAGGCAGAGCTGGACTTGATTCCGCGAAATGCGACGAAGGATTGGACTTGGACTGTCGCACCTCGGAGGATTGCAAACCTCGATCACCCTCTTCGATGGGGAGCCCTGAGGAGCGACGCTGTCCCGCGATCATCGCCGTTCGTGCGGGCGCAGATGCAGGGGCAATGGGATGCCACAGCGTATTGGTGGCGGATTTATTCCCTGCTCGTCCTTCTAAATCCGAATCTCAAGAAGAACCGCCGTTTCAGGGCATTCGCTCCTCATCGATTCTGGTGATTCCGAGCTCGAAGATCGGGTAAGGCTGGGTCCCCGCTTCCGCGGGGACGACGGAACCGCGCTACCCGGCAGTTTCGTGTTTTTCGATTTCCTGTTCGATCGCCCCGGGCGAGAACCAGGCGAGCTTGTCGCGCAGGCGCACGACCTCGCCCACGATCACTAGGGCAGGGGGCTCGAGCTTTTCGCGCGCGGCGATCCCGGGAAGCGTCGCGAGCGTTCCGGTCAGAACGCGCTGCGCGGCGAGCGTCGCGCGCTGCACCGCCGCCGCGGGCATGTCGCGCGGCAGGCCGTGCGCGACGAGCCGCTCGCAGATGAGCGGCAGGCCCTTGACGCCCATGTAGATCACGAGCGTCTGACGGGGCGTTGCGAGGGCCTCCCAGTCGAGCTCGGGCTCGCCTTCCTTCAGGTGCCCGGTGACGAACACGCACGAGTGCGCGTAGTCGCGGTGGGTGAGCGGGATCCCCGCGTAGGCGGCGGCGCCGGCCGCGGCGGTGACGCCGGGGACCACCTCGAAGGGAACGCCGTGCGCGGCGAGGGTCTCGATCTCCTCGCCGCCGCGCCCGAAGATGAACGGGTCGCCGCCCTTCAGGCGCACCACGCGCTTGCCCTTTCTCGCGAACCGGACCAGCAGCGCGTTGATCGCTCCCTGGTCGAGCGCATGGTTGTCGGCTTCCTTGCCGACGTAGATGCGCTCGGCCTCGCGGCGCGCGAGCTTCACGATCGCCTCCGACACCAGCGCGTCGTACAGCAGCACGTCCGCGTTCTGCAGCACGCGCAGCGCACGCACCGTGAGCAGCTCCGGGTTCCCGGGCCCGCCGCCGACGAGGTAGACCGTCCCCGGCGGCAGGGGCTTCTGGAAAACGGCTTTCACAACAGAAACCTTACGGAGGACAGGCAAATCAGGTTTGATCTGGATTAAGTGTCGGGGGGCCGGTCGCGGGCAACCTATCGCCATGAAGAGGTATGTCCCATGGGCGGTCCTCGCAATGAGCGCGCCGGGCGCGCTCGCGGCGCCCCCCGCAGAGCCGCCCGCGCCGCGCCGAGCCGAGCTGGTGCACCTGCTGCGGCAGGACTGCGGGTCGTGCCACGGGCTCACCCTGAAGGGGGGACTGGGTCCGGCGCTCGATCCGGGCGCGGCCTCCGCGATGGATCCCGAGCAGATGCGCCAGGTGATCCTGCACGGCCGGCCCGGTACCCCGATGCCGCCCTGGAGTCCCTTCTTCACCGAGGAGGAGGCGCGCTGGATCGTGGAGACGCTCAGAAAGGGGCTTCCGGATGCGCGTTAGTGCGGTGCTGTTCCTCGCCCTGGTTTCGGGTTGCGCTCCGGTGCCGGAAATGCGCGGAACGGGGGATCTCGGCCTGGTCGTGGAACGTGCGGCGGGCCGCGTGATCCTGGTGGAAACCACGCGGCGCTCGGCGCTCGCGCGGATCGGCGGCCTGGGTGATCTCTCTCACGCCTCGATCGTGTACTCGCGCGACGGCCGCTACGCCTACGTGTTCGGGCGCGACGGCGGCCTCACGAAAGTGGACCTGCTCGGCGCGCGGATCGTGCGGCGCGTGATCCAGGCGGGTAATGCGATCGGCGGCGCGATCTCGCAGGACGGACGCGTGATCGCGGTGGCGAACTACGAGCCCGGCGGCGTGCGCCTGTTCGACGCGGACACGCTCGAGCCGCTCTCGGAGATTCCATCGTACTGGGGCGACGGCAGGCAGCGCGCAAAAGTGGTCGGGATCGCCGATGCTCCCGGAAATCGCTTCGTCTACAGCCTCTTCGAGGCGGGGGAGATCTGGATCGCGGACGCGACCGATCCCCGAAATCCCCGGGTGACGAGGCTGCGCGACATCGGAAAGCAGCCCTATGACGCGCTCGTGACGCCGGACGGGCGCCATTACATTGCGGGACTGTACGGCGAGGACGGTCTTGCGCTCGTGGATCTGTGGAATCCGGAGCAGGGCGCGCGCCGGATCCTCTCCGGGTACGGGCGGGGCGAGGCGCCGCTCCCGGTCTACAAGATGCCGCACCTGCGCGGCTGGGCGGTCGCGGGGCGTCACGCGTTTCTGCCCGCGATCGGCCGCAACGAGGTGCTCGTTGTCGATACGCTCGACTGGAAGGAAGCCGGCCGCGTCGCGGTCCAGGGCCAGCCCGTGTTCGCCGTGGCCGAGCCCGGCGGGCGGCGCGTGTGGGTGAATTTCGCGTTTCCGAAGAACGACGTGGTGCAGGTGATCGACGCCGTCACCCTGAAGGTTGAGCGCACGCTCGCGCCCGGGCGCGCCGTGCTGCACCTGGAGTTCACGCCGCGCGGCGAGCAGGTCTGGATTTCCTCGCGCGACGACGACCGGGTCACGGTTTACGACACGCGCACCCTGGAGGAGATCGCCCGCCTTTCCGCCGACAAGCCCTCGGGGATCTTCCTCAGCTCGCGCGCGCTGCGCACCGGATTCTGATGGACCCGATCGCGTTCCGCCTTCTGAACGAATTCCAGCGGGGGTTTCCGCTCGCGCCGAAGCCTTTCGAGGAGATCGCGGCCGGCCTGGGCATTTCCGGCCAAGAAGTCCTGGAGAAATTCCGGACCCTTCGGTCCGAGGGGAGGATCAGTCGCATCGGCCCGGTGTTCAGGCCGAACACCGTGGGCGCGAGCGCGCTCGTGGCGCTCGCGGTGCCGGCGGACGCTCTCGCGAGGGTCGCGGCCCTGGTGAGCGCTCAGCCCGAGGTTAACCACAACTACGCGCGTGATCACCGCTGGAACCTCTGGTTCGTGGTTGCCGCTGCGGATGAGGCGCGCGTCGCCGCCGCGATCGACCGCATCGAATCCGGAGCCGGATTGCGCGCGCTGCGCCTGCCGCTCGAGGAGGAGTTCCACATCGATCTCGGTTTCGATCTCGAAACCGGCGCCGCGCCGCGCGGCTCCGGGGCCTCGCCCGGGCGCGTCGCGCTCGGAGAAGCCGAAAAACGCCTCCTCGGCGTGATCGCGGACGGCCTGCCCTTGACGGCGGAGCCCTATCGCGACCTGGGAACGAAGGCCGGTCTTGCGGAGGACCTGGTGAGACGGACGATTCACGGATGGATCGAGCGCAGTGTGGTGCGCCGGTTCGGCGTCGTCGTTCGCCACCGCCCGCTCGGGTATGCCGCGAACGCCATGGCGGTGTGGGACGTTCCGGACGGCGAAGTGCGCGCCGCGGGACGGCGCCTGGCGGCGGTTCCCGAGGTGACGCTGTGCTACCGGCGCGCGCGCCAGCTCCCCGATTGGCCGTACAACCTGTTCTGCATGGTGCACGGCCGCGAGCGCGGCGCGGTGGCGCGCGCGATCGATGCGGCGACGCGCGCCGCCGGCCTCGAAGGACGAGCGCGCGAGATCCTGTTCAGCACGAACTGCTTCACCCAGCGCGGCGCGCGCTACGCCCATGGATAAGCGCGGGGACGACCTGGATCGCGCAATCCTGAACCGCCTCCAGGGCGGCTTCCCGGTTTGCGACCGGCCGTTCGCGCGCGCCGCGCGCGAGCTCGGCACCGACGAGGCGACCCTGATCCGCCGCATCGGCCGGCTGCTCGCAGAGGGCACGCTCACGCGCTTCGGGCCGATGTACGACGTCGAGAAGATGGGCGGCGCGTTCACGCTTTGCGCGATGCGCGTGCCGTGCCGGGACTTCGAGCGCGTCGCGGCGCTTGTCAACGCGCACCCGGAAGTCGCGCACAACTACGAGCGCGAGCACGCCTACAACATGTGGTTCGTGATCGCGGCGGCCTCGCCGCAGGCGGTGGCCGGCACGATACGCGCCATCGAGGAAGAGACCGGGCTGCCGGTACTCGAGCTGCCGCGCTTCGAGGAATACTTCATCGACCTGAGGCTTTCCGCGTGAACGATCTCGACGAGCGCATCGTGCGCGCTACGCAGGCCGGACTCGCGCTCGTTCCCGAGCCCTACCGCGAGGTCGCGCGCGCCCTGGGCGTGGGCCCGGTGCTCGTGATGGAACGCATTCGCGGCATGCTCGCCGACGGGCGCATTCGCCGCATAGGCTTGGTGCCGAACCACTACCGGCTGGGCTACACCGCCAACGGGATGTCGGTCTGGGACGTCGACGACGATGCGCTGGCGCGGCTCGGACCCGCCGTGGGAGCGCTGCCGTTCGTCAGCCACTGCTACCGCCGGCCGCGCCGGCTTCCGGAATGGCCGTACAACCTCTTCGCCATGGTCCACGGCCGCAGCCGCCCCGAAGTCGAGGAAAAGCTCGCGAAGATCCGGGAGCTTCTGGGCGGCGCCTGCCGGGGCCGGGACGTCCTCTACAGCCGGCGGATCCTGAAGAAGACGGGGCTGCGGCTCGCCTGACATGTTCCGCGTTTCCCATTTCATGCGCGAGCTGTCTCACCCGACGCCGGTGCGGCCGCGCGCCGCCCCGCGCGGCCCGGTGGTGATCTGGAATCTGGTGCGGCGCTGCAATCTCACCTGCCTTCACTGCTACTCGATCTCCGCCGACATCGACTTCGCGGGCGAGCTGTCCACGGCGGAAGTGTGGCGTGTCATGGACGACCTGAAGGGTTATGGCGTCCCGGTGCTGATCCTCTCGGGAGGTGAGCCGCTCCTGAGGCAGGATCTGTTCGAGATCGCGGCGCGCGCGGTCTCGATGGGCTTCTACACCGGGCTCTCCACCAACGGGACGCTGATCGATTCGGCGATGGCCGGGCGGATCGCGGCGACCGGCTTCGATTACGTAGGGGTGTCCCTCGACGGGCTTCGCGAGACGCACGACCGGTTCCGCCGCAAGCAGGGCGCGTTCGACGCTTCGCTCGCGGGCATCCGGCGCTGCCGCGAGCGCGGGGTGAAGGTGGGCTTGCGCTTCACGCTGACGCAGGGCAACGCGAACGATCTTTTTCCGCTCATGGATCTGGCCGAAACAGAGGGCGTGGAGAAGTTCTATCTCTCCCATCTGAACTACGCCGGCCGCGGGAACACGAACCGCAGGCACGACGCGCAGCACCGGCTCACGCGCAACGTGATGGAAGGGCTCTTCGAGCGCGCGTGGGACTACGAGCGCCGGGGCATCGCGCGCGAGATCGTCACCGGCAACAACGACGCCGATGGCGCATGGCTCCTGCACTGGGTGCGGCGGCGCTTTCCGGAGCGCGAAGGCCATATCCGGGCCAAGCTCGAGCAGTGGGGCGGCAACGCCTCCGGCGTGAACGTCGCCAACATCGACAACCTCGGCAACGTGCACCCGGACACGATGTGGTGGGACTGCACGCTCGGCAATGTGCGCGAGCGACCCTTCTCCGAGATCTGGAGCGACACGCGCGACCCGGTGCTCGCGGGGCTCAAGCGCCATCCGCGCCCGGTCACGGGGCGCTGCGCGGGCTGCGCGTTCCTGCCGATCTGCAACGGCAACACGCGTGTGCGCGCGCGCAAGGTCTCGGGCGACACCTGGGCCGAGGATCCGGGCTGCTACCTGACGGACGAGGAGATTTCGAAGGAGGCCATGGCAAGTGCCTGATCACGATCCGACTGCGATTGCGCGCAAGTCCAGGCCCCAGATCCGGATCCAGGCGTTCCTCGCGAACGTCCCGCTGTTCAGCGAGATGAGCGCGGACGAGCTCGACCGCATCGCCGCGGCGACGCTGCCGGTGTACGCGCAGAAGGGCGAGACGGTGTGCCGCACGGGCGATCCCTGCACCGGCTTTCACGTCGTGGTCTACGGGCAGGTGAAGCTCGGCTTCACCTCGCCGCAGGGGATCGAGAAGGTGGTGGAAATCATCCGCCCGGGCCAAAGCTTCGGCGAGGCGCTGATGTTCATCGACAAGCCCTACATCGTGTTCGCCCAGGCGCTCGCCGACACGATGCTGCTGCACGTCTGCAAGCACGCGGTGATCGAGGAGCTTGGGCGCGACCCCGGCTTCGCGCGCCGCATGCTCGCCGGGCTGTCGCGGCGGCTCCACGGCCTGGTGCGGGACGTCGAGGCCTACACGCTGCGATCGGGCGCCGAGCGCGTGATCGGTTACCTGCTTCGCGACGTGCCCGACGGCGCGGGCGCGGACGGCGCACCGGTCGAGGTCAATCTCACGCCGGGCAAGAGCGTGATCGCCTCGCGCCTCAACATGACGCCGGAGCACTTCTCGCGGATCCTGCACGATCTGGCTGCGGGCGGCCTGATCAAGGTGAGCGGCCGCACCATCCGGATCCTGGACCTCGCGCGCCTGCGCGGCGACGGCGGCTAGGGTCTCCGGGAGTCGATCACCAGGTCGACGCCGGCGGCGCCGACCTTGACGCGCTGCGGCTTGCCTTCGAGATCCCCGCTCTGCGGTGTCGCGCTGCCCGAGCGCGACACGCGCGCTCCCACGATCACTTCCGAGGCGCCCGAAAGCTTCGCGTTCGGGGCCATCGCCATCGAGTCGTCGAGCGTGAATTCGACCGGGAGATCCCTGACGTGCTTTCGCAGCACCGCAAGGGGTGCGCCGCGGCCGGAGGCGGCGCGCGCGAACACATAGACGGTGTCGGTGGGAGATACGTTGCCGGAAAGCGACGCGGCGAGGCTGACCCTGCCGGAAACGGTCGGCGTGGCCGCAGCGGCCGCGGGCTTTTCGCCGAGCCGCTCGCGTGCCATCGCGATGCTCTGCGCGACCGCCTGCGCGTCCTCCGAGCCTGGCGCGAAATGCTTCGCGAGGCGCTCCCAGCGGGCGACCGCGCCTTTCCAGTCCCCGCGCTCGAACGCGGCCGCGCCTGCGAGCGCGAGCGCGGGTGCGTGCTCGGGCGCGATCGCGAGCGCGCGCGCGATGAGCTCCTCGGGCTTTCCGGCCAGGCGCCGCCCGGCGGCGAGCGCCGCCGACTCCGCCCAGTCGGTGAGAAGCTGCGGATCGGAGGAGACGCGTTTCTCTGCGCGTTCGAACGCGGCCGCAGCCTCCGCATGGCGGCCGAGCACGCGGTAGGAGCGCGCGAGCATCGTCCAGCCCTCCGGGTCGTCCGGGCCGTCGCGCAGGCGCCGTGCGAGCTTTACCACCATCGCCTCGATTCTCGCGGCGTCGGGCTCGGGCGCGCCTGCGACGCGTTTCGGGTCGAGCGCGGCCGGATTTCCGAGCCAGGCGTAGAGCGCGGCGGCAGCGAGCGGGAGCGCGGCAGCGAGCACGATCGCGGGCGCGCGCCGCGCCCGGTCGGCGGGCGCGGCCTCGGGCGCCGCGTCCTCGAGGATTCGCACCTTGAGGCTCTTCTTCGCCGCCTCGTAGTCTTCGCGGCCGATCGCGCCGGCAGCGCGTTCGCGCTCGAGCTCGTCGAGGTCCTCGCGCAGCACTTCCAGGCTCGCCTCGGCCTGCGTGGCGGCGCCGCGGCGCCGGCGGCGCGCGAGCGGCACCACCAGGAACGCGACGGTGATCGCGGTGAGCGCCGCGGCGAGCGCCGCGAAGAGCGTCATTTCGGCCCGCCGAGCAGGGCGTCGGCGCGCGCCTCGTCCTCGGCGGTGAGCGCCTCGCGCGCGCTCCGGTGGCGCCGGCGCACGAACAGCGCCACCCCCGCGAGCGCGGCGACGAGCAGCACGAACGGCCCCGCCCACAGCAGCACCGTGGATTCCTTGAACGGCGGCCGGTACAGGACAAAGTCGCCGTAGCGCGCCACGAGGAACTCGCGGATCTCGCGGTCCGACTTTCCGGCGCGGATCATCTCGCGGATCTCGCGCTTGAGGTCCATCGCGAGGTCGGCGCGCGAAGCCGCGAGCGATTCGTTCTGGCACACGAGGCACCGGAGCTCCTCGGCGAGCGCCACGAGCCGCTGTTCGACGGCCGGGTCCGCCGCAAGCGGCGCCGCTTCCTTCGCCATTGCCGTTCCGAGAAAAAGAATTCCGCAAAGAACGGCGACGAACGCCTTCGAGCCGTAACCTGTCACTTCTGGAGCTCCCTGACGAGCGGCACGATCCTGCCGGCCATGATGTCGGGCGTCACCGGCCCGATCTGCTTGTAGCGGATGATGCCCGCCTTGTCGATGACGTAGGTCTCGGGCACGCCGTACACGCCATAGTCGATGCCGATGCGGCCGTCGGCGTCGACCACCGAGAGCGCGTACGGATCGCCGAAGCGCGCGAGCCATTGGAGCGCATCGTCGCGCCGGTCCTTGTAATTGAGGCCCACCAGCGGCGCGTGCTGCGCCTTCGAAAACTCGACCAGCACCGGGTGCTCGTCGCGGCAGGACACGCACCAGGACGCCCAGACGTTCAGCAGCCAGACCTTGCCGCGCATCTCCGAAGGCGAAAATTTCGATTCCGGATTCGAAAGGGCCGGAAGCGAGAACGCGGGCGCAGCCTTGCCCACGAGCGGCGAGGGCACCTCGCGCGGATTGCGCGTCAGCCCTACCGCGAGCAGCGCGACGAGCAGCAGGAATCCCGCGACCAGGGCCAGTCTCATGGGTCAGATTCTCTGAGCAGAGAGAAGTTGATCGGAAACGCGCTTGCGGAGGCGGTAACGCCGGTCGCTCAGCGCGAGCAGCCCGCCGAGCGCCATCAGGAGCGCCCCGGCCCAGATCCAGTCGATGAAGGGTTTCACCTGCGCGCGCACGCTCCAGGCGCCGCCCTCGAGCGGCTCGCCGATCGAGACGTACACGTCGCGCGTGAGGCCGGGATCGATCGCGGCCTCCGTCATCGGCATCTGTGAAGAAAAATAACTCCGCTTTTCGGGTTTCAGCATCTTCAAGGGTTTGTTGTCCTTCGAAAGCTCGATCTCCGCAATCGCGGCCCGGTAGTTCGGGCCCTCGGCCTCGCGCACGCCGAGCATGCGCAGCGTGTAGCCGCCGAGCGCGAGCGTGTCGCCGGGCGCCATGCGCACCTCCTTCTGCGCCTCGTAGCCGCCCGAGAGCGCGACGCCCACGACGAACACCGCGAGCCCCAGGTGCGCAAGGTGCATGCCCCAGACGCTGCGCGGCTGCTGCGCGGGCCGCGCGCGCGCGCGCACGTGCAGGAACGCCGCCGCCGCGATCCAGAGCGACAGGAAGAGCGACAGCGCCACCATGAACGAGAACCTGCCGAGAGAAAACGGCAGGAGGACTCCTCCCGCAAGGGAGAACAGGAACGCAAATCGAAACCGCTTCGCGATCTCCCCGGCGTTCGCCGAGCGCCACGAGGCGTGCGGCCCGAGCGCGACGAGAAAGAGCAGCGGCAGCATGAGCGGCACGAACACGGTGTTGAAGTAGGGCGGGCCGACCGAGATCTTGCCCCGGCCGAGCGCGTCCACGGCGAGCGGATAGAGCGTTCCCAGGAACACTGTCGCGCACGCGACCGCGAGCAGCACGTTGTTCGCGAGGAGCAGCGTCTCGCGCGAGACCAGATCGAAGTCTCCTCCCGAGGCGACGCGCGGCGCGCGCAGCGCGAAGAGGACGAGGGAGGCCCCGATCACGATCGCAAGCAGCATCAGGATGAACACGCCGCGGCGCGGATCGGTGGCGAAGGCGTGCACCGAAGTGAGCACGCCCGAGCGCACCAGGAACGTGCCCAGCAGCGAGAGCGAGAACGCCGCGATCGCGAGCAGCAGCGTCCAGCTCTTCATCGCGCCGCGCTTCTCGGTGACCGCGAGCGAGTGGATGAGCGCCGTGCCCACGAGCCACGGCATGAAGGAGGCGTTCTCGACCGGGTCCCAGAACCACCAGCCGCCCCAGCCGAGCTCGTAGTAGGCCCAGACGCTGCCGAGCGCGATGCCGAGCGTGAGGAACACCCACGCCGCGGTGGTCCAGGGGCGCGACCAGCGCGCCCAGGCGGCGTCGAGCCTTCCGGAGGCGAGCGCCGCGATCGAGATCGCGAACGCGACCGAGAATCCCACGTAGCCCATGTAGAGCATCGGCGGGTGGAAGATCAGGCCCGGGTCCTGGAGCAGGGGGTTCAGGTCGCGCCCGTCGGGCGGCGCAGGGAGCACCCGCTCGAACGGGTTCGAGGTGAACAGGATGAAGGCGTCGAAGCCCGCGGCGACGAGCCCGAGCACGCCGAGGGTCCGGCCGGCGAGCGCCTCGGGGAGCGCGCGCGAGGACACGGCCACCGCGAGCGTCCAGCCCGCGAGCATCAGGATCCAGAGAAGGAGCGAGCCCTCGTGCCCGCCCCACACCGCCGAGAGGCGGTAGGCGAGCGGGAGCTTCGAGTTGGAGTGATTCGCGACGTAGGCGACCGAGAAGTCGTTCTGCGCGAACGCGATCGCGAGCGCTGCGAAGGCGAGAGCCACGAGCGCGAACTGCGCGGCGGCCGCGGGCCGCGCGAACGCGATCCAGCGCGCGTCCCCGCTCCTGGCGCCGGCGAGCGGCAGCACCCCTTGGGCGAGTGCCACGCACAGGGCGAGGATCAGGGCGAAGTGACCGAGCTCGGGAATCATTCCCTGGGCGCCTGCACCGTGCGCGCCGCCTTGTGCGCTTCCTCAACCGCCCTGGCGGCTTCCGGCGGCATGTAGTTCTCGTCGTGCTTCGCGAGCACCTCGCTCGCGCGGAAAACGCCGTCCGCGCCAATGCGCCCCTGCGCCACGACGCCCTTGCCCTCGCGGAAAAGGTCCGGAAGGATCCCCCTGTAGCTCACCGGGATCTGCTTCGCCGTGTCGGTGACGACGAAATCCACCGCCAGGCCGTCGCTCGAGCGCTTGAGGCTCCCGACCTGCACCAGGCCCCCGACGCGGAACGCACGGTCCTTCGGCGCCTCGCCGGCAGCGATCTGCGTCGGCGTGAAGAAGAACACCAGGTTCGACTGGAACGCGTTCAGCACGAGCGCCGCCGCGACGCCGAGCGCCGCGAGCCCCCCCGCAATCGCGACCATGCGCTTATGCCGCGGTTTCATTCGTCGCCTTCTCCAGCCTGATTTTCTCCAATGCATTCTTCCGGCGCAGCGCAAGCAGCGCCGGCTCGACCGCAAGACAGATCGCGGTCACGATGAAACTTCCCCACACGTAGAAACCGTACCCGCCCATGGCGAAGAACTCGGAGGCGCTGCCCCAGCTCATGCCGCGGCCTCGCGCAGCTCGCGCGCCCAGTCGGTATGCGCCTCGCGCTCGAGCATGATCGCGCGCACGCGCACGAGCACCACCGCGATCGCGTACATCCAGAACGCGAACGCCATCACCAGCATCCCGGCGAGCATGGTGGCCGCCATGGTGGGCGAGCGCGTGAGGCTGACGGACGCGCCCTGGTGCAGCGTGTTCCACCACTGGACCGAAAAATAGATGATCGGCACGTTCACCACCCCCACGAGCGCCAGGACCGCCGCGGCCCGGTCCGCGCGCCGCGGATCGTCGATCGCGGCGTTGAGCGCCATGTATCCTAGGTACAGGAAGAAGAGCACAAGTTCCGAGGTGAGGCGCGCATCCCACACCCAGTAGGTGCCCCAGGTCGGGCGGCCCCAGAGCGCTCCGGTCCACAGCGACAGGAACGCGAACATCGCCCCGGTCGGCGCGATCGCGTGCGCCATCATCGCCGAAAGCCGGGTGTTGAGCGCGAGCCCGATCCCCGCCCAGCCTGCCATGACGACGTACAGGAACATCGACATCCAGGAGGCCGGAACGTGGATGAAGATGATGCGGTAGGCCTCGCCCTGCTGGGCGTCGGTGGGCGCCACGAAAAACGCGATCCAGAGACCCGCCGCCCCCGAAACCGCGGCGAGCGCGCCGAACCACGGCGCCACGCGGCCCGCGAGCGGGTAGAAGCTCTGGGGGGATGCGTAGCGGAACCAGTGAATGACCCCGTTCATGGCTTCATTCCAGCGCAATGCGGATTCCCGCGGCCGCGGCGAGGGGCGCGAACACCGCGGCAAGCGCGAGGCAGGCCCCGAGGAGCGAAAGATTGGCCGCGGGCGAGAGCCCCGCGAGCCGCGCGTCCACCGCGCCCGCACCGAACACGAGCGCCGGCACGTACAGCGGCAGCACCAGCAGCGCGACCAGCACGCCGCCGCCGCGCACCCCGAGCGTGAGCGCCGCCCCGATCGCGCCCACCAGGGACAGAATCGGCGTGCCCGCGAGGAGCGAGATCATCAGCACCGCGATCGCGTCCGCGGGCAGCCCGTACTGGAGCGCGAGAAGCGGCGAGACGAGCACGAGCGGCAGCCCCGACACCAGCCAGTGCGCCGCGACTTTCGCCGCCACGGGCGCTACGAGCGGCACCGGCGCGAGCGCAAGCTGCTCCAGCGTGCCGTCCTCGTAGTCGGCCGCGAACATGCGCCCGAGCGACAGCATCGCCGCGAGCAGCGCCGCGACCCAGAGCACGCCCGGCGCGATGCGCCGCAGCAGCTCCGCCTCGGGGCCCATGCCGAGCGGAAAGAGGCTCGCCACCAGCACGAAGAAGCCCAGCGTGAAGAGCGGCTCGGATTTGCGGCGCGCCGCGAGCAGCAGGTCGCGGCGCACGAGCCCCGCGACCGCGGCGCCGAGCGCGCTCATGAAAGCGCGAGCGCACGGACTGCGCCGCGCAGCGCGAGCGGCTGGTGGCTCGATAGCGCCGCGATGCCGCCGCCTTCGAGGTGCGCATCGAGCATCCCGGAAAGCGTCTCCGCGGCGCGCACGTCGAGCGACGTGAGCGGCTCGTCGAGCACCCAGAGGCGCCGCCCGGCGAGCGGCAGGCGCGCGAGCGAAACGCGGCGCTTCTGGCCCTGCGAGAGCGAGCGTACCGGAAGCCGGTCGAGGTGCCCGATCCCGAGCGCCTCGAGCGCCGAGAGCGCCTGCTCGCGGCCCGCGGGACGGCCGGCGAGCGCGGCCGCCGCGATGAGGTTCTCCGCGGGCGTGAGGTCGTCCTTGAGCGCGTTGGCGTGGCCGCACCAGGCGAGCGCCTCGCGGTACTCGTCGCCGAGCTCGCCGATCGGCTCGCCGTTCCAGCGCACCTCGCCCTTCTCGGGGCGCGCGAGGCCGCACAGGATCCGCAGCAGGCTCGTCTTGCCGCTGCCGTTCGGCCCCTGCACCAGGAGACATTCGCCGGGCGCGAGCGCGAACGACACGCCGGAAAAAAGCCGGCGCGTGCCGCGCACGCATTCGAGGTCGATCGCATTCAGCATCGGGATTTCATGGCGCACGGGATTGTCGCCTGCGCGGGGCGGGTAACGTTGACCTGGGTCAACCGCGCCCCCGCGGCTCCGTGACCGAAACACTAAAATTTTACATGGACTTAGTTTGCCCTGCGGGAAGCCTGCCGGCGCTCAAGGCGGCGATCGACCACGGCGCCGACTGGGTCTACCTCGGGCTGAAGGACGCCACCAACGCGCGCAACTTCGCGGGCCTCAACTTTGACCGCGCCGCGCTCGCGGAAGGCCTTGCCTACGCGCACGGCCGCCGAAAGAAGGTCCTGCTCGCGCTGAACACCTATCCGCAGGCGGCGAGCTGGGGCCGCTGGACCGCGGCGGTGGACCTCGCAGCGGAGCTCGGCGTGGACGCGATCATCGTCGCCGACCTCGGCCTCATGGACTACGCGCACCGCACGCACCCGGGGCTCCAGCGCCATCTCTCGGTGCAGGGTTCGGCGACGAGCCACGAGGCGATCAACTTCTACGCCGAGCGCTTCGGCGTCAGGCGCACGGTGCTGCCGCGCGTGCTCTCGCTCGCGCAGATCGAGCAGGTGGTAAAGAACACGCCAGTCGAGATCGAAGTGTTCGGCTTCGGCGGGCTGTGCGTCATGGTCGAGGGGCGCTGCATGCTCTCGGCCTGGGCCTGCGGCGATTCGCCCAACACGTTCGGCGCCTGCTCGCCGGGGCGCGCGGTGCGGTGGGAGGAGACGCCGAAGGGGCTCGAGTCGCGCCTGAACGGCGTCCTCATCGACCGCTACGCGCCGGGCGAACGCACCGCGTACCCGACGCTGTGCAAGGGAAGGTTCGAAGTCGAGGGCGAGACCTATTACGCGATCGAGGAGCCCTCGAGCCTCAACACGATCGAGATGCTGCCCGAGTTCCTGAGGATCGGCGTCAAGGCGGTGAAGATCGAAGGCCGGCAGAGGAGCCCCGCCTACGTCGCCCAGGTGACGGCGATCTGGCGCCAGGCGATCGATGCCGCGCTCGCCGAGCGCGAGCGCTTCGCGCCGCGCCGCGAGTGGGTGGCGGGCCTGGACCGGCACGCGGAAGGCAGCCAGCACACGCTCGGCGCCTTCTCGCGGCCCTGGAAATGAGCATGAAGGTCTCCCTCGGGCCGATTCAGTACTACTGGCCGCGCGACGCGGTCCACGCCTTTTACGACTCGATCGCGAAGGCGCCCGTCGACATCGTCTATCTCGGCGAGGTCGTGTGCTCGCGCCGCCACGAACTGGCGTTCGAAGAGTGGCTCGCGATCGCCGAGACGCTGGCGGCCGCCGGCAAGGAAGTCGTGCTCTCCACCCAGGTGCTCACCGAGGGCGAGGGCGACCTCAAGCTCGTGCGCCGCGTGGTCGCGAACGGCCGCCACCGCGTCGAGGCGAACGACATGGGCGCCGTGCGCATGCTCGCAGGCGCGAAGGGCTGGGTCGCCGGGCCGCACCTGAACGTCTACAACCCGGAGTCGCTGCGCATCCTGCTCGGACTCGGCGCGACGCGCTGGGTGGCGCCGATCGAATCGAGCGGTGACATCGTGAAGGGCGTGTTGAACGAGCAACCCGTGGAGGCCGAGATCTTCGCTTACGGCCGGCTGCCGCTCGCGTACTCGGCACGCTGCTTCACCGCGCGGCGCTACAACCTGCAGAAGGAAGCCTGCGCCTGGCGCTGCCTAGAGCACCCGGAGGGCATGGAGCTGAAGACCCGCGACGGCGAACCGTTCCTCGTGCTGAACGGCATCCAGACGCAATCGGCGAAAGTCTACAGCCTTCTCGGCGAGGTCGATTCGCTTCGGGAGGCAGGGGTCGGGATCCTGCGCGTCAGCCCGCAGTCGCAGGGTACCGTGGATATCCTTCGGGCCCTTCGGGACGGAAAAGGCGATCCTGAAAAGAACCAAACCTGCAACGGCTTCTGGCATGGAAAGCCGGGACTGGAGCGCGCCGCATGATGCCGCTTGCGCTCGCCCTGAACCTCGGGATGCGCCTCGGGCCCGTAGCGCGCGAGTCGCTCGAGCCTCTCACGGGGAAGACCGTATCGCTCGACGTGACCGATCTCGGTGTCGAGGTGCGCGTCCTCTACGACGGCGCGCGGTTCCGGTCCTCGCCCCACCGGCCGGACGTGACGATCCGCGCGACCGTCGCGGGCTACGTGGCGCTGCTGCTCCGGCGCGAGGATCCGGACACGCTGTTCTTCACGCGGCGCCTGCTGATCACCGGCGACACCGATCTCGGCCTGGTGGTGAAGAACGTCCTCGACGCGATCGACTGGGACAAAATGAAAAGGGGGCTGCCGCCCCCTTTCCGCTACCTGCTCTCGCGCCTGGCTACAGCGACAGCACCCACTGCACGAGCTTCTTGAGGTCGGCGTCGGGCACGGCCGGGTTGGGCGCCATCGGCACCTGGCCCCACACGCCCGCGCCGCCCTTCTTGACCTTCTCGATGAGCTTGGCCTCGACGTTCTGGCCCTTGTACTTCTTGGCGATGTCCTTGTAGGCCGGGCCGACCGACTTCTTGTCGACCTGATGGCAGGCCAGGCAGTTGTACTTCTTCGCCAGCTCCTCGTTCGCCTGCGCGGGGGCGGCGACGACGAAGCCGGCGGCGAGCGCGGCGACGACGGTGCTGCGTGCTGCGGTCATGCGGTTTCTCCTCATGTCGAATCAGTGACTGGTACCTTCGGAACGGCTGATCTTGTTGAAAACGTTGTATTTTCCCACGGGACGCCTCATCGGTAAACGCTTGACCTCGCGAAGGGTTGACGCGTCGTAGACCACGAGCGCGCCCTCCGATTCCCACAGGCTGGCGAGGGCATAGCGCCCGTAGCGGTCGAATTCCACGTGCGCAAGGGTCTTGCCCGGGGCGGGCTTGAGCGTCGCGACGATCTCCAGGCTTTGCTTGTCCAGCACCTGCAGGGTATCCCTGTGCTCGCGGCTCATCATGGCGTCGAGGAACGCGTAACGGCTCTTCTCGTGGCTGCGCAGGAAGAAGCCCGGCCCCAGCGTCTTCACCTGCCTGACGGTCTTCCAGTCCTTGACGTCGATCACCGAGAGCACCCCTTCGCGCAGGTTCGGCGTCGCCATCACCGTGCGGCCGTCGCGCGACCAGGTGATGCCCGATCCGAGATGCGGCATGCCGGGCAGTTCCAGGGTGGCGATCCTGCGCCGCACGTCGAGATGGATCACCTGGCCCTTGCCGCCGTCGCGCGAAGCCCCGATCAGCTCGTGGTAGTCCTGGGTGAAGAAAAAATCGTCCAGGTAATCCTCGAGCGGCGTGCGGCGCGGGTTAAGGAATCCCGGCACGAACGCGCCCTCGCGATAGCGGAAATCGTGGATCGCGCCCGCGGGAATGTCCTCGGCCTTCGGATCGTACGAGATCTCCCAGAGCTCCTTCACGTCCTTCAGCGCCGCCACGAAGCTCCTGCGCGGCGCAGCGTCGTAGACCGCGGAGACGCGGGAGGTCTTCGTCTGTTGCGCATCGGTCACCTCCAGAACCTTGAGGAGCTCGAGATCCTGGTCGAAGAGCGCCAGCGTATGCGGAAAATAGTTCGCCACGGCGACGAACTTGCCGTCCGACGAGACGGCCGCGTTGCGCGTGTTGATCCCGGCGCGTACCTCGGCGACCGTTTTCAGGTTCCACAGGTCGTACTTCGAGATCCAGCCGTCGCGCGAAGCGAAGAACACGTAGCGCCCGTCGGGCGTGAACTTCGGCCCGCCGTGCAGCGCGTAGCGCGAGGCAAAGCGCGCGATCGGCTCGAGCCGGTCGCCGTCGAGGATCGTCACGTGATGGTCGCCCGCCTCGACGACGACGAAAAGGTTCAGCGGGTCGGCGGCGAAGGCGGGCTTCGCGGGGAGCGAGCCCGGCGCGTGGTGCACGATGCGCGAGTCGCGGATCTCCCTTTCGCCCCAGACGGGGCGCGGCGCCACCGGGGTATAGATCCAGGCGGCGAGGCTTTCGCTTTCGGCGGCGGAAAGGACCTGCGAAAAACCGTGCATCTGCGTCGCCACGCGCCCTTCGCGGATGACGCGCAGCGCCTCGGGCCGCTTCAGGCGCTCCAGGTTTTCGGGCAGGAGCGCCGGCCCGGTGCCGCCGAGGCGGTCGGCACCATGGCAGGCGGCGCAGTGCTGCTGGTACAGGGTTTGAGGCGAGGAGTGTGCGACTCCGATCCCGACGAGGAGTGTTGCCGTGAAGACCCTAATACACGTCATGCTGCGTGTTGTAGACGTTGAACTTCCCGGTCGGGGTGACGAGGCGCTTGTCCCTGATGACGTGCTTCAGCTTCAGCGTCCTGTCGTCGACGATCACGATCGCCGACTCCTGGGTCTTGCCGTTCCACACCGAGAACCAGACTTCGTCGCCCGCCTTGTTGTATTCCGGCTGAACGATGCGGCGCGCGCCCTCCTTGATGCCGGACCACTCCACGATCGGCAGGATGGTCGCCGGCTTGTCGAGGTTCCTGATGTCCCACACCGCGACGGTCTGCGCGATCTTGGGATCGGGATTGAGCGCGGTGTCGGCGTAGAGGTGGCTCGACTTGGGGTGGGTCTTGACGAACAGGTTGCCGCCGCCCTGGCCCTTGAGGGTCCGCACTACCTTCCAGGCGTGCTGCCTGTTCTTCTCGGGGTCCGTGCCGATCAGCACGACCGTCTCGTCGCCCAGGTGCCCGGTGGCCCACACCGGCCCGTACTTCGGATCCTTGAAGTTCGCGCCGCGGCCCGGATGCGGGATCTTGCCGGTCTCCACGAGCGCCGCGAGCTTGTTGGTCTTGGTGTCCACCACCGCCACCTTGTTCGACTGATTGGCAGCGACGAGGAAATAGCGCTTGGTCGAGTCCCAGCCGCCATCGTGCAGGAACCGTGCCGCGGCGATCTCGGTGGTCTTGAGGTTCGCGAGGTCGGAGTAGTCGACCATCAGGATCTTGCCGGTCTCCTTCACGTTCACCACGAACTCGGGCCGGTTGTGCGAGGCGACAATCGCCGCGACGCGCGGCTCGGGGTGGTACTCCTGCTCGCCGACCGTCATGCCGCGCGTGGCCTGGATCTTGAGCGGCTCGAGCGTGTCGCCCTTCATGATCACGAACTGCGGCGGCCAGTAGGTGCCGGCGATGGCGTACTTGTCCTCGTAGCCCTTGTACTTCGAGGTCTCGACCGAGCGCGCCTCCAGCCCCGCCTTGATCTCGGCGACGTTGTCGGGCTTCTCCATCCACAGGTCGATGAGGTTGATCTTGGCGTCACGCCCGATCACGTAGAGGTAGCGGCCGGAGTTGGACAGGCGCGAAATGTGCACCGCGTAGCCCGTCTTCACGATATTCACGATCTGCTTCGTGTCGCCGTCGATGAGCGCCACCTCGCCCGAGTCGCGCAGCGTCACGGAGAACAGGTTCTCCAGGTTCAGCTTGTTCGCCTTCTTCTTCGGACGCTTCTCGGGCGGCACGATCAGCTTCCAGCTCGCCTTCATTTCCTTCAAGCCGAACTCGGGCGGCGTCGGCGGCTCGTGCTGGAGGAACCGCGCCATGATGTCGACGTCCGCCTCGGAGAGCTCGCCCGAGGTTCCCCAGTTGGGCATTCCGCCCGGCGAGCCGTAGTTGATGAACACCTTCAGGTAGTCGCTGCCGCGCGCCTGCGTGAGGTCGGGCGTCAGGGGTTTGCCGGTAGCGCCCTTTCGCAGTACGCCATGACAGCCGGCGCAGCGCTCGAAGTAGATCTGCTTGGCCCGGTCGAACTCGGCCGGGCTCATCGGCGGCGCCTTCGGCCGCAGCGTTTCCTGTGCCTCCCCGGGCTTGATCGGAACCGGCGCGCCGCGGTACATCAGGTCTTCCTTGGGCGTGCCCGGATGGACCGGCTTGTCCTTTTGCTGCGAATGCGCGGGAAGCGCGGCGAGGGCGAGCGAGATTGCGAGCAAAGCGCTTGATTTTCCAGGAAAACGGTTCATGCAAGTCCCCGAACGTGGATCAATGCCGCGCAATTTAATGGGCTGCGGCCTGTGTGGATTTGACGTGCATCAAGGTTCCTCCGGTGCGCCGATCCGCTGGATTTCGACGACTTTCGCCTGGGTGCGCGCCGCACGCGCCTCGCGCTTCAGGCGCCGCTCGATGAGCGGCTGGCATTTGCGGTCGCTGTAGTAGGCCACCTGGCAATCGAGGCAGTAGTGGCACTCGTTGGCGTTGATCTCGCCGGTCGGGCGGATCGCGCGTACCTCGCACAGGTTCGCGCAGGTCTGGCAGGGCCGGCCGCATTCCTTGCGGCGCCGAAGCCACCAGTCGAACACCCGGAATCGCCCCGGGATCGAGAGCGCCGCGCCGAGCGGGCACAGGTATTTGCAGTAGAGTTTTCGGTTGACCGCCGATGCGGCGATCAGCGCCAGGGCGTAGAGCACGAACGCCCATTCGCGCTCGAAGCGCAGGGTCACCGCGGTCTTGAAGGGCTCCACTTCGGCGTAGCGCACCGCCTCTCCCATCGACTGCAGCGACAGCCCGAAAAGCGCGATCAGGACGATGTACTTCAGAGCCCAGAGCCGCTCGTGAACGACGTCGGGGAACTCGAGCTGCCTGACGTTCAGCCGCCTCGCCGCCTGCTGCACCAGCTCCTGCAGCGCGCCGAACGGGCAGAGCCACCCGCAGTACACGCCCCGTCCCCACAGGAGCAGCGTGAACGCCACGAAGCTCCAGAGGATGAAGATCATGGGATCGATCAGGAAGGTCTCCCACTTGAAGCCGTGCATCACCGATTGCACGAACGTGAGTACGTGCACGACCGAGAGCTGCGCGAGGCCGTACCAGCCGATGAAGAGCACGGTGTAGACGAGGAACGCCCGGCGCACGCGCTCGAGCAGCCGCGGGCGCTGCGCGAACCAGTCCTGGAAGAGCAGGATCGCGACCAGCGCGCCGAGGCCGGCGCCCAGGACGGCGATCCGGAACATTCGCTCGCGCCAGACGCCGATCCAGAGCGGCTCGCCCCCCGCATGCGCGGGAACGGTGCCGTGGGCAGTGATCCCGCGCGACTCCGCTACCTGGCGCGCAGCCTTCATCAGCGTCTGGTTCTGCACCATGACCGTGATCGTCGCGCCCGAGATCGTGTCGATCGCAACATGCCCGGGGCGCTCGGCGCCGATCGCGATCCGGTCGAACGCGCTTTTTCCCCGGTACTGGTCGCTGAACGCGCGCAGCCGCTCCTCGCTCACGCCGACGGCGAGGATCGGCTCCTGGTGCGACACGATCGCGACGCCCCGGATGCGGCCCGTCGTGTCGAAGCCGACCAGGCTGTTGATCGGGTGGCCCGAATAGGCCGGAATGCGCACCACGTCGCTGGTGAGGAAGAGGTAGCCCACGGCCTGCGCGCCCGAATACGCGGCCGCGGCGGGCGGGTCGCCCTCGAACGTCCCGAAGCGATCGGCCTCCGGGAACCAGGCGCGCGCCTGCGGATAGGCCGTGGTTACGTCCTCCGCGTGCGCCGCTACGCCCGCGAAAACGAACGCGAATGCGATCAGGGTGCGGACAAGAGCCGGCATGGCGGAAGTGTCGGGCGCCGCCGCGCGGCCTCATTTGATGCGGATCAACGACCTATACTCGGACCATGAGGTGGGCGTGGATATTTCTCCTGTGGGGCTTTTTCGGTTCCGACCCGCAGGCGGCGCGAATCCGGGAAACGCGTCCCCTCATGGGCACGGCGGTGGAGGTCATCGCCGAAGGCGAAGACGCGGCGGCGCTGCGCGCGGGGCTCGAGGCGGCGTACCGGGAGATGAACCGCCTTTCGGACATGATGAACCACTACGATGCCCGGAGCGTCGTCTCGGCGATCAACGACGCGGCGGGCGTGCGCGCGGTGGCGACGCCGCCCGAGCTCGCCGAGGTGCTCGCGATGGCGCGGCGCGTCTCGCAGCGCACGCGCGGCGCCTTCGACGTCACCATCGCATCGATCCGCGGCTGGCGCTTCCGGCCGGACGACCCGCGCATGCCCGCGAAAGCGGACATCGATTCACAACTGCACCGGGTCGGCTGGAAGAACCTGGTGCTGGCGAAAAACACCGCCTTCCTCGGGAAGCCCGGAATGCGAATCGATCTCGGCGGCATCGCCAAGCTCTACATCCTTCGTGCCGGTGCCCGGGTTCTCGAGCGCTCGGGCACGCAACGCGCGATGGTGAACGGCGGCGGCGACGTGGTCGTCGCGGGCCGAAAGGGCTCGGCCCCATGGAACATCGGGGTGCGCGATCCGCGCAAGCCTGACTCGCTGATCGGCGTGCTGGCGCTCGATCGGGGATTCGTCGCCTCGTCGGGCGACTACGAGCGCTACTTCGAGCGCGGCGGGCGGCGCTATCACCACATCCTCGACCCGCGCACCGGCTATCCCTCGGAAGGGCCGCACGGCGTGACGCTGGTCGCCGCGCGCCTCGAGGCGGTCAACGGCCTCGGCGTGGCGATCATGGTGCTCGGAAAGGCGGAGGGCGTGCGGCTGGTCGAGCGCACGCCGGGGCTGGACGCGCTGATCGCCGATCGCGACGGCAGCGTCTGGATGTCCAAGGGGATGCGCGCGCGCCTGAAATGAAAAACCGGGACAGACCCGGTTTTCAGGGGACTACTTCGATCAGGCCGCTCATTTCCGGATGCGGGCCGCAGGTGTAGCGATACGTTCCGGGCCGATCGAATTTGCGCTCCCATGTGTCCCCGCTCAAGAGCCGTTCCGATTCCGCCGCCCCTTCGTCCTTGAACCAGATCGAGTGGCTCGCGCGCTTCTCGTCGTTCGTCCACTTCACGGTCGTGCCCGCCTTGACCGTGATCTTCTCCGGCACGAACTTGTAGTCCTTGATCCGGACCTCCGCCGCCGCGGCGGCGGAGATTCCGGCAAGAAGAATCAGGGCTGCGAGCGCCGCCCTCACTGCTTCACGGCGTTGACGTCGGCTTTCGGGTTATCGAGCCCGAAGCTGTAGCCGAAGGACACGTGGTGGTAGCGCCAGTCGGCGTGGTCGTCGTGGATGGCGAAGCCGAAGTTGTACTTCTTGCCCGGCGCGATGGCGTGGCTGCCGGCGCCGCCCGCGAGCTTGCGCGTGAAAGTGACGGTCCAGGTGTCGCCGTCCTTCTTGCCCTCGGCGAGGCCCTTGGCTTCCTTCAGGCGCCGCGCCTCGAGCACGTAGCCGGCGCGCGGCGGCTCGGCGCTCCGCCACTGCCACATCTCGAGGAACTTGCCGTCCTTGAGCATCTGCGCGTACTCGGCCTCGGGCTTCAGCTTGTCCCAGCCGCCGAGCGGGCTCGCCTTCATCTCGAGCGCGGTGCGCGATTCCTTCAGGTACTTGGTCGGACCGTTGGCGCGGATGTCGAGCTCCTTGGCGCGCGGGTGCTTGGCCGCATTGGCGTTCACGTCCGGCATGGTGCGCAGGTCGTGGTGGCAGCTCGCCCAGCAGCCGCCGATCGCACCGAATTCGACCTTGCCGTCTTCCTCGAACATGACCCCCACCTTCGGCGAGCTCTTCGTATCCATCTTCTTGCCCTGGCCGGCCGGGGGCTGCTTCCACGTGAAGCGCATGTAGAAGTTGTTGGCGTCGTACGCAGCCTGCACCGTCACCGGGATGCCGGGCACCTTGCCCTTCACCGAGGCGGCGTCCGGCTCGACCTTCTGGCCGCTCACCATCTTCTTGCCCATGTCCATCGCCTCGTCGCTGTGGCAGGAGGCGCAGGTCTCGCCCTTGCGCATCGCGCGCGCGCCGCCGTGCTCGGTGCCGGTGAAGGTCCATTCGAGCGAGGCGACGCCCGGGTAGAACACGGTGATGTTCTTCTTGGGCGCCTTCGCCCAGTCGGGCGCGGCGTAGGCGGCGCCCGCGAAGGCGCAGGCGGCGGCGGTGGCAAGTGCGAGTGCGGTCGGCTTTCTCATGTTCGGCTCCTATTCGTCTTCGTCCTTCATGCCCTTCGGCTTGGTGTGCGCGATGCCCTTGTGGCAGTCGATGCACGTGTCCTTGGTCTTCACCGCGAGCTCGTGCTGGCGCTTGGCGCGCTGCTTCTGCACCTCGGTGTTCATGCTCTGCAGGCTGTGGCAGTTGCGGCACTCCAGTGAGTCATTCGCCTTGAAACGCTTCCACTCGTGCTCGGCCAGTTCCAGACGCCTGGCTTCGAACTTCTCCCTGGTGTCGATCGTTCCGGTGAGCTTGCCCCAGAGCTCGCTGGTCGCCTTGATCTTTCGGATCATCTTGTCGGTCCAGGCGCGCGGCACATGGCAGTCGGCGCAGATCGCGCGCACCCCCGTGCGGTTGGTGTAGTGGATGGTCTTTTTCAGCTCCTCGTAGACGTTGTCGCGCATCTCGTGGCAGCTGATGCAGAAGCCCTCGCGGTTGGTCCAGTCCACCACCGTATTGAACCCGCCCCAGAAGATCACGCCGCCGGCAAAGCCGGCGGCGAGCAGCCCCAGCACCACGATTCCGAGATTGCGCTTGGGAAGGGAGAGCATGGAACGGTTCCGGGACGAGGAGATTGGGGCGTATGGTGGCTTTGCGCTGCGTCGCACCGTTTGATCCAGATCATGGAAGCGTGACCCGGAAGTCGCGTCGCCGGGCGACCCCGATTCGCTTGATGTACATCAAGCAAGGGCAGGGGTTGCGGCGCGTACATTGCACTGCAATATTGGGGAACCCGTGAGCGAGAATTCGCCCGCGGCCTGCCTCGATGTCTCTGGCATCGTGGTGCATGCCGCTCCCGGAAGCGCCGAGCGCTTGCGCGAGGCGCTCGAGTCCATCGCCGGCGCCACCGTGCACGCGGTGAGCGCCGAAGGAAAGATAGTCGTCACCCTCGAGTCGGACAGCGAAGAAGGCGCGATGCGCCTGTTCGAGCGCGTGCGCGCGCTGCCGGGCGCCGAGTCCGTGGCGATGGTCTTCCACCAGGTCGAAACCGATCCCGACGAGGAGCTTTGACATGAGACTGACACGGCGCGATTTCATCAAGGCGAACGCGGCCGGTGCGGCCGCCGCCGCCGCGGGCGTGACGCTTGCGGGCGCGAACCTCGCGCTCGCTCAGGGGGCGAAGGACGACGGCGTGCGCTGGGACAAGGGCGTGTGCCGCTACTGCGGCACGGGCTGCGGCGTGCTCGTCGGCGTCAAGGACGGGCGCGTGGTCGCGACGCAGGGCGATCCGGACGCACCGGTGAACAAGGGTCTCAACTGCATCAAGGGCTACTTCCTCGCCAAGATCCAGTACGGCAAGGATCGCCTCACGACGCCGCTGCTGAGAAAGAAGGGCGGCCAGTACGACAAGAACGGCGAGTTCACTCCGGTATCGTGGAAGGAAGCCTTCGACGTCATGGAGGCGAAGTGCAAGGCGGCGCTCAAGGACAAGGGCCCCACGTCGGTCGGCATGTTCGCCTCTGGCCAGTGGACCATCTGGGAAGGCATCGCCGGCGCGAAGTTCATGAAGGCGGGCCTGCGCTCGAACAACATCGACCCCAACGCGCGCCACTGCATGGCGAGCGCGGTAGCGGGCTTCATGCGCACCTTCGGCATCGACGAACCGATGGGATGCTATGACGACGCCGAGCACGCCGACGCGTTCGTGCTCTGGGGCTCGAACATGGCCGAGATGCACCCGATCCTGTGGTCGCGCGTCACCGACCGGCGGCTCACCGCCAGGCACGTGAAAATCGCGGTCCTCTCGACCTTCAGCCACCGCTCTACCGAGCTCGCCGACATCGAGCTCATCTTCAAGCCCCAGACCGACCTCGCGATCCTCAACTACATCGCCAACCACATCATCCGGAGCGGCGCGGTGAACGAGGCGTTCGTGAGGAAGAACGTCAATTTCGTGAAGGGCGTGACCGACATCGGCTACGGCCTTCGCCCCAACCACCCGCTCGAGCAGGCCGCCAACAACAACGGCTATCCGGGGCCGGATGGAAAGCCCAAGGGCGATCCGAACAGGTTCTCGCCGATCACGTTCGACGAGTTCAAGCAGTTCGTTTCCGAGTACACGCCGGACAGGGTATCGGAGCTCTCCGGGGTGCCGAAGGAGAAGCTCGAAGCGCTCGCGAAGCTCTACGCGGACCCGAAGATCAGGGTGACGAGCTACTGGACGATGGGCTTCAACCAGCATACGCGCGGCTCGTGGGTCAACAACATGATCTACAACGTGCACCTGCTCACCGGGAAGATCTCGGAGCCCGGCAACAGCCCGTTCTCGCTCACCGGGCAACCCTCGGCGTGCGGCACCGCGCGCGAAGTGGGCACGTTCGCGCACCGGCTGCCCGCCGATCTCGTGGTGATGAATCCCAAGCACCGCGAGCTGGCCGAAAGAATCTGGAAACTCCCCGCGGGAATCATTCCCGGGCAGGCGGGCTACCACGCCGTGCTCCAGGACCGGATGCTGCGGGACGCGAAGCTCAACTTCTACTGGACTTTCTGCACCAACAACATGCAGGCCGGCCCGAACATGACTCAGGAGCGCTATCCGGGCTTTCGCGATCCGCGCAACTTCGTCGTCGTTTCGGACGCCTATCCCACGGTGACCGCGCTCGCCGCCGACCTGATCCTGCCGGCGGCGATGTGGGCCGAAAAAGAGGGCGCGTACGGCAACGCCGAGCGCCGGGGACAATTCTGGCGCCAGCAGGTGAAGGCGCCGGGCGAGGCGAAATCGGATCTCTGGCAGATCGTGGAATTCTCCAGGCGTTTCAGGACCGACGAGGTCTGGCCCGCGGAGATCCTCGCGAAGAGCCCCGAGTACAAGGGCAAGACGCTTTACGAGGTGCTTTTCGCCAACAGGGATGTGGCGAAATTCGGTCTGGACGAGATCCAGCAGGGCTTCGACAACGACGAGGCGAAGCACTTCGGGTTCTACATCCAGAAGGGCCTGTTCGAGGAGTACGCGCAGTTCGGGCGCGGCAAGGCGCACGACCTCGCGCCCTTCGACCTATACCACAAGGCGCACGGACTTCGCTGGCCGGTGGTGGACGGAAAAGAGACCCTGTGGCGCTTCCGCGAGGGCTACGACCCGTACGTGAAGGCGGGCGAGGGCGTGAAGTTCTACGGCAACCCGGATGGAAAGGCCCGCATCTTCGCGCTGCCCTACCAGCCGCCCGCGGAGTCGCCTGACGCGGAGTACGACCTGTGGCTGTGCACCGGGCGCGTGCTCGAGCACTGGCACACCGGCACGATGACGCGGCGCGTGCCCGAGCTCCACAAGGCGATGCCGGACGCGTGGGTGTACATGCATCCCGAGGACGCGGCGAAGCGCGGCCTGAAGCGCGGCGACCCGGTGAAGGTCGCGACGCGGCGCGGCGAGATCCTTACGCGCGTCGAGACGCGCGGCCGCAACAAGCCGCCCAAGGGCCTCGTGTTCGTGCCGTTCTTCGACGAGCACCGGCTGGTGAACAAGCTGACGCTGGACGCCACGTGCCCGATTTCCAAGGAAACGGACTTCAAGAAGGCGGCTTGCAAAGTCGTCAAGGCCTGACGTCGTCGCATGGCGGACCGAAGGCAGTTCCTGCTCGACGCCGCGAAGATGGCCTGCGGCGTGGGGATGCTCGGCCTGGGCGTGGGCCTGTATGCCAGGCAGGCGCGCGCCCTGCCCCCGCAGGCGATCCGGCCCCCGGGCGCACGCGCCGAAGGCGAGTTTCTCGGCGCGTGCATCCGTTGCGGCCTGTGCGTGCGCGACTGTCCGCCGAAAATCCTCGACCTCGCGAAACCCGGGCAGCCGGTCGCTGCCGGAACGCCGTTCTTCACCGCGCGCACGGGGCCCTGCGAAATGTGCGAGGACATTCCCTGCGTCAAGGCCTGCCCGACGAGCGCGCTCGATCACGCGCTCACCGACATCACGAAATCGCGCATGGGGCTGGCCGTGCTCGTGGACCAGGAAACCTGCCTCGATTTCCTGGGATTGCGCTGCGATGTCTGCTACCGCGTCTGCCCGCTCATCGACAAGGCGATCACGCTCGAGCCGCAGCACAACGCGCGAACGCAGAAGCACACGCGCTTCATCCCCACCGTGCACTCGGACGCCTGCACCGGCTGCGGCAAGTGCGAGAGGGCGTGCGTGCTCGAGACGGCGGCGATCAGGGTGTATCCGGTCGCGCTCGCCAAGGGCAAGATCGGCGGACATTACCGACTGGGCTGGGAGGAGAAGGCGAAAGCGGGCAAGTCGCTCGTCGAGGAACGCGGGATCTTCGTTCCCGGGCAAAGAAGGCCTGAATGAAGACCTTCAAGTACCTCCTGCTGCGCCGCGTTTCGCAGCTCGCGATCCTGGCGATCTTTCTGCTCGGCCCGCTCGCGGGCGTGTGGATCGTGAAGGGCAACCTCAACTTCAGCTACACGCTCGATTTACTGCCCGTCACCGACCCGTACGTCATCGCGCAGTCCCTTTTCGCGGGACATGTCCCGGCGCAGAAAGCGCTGATCGGCGTTGCGCTGGCGCTCGCGTTCTATCTCATCGTGGGCGGGCGCGCCTACTGCGCGTGGGTCTGCCCGATGAACCTCGTGACCGACGCCGCGGGATGGCTGCGCGCAAGGCTCGGCATCCGCTCGAGCGTGCACATCACGCGCAGCGCGCGTTACTGGATCCTCGCCATGACGCTCGTGCTGGCGGCGGCCACCGGAACGATCGCCTGGGAGCTCGTGAATCCCGTCTCGATGCTGCACCGCGGCCTCATCTTCGGGATCGGCGCCGCCTGGAGCGTGGTGCTCGCGGTGTTCCTGTTCGACACGTTCGTCGCAAGGCGCGGCTGGTGCGGGCACCTGTGCCCGGTCGGCGCGTTCTACGGCCTGATCGGAAGGTTTGCGCTCGTGCGTGTGGCGGCGGTGCGCCGCGTGCAATGCGACGACTGCATGGACTGCTATGCGGCGTGCCCGGAGCCGCAGGTCATCACGCCGGCGCTGAAGGGCGAGCCGAAGGGCGCGAGCCCGGTGATTCTTTCGGGCGCCTGCACCAACTGCGGGCGCTGCATCGACGTGTGCTCCAAGAACGTGTTCGAGCTCGGCACGCGCTTGCGCGGCGCGCCGCCGGGTTCCATCAAACTGGCCGAAGCGAAGGAGGTGCCATGAAATCGACTACCCTGCTCATCGCAGTGCTCGCGGGGTCGTTCGCGGCCTCGTGCGCGACACAACTCGCGGCTCCGCCGCGGACGCTGCGCGGCGAGGACGCCGCCGCTGCGGACAGGCTCTTCGAGAGCCGCGCCTACCTCGGCAGGAAGCCGGGCAGCCAGGCGGGCTACACGCGCACTTATTCCACCCAGCCGCCGCTTATCCCGCACGCGGTGGAGAACTTCGACGAGGTGACGCTCCAGGACAACCAGTGCCTCGAGTGCCACGGACCCGCGAACTACCTGAAGAAGGAAGCGCCCGCGGTCGGCGAGAAGCACTTCGTTCCGGGAAGCAAGACCCAGATCTCGCAGGCGCGCTGGGCCTGCGTGATGTGCCACGTGCCGCAGTCCGACGCCAGGCCCCTGGTCGAGAACGAGTTCAGGGGCGATCGTCTCGTCCCGGTGGTGCAGAAGAAGTAGCGCGCCGCGCAAGGCGCATGGCGTAGGCGACGACGCCGGCCACCGCCACGGCGCAGCCGAGCAATGGCCACAGGAGCGAGCGCTCGCCCTGCACGATCGTCACCGCGATGCCCGCCAGCGGCGGGAGGAGGATCCAGCTCGCGTAGGTGACGAAGATTCTCATCTATTTGGCGCCGCGCGAGCCCGCGAGCGCGGCGTAGACCCCGAGGCCGATGAACACGCCGCCACCGAGTTGCCTGCCAATGCGCCGCACACCGCAGCTGCGCAGCGCGGGGGCGACCGAGCCCGCGGCCAGGACGTAAGCGCTGTCCGTTATCGCCGCGATCAGGGTGAAGAGCGCGCCGAGCGCCAGGCTCTGGAGCATGGACGGCGCCTCGGGGCTCAGGAACTGCGGCAGGAACGCGGCGAAGAACATCGTCGTCTTCGGATTGAGCAGCGCCACGACGAACCCGTCGCGGAACACGCGGCGCAGCGGCGCGGCAGGCATCACCGCCGGGCTCTCGGCCTGCGAATTGCGAAGCATCTGCACGCCGAGCCAGACAAGGTACGCGGCGCCGGCGTACTTCACCGCCGTGAAGGCGAGCGACGAGACGGCGAACAGCGCCGCGAGCCCGACCGACGCCGCCAGCGCGTTGCCCAGGTTGCCGAGCGCCACCGCCGCCACGGACACCAGCCCCGGGCGGCGCCCCTGCACGAGGCTGCGGGTCACGATGTAGAGCACGGCGGGCCCGGGCGTCACCGCGAGCACGAGGCTCGCGATCACGAAAGCCGAAAAGAGCGGCCAGGGCGGAAACAGTTCCATCGTCCGGCGCGATGTTACCAGCGCAAAGCGGCGCCGGCGACGAACGCCCAGTCGGTCTCGCCGCGGCTCGCGCTCTTGCGCACCCCGAGCGCGAGATCGAAGGCCTCCGAGGGCGAGTAGATCGCGCCGGCCATCGCGAAGCTGCCGTTGCGGCCCGGCAGGAACGGATCGTCCTTCGCGGCGTTGGTGCGGACACCGAACTCGCCCGCCAGGCGCCAGGCCTCCGCCATGGCGTACGTGAAGCCCGCGGAGAAACGGCGGAGACGCTCGTGATTCGCCCGCGTGTCGGACTCGAACCGGTAGCGCACGCGCGTATAGGCGGCGTTTGCCGACCAGACCCAGGGCTTCGCCTCGCGCGTGAGGACGAACGCGAGGCCCCTCGAGGCCCTGCCGGTGCCGAGGCCGCGGCTCTCGTCGCCCGTGGGCAGCGTCACCCCCGGCTTCAGCGCGAGGCTCAGGCCTGCGGAATCGTAGAAGCGCCATTTCAGCTCGAGCGTGGAGTCGCCGGCGCCGCGGGCGTCCTGGAGCGTCGCGGCTTCCTGCCGGGTCCGCTGGTGCACTCGGTTCAGGCCGAGGGCAACGTCCACCCGGTCGGCGATTCCCCAGGTGAGCACCGGATTGAGGATGGTCACCTGCCGAAGCCGGTGGACGAGCCCGGTACCCGGATCCGCGCTCCGGCTGTGGTGGTCGTGCTCGGCGATCAGCTCGAGCTGCCAGTTCCCGGCACCCTGCGTGCCGGCATCGTCGGTGACGAAGGGCGGCGCCGCCCGCAGCGGCGCCGCCGACGCCAGGATCAGGATTGCGGCCGCGACGAGGCCGGTGCGGCTAAGGCGGTGCATCAGCCATTAGACCAAAAAAAACCGGAGGGGTCGCCTCCGACTTTGGAGTGGGCGCGTCGAGCGGCCGTTGAGTCCGCCCGAACGCGCCGGGGGGTTGCCTAGTAGATGTCGTGCTGGGTGTTCCAGACGTTGAACTTGCCGGTCGGAGTGATCATCTTCGGGTCGGTGATCACTTTCTTCACCTTCAGCGTCTTGTCGTCATAGACCACGATCGCCGACTGGTTGGTCTTGCCGCCCCAGAGCGAGATCCAGACCTCGGTGCCGGTCTGGTCGTACTCGGGATGCACGGCGCGGCGGATCGCCTTGCTCTCGGGAAGGCCCGAGTCCTTGGCGACGTCGATCTTGCGCGGCGCCTTGGTGAGGTCCTTCTTGTCGAACACGTAGACCGACTCGGCGATCTCGCGCTCGGGGTTCTGCGGCGCGTCTGCCCAGAGGTTGCCCGACTTCGGGTGCGACTTGACGAAGAGGTTTCCGGCGCCCGGCATCTTGAGCTCCTGGACCACTTTCCACGCGTTCGCCTTGTACTTGGCGTGCTCCTTCTTCTCTGAGGGCGTGCCGATCAGCGTCACGACGTCCGCGCCGAGGTGCCCCGTCGCCCACACCGGGCCGTACTGCGGGTGCACGAAGTTGGCGCCGCGCCCGGGGTGCGGGATCTTCTTGGTGTCGATCAGCGCCGCGAGCTTCCCGGTCTTGGTGTCGACCGCCGCGATCTTGTGCGAGGCGTTCGCCGCGACGAGGAAGTAGCGTTTGGAAGCGTCCCAGCCGCCGTCGTGCAGGAACTTGGCCGACTCGATCGTGGTTTCCTTCAGGTTCTTGATGTCGGAGTAGTCGACCAGCTTGATCTGTCCGGTCTCCTTGATGTTGACCACCCACTCGGGCTTGATCTCCGAGGAGACGATGGAGGCCACGCGCGGCTCGGGATGGTATTCGCCGTCGACCGTGATGCCGCGCGTCGAGACGATCTTGAGCGGCTTGAGCGTCGCGCCTTCCATGATCACGTACTGCGGCGGCCAGTACGAGCCCGCGATCGCATACTTGTCCTCGTAGCCCTTGAACTTGGAGGTGTCCACCGAGCGCGCGTCCGACCCCACCTTGATCTCCGCGACCACGGCGGGCTTTTCCATCCACAGGTCGATGAGCGAAAGCCGCCCGTCGCGGCCGATGACGTACACGTAGCGCCCCGACTTCGACAGGCGCGAGATGTGCACCGCGTAGCCGGTCTTGACGATCGAGCGGATCTCCTTGGTGTCGCCGTCGATCAGCGCCACCTCGCCCGTGTCGCGCAGCGTCACCGAGAACATGTTCTTCAGGTTGAAGGCGTTCATCTGCTTCGTGGGGCGGCTCTCGACCGGCACGATCTGCTTCCAGCTCGCCATCATCTCCGCCATGCCGTGCTCGGGCGGGACGTCCGGCGTGTGCTGGAGGTACTTGGCCATCAGCGTGATCTCTTCCTTCGACAGGATGTCGTCGAAGTTGACCATCCCGCCCTCGGTGCCGTTGGCGATGATCTTCTCGAGCCGGTTGGTGCCGAGCTTGAGCGTGCCGCCTTCCTGCGTCGTGCCGTCGGGCAGCTTTTTCGCCCAGTGCGGCTCGAGGTTCTTGCCGGTGGCGCCCTTGCGCAGCACGCCGTGGCAGCCGGCGCAGCGCTCGAAGTAGATCTTCTTCGCCTGGTCCTTCTCTTCCTTGGTCATCTGCGGCGCCTGCGCGAACGCGGAGGCGATCGCGAGGGGCAGCGCCGCTAGGCCGAACGCGGCCGCGACGGTCCGGGCGGTCGTGCGTGTCATGAGCTTCTCCTTTGCCGGTAGGGTGCGGGTGACCGCCAGCGTGCGCTTGCGCGCGCCGGGGGTGCTTGATGTGCATCAAGCGAAACCCCTTCAGCGCCTGCGGATAAGGATCTCGAATCCCCCCTCTTCCAGAGGGCGGGTGTCGTGGGCGAACCCCTGCTCGGCGAGGACTTCGTAAAGGGGGTGCGGTTCGCGATGGATCAACACCCGAAGCGCGGCATCGGGGGCGCGCGTGAGCGCCTGCATGATGCGAAGGAACGGCTCGGGCGGCTCGAGGTGGCGCACGTCGAGCACCTCGGCCTCGATACCGGCGGCGAGCCCGGCGCGCTCGCCGAGGGTGCGCTCGAACGCCGGGTACATCATGCTTTCCTCGGCCTCCTTGTGCTGCCGGTAAAGGAGCACGAGCGTGTCGAATTCGGTGCGGCAGCTCTCCGGGTCGTGCGCCGCCGAGGCCGTGGAGAGCGCCCACAGAATCGCGCGGATGTCGTCGTGCTGCACGCGAAGCGCCCGGGTCGCATCGCGAAGTCCGGTCGTCTCCTCGTACACCGGGAACAGCCGCGCCTCCTCGAACCGGAAATGCTCGAGCAGCGCCTCGCGCAGCGCGACCATGCGCGCGCTGAAACGGGTCCAATCCGATGCGCGAACCGTCTCCGCGGCCTCGGCGAAATGGACGTCGATCTTGCGGTGATGCTCCGTGAGCGCTTGAGCGACGCCTGGCATCGGCCCATTCTTGGAAATCCGGGTCCCGGCAACCTTGATGTGTGTCAAGAGCGCTTGGCGCGTGCATGAAGGTGCGCTGCAGCGCAAAGGAGGAGCGCGCCGGCGAGCGCGTGC
>JBBINV010000029.1:13870-46628 GCA_037443705.1 Betaproteobacteria bacterium | reverse complement strand
AACCGCGCCGCCTCGCGCCCCATCGCGCGACGCCGCCCGGCGTCTTCCAGGAGCGCGCGCGTGCGCCGCGAGCGCCGCCGCATCGCCCGCCGGCGCAAGGAGCCCGGTGACGCCGTCGCGCACGACGTCGGGCACGCCGCGCACGGCGCACGACACGACGGGCGTGCCCGCAGCCTGCGCCTCGAGCATCGCCATGCCGTAGGCTTCGTTCACCGCCGGCCACAGGCACAGGTCGGCCGCCGCGTAGAGCGCCGCAATGCCCTCGAGCGCAAGCTCGCCCAGGAACCGCACCCGGCCCGGAGCCGCAGCCTCGAGCATTGTCTCGATCTCGGCGCGCGCGGCACCGTCGCCCGCGACGAGCAGCCGCCAGCGCGCGTCGGCGAGCCGCCCGAGCGCGCGCGCGAGCTCCCGGTACGAAGCGGCCTTGTCGCCGGGACGCATCATCGCGGCGACCGCGATCCAGGGCTCTTCGAGCGGCAGACCCTGACGTGCGGCAAGCGCCGCGCGATGCACCGTCCGTTCGCGCGCCGCGGCGAGGAACGGTGCCGCGTCGAGAAAGGGCGGCAGGTGCTCGATCCTCGCGGGACTTGCGACCGCGGCACCGAGGCCGGCGATGTCGTCGCGCGTAGGGCTCAGCACGAGATCGGCGCGCCGGATCGCCTCGACTGCGCCCTCGTGGCCGATTGCCCAGGGGCCCGATGCGCGCTTGGCGGCATGCGAGGCTTCGGCGATCACGTACGGGATGCCGAGCGCCGCAACCACTTCGGGCCCGAGCCAGTCCGGAGCCTTGTAGTAGACGTGATAGGTGAACCAGAGCTCGGGACGCGCGGCTGCGGGGCCCGCGAGCCATTGCGCCGCAAGGCTGCGCCCGAGCGCCGTCCCTTGCGCGCGCAGCGCCGCCTGCCGCGCCGGATCGCCGAGCGCGTCGTAGCTGCGGAAGCTCGAGACGAGCTCCACGCGGTGGCCCGCTTCGCCAAGCGCGCGCATCAGCAGCGCCGCCACGCGCCGGTCGCCCGAGGGCGTGGCGTGCGACGGGGATTTCAGCGGAGCGTAATAAGCGATTCGCACGGCAGACCGAAGCGCGCGGCGAGCGGCGCGAGATTGCGCTCGAGGCCGAATCTTTCCGCCACGCGGGCTTGTCCGGCGCGCCCGAGCAGGCGCCTTTTCGACGGATCGCGGATCAGGGTTTCCAGCGCGCGGCCGAGCGCCTGCGGCGATTCCGCCGGCACCACCATGCCCGTCACGCCGTCCTCGAGCAGCTCCGGGATCGCCGAGACGCCGGTGGCGACGCACGGCAGGCCCTGGCTCTGCGCTTCCATCAGGACGTTGGGCAGCCCGTCGCGGTCGCCATCGCGCGCGACGCGGCAGGCGAGCGCGAAGAGGTCGGCGGCACGGTATTCCCTAAGGAGCTCGCCGTGCGCGAGCGCGCCGCGCCACTCGATGCGCCCGGCGATCCCCAGGCGCCGCGCGCGACGCTGCAGCGACCGCTTGAGGGGCCCGCCGCCCGCGTGCACGAGGCGCCAGTGAAGCTCGCGCGGCAGCCGCGCGAGCGCCTCCAGCAGCACGTCCGTTCCCTTCTTCTCCACCAGTCGCCCCACCGAAAGGATGACGACGGGGTCCTCGGCGCAGGTTCCGTCTCGCGCCGCCTCGCCGTCGAGGTGCGGCGGAAACCTGGCCAGATCGAGCCCGTGGTAGGCGAGCTCCACGCGCCCCTGCGGCGCGAGCGCCTCGAGGTGCTCCCGGTTCGCGGCGGTGCAGGTCACGAGCCATTCGCACGATTCGAGCTTCTCGCGCTTTTCCCACTCCGGCGTGGTCCAGATGTCCTTGGCGTGGGCCGACGCGCTCCACGGCAGGCCGCGCAGCACCGCGCAGTACCGCGCGACCGAGGCCGGCGTGTGAATGAAGTGCGCATGCAGCTGCCCGATGCCTTCGGGCAGCTCCGCGGCGAGCACCAGGGCCTGGCCGAAGCGCCGCACCCGGCTCGGCGTGGGATCGCGCGCGAGGTCGCGCAGCCAGAGCGATCTCGCCTTTCGGTACGAACCCGATTTCCTCATCCGAAGCCAGGCGCGAATGACGCGCAGGGGCTCGCGGTGCAGGTACTCGGGAAGATAGAGCACCGGCGCGCGGATTTCGGCATGCACCGGGTGGGTACGAGCGTCGGTGGGCCGGCGAAGCGACACGATCAGGATGTCGAGGCCGCGGCGCTCGAGCGCGGCGATCTCGTGCGCGATGAACGCTTCGGAGAGCCTCGGGTAGCCCTTGACGACGAACGCGACGCGGCCCGCCGGCAGCCGTGCGTTCATCGCCTCGGCTCAGGCGGTGCGTCCGGCCAGCGCGGAAGGGGCGGCGGCGTCCTGCGCCTTCTCGACCCACGGCGCGACCAGGCGCGACACGTTGTGCAGGCCCTCGAGCAGGCCCGGGACCACGACTTCCGAGGGCAGGTTCTGGCGCGGCAGGTGCCGCAGCGCCGCCGCCATCACCGCCGGGTCGTAGCGCCCGTCGTCGGCGAGCATGCAGACGAGCCCGAGCGAAGCCGCGCGCGAGATCCGGATGTATTGCTCCAGGCGCGGCGCGGTGCGCGGCACGATCAGCGCGCGCTTGTCGAGCGACAGCACCTCGCAGAAGGTGTTGTAGCCCCCCATCGCGACCACGCCCGCAGCGCCCGCGACCAGCGTCTCGAGATGGCTGTGGAAAGTGATCGCGTCGACGCGCTTCAGGCGCGCGGCGCGGTCCATGAACTCGGTCTGGCGCTCGGGCTGCATGAAAGGCCCGAGCACGAGCAGCGCCGGGTACGGCAGCAGCGGATCGCGCTCATAGGCGCGCAGCACCCACTCGATCAGCGCCTCGCCGTCGCCGCCGCCGCCGGTGGTGACGAGGAGGTACGGGCGCGAGGCGATCTCGGGCAGGCGCGGCGGCGTCCCGCGCACCGGTACCTCGCGCTGGAGATATCCGGTGTAGACGATCTTCTGGCGCACCCGAAGCGGCAGCGACAGGCCCTCCAGCGGGTTGCAGATCTGCGGAAGGCCGTAGACCCAGATCTCGTCGTAGATGTCCCTGAGCGCCGGCAGCACGTTCTTGCGCTCCCACTCCGGCACGAGGAGCTTCGGCTCGTCCATCACGTCGCGCAGCCCGAGCACGAGGCGCGCACCGCGGGGCTTGAGCATCTGCAGCGTCTCGAGCACCTCGCCCCTCAGGCCCACCGGCTCCTTGTCGACGATGAAGATGTCCGGGTCGAACATCTCCGCGGTGTGCCGGATGATCGAGGCGCGCATCGACAGCGTCTGCTCGATGTCGAGGTGGAGGTTGAGCGAGGTGTACTCGCCGTTGCGCAGCTTGATCACCCCCGGGATGCGCACGAAATCCACGCGCGTGCGGAAATCGAAGCTGCCGATGATCGGCGAGCCCGAGAGGATCAGCACCGACAGGTGCTTGAAGCGGTCGACGAGCGAATGCGCGAGCGCGCGGCAGCGGCGCAGGTGGCCGAGGCCGAAGGTGTCGTGGCTGTAGATGAGAACCCGGCCGTCCTTGCGCCTCGACGTCATGGCGGCCCTCCCTGAGCCCTGGTGGCGGCGAACAGGCCTATTTTAGCCCATGCCCAGATCGATCCCGGCCTCGCGCAGCTGGGCCTGCTTGCGGCAGGGCTTGCACATCCCGCAGGGGCGGTAGCCCGAGGGCGTGTGTACGGGCCGGCGGCACGACCACACCACCGGGCGCAGCTCCGGCGGCAGCCGCAGGGCGACTTCCGCCTTGGTCATGTCGTACACGGGGTAGATCCATTCGATTCCCGGCTCGCCCACGTCGCGCGCGCGGTAGCAGGCGTACAACGCCTCGAACACGCGCCGCTGCGCCGCGGTCACCGCGCGCCGCGCCTCGTCCAGGTCGCTCGCGAGCGTGCCCACCGCGATCCGGTCGCAGCCCGGCGTGTCGATCGCCGCCTGGCAGGCGGCGAAGGCGACGCACAGATAATCGATCGGGATCGCCTCGAGCTCGCGGAAGTCGAGCGCCGACTCGGAATAGCGGAACGGGCGGTGCCGGCCGCGGCACCACGCGAGGATGGCTTCGACCGCCTGCTGCTCGGCGCCGTCGCGGCCCTGGCGGTTCAGCATCCGGACGTGGTGCACGTGAAGCTCGTGGTCGGTTTCCTCCAGGAGCTTGAGCAGCATCGCGGTGCTGTCCATCCCTCCGGAAAACATCACGAGCGTCGCCACGCGCCGATTCTATAATGGCGAGCCCTCCGGGAACGCGCCATGCCGCCCGACACCATGCCCCAGATCATCGTGGCGCTGCTCGCCCTGGGCATGGCGCTCGCGTTCATCGTCGCCGATCGCAATTCGCCCACCAGCCGCGCGCTCGCGCTGTTTCTCGCGTCGATCGGGCTTGCGATCGGTATCGGCTCGCAGATCGCCTATCCGCTGCACCTGAAGCGCGAGATCGCGGCCTGGGACGGCGTGTTCGCGATCCCGGATGTGCTCGCCTTCGTGTTCGCCTACGAGTGGGTGCTGCGCGTACGGCGCACCGTGCCGGCGGGGGCACTGAAGACGCAGGGGCCCGACCGGCTGCTGCGCGTGGCGCAGGGGCTGGCGCTGTTCTACGGACTCGCGTCGCTCGCGTTCCCCAGGGTCCGGGTCGAGAAGTTCGTCAACGCGGGGTTGGGCGAAGTGTTCGAGCGCGGCACCCCGGAGTTCTGGCTCTTCGCCCTGCCGCTCGGCGTCTCGCTCGCGCTCGGGCTCTTCTCGGGCCTGCTGATGCTGCGGCGCCGGCCCGATCCCGCGGAGTCGCTGCGCCTGGTCTCGTTCGCGGTGGCGGCGCCGTTCATGGCCTCGGGCATGGTGCTGCCGCTGAGCCTCGCGCCGCTCACCATCGCGATCGGCCTGCTCATCTTCCTCGTCGGCGCGGTGCAGTACCACGTCATCCAGGGACGGCGCGCGCAGTTCCTGTCGCGCTTTCTCGCGCCCCAGGTGGCCGAGCTCGTGCGCCGGCAGGGGCTCGCAGCCGCGACCGAGGAGCGCACGCTCGAGATCTCGGTGGTGTGCTGCGACCTGCGCGGCTTCACCGCCTTTTCGGCAGCGACCCCGTCGGCGCGGGTCATCGCCATCCTGCGCGAGTACTACGATGCGGTGGGCGCGGCGGCGGCCGAGTTCGGCGCCACAATCAAGGACCAGGCGGGCGATGGCGTGCTGATCCTCGTGGGCGCGCCCATCGCCTACGCGGACCACGCGGCGCGCGCGCTCGAGCTCGCACGCCGCATCCGCGACCGCGGCCGCGACGTGACCCGGCGCTGGTCGGACGCCGAACTCGAGCTGGGCGTCGGCGTGGGCGTCGCGAGCGGCTTCGTCACCGTGGGCGTGATCGGCGCCGCCTCGCGCCTGGAGTACACCGCAGTGGGTCCCGCCGTGAACCTCGCCTCGCGCCTGTGCGCCGAGGCCGCGCACGGCGAGGTGCTGCTCGACCCTCGCACGACCGAGCTGCTCGGTCCGGAAACGCTGCGCACGCAACTGCGCGCGGGCGAGCCGCTCGCGCTGAAAGGCTTCCGGCAGCCGGTGCAGAGCTACGTGCTCGCGCCGGCAGGTTGAGCGACCAGCGTTTCGAGCAGATTCGGGAGGGCCTCGATCGGTATGACCGAGACCTCGTGCCGGATTTGTCGCGCCTGTCCGCCGTAGACCAGCGCGCCGCCGTTGGGCGGCGGCTCCCGGTACAGTCGCGCAAACGCGCGCAGGCCGCGAAAGAAATCGGGATTGACCGTCTCTCCCGCCTTGATCTCGATCGGGAAGACGCCGTTGCCGAGTTCGATCAGCAGATCGATCTCGTTTCCGTCGCTGTCCCGGTAGAAGTGCAACCGCTCGTGGCGCCCTCGATTCCAGAACCATTTGAGCGCCTCGGCGACGACCATGTTCTCGAACAGCGCGCCGCGCAAGGGGTGGGCGAAAACGTGCTCGGCGCTCTGCGCGCCGAGAAGGTACGCGCAAAGCCCCACATCGTAGAAGAAGAGCTTCGGCGATTTCACCAGCCGCTTGGTCGTGTTCCAGAAATAGGGCGGGAGCTGGAACACGATGTAGCTCGCTTCCAGCAGCGAAAGCCAGCGCCGCGCGGTCGTGTGCGAGATGCCGCAGTCCGACGCGATACCCGAAAGGCTTGCGATCTGCGCGGTGCGTCCCGCCACGATCCGGACGAACTTCTCGAACGTTGCAAGGTCGCCGATGTGGACGAGCGCCCGCAGATCGCGCTGCACATAGGTGGCGAAGTAATCGGCCAGGGCCTGCGTAGGCGGCAGGTTCCGGTCGTGGATGCGCGGGTAGAAGCCTGTCCAGACCATCCGCTCGATGGGACGGATCGGGAACCGACCAGTGATTTCCTCGACGCTGAAGGGCAAGAGCCTGAGCATTCCCGTGCGCCCGGCCAGAGACTGGCTGACGCGGTTCAGCACCTCGAGCTGCTCGCTTCCCGTGAGGATGAATCGACCCGGACTCGGATCCTCGTCGACCAGCTCCTGCAGGTACGAGGGAAGCTCGGGAACGCGCTGCACCTCGTCCAGCACCGCCCCGTCCGGGTAGCCGCGCAGGAAGCCGCGCGGATCCTCCCGCGCGAACCGCGCCGTGTCCGGAGCCTCCAGATTGGCGTAGGCCTTGCCGGGAAAGCTCGAACGGCAAAGCGTGGTCTTGCCGCCTTGTCGCGGCCCGGTAAGGGTGACCACGGGGTAGCGCGCGGCGAGCGCGACCAGAGTGCGCGCCGCGATGCGCGGAATCATGGCGCCGAGTATAGCATCGCAGTCTGCAATCTGAACATTCGGTGTTCAGATTGCAGGCCCTACGGGCAAGGCATGGTCAGATCCGGTAAGCCACGGTCGTCATCACCTTCGCCGCAAGCCGCATCGCGTCCTTGAGCGGCGCGGGCATCTCCGCCGCGCCGAGCGCGAGCGCGCTCTGGCGATGCTTCGCTTCCTCGTCACGCATGGTCTCGACCACCGCGCGCGTGCGCCGGTCTTCGGGCGACAGCTCGGCAAGATGGCCCTGCAGGTGCTCCTCGACCTGGTGCTCGGTCTCGGCGAGGAACGCGAGGTTCCAGCGGTCGCCGAGCGCGCCCGCCGCAACGCCGAGCGCGAGCGATCCCGCGTACCAGAGCGGATTGAGGAGGCTCAGGCGCCCCCCCAGCTCATGCACCCGGTCGGCGGTCCACGCGAGATGGTCCTCCTCCTCGCACGCCGCGCGCTCGAGCTGCGCGCGGTTCCGCTCGTCCCTCGCAGTGAGCGCCTGCCCCTGGTAGAGCGCCTGCGCGCACACCTCGCCGACGTGATTGATTCGCATCAGCGCCGCCGCATGCGCGCGTTCCGCTTCGCTCAGGTCCGACTCGGGGACGCCCTCTCCGGGCGAAGTACGCGCGGACCGATGGACACCCGCCACGGTGCGCAGCGCCAGGTCGAAGCCTGCAATTACCCGGTCCGCAAGAGAACCGGCGCCGTGAAGTCGCGCAAGTTCGTCATTCACGTTCGCCACCGGGCAACGATTTCCTGCCACGCGTTGCCATTGCGATTTCAAGCGCGGTTTCCAGCCGAATGACCCGCTCGCTCAAATTCTCGATCCGAAGCTGCTGCGCCTTGACCGTCTCGGTCAACGCAACGACGCGGTCGTTCATGCGAAGTACGGTCGTGAGCGCATCCCAAATCCTGTCGGGTATGCCCATCACGCAGTCTTGCGTTCGCGCCGGCCCGATTCCAGCCGCCGAATGCGCTTTTCCGATTCCGCGACGAACCTGACCGCCTCTCCGATTGCCCTGTTTGCCCGCGCGGTCGACCGTTTCACCCGATCGAGCAGGGCATCCAGGTCGGCGGGATCCGCCGTGTCGCGATCCAGCTGCGCCATCGCGCGGCGCGCGAACTCGCTCACCGTCAGCCCCAGCGACTTGGCCCTACGCGCGATGCGCGCCTTCTCATCCGGCGTCACCTGCACGGGAATGCGCTCCGTAGCGGCCATGGGCTGTCCTCTCGTTCCGGCGATTATGTCCAGACCTTGGACATACTAGCACGGAACGGATGGACCCGAGGAACCCGGCCCCGCCGCGGCGCCCTGCAAAATAGAATTCGATTTCTAATCTGCAAGGCACCCTGATACTCGAGTATCGCCAATTCGTGCGCTGGCGGCTCTTCTAAGCACAAAAAAAAAACGGGCGTCTTTCGACGCCCGTCCGGTGATGCGTTGTTGTTGGCTTGTTCTTAGAACGCGTGCCGCATCGTGACGGCCCACAGCTTCGGGTCTTCGCCCGCCGCCGAGGCCGGCGTAATGCCCAGAGCCGCGCCGGTAAACAGGTTGTACGCCGCGCCCGTGTTGTTGGTGATCTTGGCGTAGGTCACAGCCAGCGACGTGCGCTTGGAGAGGTCGTAGCCGTACGACAGCGCCCACATCTTGGCGGCGTCGTCCACGGCGGTTGCCTTGTCGTTGCGCGCCTTGGTGTAGTGGCCATGGATCGAGTGCGGGCCCCACGAATAGGAGGCCGGGATCGACCACGCCGTGCGGTTCGACGTCTCGGTACCGGTCGCGATCGCCCTCAGCTTCGACTTGTCCCAGGCGAGGCCGAGCTTGAAGCCGCCCCACTTGTACGAGCCGTACAGACGGTCGCCGCGCTGATCGGTCGTGCCCGCGCCATCGGGCTTGGACTTCCAGTAGCTGTAGCCGACCTGCCAGTTGCTGCCAGCGAAGTTCGGGTTGAGGTGCACCGCGCTGCCTTTGCGCGCGCCGCTCGCGATGTCGGCTTCGGCCGCCGTCGCGTTGCTCGACACCGCCGCGATCAGCGTGAAGCCGCTCCAGTTCGGAGTCGTGTAGTGGATCACGTTGGTCGTACGGGTCGCACCGGCGATCGCGGTTGCGCCACCGCCTGCGTAGGCGAGGAGCGAGATGCTGTCCGCGCGCAGCGAGCCGCGCGCCGTCAGATCGCTTTCACGGTTGAAGTAGTGCAGGTCCTGGCGGCCGATGAAGATGCGGCCCCACGACTTGCTGCGCAGACCGACGTGGTTGTTGCCCGTCGCCCCGATCGCGCCGGAGTCAAGGCCCACGCGCATGTCGACCTGGCCGATCGCCTGCAGCCCGCCGCCGAGGTCTTCGGTCATGTTGAAGATGATCCGCGAGGAGTCATCGACCACGCCCCACTGGCTGTTGTTGCCCGCAGCCACCTGGCTGCCCTTGCTGGTGTGCTCGACGCCGCCCTTCAGGAAGCCGCTGATCGTCACGCTCGATTGCGCGAGCGCCACGCCCGGAAGCAGCGCGCCTGCGACCGCCACGGCCAGAAGTTTCTTGTTCATGCAGTAAATCTCCCAGTTATTGAAGCCACCGGGCGGCCCAGGACCGCCCGCCTCAACCTCTCCAAAGGCGAGAAGTTGCAGCGATTGTGGCGCAGCGCGTCGGCGGGGGGCAACAAAAGTGCTTAATTTTTCTCGTTTTTCCGAGTTTCTGTTGCAAGGGTGCAACAGGAGAAAAATCCATTTCATGTCAATGAGATAGTTCGACATTCTCCCGCCATGCCCTCAGCGCCGAGGTCAGGGCGCTCGGCTGGGAGCGGGTGCGCGAGCCCTGGGTCCGCGGACCGCGATCTCGGCCGAATCCCGGAGCTGAAAGTCGTCAACCCGCTCGCGGGCGGACGGCATGGGCGTCGGCCCGGATTGCTTGGGCAATGACATGTAATATTGCATTTTCCGGAAACTCAAGAGCCCCTCCGCACCCTATGCCGCCCAAGCGCTATTCCGCCAGAGAAACAGTGGGACGCTACCGCGCAAGGATGCGCGCGCAGGGGCTCAGGCCGATTCAGCTCTGGGTCCCGGATACGCGCTCGCCGAAGTTCGCCGCCGAATGCCGGCGCCAGTCGCTCGCGGTCGCGCGCCGTCCCGAGCGCGACGTCGAGGTGTTCCTCGAGAGCGCGGTCAGGGACATCGAGGACTGGACGTGAGGCGGGGCGACCTGGTCACGGTCGCGCCGCAAGGCGATCCTGGCAAGCCGCGCCCGGCGCTGGTCATCCAGTCCGATCTCTTCAACGAGACGCACCCGACCGTGACCGTGCTTCCGGTCACCGGGGAGATCCGCAGCGCGCCGCAATTCCGGATCACGATCGAGCCGACAGAGGCGAACGGCTTGACGAAGGTGTCCCAACTCATGCTCGACAAGCCCGTGTCCGTGAAAAGGGACAAGCTGGGAGCGCCCTTCGGTCGCATCGACGACGCCACGATGCTGCGGGTGAATCGCGCGCTGGCGGTCTGGATCGGCCTCGCCTGACTCAACCGAACAGCGCGCGCAGCGCAGCGCCCGGCTCGGGCGCGCGCATGAAGGCCTCGCCCACCAGGAACGCGTCCACCCCCGCCTCGCGCATGCGCCGCACGTCCGCGCGCGAAAGAATCCCGCTCTCCGTGATCACGATCCGCCCCGCTGGCACCTTGGGCAGAAGCCCGAGCGTCGTCTCGAGCCGCGTTTCGAACGTGCGCAGGCTCCGGTTGTTGATGCCGATGAGCGGAGTCGAGAGCGCAAGCGCGGCTTCGAGCTCCGCCGCATCGTGGACTTCGACCAGCACGGACATGCCGAGATCCGAGGCCGTTGCTTCGAACGATTTCATTTGTGCCGGTGACAAGGCAGAAACAATCAACAGCACGCAATCCGCCCCCATTACCCGCGCTTCGAGCACCTGGTAGGGATCCACGATGAACTCTTTCCTCAGCACCGGGAGCGCGCAGGCGGCGCGCGCGGTGGCGAGATGCTGCGGCGCGCCCTGAAAATACTGGCGGTCGGTGAGCACCGAAAGGCAGGCGGCGCCCGCCGCCTCGTAGCTCCGCGCGATCGCCGCAGGGTCGAAATTCTCGCGCAGCAGCCCCTTTGAAGGGCTTGCGCGCTTCACTTCCGCGATCACGGCGGGCTTGCCGGCCGCGATCCGGGCGCGCAGCGCGCCGGCGAAGTCGCGCGGCGGATGCGTGGCCTTCGCCTGACGTTCGACTTCGGAATCCGATACCGCCGCGCGCGCGGCCGCGACCTCGTCGCGCTTGGTAGCAAGGATGCGCTGGAGAATATCCGACATCAGGTGGCGCCTTCGCTACCGAACGACTCGCGCAACACGGCGGGAATATCGCGGGCGCCGTGCAGCACGCGAATGACGTCGATGAACCTCGCCTGCTCGACGTAGAACACCAGAAACGGAAAGCGTCGCAGTCTCCAGAATCGCAGCCCCTTCAGAAGGCGCGCATACCGTGGCGAGCCGATCCGCGGGTACTCGGAAATCCGATCCAGGGCTTCCTGCATTTCCCGGAGAAGCTTCGCCGCGGCGGCTGGCCCCGAATCGTCGAGAATGTCCGCAAATGCCAAGTCGACGTCCCGGTCGGCCCGCGGCCGGAGGCGGACGGGCTTCACGCCCGCCGTCGCGCCAGCGCCCTGCGTTTCTTCGCCCAGTAGGCGCGCGTGACCGGGATACCCTCGCCCGATTCGAGGCCCTCGCGCAGAAGACACGCAAGCTCCCGCTCGGCCCGCCGGATCTGGTCGGCACGAATCAGCTCGCGCACGTACTCGCTCGACGTGCTGTAGCCGTCCTTTTTCACGCGCTCGTCGACGAACGCCTTTAGGCCGTCGGGAAGCGAAATGTTCATGGTGCTCATGGCCGAACGCTAGCACTTATGGCAAACATTGCCAAGCCGTCAGCCCTTCGCCTTGTGCTTCCGGGTCCAGGCGACGAACTCGTCGAGCTTCGCCCTGGCCGCGCCGTCGGCGATCGCCCTGCGTGCGCGCTCGACGCCGGTCTGCAGGCTCTTCGCGTGCCCCGAGACGTAGATCGCGGCGCCGGCGTTGGCGAGCACGATGTTGAGGGCGGGGCCCGGCTGGTTCTCGAGCACCGCGAGGATCATCGCCTTCGATTCGTCGACCGTGTTGACCTGGATCGCGCGCCGGTCGTAGAGCTCGAGGCCGAGCTGAGAGGGGTGGATTTCGTACTCGCGGATCTCGCCCTTCGAAAGCTCCCCTACGAGCGTAGGGCCGGAAATCGAAATCTCGTCCAGGCCGTCCAGGCCGTGCACCACCATCACGTGCTTCGATCCGAGGCGCTGAAGCACGCGCACCTGGATGCCCACGAGGTCGGGATGGAACACGCCCATCAGCTCGTTTCTTGCGCCCGCGGGATTGGTGAGCGGACCGAGGATGTTGAAGATCGTGCGCACGCCGAGGTCCTTGCGCACGGGCGCCGCGTGCTTCATCGCCGGGTGGTGCGCCGGCGCGAACATGAACCCTACGCCGGTCTTTTCCACGCACTCCGCGATTCTCTCCGGGGAAAGCGCGAGGTTCGCGCCGAGCGCCTCCAGGACGTCCGCGCTCCCCGAGCGGGACGAAACCGCCCGGTTGCCGTGCTTGGCCACGCGCGCACCGGCAGCCGCCGCCACGAACGCCGCGCAGGTCGAGACGTTGAAGGTGTGCGCCGCGTCGCCCCCGGTGCCGACGATGTCGATCAGGTCGCCCTCGTCCTTCACCGGCACCCTGGTCGCGAACTCGCGCATCACCTGTGCCGCGGCGGCGATCTCGCCGATCGTCTCCTTCTTGACGCGCAGGCCGACGATGAATCCCGCGATCTGCGCGGGCGTCAGTTCCCCGCTCATGATCTGGCGCATGATGTGCAGCATCTCGTCGTGGAACACCTCGCGGTGCTCCACCGTGCGCTGGATCGCTTCCGCTATCGTGATCTTCACTGGCTCCTCCCTTCGAGAAAGTTCCTGAGCATGTCGTGGCCGTGTTCGGTGAGCAGCGCCTCGGGGTGGAACTGCACGCCTTCCACGGCGAGCGTGCGGTGCCGCACCCCCATGATCTCGCCGTCCTCGGACTCGGCGGTGATCTCGAGGCAACCGGGGAGCGACGCGCGCTCGATCACGAGCGAGTGGTAACGCGTCGCGCTGAAACCCTGCGGCACGCCCGCGAACACCCCTTTGCCGTCGTGACGGATGCGCGAGTTCTTGCCGTGCATGACGCTTCGCGCGCGCACGATCCGCCCGCCGAAGGCCTGCCCGATCGCCTGGTGCCCGAGGCACACCCCGAGGATCGGCACTCGCTCCCTCAGTCGCTCGATGAGCGCGAGCGAGATGCCTGCCTCATTCGGCGTGCACGGCCCGGGCGAGATGACGATATGCGAAGGACTCAATCGTTCGATCTGTTCAATCGAAACCTCGTCATTCCTGAAAACCGAGACTTCCGCCCCCAGCTCGCCCAGGTACTGCACGAGGTTCCAGGTGAACGAGTCGTAGTTGTCGATCATGAGGATCATGACGCCTCCTCGCGCGCGGCTTCCGCCGCCTTGAGCAGCGCGCGCGTCTTGTGGCGCGTCTCCTGCCATTCGGACTGCGGCACCGAGTCGGCTACGATGCCGGCCGCGGCCTGCGCGTGGAGCATGCTGTCCTTCAGCACCGCGGTGCGGATCGCGATCGCGACGTCCATGTCGCCGTTGAAGCCGAGGTAGCCGACCGCGCCGCTGTAGACGCCACGCTTCACCGGCTCGAGCTCGTCGATGATCTGCATCGCGCGCACCTTCGGCGCGCCGGTCACCGTGCCGGCCGGAAAGCTCGCCTTGAACACGTCGAGCGCGTCGAGCCCCGGCTTGATGCGCCCCTCCACGTTGGAGACGATGTGCATGACGTGCGAGTAGCGCTCGACCACCATCTTCTCGGTGACCCGGACGCTCCCCGTGGCGGCGACGCGCCCCACGTCGTTGCGCCCCAGGTCGATCAGCATCACGTGCTCGGCGCGCTCCTTGGGATCGGCGAGCAGCTCATCGGCGATCCGGGCATCCTCCTCGGGCGTCCCCCCGCGCGGGCGCGTGCCCGCGATCGGACGCAGCGTCACCGTGTCGCCGGCGAGCCGCACCATGATCTCGGGCGAGGCCCCGATCACGTGGTGGTCGCCGAAATCGAAATAGAACATGTAGGGCGAAGGATTGAGCGCGCGCAGCGCCCGGTAGAGTTCGAGCGGCGGCGCGGCGAACGGCTGCGTCGTGCGCTGCGAGATCTGCACCTGCATGCAGTCGCCGGCGAACACGTACTCCTTCGCGCGCGCCACCGCCGCGAGGAACTCCTCCTCGGAGAAGGTGCAGCTCGTCGCGACCGGCGCCGCGGAGCGCGGCTCATGGCGGAATCCGAGCACCATCTCCTCCGGCAGCGGAGCGGCGAGCCGCGCGCGCAGCTTTTGCAGCCGCTCGCGCGCCGCGCGCGCCGCGTCCGGCTCTCGCGGATCGGCGTACACGACGAGGTAGAGCTTGCCGAGCACGTTGTCGACCACCGCGAGCTCGTCCGACACCAGCAGCAGCATGTCCGGGGTGCCCAGGGGATCGGGCTTGCCGCCCTTCAACGCCGTGGGCTCGACGTGCTTCACGGTCTCGTAGCCGAAGTAGCCGACGAGTCCGCCGCCGAAGCGAAGCGCCCCGGGCAGCGGCGCCGCGTGCTGGGCCTTCAGCCAGGCGCGCACGAACTCGAACGGGTCCGCGCCCGCGGCGCGCTCGAGCGTGACGTCCGCCCCGCGCGCATCGCGCACCAGGCGCCGCACCGTGCCGTTGCGCGCCTCGATCCGCTCGGCGCACGCGAGCCCGATGAACGAGTAGCGCCCGAAGCGCTCGCCGCCCACCACCGACTCGAGCAGATACGAATAGGGTCCGTTCGCGAGCTTCAGGTACACCGCGAGCGGCGTATAGACATCGGCGCGCACTTCCGCGACGACGGGAACGCGCGTGTAGCCCTGGCGGGCGAGCTGCTGGTAATCGGGCTCCATCCTGTGATGCTCCTCGACCTGCGGATTCTTCGGGACTGCGGTTCTTGCGGCCTGGGGGTTCGCGCTGCCCGGGCCGCACGGGCGCGCTGCAAGATCTAGCGGCGCCAGGGGCGCCAGCTACGCCAGGAGACAATCCGCGTGCTGCGGTTCGCGTTCACTTTGCCGTCTTGAGGAGCCCCGGAACTTCGCGGAGCGAAGCCACTATACCATCCGAATCCAGCTCACGCACGTCGCGCCCTTCCGAATAGCCGTACGGCACGAGGAAAACCCTGCAGCCCGCCGCGCGCGCGCCCAGCGCGTCGTTCTCCGAGTCCCCTACGACGAGGGATTCCGAAGGCAATGTATTCAGCCTTCTGCAAGCCTCGAGAAAGGGCCCCGGGGCCGGCTTGCGCGCGCCCGCCTGGTCGGCCGTCACCACCGCCCCGAAAAACCGGGACAGACCCTGTTTTTCGAGCAGCGGCAGGGTGAAGCGCGCAGCCTTGTTGGTGACGCACGCGAGCCGCAGTCCCGCCTCTTTCAGGAGTGCCAGGCCTTCCAGCACCCCGGGAAAAGCGGCCGATCGCGCGCCGCACGAGCGTCTCGATTCCCTTGCCGATGTAGCCTCGCACGACGGCCTCCGGGAGCGGCGCCAGGCCGAATTCGGCGCGCACCGCGTTGGCCGCCGCCGCGAGGTCGGGAGCGGTGTCGAGGAGCGTGCCGTCGAGATCGAGGAGGACCGCTCGGATCAAGCGGCGCGCTTCACCGCGGCGAGACGCGCGCGCATGTCGCGGATGGTGGCGGCGTAGTCTTTCGACCCGAAGATCGCCGAGCCTGCGACGAAGGTATCGGCACCCGCAGCGGCGATCGACGCGATGTTGTCCCCCCTTACGCCGCCGTCGACCTCCAGCCACACGTCGCGCCCGGAGGCGTCGATCCGGCGCCGCACCTCTGCGATCTTGGGCAGGACCGAGGCGATGAACTGCTGGCCGCCGAAGCCCGGGTTCACCGACATGAGGAGCACCAGGTCGAGCTTCTCGAGCGTGTGATCGAGGTACGAAAGCGGGGTCGCGGGATTGAAGACCAGCCCGGCCTTGCAGCCGCACTCCCGGATCAGCCCTATCGTGCGGTCGACATGCTCGCTTGCCTCGGGGTGGAACGTGATCAGGCCTGCGCCCGCCTTGGCGAAGTCCGGAATGATTCGGTCGACCGGTTTCACCATGAGGTGCACGTCGATCGCGATCCTTACATGGGGCTTGATCGCCGCGCACACGAGCGGCCCCACGCTCAGGTTCGGGACGTAATGGTTGTCCATCACGTCGAAGTGAACGAGGTCCGCGCCGGCGGCCTCGACCGCGCGCACCTCCTCGCCCAGGCGCGCGAAGTCGGCGGAAAGGATCGAGGGCGCGATGCGGAACGTCATGAGCGGCCCGAGTTTACAATGCGCGCATGGCGCAGGAGAAGCGCTACGAGGTCACGGTCAGCGCGAAGACCCAATACCTCCCGGAGCAGTCCGACGAGACGGGCGGGCGCTACGTGTTCGCCTACACCATCACGATCCGCAACACCGGCAGCGTCACCGCGCAGCTGATCAGCCGTCACTGGATCATCACCGACGCGCAGGGGCTGGTGCAGGAGGTGAGGGGCCTGGGCGTCGTGGGCGCGCAGCCCGTGCTCAAGCCGGGCGAAGCGCACGAGTACACGAGCGGCACTGCGATCGCGACACCGGTCGGCACCATGCGCGGGAGCTACCAGATGGTGGCCGAGGACGGAGAGCGGTTCGATGCGCCGATCCCGGAGTTCACGCTTTCGGTGCCCCGGGTGCTGCACTGAGCCCTAGTCCCCGTCGCGTTTCTTCGGCCAGGTCCACCATACGATCAGGATGAGAAGCGCAAGGGCCAGCGCCATCTCGAGCAGGATCACCCACATCGCCGCGATTGTAATGCTCGCCGGTTGCGCAGCGCTCGAGCGCCCCGCTCCCTGCGTCTGCCCGCCGCTGCCGAAACCGGCACCCGCGCCCGCGGCGCGGTTCGACCCCGCGCCGTTCGATGCGATTCCCGGATGGCGATCCGCGGAGCTCCTGCCGAGCGCGCGCGCGTTCGCCGCCGGGTGCGCGGCAATTCCCGAGGCGAGCCCGCTCGCCGATGCCTGCCGCAGCATTGCCGCCGTAGCAGACGAGGCCGGCGCACGGCGCTTCTTCGAGGAAACGTTCGCCGCCTACGCGATACGGACCGCGGAGGGCGAGCCGGCGGGACTGGTCACCGGCTATTACGAGCCGGTGCTCGCCGGAAGCCGCGTCCGCACGGAGCGCTACCGCTATCCGGTCTACGGCTTGCCCGGGGACCTGGTGGTGGTCGACCTTGCAGCGCTCTACCCCGAGCTGCGGCACATGCGCCTGCGCGGGCGCCTGGAAGGCCGCCGGGTCGTACCTTATTACTCGCGGCAAGAGATCGAGACGCAGGGCGCGGCGCCGGTGCTCGCCTGGGTCGCGGACCCGGTGGAGCTGTTCTTCCTCCAGATCCAGGGCTCGGGGCAGATCCGGCTCGAGAACGGCGAGCGCCTGCGGCTCGGCTACGCCGATCAGAACGGCCACCCATACCGCTCGCTCGGCCGGTTCCTCGTCGAGCGCGGCGAGCTCCCGCTCGAGCGGGCCTCGATGCAGGGGATCCAGGCGTGGGCGCAGGCCAACCCCGACAAGCTTTCCGAGGCGCTCAACGCGAACCCGAGCTACGTGTTCTTCCGCGAGCGCGAAGCCGGTCCCGGTCCGCTCGGCGCGCTCGGCGTTGCGCTCACGCCCGGCTACTCGATCGCCGTCGACCCGCGGCACGTGCCGCTCGGCGCGCCGGTGTATCTCGCCACCACGCAGCCGCTCTCGGATGCGCCGCTCGAGCGGCTCGTCATGGCTCAGGACACCGGCGGCGCGATCCGCGGCGCGGTGCGCGCCGATTTCTACTGGGGCACGGGGCCGGAGGCCGGTGCGCTCGCGGGCCGCATGCGCCAACAGGGCCGCCTGTGGCTCCTCTGGCCCAAGGACCTGCCGCCACCGAAATGAAAAGGGGTCAGGACCCTTTTTTCATTTTCCGGGTTTCGCCTCGTCGAGCAGCGCCTTGAGCTGCGCCGCGGTGGGACCGCCGCGCACGCGTTCGCCGCTCGCGAGAAAGAGCATAGGCGTAGAGCGCACGCCGAGCTTGCCGCCGAGCTCGACCACTTTCTCGATCGGCGTGTCGCACGCGACGCTCACCGCCGGCGGCTTGCGGCGAAGCGCGAGGTCGAGCCAGGCCCTGGATCGGTCGGGCGAGCACCACACCGCGCGCGAGTGATCCGCGAGCTCGGGCCGGATCACGGGATACATGAAGTAGTGGATCGTGATGTCGCTCACCTGCGCGAGCGTCTTCTCGAACTGCTGGCAGGCCGGGCAATAGGGGTCGGAGAACACGACGAGCGTCCTCTGGCCGTTGCCGCGCCGTACCTTCACCGCCCACTCGTAGGGAAGCGCACCCATGTCGATCGCCGAGAGCTTCCGGAGCCGCTCCTCGGTGAGATTGCGCTCGCCCCTGGCGTCGATCAGCTGGCCGGTGAAGATGTAGCTTGCCTTGGCGTCGGTGTAGAGGATCTGCGGGCCCTCGGCCGAGCGGTAGCGCACCTCGTAGATGCCCGGCACCGGAGTCGGCTGCACGCCCTCGACGCGCGCGCCACCGAGCTTGGACTCGATCACTTGCCGGATCGCCGCCTCGTCCGCCGCCGCCGGAAGCGCGGCGGAAACGGCAAGGGAGAGCAGGAATCTCTTCATCGGCAGCTCAGCGCATCGCCTGTCGCATCAGCAGGTTCTTTATGACCGGCAAGCGGTCCGTGAGGTTCAGTCCCGCGTTTCTCAGCCGCACCACCGGCGCGCCGCGCGCACCGAACAACCGCCACAACCCGTGCACCGCGGCGCGCATCGCGAGTATAGCTTCCGCACGGGCACGTTCGTAGCGGCGCAGCAGCCGCGCATCGCCCGGCGCGCGAAAAGGCTCGCGAGCATTGAGCGCCGCGGCAAGCTCGCGCGCGTCGCCGAACCCGAGGTTCGCGCCCTGGCCGGCGAGCGGATGCACGACGTGAGCCGCGTCGCCCACCAGCGCCACGCGCGGCGCGGTCATCGCGCTCGCCTCGAGCCGCCTCAAAGCGAACGCGCGCGCCCGGGTGACGAGCGACAGCGAGCCGAGCGCATGGTTTGAGGCGGATTCGACTTCCCTCGAAAGGTCTTCGCTGCGCAACGCGCAAAGGCGCGACGCTTCCCCATGCTCCACCGACCACACCATCGAGACGTGCTCGCCCGGCAGCGGCAGCAGCGCGAGCACCGGCCCGCCGCGAAACCACTGGAAGGCGACGTTGCGGTGCGGCCGCTCGCAGGCGAAATTGGCGACAACCGCGGCCTGGCCGTACGGTCGCTCGTCGGCCGCGATCCCGGCCCGCGTGCGCACGAACGAGCGCGCGCCGTCCGCGCCCACGACGAGCGAAGCTTCAATGGTCTGGCCGGATCGAAGATCCAGCGTCACCGGGTCTTCGCCGGCGCCGAGCCCGGTGCATTCTTCCGGCGCAAAAATCTTCGCGTCATCCCGGGCTTCGAGCCCGCGCCAGAGCGCGCCCAGCAGCAGCCCCTCCTCCACGATGTACGCGAGCGCCTCGACGCCCGCCGAATACGCGTCGAACTCGATCAGCCCGCCGTCGTCGCCGTGCACGCGCATCGCACGCACGGGCGTCACGCGCTCCGGCGGCATTTGCTGCCAGGCGTTCAACCCGGTCAGGAACACCGCGTTGCCCGGGCTGATCGCATAGATGCGTGAATCGAACGCGCCTTCCGGCGGCCGCGGGCGAGCAGGCGCCACGACCGCCACCGAAAGCCCGCGCAGCGCGCGCGCGAACGCTGCGCCGACGAGTCCCGCGCCCACCACCGCAACGTCGAATTTCACGCCGCGATTCTCATCAGGCCGCCACCGGCTGCGCGCGGATGTAGACGCGTTCTTCCTTGACGGTCTTGCCGAGGAGCTTGACGAGCGCGTACACCGTCTCGATGTGCGGCGTCGGCACCCCGACATCGCGCCCGAGCTCGATCACCGCGCCCACCAGCGCGTCGATCTCCGGGTCGCGCCCAAGCTCGATGTCCTGCAGCATCGAAGTCTTGTGCTTGCCGACCTTCTCGGCGCCGGCGATCCGCTTCTCGAGCGGCACGCGGAACTTCGCGCCCAGGCGCTCGGCCACGCCCTGCGCCTCGCGCATCATGCTCGCCGCCAGCTCGCGCGTGACCGGGAACTGGCAGATGTCGGCGAGCGTGGAGTGCGTGAGCGCGCTGATCGGGTTGAACGTGAGGTTGCCCCAGAGCTTGAGCCAGATCTCGGAGCGGATGTCCTCGAGCACCGGCGCTCTCAGGCCCGCGCCGGCAAACGCTTCCGAAAGGCTCTTCACGCGCGCGGTCTCCACGCCGTCGAGCTCGCCGAGCGGAAACCGGTCGCCTTCCACGTGGCGCACCACGCCCGGCGCGGCGAGCTCCGCCGCCGGGTAGACCACGCAGCCGACAATGCGCGCGGGATCGATTGCGGCAGCGATCACGCCGTTCGGATCGACCGCCGCGACGCGCCGGTTCGCGAGCAGCCCGAGCGAGGTGTGCTCGGCCCACGCCGGCAGCCGCTGGAAGTACCACCACGGAATGCCGTTCTGCATCGGGAGCACGATCGTGCGCTCGTGAAACAGGCGTGGCAGCTCGCCCGCCACCGCCTCGACCTGGTGCGCCTTCATGCCGAGGATCACGAGGTCCTGCGGCCCGGCTTCCGCGATCCAGCCCGTCGCGCGCACCCCGCGCGCGTGAAGCTCGGTGCCGTCGGCCTGCCGCAGGCGCATCCCGCCTGACTCGATCGCGCGCAGATTGGGCCCGCGCGCGATCAGCGTCACCTCGTGTCCCGCAGCCGCGAACTTCACGCCGAGCATCCCGCCGATCGCCCCGGCACCGACCACACAAATTTTCATATCGTGAAATCTCCCTGCAGCATGCGAAACCCAAGTGGTTGAATTTGCAGCGATTCTCACGATTCATACTGCGCCGCGGCATTGACCGTGGTCAAGAGAATAAGAAATGGGGGATCGCCACTCTTATCGCCCGGCGCCCGATTCCGGGGCCGGCTTGACCGATAATCGGTCGAAAGCGAAAATGCGCGCCCTTTTCCAACGTGGCGAATTAGCTCAGCTGGTTAGAGCAGCGGAATCATAATCCGTGTGTCCGGGGTTCGAGTCCCTGATTCGCCACCATTTCCTTTGCCCCCCGCGCTGATGCTCCGCGTCCTTGCCGCGCTCGCGCTTGCCCTCGCCGTCGTATCCGTGCACGCCCAGCTGCGCGCGATCCCGCAGGACGCGAAGCGCGGCGAGATCCGGCACCTGCAGGAGATGGACGTCGCGATCGACGGCAAGGCCGTGCGCCTTGCGGCCGGGGCGCAGATCCGGGACGAATCGAACCGGATCGTGCTTCCCGCGGCGCTGCCTGCCGGCGCGAAAGTGAAGTACACGCTCGATCCCGCGGGGCAGGTGCACCGCATCTGGATCCTCACGCCGCAGGAAGCGGCCGCGCCCGATCCCCGGAAGTGAGCGTGGCGGGCAAGCTCTACATCCGCACGTTCGGCTGCCAGATGAACGAGTACGACTCGGATAAGGTCCGGGACGTGCTGAGGCAGGATTGCGGCCTCGAGACGACGCCGCATCCCGAGGAGGCCGATGTCATCGTCTTCAACACCTGCTCGGTGCGCGAAAAGGCGCAGGAGAAGGTGTTCGCCGACCTCGGGCGCGTGAAACAGCTCAAGCGCGCCAACCCGCGACTCATGATCGCGGTGGGCGGGTGCGTGGCGAGCCAGGAGGGCGCGGGGATCGTGGCGCGCGCGCCCTACGTGGACGTCGTCTTCGGGCCGCAGACGCTGCACCGGCTGCCCGGGTTGCTGGCGCGCCGGCGCGCAAGCGGCCGCGCGCAGGTCGATGTGAGCTTTCCCGAGATCGAGAAGTTCGACCGCCTGCCCGAGCCGCGCGTCGACGTGGAAGATACGGGAGCTTCGGCGTTCGTCTCGATCATGGAGGGCTGCAGCAAGTATTGCAGCTTCTGCGTCGTGCCCTACACGCGCGGAGAGGAAGTCTCGCGGCCGTTCGAGGACGTGATCGCGGAAATCTCGCAGCTCGCGGCCCAGGGCGTGAAGGAGGTGACGCTCCTCGGGCAGAACGTGAACGCCTGGCGCGGCGAGATCGCGAACGCGCGCGCCGATTTCGCCGAGCTGCTGCGCTACGTAGCGGAAATCGACGGCATCGAGCGGATCCGCTACACCACGTCGCACCCGCGCGAGTTCACGCAGCGCCTGATCGATGCGCACGCCGGGATTCCCGCGCTTGCGCCGCACGTGCACCTGCCGGTGCAGTCGGGCTCGGACCGCGTGCTCGCGGCGATGAAGCGCGGCTATACGAGCCTCGAGTATCGCTCGATCGTGCGGCGCCTGCGCAAGGCCTGTCCCGGCCTCAGCCTGTCGTCGGATTTCATCGTCGGCTTTCCGGGCGAGACCGAGTCCGACTTTGCGCAGACGCTCGGGCTCGCGGCGGACGCGGGGTTCGACAGCTCGTTCTCGTTCCTCTACAGCCCGCGCCCCGGAACGCCGGCGGCGGAGCTGCCGGACGGGGTTACGCGCGAAGAAAAGCTCGAACGGCTTCGGCGCCTTCAGGCACAGCTCGAAGCGCAGGCGCGAGCGATCTCCGAGTCGATGGTCGGCACGGTCCAGCGCGTGCTGGTCGAGGGACCGTCGAAAAAGGACCCCGCGGAGCTCTCGGCGCGCACCGGGAACAACCGGGTGGTGAACTTCGCCGGCCCGGCGGCGCTTCGCGGCAAGTTCGCCGAGGTCCGCATCAGCGCCGCGCTGCCGCATTCGCTGCGCGGCGAGCTCGCCGATGCCTAAGCCGCTGGAAGTGCGGCTCGAGCCGCTCGACAACCAGCGCCTGGCGCGCCTGTGTGGCGCGCTCGACGCGAACCTGCGCCAGATCGAGTCGGCGCTCGACGTCTCGATCGCGCGGCGCGGCGCGCGCTTCTCGGTGAAGGGCGAGGCGCGCCAGGCCGAGCGCGCGGCGCGCGCGCTCGAGCACTTCTACCGCAAGGCAGGCGACGAGCTCACGCTCGACGACCTGCAGCTCGGCCTGGCCGAGCTCGCGCATGGCGCAAGACTGGCGGCCGAGCCGCAGAAGGGCCCGCAGTTGCTCACGCGGCGCTCGGACCTGCACGGCCGCACGCCGCACCAGGTACGCTACATCGAGAACATCCTCGCGCACGACGTGACGATCGGCATCGGTCCGGCCGGCACCGGCAAGACCTACCTCGCGGTGGCGTGCGCGGTGGACGCTCTCGAGCGCGACAAGGTGAAGCGCATCGTGCTCGTGCGCCCCGCGGTCGAGGCAGGCGAGCGGCTCGGGTTCCTGCCGGGCGACCTCGCGCAGAAGGTCGATCCGTACCTGCGTCCGCTCTACGACGCGCTCTACGACCTGATCGGGTTCGAGAAGACCGGAAAGCTGCTGGAGCGCGGCACGATCGAGCTCGCGCCGCTCGCGTACATGCGCGGTCGCACGCTCAATCATGCCTTCGTGATCCTGGACGAGGCGCAGAACACGACGCCCGAGCAGATGAAGATGTTTCTCACGCGCATCGGCTTCGGCGCGAAGGCCGTGGTCACGGGCGACGTGACTCAGATCGACCTCGCGCGCGGCCAGAAGAGCGGCCTGATCGAGGCGCGCCGGATCCTGCAGGAGGTGCGCGGAATCGCGTTCAGCGAGTTCACCGCCGCGGACGTGGTGCGCCATCCCCTGGTCGCGCGCATCATCGATGCCTACGAGAAGCACGCGGCAGACGAGAAATAGCTTCTTCCGCGTCCAGCGCGCCTGGGGCGGCAAAGGCGTTCCGGGCAGGACCCGGCTGTTGCGCTGGGCAAGCGCCGCCTCCCGCGGGGCAACCGACGTGACGTTGCGGGTCGTGGGAGCCGCGGAGGCCCGCCGCCTCAACCGGAAATTCCGCGGGAAGGACAAGCCCGCCAACGTGCTCACCTTCTGCTACGGTGCGCGCCCGTGGCGGGGCGACATCGTGCTCTGCCACCCCGTGATCGCGCGCGAGGCCGCAGCGCAGAAAAAGCCGCTCGACGACCACTACGCGCACCTCGTGGTGCACGGCATGCTGCACCTGCGCGGTTACGATCACGCGCGGCTGCGCGAGGCCGCGCGCATGGAGCGGCTCGAGCGCGCGATCCTCGCGCGGCTCGGCATCGCCGACCCCTACGCGGTAAGATAGGCGCCTCGCTCCCCGTGAACGACCCCTCCCGACCTAGCCTGCTCGAGCGCCTGTCCGCGCTCGTGCTGCGCGAACCCGAGGACCGCGAGAGCCTGGTGCGGCTGCTCCGGTCGGCGTACGCGCGAAATCTGCTCGACGCCGACGCGCTCTCGATCATCGAGGGTGCGCTCACCGTCTCCGAGATGCAGGTGCGCGACATCATGATCCCGCGCGCCCAGATGGACGTGATCGACATCCACGCCAGGGTCGAGGACTTCATCCCGCAGGTGATCGCGACTGCGCACTCGCGCTTCCCGGTGATCGACCGCAACCGCGACGACGTGATCGGAATCCTTCTCGCCAAGGATCTGCTGCGCCACTACGCGGGCGAGGAGGAGTTCGACGTGCGCGAGATGCTTCGGCCCGCGGTGTTCGTGCCCGAATCCAAGCGCCTCAACGTGCTGCTGCGCGAGTTCCGCGCGAGCCGCAACCACATGGCGATCGTGGTCGACGAGTACGGCGGCGTGGCGGGCCTGGTGACGATCGAGGACGTGCTCGAGCAGATCGTCGGCGACATCGAGGATGAGTACGACTTCGACGAAGCGAGCGACAACATCCTGGCCGAGCCCGGCGGGCGCTTTCGCGTCAAGGCGCACACCCAGATCGCCGATTTCAATGCCGCCTTCGGCACCGGGTTTCCCGACGACGAGCACGACACGGTGGCGGGCCTGGTGATCGCGCACCTCGGGCGGCTTCCGAAGCGCGGCGAGACGATGCAGATCGGGGGCCTGTCGTTCAACGTGCTGCGGGCCGACAGCCGGCGCGTGTACACGCTGATCGTAGAAAAACCGAAGGCATGAGAAAAACCGGGACAGACCCGGTTTTCAAGAAGAATCCGGGTCTGTCCCGGTTTTTCCTCGCTTTCGTCGCCGGGGCTGTCGCGGTCATCGGCTTCGCGCCGTTCGAGGTGTTCCCGGTCCTGCTCGCTTCGTTCGCGGTGCTTATCCACCTCTGGATTCGCGCGCCAGCGCCCCGCGACGCGTTCCTCGCCGGATTCGGGTACGGGCTGGGCTTTTTCCTGGCCGGCGTGTCGTGGGTCTACGTGAGCATGCACCGCTTCGGCGGCATACCCGCGCCGCTCGCGGCGGCAGCGACGCTGCTCTTCTGCGCGGGACTTGCGCTCTTTCCGGCGGCGCTCGGCTGGCTCCAGGCGAAGCTTCGCGGTCCCGACGCCCTTCGCGCCGCGCTCGCGATCCCGGCGCTCTGGACACTCTCCGAATGGATTCGGAGCTGGTTTCTCACCGGGTTTCCGTGGCTCGCCGCGGGCTACGGCGCGATCGACTGGCCGCTGGCGGGCTTTGCGCCCGTGGGCGGAGTTTTCCTGGTGTCCTTTGCCGTCGTTTCATGCGCGGGACTGCTCTGGCTCATTGCCACGAAGCGTTCCTTCGTTGCGGCCGGTGCCGTGTTCGCGTCGGTGGGGACCGGCGGCGCCGTTCTGAATTCGATTCAATGGGCAATCCCCGAAGGCGGACCGGTCACCGTGGCGCTGCTGCAGGGAAACATCCCGCAGGACCTGAAGTTCGACCCGGCACGCTACGCGCGAACGCTGGAAACCTACGCGCGGCTTGCGGAATCCTCGCGCGCGCGCCTGATCGTCCTTCCCGAGACCGCGGTGCCGCGCTTTCTCGACAGCGTGGACCCGGCGTACCTCGGGCGTCTGGAGGCGGCGGCGAGGCGCAATGGCGGCGACGTGCTCCTCGGCGTGCCGGTGCGCGTCGGGCCGGGCACCTACTTCAACAGCGTGGTAAGCCTGGGCGTCTCGCCCCCGCAGATCTACCATAAGGTGCACCTGGTGCCGTTCGGCGAGTTCGTCCCGCCCGGTTTCGGCTGGATCACGTCGTTGCTGAGAATCCCGCTCTCGGATTTCTCGCGCGGCTCGAGCGCGCAGCGCCCGCTCGCGGTCGCCGGCCAGCGCCTCGCGGCCGACATCTGCTACGAAAACGCGTTCGGCGTGGAGATCGCGCGCCAGCTTCCCGAGGCGACGCTGCTCGTGAACGTGTCGAATGTCGCCTGGTTCGGCGATTCGGCGGCGCCTGCGCAGCACCTGCAGATCGCGCGCATGCGCGCGCTCGAGACCGGGCGCATGATGCTCACCGCCACCAACAGCGGCATCACCGCGGCGATCGACCGCGACGCGCGCGTGATCGCGCGCCTTGCGCCATTCACCGAAGGCAAGCTCGAGGTCGAGGCGCGCGGCCACAAAGGCGCGACCCCCTACGTGCGCTCGGGCGACTGGCCTGCGCTGCTCGCGGCGGTGCTCGCGCTCGCCGTCTTCGCGGCGCGCGGGCGCAGCCGGTAGAATTCACGCCCGGAATGCTCACCTTCCAGCAACTCATCCAGAGGCTCGAATCGTTCTGGGCGGCGCGCGGCTGCGTGCTGCTGCAGCCCTACGACATGGAGGTCGGCGCAGGCACCTTCCACACGGCGACGTTCCTGCGCGCCATCGGCCCCGAGCCCTGGAACGCCGCCTACGTGCAGCCCTCGCGCCGCCCGAAGGACGGGCGCTACGGCGAGAACCCGAACCGCCTGCAGCACTACTACCAGTACCAGGTGGTGCTCAAGCCCTCGCCCGCCGACATCCAGGAGCTGTACGTCGCCTCGCTCACCGAGCTCGGAATCGATCCGCGCGAGCACGACATCCGCTTCGTGGAAGACGACTGGGAGTCGCCCACGCTCGGCGCCTGGGGCCTCGGCTGGGAGGTGTGGCTCGACGGGATGGAAGTGACGCAATTCACCTATTTCCAGGAAGTCGGCTCGCTCGCGTGCAAGCCGGTGCTCGGCGAGATCACCTACGGCCTCGAGCGCCTTGCGATGTACCTGCAGGGGAAGGACTCCGTGTTCGACCTCGTCTGGACGCCCGGGGTCACCTACGGCGACGTCTACCACCAGAACGAGGTCGAGCAGTCGCGCTACAACTTCGAGCTGTCCAACGGCGAATTGCTCTTCGAGCTGTTCGGGAAATTCGAGCGGGAGGCCGGGAAGCTGATCGAGGCCCGGTGCGTGCTGCCCGCCTACGAGATGGTGATGAAATGCTCGCACACCTTCAACCTGCTCGATGCGCGCGGCGCGATCTCGGTCACCGAGCGCCAGGCCTGCATCGGCCGCGTGCGCGACCTCGCCAAGGGAGTGGCCAACGCCTACTACGACTCGCGCGAGCGCCTCGGCTTCCCGATGCTGAAGGCGGCTGCCGCCTGACATGCAAGCGACACTGCTCGTGGAGCTCCTCACCGAGGAGCTGCCGCCGAAATCGCTGAAGGCGCTTTCGGAGGCCTTTGCCGGGGCGCTTGCGAACGGCCTTCGAGACCTCGGCTTTCTCACTCAGGGAAGCGAGGCGAGAAGCCTTGCAACGCCGCGTCGCCTTGCGGTATCGATCCCGGGCGTTCTCGATCGTTCGCCGGACAAGGCGCTGGAGCGCCAGGGCCCGCCGATTGCGGCATCCGCGCAGGCGATTGCCGGCTTTGCCCGCAAGAACGGCGTCGCCGTCGATGCGCTCGTCCAGGTCGACACGGCGAAAGGCAGGGTTTTCGCCTATCGCGCAGTCGCTCCCGGTGCTCCGCTCGAATCGCATCTCGCGGCCGAAGTCGACAAGGCGCTCAGGCGCCTGCCGATTCCCAAGGTGATGCGCTGGGGTTCGGGCGATGCGCAGTTCGTGAGGCCGGTGCACGGGCTGGTGATGATGCACGGGACGCGCGAGGTGCCGGGGACGGTCCTCGGCGTCGCCGCGAGCAGCACGACGCGCGGGCACCGGTTCCTCGGCGCGCGCTCGATCGCGCTCCGGAGCGCCGATGAATACGAGTCGCGACTGCACGCCGACGGCATGGTGATTGCGGATTTCGAGACGCGACGAAACGAGATTCGCAGGCAGCTCACGGAGCAGGCAAACCTTCTGCACGCGGGGCTGGGCGACTACGAGACGCTGCTCGACGAGGTGACCGCACTGGTGGAGTTCCCGGCGGTGTATGCGGGAGCGTTCGATCCGGCGTATCTGAAGGTGCCGGCCGAGTGCCTGATCCTCACCATGCGCCAGAACCAGAAGTACTTTCCGCTCTTCGGCGCGGACGGAGCGCTGCTGCCGAAGTTCCTGATCGTCTCGAACATGCGCGTCGCGGACCCGCGGCACATCGTGGGCGGGAACGAGCGCGTGGTGCGCCCGCGGCTGGAAGACGCGCGCTTCTTCTACGACCTGGACCGCCGGACGCGGCTGGAGGCGCGCGTGCCGGGCCTTTCGCGCGTCGTCTATCACAACAAACTCGGCAGCCAGCTCGAGCGCGTGGAGCGTCTGCAGCTGCTGGCCGGCACGATCGCAAGAAGACTCGGCGACGACCCGGCCCTGGCGGAGCGAGCCGCCTGGCTGTCCAAGGCGGACCTGCTCACCGGCATGGTCGGCGAGTTCCCGGAGCTTCAGGGGGTGATGGGGCGTTACTACGCGCGTCACGATGGCGAGCCGCCCGAAGTGTGCGAGGCGATCGCGGCGCACTACCGGCCGCGCTTCGCGGGCGACGAGCTGCCGCAGGGCAAGGTGGCCGCCGCCGTCGCGCTTGCGGATCGCCTGGACGCGATGACGGGCATGTTCGCGGCGGGCGGCGCGCCCACCGGCGAAAAAGACCCGTACGGGATGCGCCGCGCCGCGCTCGGGGTGGTGCGCATTCTCTCCGAAGGCGGCGGCCTTGCGCTCGAGCTGCCGCAACTGCTTCAGGACGCTCGCGCCGGCTTCGGCGCCGGGCGGATTCCGGAATGGGTGCCGCAGGAACTGTACCGCTTCTGCCTCGAGCGCCTGCGCCATCACCTGCGCGAAGGCGGCTACGCGGCCGACGAGATCGAGTCGGTGCTCGGCCAGGCGCCCGCGCGCATCGATCCTGTTCCGGCGCGCCTGCTCGCGGTGAAGGCGTTCCGGACGCTCCCCGAATCCGCGAGCCTCGCGGCCGCCAACAAGCGCATCCGCAACATCCTGCGCAAGTCCGAAGCGTCGGAGGCGGCGCTCGAGCCGGGGCTGCTGCGCGAGCCGGAAGAGAAGACGCTCTATGAAGCGGTCCGCGCCTGCGAGCCGAAGATCGGCCGCTACCTCGCTGCGGGCGACTACGGAAGCTCGCTCAGGGAAACGGCCGCGCTCGAGCTTCCGGTCAACGCGTTTTTCGACAAGGTCATGGTGAACGCCGAGGACGCGAAGATCCGCGCCAATCGCCACGCGCTGCTGCGGCGCCTGGCCTCCCTCATGAACCAGGTGGCCGACATCTCGGCGCTCGCCCGATGAAGCTGGTGATCCTCGATCGCGATGGCACCATCAACCACGACAGCGAATCGTTCATCAAGTCGCCCGGGGAGTGGCGCCCGATCAAGGGGAGCCTGGAAGCGATCGCGCGGCTGACCCAGGCCGGCTGGCGCGTGGTGGTCGCGACCAACCAGTCGGGGATCGCGCGCGGGCTGCTCGACGTCGCGACGCTGAATGCGATCCACGCAACGATGCACCGCGCGGTGGCGCAGGCCGGCGGCCGGATCGACGCGATCTTCTTCTGCCCGCACGCCGCGGACTCCGATTGCGATTGCCGCAAGCCCAGGCCCGGCATGCTGCGCTCGATCGGCTCGCGCCTCAATGTCGAGCTCGCCGGCGTGCCGGTGATCGGGGATTCGCTGCGCGACCTGCAGGCCGCGGCTGCGGCAGGCGCGCGCCCGTATCTCGTTCTCACCGGAAAGGGAAAAAAGACGCAGGCCGCGGGCGGGCTGCCCCCCGGCACACGCGTGTTCGCCGACCTCGCCGCGGTCGCCGAGCACCTGGCTCCATGATTCGCCTGCGCTCGGGCCTTTTCGCGCTCGCGCTGCTGCTCGTCACCCCGCCCTACGCACTTCTCGCGCTCGCCACCGCGCCGCTGCCACGTCTTGCGCGCTACCGCGTGATCTCCGGCTGGTCGAAGGTGATGCTGTGGCTGCTGCGCGCGCTGTGCGGCATCCGCTGGCAGGTCGAGGGCCGCGAGCACCTGCCGAGCCGCCCCGCCGTGATCCTCTCGAAGCACCAGTCGGCGTGGGAGACGCTCGCCTTCCAGTCGATCTTTCCGCCGCAGGCGCACGTGCTCAAGCGCGAGCTCCTCTGGATCCCGTTCTTCGGCTGGGGCCTCGCGCTCATGAGTCCGATCGCGATCGACCGCGCACGCGGCACGGCGGCGCTGCGCCAGATCGCGAGGAAGGGAAAGGAGCGCCTCGCGCAGGGGTTTTGGGTCGTCGTGTTCCCGGAGGGCACGCGCGTGGCGCCGGGCGAGAAGCGCAAGTACCAGCTCGGCGGCGCGTGGCTCGCCGCGCACGCGGGCGCGCCCGTGGTGCCGGTGGCGCACAACGCGGGCCGCGTGTGGCCGCGCAACTCCTTGCTCAAGCACCCGGGCCGCATCACGGTGCGGATCGGCCCGCCGATCGAGCCCGCCGGGCGCGATGCCCAGTCGATCAACGCCGAAGCCGAAGCATGGATCGAGGCCGAGCAGCGGACGCTCGATTCCTGACCCGATCGAGGCCTTCGTGCGCGAAAAGGAGCGCTGGATCCTCGCCAGGCTCGAGCAATGGACGGGTCGCGGGATGACGCAGATCGCCTTTCGAACCGGGGAATCGATTCCCCTTTTCGGTTCGCCGGTAACGCTGCAGGTGCACGAAGGCCGCCCGGCAGTGGCCCGGGACGGGTTCACTCTGAGGATCCTCCACCCCAGGCCCGACCACGGCGAGTCGGTGCGCAGGCTCGTCATCCGATGGCTCAAGCGCTCGGCGTTCGATGCGCTCGCGCCGCGGGTCGCGCATTACGCCGCGCGCCTGGGCCTTGCGCCGCCGCACGTGGCGATCTCGAACGCGCGCACGCAGTGGGGCGTTTGCACCGCGCGCGGCCGGATCCGGCTCGCGTGGCGGCTCGTGCACCTCGCGCCGCCTCTTTCCGACTACGTGGTCGCGCACGAGGTCGCGCACCTCGTCGAGCTGAACCACTCGGCGCGCTTCTGGAACGTGGTGCAATCGTTGTATCCTGACTGGCGCGCCGCGCGCGATTCGATCCGGCGCGCCGCCCCGGCCATTCCGCTCATCTGAGGAACGCCATGCGAATGCTGCACACGATGCTCCGCGTAGGAAACCTCGAGCGCTCGGTCAGGTTCTACACCGAGGTGCTCGGCATGAAGCTCCTTCGCACCACCGAGCGCCCCGAGCAGAAGTATTCGCTCGCCTTCGTCGGCTACGACACCGAGGACCGGGCCGCCGTGCTCGAGCTCACCTACAACTACGGGGTGGAGAAATACGACCTCGGCAGCGCCTTCGGCCACGTCGCGATCGAGGTGCCCGACGCGGCGGCCGCGTGCGAGCGCGTGCGCAGGAGCGGCGGCAAGGTCACGCGCGAAGCCGGCCCGGTAAAAGGCGGCACGACCGTGATCGCCTTCGTCGAAGACCCCGACGGCTACAAGATCGAGTTCATCGAGCGCAAACGCGCCGCGTGATGCGCAGGTAGTCCTCGGGCGAAAGGTTCTCCGGCCGCAGCTTCGGATCGATGCCGAGCGCCGAGTAGTCCTCCGGACTCAGAGGCAGCGCGTTGCGCAGGGTCTTTCGGCGCGCGCTGAAGGCGCGCCGCAGGAGCTCGTCGAAGACGGGTTGCATCGCTTCGGGAATGCCCCCCGAGGGAATCATTCGCACGACGGCGGATTCGACCTTCGGCGGCGGCCGGAAGGCGCCGCGGCCCACGCGAAAGAGCTTCTCCATCGCGAAGCGCGTCTGGAGCGCCACGGACAGCCGGCCGTATTCCGGCGTCGAGGGCCGCGCGACCATGCGCTCTACGACCTCGAGCTGCAGCATGAAATGCATGTCGCGCACGCGGTCGGTAAACCGGGAAAGGTGGAACAGGAGCGGCGTGGAGACATTGTAGGGGAGATTTCCTACCAACCGGACGTCTCTAGGAAAAAGGTTGAAATCGAAACCGACCGCATCGGCCCGATGCACGGTGAGCCGCTCGGGCGGGAATTCGGAGGAAAGGCGCGCGGCGAGGTCGCGGTCGATCTCGATCGCGGTGAGATGGCGCACGCGCTCCAGCAGCGGGCGCGTAAGCGCGCCCTCGCCCGGGCCGATCTCCACGACGAAGTCCTCCGGCGCCGGGTCGAGCGCTTCGACGATCCGGGAGAGGACGCCCGCGTCGTGGAGGAAATGCTGCCCGAACCGCCTTCGCGCCCTTATTTGTCCTCCAATCGGATTTCCACGTAGGTCCGGTCGCGCAGCTGCCGCAGCCACTCCTGGTAGGCCTCCTCGGACTTGCGCTCGCGGATCGCCTGGCGCGCGGCAAGGCGCAGGCGCTCGGGCGGCAGGCTCGCGGTGCGGCGCTCGAGCACCTGGATCAGGTGAAAGCCGAACGGCGTGCGGACCGCCTCGCTCACCTCGCCGGGCTTGAGCGCATCGAGCGCGCGCTCGAATTCCGGCACGGTGTCGCCCGGGAAGATCCAGCCGAGCTCGCCGCCGCGCACGGCGCTCGCCGGATCGGCCGAGTGCAGCCGCGCGAGCTCGGCGAAGTCGGCGCCGCCGGTCACGATGCGCTCGCGCAGGTCCGCGAGGCGCCGGCGCGCCTCGGCCTCCGAGACCGCCTCGCCCGTGCGTATCAGGATGTGGCGCGCATGCGTCTGCGCGACCGCGGGCCCTCCGAGCGCCGCGGCGCCGCGGCGATCGA
>JBBINV010000029.1:0-13860 GCA_037443705.1 Betaproteobacteria bacterium | reverse complement strand
GGTCGGCCAGCTTGAGGATATGCAGCCCGCCCGGGCTGCGCAGGACCTCGCTCACCTCGCCCGGCTTCATCTTCGCGAGCGCGCCGGCGAAGAGCTCGGGCAGGCGGTCGGCCGCGCGCCAGCCCATCTGCCCGCCCTGCAGCGCGTCTCCCGCGTCGGAGTAGCTCGCCGCGAGGCTCGCGAAGTCGGCGCCGGCGAGCGCCTCGGCGCGCGCCTGGCCGGCGCGCCGGCGCACCTGCTCGATTCGCTCCGGGCTCGCCTGGTCCGGCAGCCGCAGCAGGATGTGCGCCAGATTGTATTCGGCGCGCTCCGGGCCGCCGATCTTGTGGTCCGCGAGGTACAGGTCGATCTCGGTTTCGCTGACCTCGATGCGCTCGTCGACCTCGCGCTCGCGCAGGCGCTGCAGCACGATCTGCTGGCGCACCTCCTCGCGGAAACGCTCGAACGCGATCCCGTCGCGCTCGAGCGCCTGGCGGAATTGCGCGAGGGTGAGCCGGTTGCCCTCGGCGATGCGTTCGATCGCGCGGTCGAGCTGCAGCTCGTCCACGCGGATGCCGCCGTCGCGCGCGAGCTGCAGCTGCGCGCGCTCCAGGATCAGGCGCTCGAGCACCTGCCGCTCGAGCACCGGCGCGGCCGGAACCGGGGTGCCCTGGCGGGCGAGCTCGCGCCCGGCGAGCCCCACGCGCTCGCGCAACTCGCTCGCCGTCACCACCTCCTTGTTGACCACGGCGACGATGCGGTCGACGAGCGAAACCGGCTGCGCGGGCGCGGCCGGCGCCAGGGAAACCAGAAGCACCGCGAGCGCGAGACGCCGCACGCCGGTTTCCGTCAGAACACCTGCGGGAAGGGGAGCGGCCGCTGCACCCCCGGCGGCACGAGCGGCGCCTCCGCCGGATTCGTGACGGCGTAACCGGGCACGTTGCGCTTGAGGAAGTCCACCGCATCGCCCGTGCCGAGCTGCCCCAGCCCATTGAACTCGAGCTGAAGAAACACGCCCGTAGAGGTCGTCTGCACCGCTGCCTGCAGCCGCTGGAAGACGGCACGGAACACCCAGCAGCCGGCGTTGTATTCGAGCCCGGCGATGCCTTCGAGCAGGCGATCCTCGCGGATCGAGTAGTTGTAGCGCCCTATCGCGTACCAGCCGGGCTTGAGCGGCCACTGCCCCGAGACGTCGATCTGCCGCAGCACGTCGCGGTTGAAGCGGTAGCTCGCGTTCAGCACCTTGGCGATCTCGGGCGCATAGCGCAGCGACACCCCGTAGCGCTCCGCGCGCGACATCTGCGGGTTGTACTGGACGGTCGCGTCTGCGCTCCAGTGCCGCGCCACGCGCGCGCCGAGCGAGGCGAGGATGTCGGACTGGTCACGGGTGCGAAGCGCAGACGCAGCGGTGAGCCCGACGCGCTCGTTCTTGTTGTAGTAGCGCTGGCCCAGAGTGGCGCGCGCCAGCTCGTCGCCCTGCGGCCCGAGCAGCCGCGAGGTGACCGCAACCGTGAGCTGGTTCGCGTCGCCGAAGCGGTCACCGCCCGCAAACCGGTTTTCGGTAAAGAGCGTCGCGTAGTTGAAGTCGGCGAGCGCGGTGTCGAACAGCGGCACCTGGTCCTGCCCGCGGTACGGCGCATACACGTAGAACAGGCGCGGCTCCAGCGTCTGCGTGAGCGCCTGCCCGAACAGGCGCGCTTCGCGCTCGAAGATCAGCCCGCCGTCGAGGCTCGCCCACGGCACCGACACGCTCTGGTTCGTGGGCTGCCCCGGTGCGGTGCGATCGAGCCGGTAGCTCGCGTAGTGCAGCCCGAGCCTGGGCCTCACGAAGTAGCCGGGGGCGAGCCACGGGATGGTGAGCGTGGGTTTCATCGACACGCGCGTGCCCTCGACGAGCGTGCCGTGCCGGAAGCGCACGTGCTCGGCAGGGAAGTGGAGGTCGAGCAGCCCGCCGATGTCGTTGCGCGTGGCCCCGAAATTGATCTGCGGCACCCGGTGGTACGGGCTCACGATCGGCGCGAGCGGATCCTGCAGCGTCTGGAACCGCTGCACGCGCGCGCGCACGTAATACCCGGTTCCGCCGAGGTTGCCGCTGTACTGGGTGTAGCCGTCGCGCTGCAGATTCCCCGTGGACACCTGGCGCACGTTCGAGGCGAGGTCGACGAAGTAGCGGTCGTCGGTCACCTTGTTGAGGTCCACGCGCGCGATCCAGCCCGGCGAGAAATCGTGCTCGTGCTGAAAGGTAAAGCCGCTGCGCGAGCGCTTGAGCGTCCGGTCCTCCGGCATGTGCTCCCAGCGAAGCTCCCCCCTGTGGTCGCGGCCGAGGTAGCGGAAATCGGTCTTCAGCTGCGCGCCGCGCCTGGTCATGACCGAGGGCACCAGGGTCAGGTCGCGCTCGGGCGCGATGTTCCAGTAGAACGGAACACCGGCCTCGAAGCCGCGCCGGGAGTTCTGGGAGAATTCCGGCGCGAGAAAGCCGGTCTTCCTCCGGTTCTGAAGCGGGAACCATCCGTAGGGCAGCGCGAACAGCGTCGTGTCGAGGAAACGCAGGCGTCCGTCGCGCAGCCTCCCCTCCTCGGCCTCGTAATCGAGCTCGATCGAGCGCGCCTCGAACACCCAGTCATCGCGCCCGGGCTCGCAGGTGGTGTAGCGGCCGCCCGCGAGCCGCAGGCGGTTGCGGCCGAGGAACTCGATGCGCTCGGCGCCGCCACGCGCGGTCTGGAGGTCGCGCCGGATGACGTAGGTCGGCTCCTCGAACACGCCGGTGTCGCCGATCGTGTCGTAGCGCAGCCGCGGCCCGAAGAAGCGGCTGCCGTCGCGCTGCAGACGCACGCCCCCTTCCGCCTCGACGCGCCCGAACTCCCGGTTGTAGCGCAGGAAATCGCCGAAGATCGACAGATCGTCGCGCTTGAGCTCGGCGGCGCCGCGTGCGGTGACCTCCAGGTCCGCGATTCCCTCGATCTCCCGTGCGTCGATCGTGGTCGGGCCTTTCGCTGCCGGCGCACCGGCCTGCGCCAGAGCCTGCGGCGTGCCGGCGAGAGCGAAAAGCATCGTTGCGGTCCGGATCGTGCAGATCGCCGGTCCCCGCGCGCGGCGCCGCTGCATGGACGGAAAGAAGGACACCGGAAATTGGGGTGGTAAAATCGCACAATTCCTCCGAATGCGCAATCGAGCGGCGTGAACTCGAGGCTCGACGCGCTCGAGCGCTGGCTCGGGCCACAGTTTCCGGACGTGCCGTTCACGCTCGCTCCCGCCTCCGAGGACGCGAGCTTCCGGCGCTACTTTCGCGCCACGCTCGCCGACGGCCGGACGTTCGTCGCGATGGACGCGCCGCCCGAAAAGGAGGATTGCGGCGCGTACCTGCATGTCGCGGCGCTCCTCGCCGGAGCGGGAGTGCACGTTCCCCGGATCCACGCGCGCAACGAGGCGCAGGGGTTTCTCCTGCTCGAGGATCTCGGGAGCACCACCTATCTCGAGGTGCTGTCGGAGGCGACCGCGAACGATCTCTACGCGGCGGCGACCGATGCGCTGATCCGGATCCAGGCGGTCGATTGCGCGGGCGCAGTGCCGGAGTACGACCGCGCGCTGCTCGGCCGCGAGATGCGGCTGTTTTCCGAATGGTACGTGCCGCGAGAGCTGCGAAGGGAGATGACTGCGCCGCAGGCGCGCACGCTCGAGGCGGCGTTCGAGCTGATCCTCGCGAACAATCTCGCGCAGCCGCGCGTGCTCGTGCACCGCGACTATCACTCGCGCAACCTCATGGCGTGCGAGCCGCGGCCGGGCATTCTCGACTTCCAGGACGCGGTCCGCGGCCCGATCACCTACGACCTCGTGTCGCTCCTGCGTGACGCCTACGTCCGCTGGGACGAGGAACGCGTGATCGACTGGGTCGTGCGCTACTGGGAGAAAGCGCGAAAGAACGGGCTCCCGGTCGACGCCGACTTCGCCGGCTTCTACCGGGATTTCGAGTGGATGGGAGTGCAGCGCCAGCTGAAGGTCGCGGGAATATTCGCGCGCCTCTGCCACCGTGACGGCAAGCGCCGCTACCTCGCGGACATCCCCCGGGTGCTCGGCTACCTGTACGCGGCCTGCGGCCGCTACCGCGAGCTCGCGCCGCTCGCGCGGCTGCTGGAGGCGCTTCACCGGTGAAGGCGATGGTCCTCGCGGCGGGCCGCGGCGAGCGCCTGCGCCCGCTCACCGACCGGATCCCGAAGGCGCTGGTGGAAGCGGGGGGAAAACCGCTTCTCGCCTGGCACCTCGAGCGCCTCGCCGCGGCGGGATTCCGTGAGGTCGTGGTGAACGTGGCGCATCTGGGCGAAGCGATCGAAGCGCGTTTCGGTGACGGCGCCGCCTACGGCCTTTCGATCGCGTGGTCGCGCGAGGCCGAGGCGCTCGAGACTGCGGGGGGAATCGCAAATGCCATGGGCCTCCTCGGGACTCAGGCGTTCCTTGTCCTGAACGCGGACATCTGGTGCGACATCGATCTCTCCCGAATGCGGGACCGGTCGCTCGGCGAGCGCCTCGCGCACCTGGTGCTCGTTCCGAACCCGCCGCACCACGGCGGCGGCGATTTCACGCTCGCGGCGGACGGCACGGTCGGCAACGGGCCGGCACCGCGCTACACTTACGCCGGCATCGCGCTGCTTTCGCCCGCGCTCGTCGCGGGCGTGCGGCGAGGTGCGAAGGCTCCGCTCGCGCCGCTGCTTCGCGAAGCGGCGGCGCGCGGCACGGTCTCGGGCGAGCTGCACCGCGGCATCTGGCGCGACGCCGGCACCGCGGAGCGCCTGGCAGAACTGGAACGCCTTCTTCGGACACGCAATGTCATCGGCCCAACCGCTTGAACCTGCCGTCTACGCCGGCCGCCGCCGGCGCCTCGCGCAGGCGATGCAGGCCGGCGTCGCGGTGGTGCCGACGGCGCCCGAGCGCGTGCGAAGCCGCGATTCGACGCATCCGTACCGCCACGACAGCCATTTCTGGTACCTGACCGGCTTTCCGGAGCCCGAAGCGGCACTGGTGCTCGTGGCGGGACCCGAGCCGCGCAGCCTCCTTTTCTGCCGCGAGAAGAACGCCGAGCGCGAGACCTGGGACGGCTTCCGCCACGGCCCCGAGGGCGCACGCGAGCGCTTCGGGTTCGACGAGGCGCATCCGATCGGCGCGCTCGACGAAGAGGTCGCGAAGCTGATCGCCGATCAGCCGGCGCTCTTCTACCCGGTCGGCGGCGACGCGGCCTGGGACGCGCGCGCGATGAAGTGGCTCAACGCGGTGCGCGAGAAATCGCGCGCCGGCGTCGCAGCGCCCGAGCGCGTGCACGACGTGCGCGCGCTGGTCGACGAGATGCGGCTGGTCAAGGACGAGCGCGAGCTTGCGGTGATGCGGCGGGCTGCGGCGATTTCCGCGGCGGCCCACCGCCGCGCGATGCGCGCGACGCGCCCGGGACGCCACGAGTACGAAATCGAGGCCGAACTGCTCTACGAGTTCCGCCGCCGCGGCGCACAGGCCCCGGCGTACGCCCCGATCGTCGCCGGCGGGGCCAACGCCTGCGTGCTGCACTACGTCGCGAACGACGCGATGCTCCGGGACGGCGAGCTCCTGCTCATCGACGCCGGCTGCGAGCTCGACGGCTACGCCTCCGACGTCACGCGCACCTTTCCCGTGAACGGCCGCTTCTCGGCGGCGCAGCGCGACCTCTACGCGCTCGTGCTGGAGGCGCAGCGCGCGGCGATGGCGAGCGCGAGAGCGGGCAACGCCTGGAACGAGCCGCACGAGGCCGCGGTGCGCGTGCTCGCGCAAGGGATGCTCGACCTCAAGATCCTCTCCGGCTCGCTCGCGGAAGCGCTCGAGAAGGAGACCTACAAGCGCTTCTACATGCACCGCACCGGGCATTGGCTCGGCCTGGACGTGCACGACGCGGGCGAGTACAAGCGCGCCGGGAAATGGCGCGCGCTCGTCCCCGGCATGACGCTCACGGTGGAGCCGGGCATCTACGTTCGCGGCGCCGACGACGTTCCCGCGCCGTTCCGCGACATCGGCATCCGGATCGAGGACGACGTGCGCGTGACCGACGGTGAGTGCGAGGTGCTCACCGCCGGGACGCCGAAACGCATCGACGACATCGAGGCGCTGATGCGCGATGCGGCCTGAGGTTCTCGTGCGCGGAGCGGGACCGGTCGGCTGCGTGGCGGCGCTGCTCCTTCGCGGCCACGGGCGCGCCGTGGCCCTGCGCGCGCGCGCGTCGCGCGCACCGGAGCCCGCGCTTCGCCCGATTGCGCTCTCGCACGCGAGCCGCCTGATCCTCGAGGAAGCCGGTGCCTGGCGCCGGCTCGCGGCGACGGAAATCGCGGCGGTGCACGTCTCGCAGGCGGGCGCCTTCGGAAGAACCGTCCTCGGTGCGCGCGACGCCGGCGTGCCCGCGCTCGGCTACGTCATCGATTACGGACGCCTCGCGGATGCGCTGCTCGGAGCGGTCCGCGCGGCGGGAATCGAGCTTGCCCCCGAAGGCGATGCCGGCGCCGCGCTCACGGTTCATGCGGAAGGGGCGGCCGAGGACGCGACCGAGACGCGCTATGCCCACGACGCCCTTGTCGCGCTCGTCGGCGCGGAGCCGCGCTCTCGCTCTACCGCCTACGAGCGCTTTACCCCGCAGGGGCCGCTCGCGCTGCTGCCGCTCGAAGGGCGCTACGGTGTGGTCTGGGGCACGCGCGAGGCGCGCGCGCTCGCCGAGACTCCGGATGAAATCTTCCTGGAACGGCTTTCGTTCGCGTTCGGCCGCCGGGCGGGAAGCTTCGTCTCGGTGTCGGACCGCGCCGTCTTCCCCCTCGCCCTTCGGGTGCGCCGGCCGCGGATCGGCGCGCGCGAGGTCTACGTGGGCAACGCGGCGCAAACGCTGCATCCCGTAGCGGGACAGGGGCTGAACCTGGGCTTGCGCGACGCCCGGGAGCTCGCACGCGCGCTCGCGTACTCGCCGGATCCCGGCGCGCCGGAGGCGCTCGCGCGCTTCGATGCGCGCCGGCGGCTCGACGCCTTCGCCACGATCGGCGTCACCGACGCGCTGGCGCGCATGTTCCTCGGCGCGAACCCGCTCGCGGGCGCGGCGCGGGGCATCGCGATGACGATCCTCGACGCCTGCGCGCCCGCGCGGCGCTTTTTTGCGCGCCGCATGATCTACGGCGCTTCAGCGCTGCCCTGAAAGCGGTTAGAATTCGCAACCCTTCGTACCCGAGCTCCCGGCGCTTCTCGATATGCGGATCGGCGCACACCACCTGCGCAACGCGCTCGTCGTTGCCCCGATGGCGGGCGTGACCGACCGCCCTTTCCGGGTGCTGTGCCGGCGCTTCGGCGCCGGGCTCGCGGTCTCCGAGATGACTTCGGCGCGGCCGCAGCTGCGCCATGCGCGTACGTCGCGACTGCGCCGCAGCCATGCGGGCGAGCCCGCGCCGGTCGCGGTGCAGATCGCGGGCGCCGATCCCGCGATGATGGCCGAGGCCGCGCGCGCCAGCGCGGCCGAGGGCGCGCAGATCATCGACATCAACATGGGCTGCCCGGCGAAGAAGGTCTGCGGCGCCGCGGCGGGCTCGGCGCTGCTCGAGGACGAGCCGCGGGCGGCGCGCATTCTCGAGGCGGTGGTCGGGGCGGTCGAGGTTCCCGTGACGCTCAAGATCCGCACCGGCCCGCATCCCGCGCGCCGCAACGCGGTCGCGATCGCGCGGCTGGCGGAAAGCGCGGGCGTGCAGCTCCTCGCGGTCCACGGCCGCACGCGCGCATGCGGCTTCTCCGGCGCGGCCGAGTACGACACCATCGCCGCGGTGAAGAGCGCGGTGCGCATCCCGGTCGTCGCGAACGGCGACATCCGCACGCCCGAGGACGCAAAGCGCGTGCTCGGCCTGACTTGCGCCGACGGCGTAATGATCGGCCGCGCCGCTTGCGGCCGGCCGTGGTTGTTCCGCGAGATCGAGCACTATCTCGCGACCGGCCGGCATTGCGCCCCTCCCACGGCCGGGGAGATGCGCCGGACCGTCCTCGAGCACCTGGAAGCGCTTTACCTCCTGTACGGCAACGAGCAGGGGACGCGCGTGGCGCGAAAGCACCTGGGCTGGTACGTGAAATCGCTCCCGGGCGGCGAGGCCCTGCGCGAGCAGGTCAACCGCATCGAGGACGCCGGCGCCCAGCTCGCCGCGGTCGAGCGCTGGTTCGCGCTGCTGGAGGCGCGCGCGGCATGAGCCGCACCAACGACCTCGCGGACGCGGTGCGGCGCGCGCTCGAGCGCTACTTTCGGGACATGGAGGGCGAAAAGCCCACCGCCATCTATCGCATGGTGCTCAAGAACGTGGAAAAGCCGATGATCGAAACGGTGCTCGGCAAGGCCGAGGGCAATCAGAGCGCGGCCGCGGCCATGCTCGGGATCGACCGCAACACGCTGCGCAAGAAAATGCAGCAGTTGCGCATCAAGTGAATCCGCGCGTCCGGCAGGCCCTGATCAGCGTCTCGGACAAGTCCGGCGTGGTCGAGCTCGCGCGCGCGCTCGCCGCGCTCGGCGTCGGCATCCTCTCTACCGGCGGCACGGCGAGGCTCCTCGAGAAGGAAGGCGTGCGCGTGACCGAGGTCTCGGCTCACACGGGCTTTCCCGAGATGCTCGACGGCCGCGTCAAGACCTTGCACCCGAAGATCCACGGCGGGCTGCTTGCGCGGCGCGACGACCCCGCGCACATGGAAGCGATACGCGGCGCGGGCATCGCGCCGATCGACCTGATCGTGGTCAATCTCTATCCCTTCCAGGCGACGGTGGCCGATCCCGACTGCCGGCTGGAGGACGCGATAGAGAACATCGACATCGGCGGGCCCGCGATGCTGCGCGCGGCGGCGAAGAACTATTCCGGCGTCGCGGTGGTGGTCGATCCGGCGGACTACGCGCGCGTGCTCGAGGAGCTGCGCGCCACGGGCGGGGTTTCGCAGGCCACGCGCTTCGCGCTCGCGAAAAAGGTGTTCGCCCACACCGCAGCCTACGACGGCGCGATCGCCAATTATCTCTTCTCGCTCGATGCGCACCACAAGCGCCGCGAGTACCCGGACGTGCTGAGCCTGCAGTTCCGCAAGGTGCAGGACATGCGCTACGGCGAGAACCCGCACCAGTCGGCCGCCTTCTACCGTGACGAGCGGCCGGCCGAGGGCGGGCTCGCCGGCTGGCGGCAGCTCCAGGGAAAGGAGCTCTCGTACAACAACGTGGCGGATGCCGACGCGGCCTGGGAATGCGTCAAGAGCTTCGCCGATCCGGCGTGCGTCATCGTGAAGCACGCCAATCCGTGCGGGGTCGCGATCGGCGAGAGCCTCGCCGCGGCCTACGCCAAGGCGTTCAGGACCGACCCCGTGTCCGCGTTCGGCGGCATCCTCGCCTTCAACCGGGCGCTCGACCGCGCCACGGCCGAGGCCCTCGGCAAGCAGTTCGCCGAAGTGGTGATCGCGCCGCGCGTGGAGCCCGGGGCCGCCGAATTCCTTGCCGGGAAATCGAACCTGCGCGTGCTGGAGGTGCCGCTCGCGCACGGCGCGAACCGGTGGGACTTCAAGCGCGTCGGCGGCGGGCTCCTCGTCCAGGGCCCCGATGCGACCATGATCGAGCGCGCCGCGCTCAGGGCGGTGACGAAGAAGCAGCCGAGCGAGGCGCAATGGGCGGACCTGCTCTTCGCCTGGCGCGTGGCGAAGTTCGTGAAATCGAACGCCATCGTGTTCGCCGCCGGCGGCATGACGCTCGGCGTGGGTGCCGGCCAGATGAGCCGCGTCGACAGCGCGCGCATCGCCTCGATCAAGGCGCAGAACGCGAAGCTCCCGCTCGAAGGCTCGGTCGCCGCCTCGGATGCGTTCTTCCCGTTCCGCGACGGCCTCGACGTGGTGATCGACAGCGGCGCCTCGGCGGTGATCCAGCCCGGCGGAAGCGTGCGCGACGACGAGGTGATCGCCGCCGCCGACGAGCGCGGCGTCGCCATGGTGTTCACCGGGGTTCGGCACTTCCGGCATTGAAACTGCTCGTCATCGGATCGGGCGGCCGGGAACATGCGCTGGCCTGGAAGCTGGCACAGAGCCCCCGCGTCCAGAAGGTCTTCGTCGCCCCCGGGAACGCGGGCACGGCCGTCGAACCGGGGCTGGAGAACGTCCCCCTCTCGGACATTCCCGGGCTCATGGAATTTTCAAGGACCCGGAACATCGCCCTTACGGTCGTAGGCCCCGAGGCACCGCTGGCGAACGGGGTCGTCGACGCCTTCCGCGAAGCGGGCCTGAAGATCTTCGGTCCAACGCGCGCCGCGGCGCAGCTCGAGAGCTCCAAGGACTTCGCCAAGAGCTTCATGGCGCGCCACGGCATCCCCACCGCGAAGCACGCGACCTTTACGAGCGCCTCGGATGCCAGGGCATACGTAGAGCGCCAGGGCGCGCCGATCGTGGTGAAGGCCGACGGCCTCGCCTCGGGCAAGGGCGTGGTCGTCGCGGCGAGCGTGGAGGAGGCGAAAGCGGCGATCGACGCGATGCTCCTCGATCGCCGGCTGGGCGAGGCGGGCGCCCGCGTCGTGATCGAGGAGTGCCTCGAAGGCGAGGAGGCGAGCTTCATCGTCATGGCAGACGGCACGCACGCGCTGCCGCTTGCCACGAGCCAGGATCACAAGCGGCTGAAGGACGGCGACACCGGCCCCAACACCGGCGGCATGGGCGCGTACTCGCCCGCGCCGGTGGTGACGCCGCAGGTGCACGCGCGCGTCATGCGCGAGATCATCCAGCCGGCGATCAACGGCATGGCGAAGGACGGCCTGCCGTACACGGGATTCCTCTATGCCGGCCTCATGATCGACCGCGCCGGAAACCCGCGCACCCTCGAGTTCAACTGCCGCCTCGGCGACCCCGAGACCCAGCCGATCATGCTGCGGCTCAAGTCCGACCTCGTGGAGCTGATCGAGGCAGCGCTCGAAGGCGCGCTCGACGCGGCTGAGGCCGATTGGGACCGGCGCCCCGCGCTCGGCGTGGTGCTCGCCGCCGCCGGCTACCCCGAGGCGCCAAGGAACGGCGACCGCATCGAAGGACTGCCCAGGCCAGAGCCCGAGTGCCGCGTGTTCCATGCCGGCACGCGCCTGCAGGACGGCGAGCCGGTGACGAGCGGCGGGCGCGTTCTGTGCGTCACCGCGCTCGGCGACTCGCTCAAGCTCGCGCGCGAGCGCGCCTACAAGGCGGCCGGCTCGATCCGGTTTGCCGGCATGCAGTACCGCACCGACATCGGGCACCGCGCGCTGAAGAAGTGAATCCCGCGCCGGTCCGCGAGTATCTGCTGTCGCTTCAGAGCCGCATCGTCGCGGCGCTCGAGAGCCTCGACGGCGGCAGCTTCCGCACCGACGGCTGGGAGCGCCCCGGGGGCGGCGGCGGAATCACGCGCGTGATCGAGGAAGGCGCGCTCTTCGAGCGCGGCGGCGTCAGCTTCTCCGATGTCTCGGGCGACAGGCTCCCGCCCTCGGCTTCCGCGGCGCGTCCTGCAATCGCGGGGCGCGCGTTTCGCGCCATGGGCGTCTCGCTCGTGCTCCATCCGCGCAATCCCTATTGCCCTGCCGCGCACATGAACGTGCGGTTCTTCTCCGCGGACGGCACCTGGTGGTTCGGCGGCGGCATGGATCTCACGCCCTTCTACGGGTTCGAGGAGGACGCGCGCCACTTCCATCTCGCCTGCAAGCGCGCGCTCGAGCCCTTCGGCGCCGACCGATACCCGAAGTACAAGCGCTGGTGCGACGAGTACTTTTTCCTGAAGCACCGCAACGAGCCGCGCGGCGTGGGCGGGATCTTCTTCGACGACCTCGCCGAGCCGGATTTCGAGACGTGCTTCGCGCTCGCACGCTCCGTGGGCGACCATTTCCTCACCGGCTACGGCCCCCTCCTCGAGCGGCGCCGCACCACCCCCTACGGCGAGCGCGAGCGCGCGTTCCAGGCCTACCGGCGCGGCCGCTACGTCGAGTTCAACCTCGTCTGCGACCGCGGCACGCTGTTCGGATTGCAGTTGGGGGGGCGGACCGAATCGATCCTCATGTCGCTCCCGCCGGTGGTCGCCTGGAAGTACGACTGGAAGCCGGAACCCGGCTCGCCCGAAGCAAAGCTCTACACCGACTTCCTCACGCCGCGCGACTGGGTCTGAGATGCGCGCGCGGTCTCGCCCGGATCCGTCAGGTTCCCGTTCGCCTGGAAGCGACGTAGTCGCGCAGGGCGCGATTCACGGCCTCGGAATTCGGCAACAGCTCGTGCGGATCGGGGTCGATTAGAACTACGTTGGTAACTTCCCGATAGCGCTGCGCGTACTTCCCGCGCACACCCGATTTAATCAGCTCCTCCGGATACTCGTCCCGGAGGGTATCCTTGTCATTGCTCATAGGCTCTCCGCTCACGCGGCGTCATCTGATCTCAAAAGGCGAAGTCGCGACAGCGGCCCGAAACCGCGTAGCGTGATCCGGCAAGCGAGCCGGGCAGATCGAGACGGTAGCTGTCCCAGCAAAGGCCCCGGTACCAGAGCTCGGCCGCGAGGCGGCGGTTGAATTCGGGGCTCGATTCGCCGCCCCAGCGGTGAAGCAGCGCCGGATCGACCTCGAAGACGAAGGAGTGCGGGCCGCCTACGAGGCGGAATTGGTCGCGGTCCATGCGCGCGAGGTGCTCACCGCAGCCGGAGAGCGCGACGCAGGCGGAAAGGACCAACGCGGCAAGGCCGCGGGGTCCTACGCCAGGGCGTCGTTGAGCCATTTCATCGTGGGCTTGTGGCCCGCGACGATCTCGCACAGGTGGTATCGCGGCGGCTGGCACAGGCGCTCGGCGGGATACGCCTCGAACGCGCCCGCCTCCCCTGCTTCCGCGAAGAACGCGTTTGTCCCGGCGAGCGAGCACGCGACCAGGCGGTAGCCGTGCGCCGCGGGATTGCCGGGCATCGCGCGGCCGATCTCGGCGCGCAGATTCGCGAGCTCCGACTGAAGCAGATGCTGCGTCACCGATTCCGGGAGCAAAGCGGCCGGCCCGCGGCGCTTGCGCCTGCGCTCCTTCAGGCGCGCAACGACATTCGCCAGCCAGCTCACGGCAGCTCGGCGGCGCGGCGGTAATGCTGCTGCGCCTCCGCCGGGCGGCCGAGGCGCTCGGCGAGACGCGCGAGCTCGAGCCGCGCCGCGCGCGAGTCCTCGAACGAGACGCCGGTCTCCAGATACCGCTGCGCCTTTCCCCAAAGCTCGGCGGCCGCGCACAGGCGCCCGAGCGCGGCGAGGAGCTGAGGATCGTCGGGGTGGTCGACGAGCCAGCGCTCCGCGCGCTCGATCCGCAGGAGCGCCTCGCGCGCGCGCTCCTGCGCCGCGAGCGGCCCGAGCTCGCCGTAGAGCGCGGCGAGCGCGCCGCTCCACTCGGTGGCGAGGCCTCGTTCGACGATCTCGCGCGCGAGCGACACGTTGCCCAGGGCGGTCGCGTGCCGGGCCCCTGCCAGCGCGAGGCGCGGACGCGCCTCATCCCGCGAAGGCATCCTGCGCCAGCGCTCCTCGAACGCGCGCCGGTCGCCCGAGTCGCGCTCGATGAGCTCGAGCAGCGCCTGCGTCCGGTACTCTTCGGCCGCCGCCTCGGGAATCGCGCCGCGCTTGGCAAGGAGCGCGGTCAGGCGCAGCACCTCTTCCCAGTTCTGCGCGCCAAGCTCCGCCCGGAGCTGCATCCGCAGCGACGCGATGTGCCGCGGCCCCGTGGCGTGCAGCCGGTCGAGCGCGCCGCGCGCGGCCTCGAAATCGCGCTCCTCGAGGGCGAGCTCCGCTTCGGTCACGAGGCGCGCGGCCTGCATTGGCGCGCCCGCCTGCGCGGCGCGCGCAAGCCACTGGTCGCGCCGCCCGAACTCGCGCAGCTCGTGCGCCG
>JBBINV010000028.1:0-46792 GCA_037443705.1 Betaproteobacteria bacterium | reverse complement strand
GCCGCGGCGCGCCTGGCCGGCGCCGGCGCCGGGGGAAGCGCCGCTTCGCGCCGCACCTCGGCCTCGCCGAGCGGCAGCCAGACGAGGAAGGTCGAGCCCGCGCCCGGCGCGCTCGCCACGCCCGCGGTGCCGCCGTGCAATTCCGCGAGCCGCATCACCATCACCAGCCCCAGGCCCGTGCCCTGGTGCCGGCGCGCGAGCGCGCTGTCCACCTGCACGAACGGCTGAAAAAGCCTTTCGAGGTCGCCCTCGGCGATGCCGATCCCCGAATCGTGCACCGCGATCTCGACGAATTCGCGCGCTTCGCCCGCGGCAAGCTCACCCATGCGCCCGGCGCGCCCGGCCGGAAGCGCGACACCCGCCCGCGGAACGCGCCGCGCCGAGAGGCGCACGCGCCCACCCTCGGGCGTGAACTTGACCGCGTTGGCGAGCAGGTTGTACACGATCTGCTTGAGCTTTCTGCTGTCGGCGGCGAAGGCGGGAATCCCCGGCTCGATCTCCAGCTCGAGCGCGAGCCGCCGCTTGAGCGCCTTCTCCTTCAGCATCGTGAGGCCGCCCTGGAGCAGCGCCGCAAGGTCCACCGGTTCCGCTTCCAGCGCCATCATCCCGGCCTCGACCTTGGACAGATCGAGGATGTCGTTGATGAGCGAAAGCAGGTGCCTGCCGCTCGCGTGGATGTCGCCGATGAAGGTCTTCTGCTCCTCCGAAAGCTCCCCGGCGAGCCCGTCCTTCAGCACTTCCGCGAAGCCGATGATGGCGTTGAGCGGCGTCCTCAGCTCGTGCGACATCGTGGCGAGGAACTGCGACTTCAGCTCGCTCGCGCGCGTAAGCTCCGCATTGGCGCGATCAAGCTCGGCCGTGCGCTCGGCGACGCGCTGCTCCAGGCTCGCCATGAGCGCGCGCAGCTCGGCGTGTTTCGCCTCCAGCGCCGCGGCGGTGTCGTTGAACCCGCGCAGCAGCCGCCCCAGCTCGCCACGCATCCCTCCGTCCTCGACCCGCGCGGCGAAATCGCCCGCGGCAAGCCGCTGCTGCGCCGCGTCGAGCGCGGCCACCGGCCGCCTCAGGAAACGCTCCGAGAGCAACCAGCCCAGCGCGAGCACCGCCGCCACGATCAACGCGAGTCCGGCGAGGTTGCGCAGGAGTGTCCGGTCGGCGGCGGCGACCAGCGCCGCGCGCGGCGCGCCGATGCTGACGGCGATCCCCGTGTCCGGATAGCTCGAAAGCTTCTCGAAGGCGTAGACGCGCTCCACGCCGTCGAGACCAGTTGCCTCGAAGCTGCCCCCGAGCGGACCCGACCCGCTCACGGCGCGCAGCCACTTCGGGTCGGTGTTGCGCCTGCCGATCCAGCGCTCGTTGTCCGGATAGCGGTACAGCACGATCCCCTCCGCGTCCCAGACGGTGAACGTGGCGCCTTCGCCGCTTTCCGGGAGACCGCGCGCCTCGATGAATTTCTCGAGATCGAGACCCCCGATGACGACCCGCTCCACCTCGCCGGACGCGTCGAGCAGCGGAACGGCGACCGGCAGCGCCGCTCTACCGCTCGGTCGCCCGATCACCGGCCGGCCGAGCACCGGGGCTCGAGTGCCGAGCAGCCGAGGAAAGTATTCCCGGGCCGCGTAGCTCACCGGCTGCCCCGCCGGCAGCGCGCTGCACAGCATTCGCCCTGCGCCATCGGCGACCGCGAAATTCACGTACTGCTTTCCGTGCGGCAACTGCGCCTTGAGCACCGCGGCGCAGTCGGCTCCGGCCTCGCGCACGCGGGGATTCGCGCCCAGCGCGTGCAGCAGCCCGAGCACGGAGCGCACCTCGCTTTCTATGTCCCGGACCAGTAGCCGCGCGAGCCGCTTCATCTCGAGCCGGGCCTCGGCAAGCTCATGCTCGCGCGTCTCCCAGGCGCTCCAGCCAAACAACCCGGCGAGCGGCACGACAGCGAGGACCGCCAGCCCGAGCAGGCGCGCGCGAACGCTGGCAAAAAAGGTCACGGCGCGGCTTCCTCGCCCGGCGCTTCGCGGGACGATTTCTCCTCTCCGGTCGGTCCGGGCGGACGGACGGGTTCCCGCTGGTGCGCGCGCTTCGCGTGCCGGACCAGGGCGGTCATGACGCGAAGCGCTCTTTGTCGCTTCGACTTCGCAAGGCAATGCCCCCCCCCGCGTTCCGGCTGGACCGCTACGGCAAAATTTCAGGCGGCCGGAGCCGGGGGCAGGCGTTCACGCCGAACGTCGGCCCACACCGGCGGTGCCGAGGGCTCGGCTACTGCAATCCGTTAATTATTATGGCGCGGCCCCCGAGGATTTGCTGACGCGGATCAATCGCGAGGCCGTTTCGCCGCCGTTTTATCCGGTTTTCCTGCCGGGGCGCGGGCTCGCGCGCGCGCTCCGCGCCGACCGGACCGGCCACCTCGCCCGCCGCGCGCGCGAAGTGGCTCTGGCGCTGCAGGGGCACGATGCGCGGGCGCGGGCCTTCGCGGCGCTTCTGCCCGATCTCCTGCGCGGGCGCGTCAGGCCGGGAGCGGCCGGTGACTAGGAAGGCGAAGCCGCCCGGCTGGGAAATGCTGCTCGCCAACGCTGCGATGCTGCAGACGAAGGTGCCGGGCGCGGTGCTTGTCGGGGGGTCGGCGGCGGCGCTTCACGCGGGCCACCGCATTTCGTTCGACCACGATCACATTATGCGGGACCTGGGAAGGAATTACGACGCGGCGCTCGCCGCGCTCGAATCGATCGCGGGCTGGCGCACCCGGCGCCGCTCCGCGCCGCTCGAGACGACGACCGTACGGCTGAAGGGGGGCGGGAGCCTCCGGATCCCCACCGTCGCGGAGATGCTGCGCATCAAGGCATTTCTCGCCGTGGAGCGCAACGCCACGCGCGATTATCTCGACGTCGCAGCGCTGTCGAACTACCTGGGCCTGCGCGGGAGCGCGAGCGCGCTGGAGCGCATGGGCGCGCTCTACGCGGAATTCGCCGGAGAGGACGGCGACATCCTCGTCAGCGTCGCCACCAGGCTTGCCAATCCCGACCCCTACGACCTCACCGACGTGGACCTCGGCGAGTACAAGGGCATCGTCGCGCCGTGGAACGACTGGAGCGCGGTGAAGGCGCAGTGCCGCGCGCTTGCGGTGGCGCTGCTTCGCCCGCGGGGCAAGGGATCCTGACCCCGCTCAAAGAGATCGGAGCCTTTTCCCCGGACTACCCAACGCCCGGGAGCCCTGCTAGGATTCGTCAAACGGCGGTTCGGCGACCGCCGTTTTGCATTTGGGGGTGTCGCATGAGCCACGTGATGAACACCTATGCCCGGCAGCCGGTCGCGTTCGTGCGCGGCCAGGGCGTCTGGCTGTGGGACGAGGCCGGAAGGAAGTACCTCGATGCGCTCGCGGGCATCGCGGTGAACACGCTCGGGCACAACCACCCGCGCCTCGTGCGCGCGCTCTCGGAGCAGATCGGCCGCCTCATCCATTGCTCCAACTTGTTCCAGGTGCCGCAGCAGGAGGCGGCCGCCGACCGCATTGCCGAGATCACGGGGCTGGAGGAGGTGTTCTTCTGCAACTCGGGGCTGGAAGCGAACGAGTGCGCGATCAAGGTCGCGCGCAAGTACGGCCACGACCGCGGCATCGCCGAGCCCGCCATCGTCGTCATGGAAAAGGCGTTCCACGGGCGATCCCTGGCGACGCTCTCGGCGACCGGCAGCCGCAAGGTGCAGGCGGGCTTCGAGCCGCTGGTGCAGGGGTTCGTGCGCGTGCCGCTCAACGACCTCGAGGCGGTGCGCCAGGTCGCCGCGCACAACAAGAACGTGGTCGCGGTGTTCCTCGAGCCGATCCAGGGCGAGGGCGGGATCAACGTCTCGCGGCTCGAATACCTGCGGGGCCTGAAGGAGATCTGCGACCGGAACGAATGGCTCTTCATGTCGGACGAGGTGCAGTGCGGCCTCGGGCGCACCGGGAAGTGGTTCGTCTACCAGCACGCCGGATTCCTGCCGGACGTGGTGCCACTCGCGAAGGGCCTGGGCTCGGGCGTCCCGGTCGGCGCGTGCGTGGTGGGTGGGCGCGCGAAAGGCGTGTTCAGGCCGGGCAACCACGGCTCCACGTTCGGCGGCAATCCACTCGCGATGACCGCGGTCGTGACCACCATCGATACGATGAAAGACGAGGGACTGCTCGAGAACGCGGCGCGCGTGGGCGCCGCGATGCGCGCGGGGCTCGCGGCAGCGCTCGGCGGCGTGCCGGGCGTCGTGGAGATCCGCGGCATGGGCCTCATGATCGGCGTGGAGCTCGACCGGCCCTGCGGCGAGATCGTCGGCATGGCGCTCGAGGCGGGGCTGGTGGTGAACGTCACGGCCGAAAACGTGATCCGGACGCTGCCCGCGCTCGTGATCAGCGAGGCCGAGGGACGCGAGGTCGTGGAGCGGCTCGCGCCGATCGTAAGAACCTTCCTCGCGAAAACAAAGGCGGCGCCGGCCGCGGCCGCCGCGCGCTGACACGGGCATGGCGGGGCTTCGGCATTACCTGCGGTTCAGCGATCTGTCGCTCGAGGAGTACGAGCACCTGTTCGCGCGCACGCGCTGGATAAAAGACCGCTTCAAGCGCTACGAGCGCTACTGGCCGCTCGAAGACCGCACGCTCGCCATGATCTTCGAGAAGCAGTCCACGCGCACCCGGCTTTCGTTCGAGGCCGGCATGCACCAGCTCGGCGGCGCCGCGATCTTCCTTTCGACGCGCGACTCGCAGCTCGGGCGCGGCGAGCCGGTCGAGGACGCGGCGCAGGTCATCTCGCGCATGTGCGATCTCGTGATGATCCGCACCTTCGAGCAGGACATCGTCGAGCGCTTCGCGCGCAACTCGCGCGTGCCGGTGATCAACGGCCTCACCAACGAGTACCACCCCTGCCAGATCCTCGCCGACGTCTACACCTACATCGAACACCGCGGCGCGATCGCGGGCAGGACGGTGGCCTGGATCGGCGACTCGAACAACGTCTGCAACACCTGGATCGAGGCGGCGCAGATCTTCGATTTCAAGCTCAACATCTCGACACCGCCAGGTTACGAAGTCGAAAAGGAACGGATGACGAAAAACCTCGAGGCGTTCGCCGATCCCATGGCCGCCGCGCGCGGCGCCGACCTCGTCACAACGGATGTCTGGACCTCGATGGGGTTCGAGGCCGAGGACGCCGAGCGCAAGCGCGACTTCGAGGACTGGCAGGTCGACCCCGACATGATGCGCGCCGCGGCGAAGGACGCGCTCTTCATGCACTGCCTTCCCGCGCACCGCGGCGAGGAAGTCGCGGCCGACGTGATCGACGGCAAGCAAAGCGTCGTCTGGGACGAGGCCGAGAACCGCCTTCACACCCAGAAGGCGCTGATGGAGTTCCTGCTGCTCGGGAGAATCGGAGGCGGCTAGCCTGCGCCCGCGCCAGGTCGCCAGACCTGAAGCGGGCAATGAGTCGCAACGCGATCGAAGTCGGCGTCGGTGCTAAGCAGCGTCAGCCCGTGGCGGATGCACAGCTGCGCGATCAGCGCATCGATGGTGCCGATCTGGGCTCCTGCCCGCCGGCAGCGGTTTCGCAGGTCCGCGGCGTCGATATGATCCTGTCGGTCCGCAACGAGCAGCGGCAGTGCCGCGAACCGCTCGATGATCTCCTTGCGCGCTTTCGGCCCGGCGAATCCCTGCAGCAACTCCTGCAGGACGAGGCCCGTGGTGACCACGACGTGGCCGCCCTCCAGGGCCCGCCGCAATGCCTGGACCTCGGGCCCAGCCGGGGGCGCGTCGCGCCGGAACGCGAGCGACCAGACGCTCGTGTCGACGAGCAGGCTCACTCGCGCGAGCGTTCGGCCTTATAGTCGAAGGACTTGTCCCATTCGAGCTTGCCCATCAGCTCGGCCAGGCGCTTCTGCCTGCGGCGCGCGATGAATTCCTCGAGCGCGCGGGTCACCGCGGCTTTCTTGGTCCGCTCGCCGCTCACCTCCACGGCGCGCTCGATTAACTTGGGGTCCAGCGACAGGTTGGTGGCCATCTGTGTAATCTCCTACACATTATCCTACACAGTCCGCCTTGCCGCGACAAGGAAGCTACGCCTTCTTTTTCGGCTTGGCCGACCCCAACAGCGGCACGCCGCCCTTGGCGGAATCCCCGAGCAACCCCGCCTCGCCGTAGACACGCAGCTTCTCCCGCGTGTCCATGATGTCGAGATTGCGCATCGTGAGCTGGCCGATGCGGTCGGCCGGCGAGAAGTGCGCCTCGCCCTTCTCCATCGTGAGGCGCTCGGGGTGGTAGGTGAGGTTGGGGCTCTTCGTGTCGAGGATCGACCAGTCGTTGCCGCGCCGCAGCTCGAGCGTCACTTCGCCGGTCACCGCTTTCGCCACCCAGCGCTGCGCGGCTTCGCGCAGCATCATCGCCTGCGGGTCGAACCAGCGGCCCTGGTAGAGCAGCCGCCCAAGGCGCCGGCCGTTCACGCGGTACTGCTCGATCGTGTCCTCGTTGTGGATGCCGGTGACCAGGCGCTCGTAGGCGACGTGCAGCAGCGCCATGCCCGGCGCCTCGTAGATTCCGCGGCTCTTGGCTTCGATGATCCGGTTTTCGATCTGGTCGCTCATGCCGAGGCCGTGCCGGCCGCCGATCGCATTGGCTTCTTCCATCAATTTCACGGAATCGGAGAAGCAGTGACCGTTCAGCGCCACGGGCACGCCTTCCTCGAATCGCACCGCGACTCTCTCGGGCTTGACCCTGACGCCCTCGCGCCAGAAGGCGACCCCCATGATCGGCTGCACGATCGAGATACCCTTGTCGAGGTACTCGAGGTCTTTCGCCTCGTGCGTGGCGCCGAGGAGATTCGCGTCGGTCGAGTACGCCTTCTCGGCGCTCATCTTGTAGCCGAAGCCCGCGCGCGCCATGTACTCGGACATTTCCTTCCTGCCGCCGAGCTCGTCGATGAAGCGCTGATCGAGCCAGGGCTTGTAGATCCGCAGTCCCGGGCTCGCAAGCAGCCCGTAGCGGTAAAAGCGCTCGATGTCGTTGCCCTTGTAGGTGCTGCCGTCGCTCCAGATGCCGACGCCGTCCTCGCGCATTGCGACGACGAGCATCGTCCCGGTCACCGCGCGCCCGAGCGGCGTGGTGTTGAAGTAGGTCGCGCCGCCCGTGGAGATGTGGAACGCGCCGCACTGGATCGCCGCGATCCCCTCGGCCACAAGCTGCGGGCGGCACTCCACGAGCCGCGCCTTTTCGGCGCCGTAGGCGCGCGCCTTCTTCGGGATATCGGCGAAGTCCGGCTCGTCGGGCTGGCCCAGGTTGGCCGTGTAGGCGTACGGGATCGCGCCGTTCGCGCGCATCCAGTGCACCGCGGCGCTCGTGTCGAGGCCGCCCGAGAAGGCGATGCCGATCTTCCTGCCCCTGGGTAGCCTGTCGAGGATCGTCGCCAATTCGCCGCTCTCCGAAAACCGCGATGATACGTACAATGACGCCCGTGCGCATTCTCGCCGCCCTCGCCGCCCTGCTCGCGCTGGATTGCGCGGCGGCGCCGTTCGCCGCGCGGCTCGGCGCCGAGCGCCTGGTGCTCGACACGCCGCCGGGGTTCTCGGACTCGCTGCCGCTCGCTTCGCCGCGGCTGAACGAGCTCGCCGAGTCGCTCACCTCGGCCTCGAACCGGATCCTGCTTTTCGGCATCGCCGACGGCGACCTGCGCAAGTTCATGAACGGCGACCCGATGGATCTTCGCCGCTATCTCCTCGCCGTGACTCCGGCGGGGCTGGAACGCACGAACGTGGACGCGCGCACCTTCGCCGCCTTCGTGGGCGAGTCGCTGCGCGAGCTCGGCCGGCCGGCCGGGACGGGCGAGCTCACGAAATACCTCGACGAACAGCCGCACGGCAAGGCGAGCCTCCTTGCCGAGCTGCGCCGGGACCCCGAGGTGGTGAGCGTGCTCCAGGGCACGCGCCTGCCGCCGCTCAGGCAATCCTGGAACGAGAAGCCCCAGTACCTGCTCTCGACCACGACGCTCGTGCTGCTGCGCGGGCGGGCCCTCAACCTGTCGGTGTACTCCGGCTACGACGGCCCCGCCGACCTGGAGTGGATCCGCATCACCACGCAGCGCTGGGTCGACGAGCTGCTGCGGCTCAATCCGCGATAGGACCCGGCATGCCCTCGTTCGACATCGTCTCGCAGGTGAACGCGCAGGAAGTGAAGAACGCGGTCGAGCAGGCCAACCGCGAAATCGCCAACCGCTACGACTTCAAGGGGTCGGACGCGCGCATCGAGCAGGCGGAGCTCGTGCTGACGGCCTTCGCCGACGACGAGTTCAAGCTCGGCCAGGTGCTCGACGTGCTTCGGACGCGCCTTTCCAAGCGCAACGTAGACGTGCGCTGCCTCGAGCCGGGCGCGGTGGATAAAATTTCCGGCGACAGGGTGAAGCGCGCCGTGACGGTGAAGACGGGCGTGCCGCAGGAAAAGGGAAAGTCGATCCAGAAGCTGCTGAAAGACGCGAAGCTCAAGGTCGCGGCCGCAATCCAGGGCGACGCGGTGCGCGTCTCCGGCGCGAAGAAGGACGACCTTCAGGCGGCGATCCAGCTGGTGCGCAAGTCCGTGACCGATCTCCCGCTCCAGTTCATCAACTTCCGGGACTAGCTTTTCGGGATCCCTGCGATCCAGTGGCGGTAGAGGCGGTCGGCGACCCGGTGCAGGCGCCCGATCCGGCCGGCGAGGTCCTTTTCGATCTGCGCCGGCTTCTGCACGCCGGGGGAGGACGCCGAACGCGCGATTTCGCCCGCACCGCCGCGCACCCACGTGCGGACGAGCTCCTCGGTCATCTCGACGTGGCACTGCATGCCGAAATGGCGCCCGAGCGCGAACGCCTGGTTGGCGCAATGGGCGTTCGAGGCCACGCGCGTCGCGCCCGGCGGGATGCTGAAGGTCTCGCCGTGCCAGTGGAACGGCTCGAACGCGGCAAGGTCGCCGAACCACTCGCGCGCCACCGAGTTGTCCTCTACCGTGACTTCGCCCCAGCCGATCTCCTTGACGCGGTTGCGCGTGACCTCGCCTCCGAAAGCCTTCGCGATCAGCTGCCCGCCCAGGCAGTGGCCGAGCGTGGGCACGTCCTTGCGGACCGCGTCCCGGATGAGCTCGATAGCCTTCGGGATCCAGGGCAGATCGTCGTTCACGCTCATCGGCCCGCCCATGAAGACGAGGCCCGAGAATTCGCGCGCGTCGCGCGGCACTCTTGCGCCCTCGTCGACCGCGACGAGCGTCCACGGGATGCCCGTCGCTTCGAGCCAGGTGGCAAAATACGCGGGCCCTTCGCTACGCGCGTGCCTGAAGATCGCGACCGGCTTCATGAAACCGCATTCTAGCGCCCTTGTCCTCCTGCTTGCGGCCGGTGCGGCGTGCGCGGCGGACGTGCAGCTCGTGGGCACGTTCGGCGACAAGGCGGCGATCCTCTCGATCGACGGCGGCGAGCCGCGCAGCGTGCGGGTCGGCCAGAGCGCGGGCGGCGTGACGGTGATCGCGGTGGAAAAAGACCGCGCCACGATCGAAATCGGGGGCGCTCGCCGCACGATCCGGCGCGGGCAGCACTACCGTTCCGACCCGAAGGCCGACGAGCGCCAGAGCGTGGTGCTGTCCGCCGGGCCGGGCGGGCACTTCGTCACCGAGGGGACGGTGAACGGCGGCGCGGTCCGGTTCCTCGTCGACACCGGCGCGACCTCGATCGCACTGCCCGCCGCCGACGCTGTCCGGCTCGGAATCGATTACCGCAGGGGCGTGCCCGGCACCCTGATGACCGCGAACGGGCCCGCTCCGGCATACCGGGTCAAGCTCGACAGCGTGCGCGTAGGCGCGATCGAGCTCTCGAACGTGGACGCGGTGGTGATGGAGCGCGGGCTGGCCGTTGCGCTGCTCGGCATGAGCTTCCTCAACCGCGTGGAGATGCGCCGCGAAGGCGCGACCCTCACCCTCACGCGGCGGTTTTGATCTCGAGTCGCGCGCTGTAGCGCGACATCGCGAAGCAGAACGCGAAGTACACGAGCGACACGGCGACATACGCTTCCGGGCCCGAGCCGCTCCAGGCCGGCTCCTGCAGCGCGACCTTCGCCGCCGTGAGCAGGTCGAACAGCCCGATGACCACCACGAGCGACGTGTCCTTGAAGAAGCCGATGACCGTGTTCACGATCGGCGGTAGCGCGAGCCGCAGCGCCTGGGGCAGGATCACGGCGAAGGTCGTGCGCCAGTAGCCGAGGCCGAGCGCCGCGGCCGCCTCGTACTGATGGCGCGGCACTGTCTGCAGCCCCCCGCGCACCGCCTCGGCGAGGTAGGCCGCAGCGAACAGCACCATCGCCACGAGCGCTCGCGCGAGCTTGTCGAGCGACACGCCGGCGGGGAGAAAGAGCGGCAGCATCACCGAGGCCATGAAAAGCAGCGACACGAGCGGCACGCCGCGGATGAGCTCGATCCAGGCCACGCACGCAGCGCGCACCACGGGCATCCCCGAGCGGCGCCCGAGCGCGAGCGCGATCGACAGCGGAAAGGCGAGCGCGAGGCCGAGCGTCGAGAGCAGAAGCGTGAGCGCGAGTCCGCCCCAGCGCTCGTTCTCCACGTAGGGCAGACCGAGAACGCCGCCCCACATGAGTACGCCGATCGCAGCGAGGCCCGCCGCCCACGCGAACGCAAGCGAGGATTTCCAGAACCTCCTGAACCCCGAAGCCGCAAACAAGACGGTCAAGAGCAGCATCGCCGCCGCGGGACGCCAATGCTCCTCGTACGGATAGGTTCCGAAGAGAAGAAACCGGTGCTTCTCGACAACGAATCCCCAGCAGGCGCCCGAGGCCGCGCGGCACGCCCCGGGGTCCGGGCGCCATACGGCGTCGAGCAGCGCCCAGTTGGCGAGCGCCGCGAACGCCTTTCCGGCAAGAACAATCAGAACCACCGTAACGGCGGCGTTCGCAGGCGTCGAAAAAAGACCCCTCCGGACCCAGCTCATACGCGCGTCACGCGGGCGTTGTACCAGTTCATGAGCGCGGAGATCGCGAGGCTCGCCGTGAGGTAGGCCGCCATGATGATCGCGATGCCCTCGATCGCCTGCCCGGTCTGGTTGATCGCGGTATTGGCGACCGAGACGAGGTCCGGATAGCCGATCGCCACCGCGAGCGAGCTGTTCTTGACGAGGTTGAGATACTGGCTCGCCGCCGGCGGCACCATGAGGCGCAGCGCCTGCGGGAGGATCACATGGCGCAGCATCGCGCGCCGCGCGAGGCCGAGCGCCTGCGCCGCCTCCACCTGGCCGCGGCGCACCGCGAGCACCCCGGCACGCACGATCTCGGCGAGGAACGCCGCGGTGTACGTGGCGAGCCCCGTGAGCAGCGCCGCGAATTCCGGTGTCAGCGCCCCGCCACCGGCGAAGTTGAAGCCCTCCAGCACGGGCGCGCCTTCCGGCGTGGGGAAAAAAATGCCCCGATTGCAGAGGAACACCCCCGGCAGCGGCTCGAGCGCCTGGCGCGGCGCGGGCAGGCTCTCGGTGATCAGGACGTACCAGAAGAAGAGCTGCACGAGGAGCGGCACGTTGCGCAGGAACTCCACGTAGGCCGCCGCGAGGCTCCGGAGGAGAAAATTCGGCTGCAGCCGGCAGACGCCCACGAGCACGCCCAGGAGCGTCGCCAGCACGATTCCCGCGAGCGCCACCCGCATCGTGTTCGCGAGCCCCACGGCGAGCGCGCGCCCGTAGGACTCGGCCGCGCTGTAGGCGATGAGCGTCGTCTCGCCGATCTCGAAGCCCGCTTCGCGCGCGAGGAACGCGAAGCCGCTCGCGATCCCGCGCGCTTCCAGGTTTGCCGCCGCATTGGAGACGAGCCAGCCGAGGCCGAGCGCGATCGCCAGGGCGAGCGCGGCCTGCGGCGCGAGGCGCCGGAGCAAGCTAGCGGATCGGCGGCGCGTAGAGCAGGCCGCCGTTCTTCCAGAGCGCGTTCAGGCCCCGCTCGAAGCCGAGGGGCTTGAGGTTCGCGTCGAACGACTCGCCGTAGTTTCCGACCTGCTTCACGATGTGGTAGGCCCAGCGGTCGTCCAGCCCCAGCATCCGGCCGATGCCGCCGGTCGCGCCGACGAAGCGCTGCACCGCGGGATCGCCCGAGGCGCGCTTCTGGTCGACGTTCTTCGAGGTGAGCTCCATCTCCTCGGCCTCGATCATGGCGTAGAGCGACCACTTGACCACGTCGAACCAGCGGTCGTCGCCGTGGCGCACCGCCGGCCCGAGCGGCTCCTTGGAGATCACCTCGGGCAGGATCACGTGGTCCTCGGGCCTTTTCGCGCGCGAGGCGCGGGTGGACACGAGCCCGGAGACGTCGGTCGTGAAGACGTCGCAGCGGCCCGAGAAATAGGCGCTCTGGAGCTCCTCGAGCTTCTCGATCACCACCGGCTTGAAGCTCATGCGCCGCGCGCGGAACCAGTCGGCGAGGTTGAGCTCGGTGGTCGTCCCCGGGAGCACGCACACGGTCGCGCCGTTGAGCTCCCGCGCGCTCTTCACGCCGAGCCTCCTGGGCACCATGAAGCCCTGGCCGTCGTAGAAGTTGATCCCCGCGAAATTGAGGCCGAGACTCGCGTCGCGGCTCGCGGTCCAGGTGGTGTTGCGCGACATCATGTCGACCTCGCCCGACTGGAGCGCCGTAAAGCGCTGCTGCGCGGTGGTCGGCGTGAAGCGCACCTTCGTCGCGTCGCCGAACACGGCCGCGGCGACCGCCCGGCACACGTCGACGTCGATCCCGCGCCACACGCCCCTGGAATCCGGCTGCGAGAACCCCGCGAGCCCCGTGTTCACGCCGCACTGCACGAATCCCTTCGCCCTGACGGAATCGAGGGTCGACTGCGAGAGAGCCGCCGCCGGAACAACGAGCAGCGCGGCGATGAATAACCGCCCCATGCGAAACCTCCTCTATTTCCCCGGCACGAGCGGCACGAAACGCACCGGAAGGACGTTGCGCTGCGAGACCGTGCCGTCGGCACCCTTGGTGACGAGCAGCAGCTGCTGGATCTCCCAGTGCGCGCCCACCGGGACCACCATGCGCCCGCCGGGCTTGAGCTGCTCGACGAGCGCCTGCGGCACGCGCGGCGCCGCCGCCGTGACCACGATGCCGTCGAACGGCGCCTTCTCCGGCCAGCCGGCGTAGCCGTCGCCGATCCGGATTTCGATGTTCCGGTATCCGAGACCCTTCAGCCGCGCCTCCGCCGTCTTCGCGAGCTCCGGCACGATCTCGATGGAATACACCCGAAGGACGATCTCGGCCAGAATCGCCGCCTGGTAGCCGGAGCCCGTGCCGACCTCGAGAACGACGTGGCCGGGCTTCGGTGCGATCAGGTCGGCCGAGAGCGCGACGATATAGGGCTGGGAGATGGTCTGCCCGTGCCCGATCGGAAGCGGATGGTTGCGATACGCGGCGCCGGCCTGATCGGGGGGCACGAGGCGATGCCGCTCCACCCTGCCGAGCGCGGCGCGCACCGAGGGCGACATCGCCGCGAGCCCGGTGTCCGAGCGCGTCTGCGCGTACATCTCGTCCACCTCGGCGACCAGGCGTGCACGCCGGGCCGCGAAATCCCCGGCTTCAGCGGCGGCCGTCACCCCGAGGAGTCCCAGGAAAAGACGGGCTAGCCGGCCCGCTTGTCCTTTTCGATCAGGGCGTAGGCGCTGTGGTTGTGGATCGATTCGAAGTTCTCCGACTCGACCACGTAGGCGTCGATGCGCTCGTCCAGGTTCAGCACCGCGGCGACGTCGCGCACCATGTCCTCCACGAACTTCGGGTTGTCGTAGGCGCGCTCGGTGACGTGCTTCTCGTCGGGGCGCTTGAGCAGCCCGTAGAGCTCGCTCGAGGCCTGCTTCTCGATGAGGTCGACGATTTCCTCGATCCAGACGAACGCATTCAGGCGGCAGGTGACGGTGACGTGCGAGCGCTGGTTGTGCGCGCCGCGCTCGGAAATCTTCTTCGAGCAGGGACAAAGGCTCGTCACCGGCACCATCACCTTCAGGGCGAAGCGCTGCCGTCCCCTGGCGATGCTGCCGATGAAGGTCACCTCGTAGTCCATGAGGCTCTTCACGCCCGAGACCGGCGCAGACTTCTCGATGAAGTACGGGAAGCTCATCTCGATGTGGCCTTCCTCGGCCTCGAGCCGCTCGGCCATCTCGCGCAGCATCAGCTGGAACGTCTCCACCGTGATCTCGCGCTCGTGCGCGGAAAGGATCTCCACGAACCGCGACATGTGCGTGCCCTTGAAGTGATGCGGCAGGCCCACGTACATGTTGAAGGTGGCGATCGTGTGCTGCACCCCGCCCGAGCGCTCCTGGATGCGCATCGGGTGCCGGATCGACTTGACGCCCACCTTGTCGATCGCGAGCTTGCGCGCGTCGGGGCTCGCCTGGACGTCGGGGATGTTTTGCAGGTCCTTCGCCTTCATGGACCGCATTATAACGTCCGACAGATTTACTCGGGTATGGCGTTTCGTATCGATCGATAAATGCCCGGGGCGTCGAGCCCGACCGAGGCGAGCAGCTTCGCCGGATCGCCGTGCTCGATGAAGCAGTCGGGCAGCCCGAGGAGCAGCACCCGGCGCTCGATGCCGAGCCCGGCGAGCGCCTCGCACACCGCGCCGCCCGCGCCGCCCATGATCTGATGCTCCTCCACGGTGACGACCAGTTCGTGGGCATTGGCCATCTCCTTGACGATTTCCACGTCGAGCGGCTTGACGAACCGCATGTTGACCACGGTGGCGTCGAGCCTTTCGGCCGCCTCCAGCGCGGGCTTCAGCATCGCGCCAAATGCGAGGATCGCGATTCGCCTGCCGCGTCGACGCAATTGCGCCTTTCCGACGGGGATTTCCGAAAGACCCTTTTCGACGGCGATTCCCGGTCCGACCCCCCTCGGATAGCGGACTGCGGCCGGACCCCCGGCGCGAAATCCCGTGGTCAGCATCTGCCGGCACTCGTTCTCGTCGGAAGGCGCCATCACCGTGAGGTTGGGCACCGTGCGCAGATACGCGTAATCGAACGCGCCGTTGTGCGTCTGGCCGTCGCCGCCCACCAGCCCCCCGCGGTCGAGCGCGAAGAGCACCGGCAGGTTCTGGATCGCGACGTCGTGGATAAGCTGATCGTAGCCTCGCTGCAGGAACGTCGAATAGATCGCCACCACGGGCTTGAGCCCCTCGCACGCGAGCCCTGCGGCGAAGGTCACGGCATGCTGCTCCGCGATCGCGACATCGAAATACCGGTCCGGGAACTCCTCGGAAAAGCGCACCATCCCCGAGCCCTCCCGCATCGCGGGCGTGATCGCGACGAGGCGCTCATCCAGGCGCGCCATGTCGCACAGCCAGTCGCCGAACACCTGCGAGTAGGTGGGCTTGCCGGCCGCCGCCTGCTTCAGGCCCTCGCCCGGGTCGAACCTTCCCGGGCCGTGGTAGGCGATCGGGTCCTCCTCGGCGAGCTTGTAGCCCTGCCCTTTTCGCGTCACCACGTGCAGGAACTGCGGCCCGGAGAGCTTGCGGATGTTGGCGAGCGTGGGGATCAGCGCCTCGAGGTCGTGGCCGTCGATCGGCCCGATGTAGTTGAAGCCGAACTCCTCGAACAGCGTCCCCGGCGTCATCATGCCCTTCACGTGCTCCTCGGCGCGGCGCGCGAGCTCGAGCATGCCGGGCACGCGCTTGAGCAGGTGCTCGCTCGCGCGCTTGGCGCTGGTGTACATGCGCCCCGAGAGAAGCCGCGCGAGATAGTTCGTGAGCGCCCCGACCGGCGGCGAGATCGACATCTCGTTGTCGTTCAGGACCACGAGGATGTCCACGTCCATCGCGCCCGCGTTGTTGAGCGCCTCGAACGCCATCCCCGCCGACATCGCGCCGTCGCCGATCACCGCAACGCATTTCCGCGGTTCTTTTTTCAGCTTCGAGGATACGGCCATGCCCAGCGCGGCCGAGATCGAGGTGCTCGAGTGAGCCGTGCCGAAGGCGTCGTAGGGCGACTCGGTGCGGCGCGGAAAGCCCGAGATGCCGTTCAGCTGCCGCAGCGTATGCATCCGCTCGCGCCGCCCGGTGAGGATCTTGTGGGGATAAGTCTGGTGGCCGACGTCCCAGACGATGCGGTCCTCCGGCGTGTCGAACACGTAGTGCAGCGCGATCGCGAGCTCCACCGTCCCGAGGTTCGACGACAGGTGTCCGCCCGTCTTCGAGACCGAATCGAGGACGAACGCGCGCAGCTCGTCGGCGAGCTGCGGCAGGGCCTTGCGGTCGAGCCTGCGGAGCTCGGCCGGGTCGTTGATCGTCTTCAGCAGCTCGTACAAGCTCAGAACTTCCTCAGGACGATGAAATCGGCGAGCTCCGCGAGGCGCCGTGCGCGCGCGCCGAAGGGCCGGATTGCCTCGTGCGCCTCGGCTCGGAGATCCTCGGCGAACCGGCGCGCGTTCGCGATGCCGAGCGCGGAGACGTAGGTAGGCTTGCCCTGCTTCGAGTCCTTGCCCGCGGTCTTGCCGAGGGTGGCGGTGCTCGCCTCGGCGTCGAGCACGTCGTCGACCACCTGGAACGCGAGTCCCACGCGGTGCGCGTAGCGCTCGAGCGCCCCGGGGCAGGGTCCGGCGCACAGCGCGCCGAGTTTCACCGCCGCGGAGATCAGCGCCCCGGTCTTGCGCACATGCATGAACTCGAGCTCGGTCTGCGAGAGCGATCTTCCGGTCGCTTCGAGGTCGATTGCCTGCCCGCCCGCCATGCCGCGCGAGCCCGCCGCGGCGGCGAGCGTTCTTACCATCTCGAGCTGAGTGCGCGGGGCGTCCGCCACTTCGTGTTCCGAAATCAATTGAAAAGCGAGCGACTGCAGCGCGTCGCCGGCGAGGAGCGCGGTGGCCTGGTCGTACTCGACATGCACCGTGGGCTTGCCGCGCCGGAGCACGTCGTCATCCATGCACGGCATGTCGTCGTGCACGAGCGAATACGCGTGGACCATCTCGACCGCCGCGGCCGCGATCTCGAGCCGCTCCGGTGCCGCACCCCCGAATTCGCCAGCCGCGAAGACGAGCAGCGGCCGCACGCGTTTTCCGCCCTCGAGCACGGCGTAGCGCATCGCTTCGTGCAGGCGCGACGGGCTCACCCCCGCGGCCGGCAGCAGGCGTTCGAGCGCGCGCTCCATGCGCACCTGGATCGCGCCCATCCAGGCCGCAAAATCGGCCTCAGTCATCGTCTTCGGGGCGTGCAGCGGCCGCGAGGGGCTTCAACACCTCGCCTTCGAGCACCTGGACCTGCTGCCGTGCGGCTTCCAGGCGCGCCTGGCAGTGCCTGGCGAGCTCCAGGCCCCGCTTGTGCGCGGCGAGCGCCTGCTCGAGCGAGAGCTCCCCGCTTTCCATGCGTGCGACGAGCTTCTCGAGCTCCGAAAGCGCCTTTTCGAAGCTCAACTCCTCTGCCGGGGAACCTTGCCGCTGGGACTTGCTCATATTCCGGGCGAACAAAGGTAAAATGTTAGCTTTTTTAGGCCCTTAGGGCCATTTTTGTTCGGGATTCCGATGTCCGGCCTCGCCTTGCCCGGGCATCTCGCTCCGGCGCGATGCCAATTGCCCGTATCGTGGTACTTCGATCCCGGGATTTTCGCCCTCGAGAAAAAGCTCCTCTTCGACGCAGGGCCGGGCTACGTCGGGCACGAGCTGATGGTGCCGGACGCGGGCAACTACCACACGCTCGGCTGGATGGACCACGCGAAGATGCTGGTACGCAGCGGCGGCGGCGTAGAGCTCCTCTCGAACGTCTGCCGCCACCGCCAGGCGATCATGCTCGAGGGGCGCGGCCATGCCGAGAACATCGTGTGCCCGCTGCACCGCTGGACCTATGACCTGAGGGGCGGGCTGCTGGGTGCGCCGCACTTCCCGGAGAGCCCCTGCGTGCGGCTGCATTCCGCGCCGCTCAAGCGCTGGAACGGCCTGCTCTTCAGCGGTCCGCGCGATCCGCTCGAGGATCTTGCGGGCCTTCCGAATGCGGAGGACTTCGACTTCAGCGGCTACCGGCTCGACCGCGTGCTGATCGAGGACTATCCCTTCAACTGGAAGACCTTCCTCGAGGTGTACCTCGAGCTCTACCACGTGGAGCCCTATCACCCGGGGCTTTCGCATTTCGCGGATTGCGCCAACTTCCGCTACGCCTACGGACCCGAATGGTCGCTCCAGATCATCCAGGCGAAGGACGGCTTCGCGCGTGCAGGCACTCCGGTCTACCGGCGCTGGCACGAGGCCTGCCTCAAGTATCTCGGCGGCCGCGCGCCCAGGCAGGGCGCGCTCTGGATGACCTACTACCCGAATCTGATGCTCGAGTGGTATCCGCACGTGCTGGTGATCTCGCAGGTCATCCCGCGCGGGCCGCAGAAGACCACCAACGTGGTCGAGTTCTACTACCCGGAGGAGATCGTCCTGTTCGAGCGCGAGTTCGTGGAAGCGGAGCAGGCCGCGTACAACGAGACCGCGCTCGAGGATGCGGTTTTGTGCGAGCGAATGGAGCGCGGCCGGCGCGCGCTCTACGAGCAGGGCCTGGACGACGCCGGGCCGTACCAGTCCCCGATGGAAGACGCGGAGCTCCACTTCCACGAGTGGGTTCGCGCCAGGCTCGGCCGGCCCGCATGACCCGCAGCCAGATCCGGACGTTCGTGGAGAGCTCGAGCGTGGAGCGCATCCGGGAGGTGCTCGACCTCCTGCAGAAGCTGAAGAACCGCGTTCCGGTCAGCCAGCTTCCCGAGAAGGACGCTGCGTTCGTGCTCGACCTGCGCGACCACGAAGCCTTCTTTCGCGAGCTGGCGGACGCAAAGCTCCAGCAATAGCTTGTTTTCCTGTCTCGCATCCGCCGAAGAGCTCGCGCGCCATCCGGAATGGCGCGTCTTCGACTGCCGCCACGACCTCGGCGACCCCGCGCTCGGCGAGCAGCAGTACGCGAAAGTCCATCTCCCCGGTGCGCTCTTCGCGCATCTCGATCGCGACCTCTCCGCTGCGAAGACCGGCCTGAACGGCCGGCATCCGCTGCCCGACCCATTCGCGCTCGCCGCGTGGCTCGGGCGCTGCGGCGTGCGGCCCGGCGACACGGTGATCGCCTACGACGCAAACAACGGCACCATGGCGGCGCGCCTGTGGTGGCTGCTGCGCTGGCTCGGACACGAGCGCGTGGCGGTGCTCGACGGCGGCTATGCGAAGTGGGTCGAGGAAGGCAGGCCCGTCACGGCGGACGTCCCCGTTTTTCCCGAATCGAGTTATGAGTTCGAGCTGAACGACGAAATGTCGGTGGAGGTGCCTTTCGTAGAGCGCCATGTGGAAAGCACCGACATCCTGCTCGTGGATGCGCGCGCCGCGGCGCGCTGGCGCGGCGAGACCGAGCCGATCGACCCGGTGGCTGGAAGGATTCCGGGCGCCGTGAACCGGTTTTGCGGCGAGAATTTGACATCCGAGGGAAGCTTCAAGCCTCCCGAACAACTTCGCAGGGAATTCGGCGCGCTGCTCGGCGATCGCACCCCGCAGGAGATCGTCCACTACTGCGGCTCGGGCGTCGCCGCGTGCCACAACGCGCTCGCGATGGAGATCGCGGGCTTCCCCGGCTCGCGCGTCTACATCGGCTCCTGGAGCGAGTGGATCGCCGATCCGCGCCGGCCGCGCGCGAAAGGCCCCGCATAGCCGCCGACGCGCTCCTCGTCGTTCATTTTGGCATTGCCGTCTTCATAACGGGGGGATTGATCGTCGTCTGGGTCGGCGCCGCCCTCGGCTGGTCGTGGATTCACAACCCCTGGTTTCGCTATCTTCATCTCGGCGCGATCGTGTTCGTCGCCGCGGAGGCGCTCCTCGGCTACGCCTGCCCGCTCACGGTCTGGGAAGACCTCCTTCGCGGCGGCGTGCGGCCGGAGTCGTTCGTAGGGCGGTGGGTTTACCGCCTGCTCTACTACGAAGCGCCGGAGTGGGTCTTCACGGCGCTCTACGCCGCGTGGGCGGCGGCGACGCTTGTTACGCTCTGGCTCGTCCGGCCCAGGCGAAGAGCTGGCTGAAGACTTCCTCGCGGATCTCGCGGCGCGAGAGCACCAGGTCGTGCAGCGCGCCGGGAAACTGGAGCACCGTGACGTTCGGGCCGAGCGCACGCGACCAGCGCGCGATGTGGCGCCAGTCGAGGATGATGTCGGCCTCGTCCGAGTGCATCGAGAGGACCGGGCAAGGGAGATCGAGCCCGGCGTGGACCCTGGCGTGCGCGTCGGAGATCGCGGCGACCCAGCCGAAGCAGGCGGGAAATCCCATGTGCGGCTTCAGGGCAAGGTCGAAGTCCCATTCGCCGCCCCAGTTGCGGTGCAGGCTTTCGACATAGGCCGGCAGCACGGCTTTCGGGTCGTTCGCGAACGGCAAGAGCCGCCCGATCGCCGCCGCGATGCCCAGCCGGAACCGGTTGAATCCGCTCGCGCGCCATTCGAAGAACGGACTGTTCAGCCCGAGTGCCTTGACCTGATCTTTCCTTTCTCCCTCGGACTTGTACAAGGCACAGATCAGCCCTCCCGTCGAATGCCCCATCAACAGCACCGGCTCGCCGATTTCCTCCAGCGCGCGCGTGATGTCGGGGAAGTATTCGGCGACGCTCTTGCAGAAGCACGGGTGCTGGTGCGGCTTGAGGGACCGGCCGTGCTTGCGCAGATCGAGCGCGTAAAAGGCGTAGCCTTCGGCGGCGAAGCGCTCGGCCATGTGGCGCTGGAAAAAATAGTCGATGAAGCCGTGCACGTAGAGCACGGCGCCGCGCGGCGCGTTCGCCGCGGGCAGACGAACGAGAGTAGCGGTCACCGGGCCGTCGTAGTCCGGCGAGAATTCCAGTTGCCTGGATTCAAAACCGGACAGCAACCGGTCTTGCGCCCAGGCGCTCATGCGCTTGCGCGCCGCACCGACCAGAACGCGAGCGCGGCGGTCGGCACGAGGATCGCGGCGCCGAGCAGCTCCATCTGCGCGTTCGAAAGCGGCATGAGGCCCCCACCGGGCGTAGCGAGCACGAGCCCGCCCAGGATGAGCAGCGCGCGCAGCGGCCACTCGAGCGGCCCGCAGCGCGCGAGGTTCCCCACGCCGAGCTGGTAGCCCTGGATGCCGCCGCAAATGAACACCGCCCCGAGCGCCGCGGTAGCCATGAGGTAGAGCGCTTCCCATAAAGGTCCCTGCAGGACGAACGCGGGGTTGAGAACGAAGAAGAACGGCAGGAAGTAGATGATCGAGCCCACGCGCATCGACTCCCACCCGGTCTTCATCGCGGGCGCGCCCGCGATCCCCGCCGCGGCGAACGAGGCGATCGCCACCGGCGGCGTGATCGCCGAGAGCATTCCCCAGTAGAACACGAACATGTGCACCGCCATCCGGTTGAGGCCCGCTTTTTCGAGCGCGGGACCCACCAGGATCGCGAGAAAGATGTAGCAGGCGGTGGTGGTGAGCCCGAGCCCGAGGACCAGGCTCGTCACCGCGGTCATCGCAAGGAGCAGCAGCGCGTTGTTCCCCGCGATCCGGAGCAGGTCGTTGGCGAGGCTCGAGATGACGCCGGTCATCGAGAACGCGCCGATGAGCAGGCCGCAGCCCGCGAGGATCCCGATCAGCTCCACGAAGGTGCGGCCGTTTGCCTCCAGGAACCGCGCCACGGTGGCGAGCGTCCAGCGCTCCCGGCTGAAGAGCTGGTTGAGCACCAGGAGCAGAACGGTCGCGTAGAACGGCGCGTGGCTTTCGCGCTTCATCACGAGCATCATGAAGACGAGCAGCGCAATGACGAACACGTAGTACCAGCCTTCCTTCAGCGTCGCGCCGAGCTTCGGCAGTTCGGCGCGCGCAAGGCCCGCGAGGCCATGACGCGCGGCGTAGGCGTCCACCTGGATGAAAAGGCCCAGGTAATAGAGCAACGCGGGAATCGCGGCCGCGAGGGCCACTTCCGCGTAGCCTACGTTCAGGAACTGCGCCATCACGAACGCCGTGGCGCCCATCACGGGCGGGGCGAGCACGGCGCCGGTGGAGGCGCAGGCTTCGATCGCGCCGGCGTAGGGGGCGCGAAAGCCCGTGCGCTTCATCACCGGAATCGTCATCGTGCCCGCGGTGAGGACGTTCGACACGACACTCCCGGACATCATGCCGAGCATGCCGCTCGCAAAGATGCACACCTTGGCGGCGCCGCCACGGAACGTGCCGCAGAGCGCGAACGCGAGGTTGATGAAGAACCGGCCCGCGCCGGTCATCATGAGCGCGGTGCCGAAGACGAGGAATCCGATCACCGTCTCGGCGAACGCCTGGAGCGGAATGCCGAGCAGACTCTCGGAGGAGAGCATGTGGTAGCTGCTCGCCTGCGCCGCCGTGGACTCGGTGCCCTTCAACGGTCCCAGCCATCCGGCACCCGCGAACACCGGGTACAGCGTGAAGGGAAAAACGGAAAGGAGCAGGCTCCAGCCGCCGGTTCGGCGCAGGCCCTCCATGAGCGCCGCCCACATGAGAAATCCCGCCCACACGACGTCGCGCGGCGCGCCGCTGAACTCCCAGCCGAGTTCGGCTGCTCTCCGGATGTGTGCGAGCAGGTAAGCCGCTACGGCGGCGGCGGCGGCAAACAGGAGCGCGTCATACCACGGGACGCGGTCGAGCGGGGCGCGCCGCGAGCCCGGGAACGCCGGGAACACGAACGGCAGCGCGACCAGCACCAGCGCGTAGTAGTACTCGGTGTTGAGCGGCGTGAAGCCCACGAGGAACCGCAGCGCGAACTGCTGGTTCACGCACAGCAGGATGGTCGCCGCGCTGGAGGCGATGAGCGCCCAGCGCCACGGCCGCGGCAGGACCCGGACCCGCAGCTCCTCCGCTTCGAGCGGCGCCGGAGCGCTCACTCGAAGATGACGTCGAATCCCGCTTTCTTCAGCGCGCTGCTGCGCGCGGCGAGCCAGCCCTTGCGGAACGCCTCCTTGTCATCCGGGGCGCTCTTGAGGAAGCCCTCCCACGCCGCGGCGAGCGTCGCCTGACGCTTGAGCAGCGCCTGCTGGTGCGCCTCGTGCTCGGGCTTCCACGCGCCCGCCTCCCTGATCGCCTTTACCGCGCCCTCGTGATACGGCACGACCCACGCGAGGTTCTGGCGCGCGAGCTCCAGGCCCGCCGCTCCCGGCGCGCCATCCTTGTACGCGCCGTAATTCACGATCATGGACTTCGTGACGCCGTAGATCACGTCGGCCGGCTGCGAGGCGTACGCCATGAAGATCGGATACGGGTAATTCGGCAGCTCGACCGGGCTCTGCGCCGAAAGGCCCACGCCGCAGGTCGCCCGGTGCGGCGCGTAGTACGGCCCGATCTTGTTGAGGCGCGCCCAGCCCGCCTTGTCCGCCGCGGGCAGCGGCGGATACACGAGGCCCCTGGGCGATGCTTCGACCTCCTTCGCCTGCCCCGAGATGGTCGAGGCGATCGCGGCGTCGGCTTCGTTGTTCAGCAGCCCCTTCCACATCGCGCCGTAGCTCGAGAATTCCACCAGCTTTACGTCGCTCTTTCCGAGGCCGCCGAACGCGAGCACCGCGAACGCGTTCTGGTTGAGCGCGGGCGAGCCTACGACGATGCCGACGCGCCTGCCCTTCAGATCCTTGATCTCGCGCACCCCGGTGTCCTTGGCGACTCCGAGCGAGATCGCGTTGCAATCGCTCGAGGCGAGCATGAGCCGCAGCGGCTGCGGACCCCACTCCTTCACCGCGAACTCGAACACGCCCTCCTGCGCGAAGTAGGTGCCGATGCCCATCGCCGAAGCCTGCGCGCGCCCGCCTTTGAGGGGCGCAAGGCGCGCCACGTCGTTGCCCGCCGGCAGCACGCGAACATCGGTGCCGTGCTTGTCCTTCAACGCCTTTCCGACCGCGACCGCGATGTTGAACCCGGACGAGCCGGTGTCGTAGGCAGTGAGCGTGAGCGTGGGCGGAAGCTTCACGTCCTGCGCAAGGGATGGTGCAGCGAGCGCGGCGAGCGCCGCCAGAACGACGATTTGTTTCATGGTGCCTCCTCCTCCGGCCCGCATGTTGCCTTGCTGCCCGCGCGCTGTCGAGCCTCGTGTCGCGCGAGCGCCCAGCGCACGTGCTCGCGCACCAGCGCCGAGGGGTGATTTTCCCTTTGCCTTAGAGAATGAACGACTTGCGGCGAACCCGGCGCGTTCCCCAGCCCAACCGCAAGATTCCGGAGCCACCGCTCGTAGCCGATGCGGCGGATCGCCGAGCCGCGCATGCGCTCGTCGAATTCGGATTCGGTCCAGCCGAAGAGATCTACGAGGGATGCGCAATCGAGGCCGTTGCGCACGGCAAAGTCCGATTCGTTCGAAATCCGGGCGAACCGGTTCCAGGGGCAGAACAGCTGGCAATCGTCGCAGCCGTAGACCCGGTTGCCGATCAGGGGGCGCAGCGCCTCGGGGATCGCACCCCTGTGCTCGATCGTGAGGTACGAGATGCAGCGCCGCGCGTCGAGCCGGTAGGGGCCGCGGATCGCCTGCGTGGGGCACACCTCGATGCAGCGCGTGCAGGTGCCGCAGTGGTCCGCCGCCGGAGAATCGACCTCGAGTTCGAGGCCCACGTAGATCTCGCCGAGGAAAAAATACGATCCGGCTTCGCGCGAAAGCAGCAACGTGTGCTTTCCGCGCCAGCCGATGCCGGCGAGCGCCGCGAGTTCGACCTCCATCACCGGCGCGGAATCGCAGAACACGCGGTGCGCGAACGACCCGACCTCGGATTCGATGCGGTCGCAGAGCCGCTGTAGGCGGCTTCGCACCACCTTGTGATAATCGCGCCCGCGCGCGTAACGGGCAATGCAGGCTCGGTTGCCGTCTCGGAGGGCCTCCACGTCATGCTCAAGACTGCTCGAATAGTCCATGCGGCACGAAATGACGCATAGCGTGCCCGGCACCAGCTTGTTCGGGCGCGCGCGGAGCGCGCCGTGGCGCGCCATATAATCCATCTCGCCGTGCCAGCCCTGCTGCAGCCATTCGGCGAGGCGCGACTCGGCCTCGGGAAGCTCGGCCGGCGCGATTCCGACCGCCTGGAACCCGAGCTCCGCCCCCCAGCGCTTGATCCGGGCCGCGAGCGATGTCATGACCGAGCATGTTATTGAGCTTCCGGACGAAGCGGCCACGCTGCGGCTCGGGGCGGCGCTCGCGCCGGGGGCGCGCAACGGCCTCGTGCTGCACCTCTCGGGTGACCTCGGGAGCGGTAAGACGACCCTCGTGCGCGGGCTTGTGCGTGCCTTGGGCAGCCAGGAACGGGTCAGGAGCCCGAGCTACGCCTTGGTTGAACTTTACGAGCTTTCGAGATTAAACTTGTATCACTTTGATTTCTATCGGTTCAAGGATCGATCGGAATGGTCGGATTCGGGATTCCGCGATTACGTCGGGCCGGAAGCGCTCTGCGTGATCGAGTGGCCGGAGCGCGCCGGGGGCCTCGTCGCGCCCGCGGACCTGGTGATCGGCCTGAAGTTCGTGGATTCCGGGCGAGCGGCCCGTCTCACCGCTCGCTCCCAGGCGGGCCGCGCCTGGCTCGAATCGGCACTCTCGCGCTTCTCCTAGCCCTTCCGGCGGCCGAAGCGCAGGTCGTCTCTGCGCGGATCTGGCCGGCGCCCGACTACACGCGAGTCACGCTCGAGTCGCGAAGCGAACTGCGCTACGAGCTCTTCGGGGTCAAGGACCCCGAGCGCCTGGTGCTCGACCTCGAAGCCGCCGACCCGGGGCCGGCGCTCGCCGAGCTCCACGGCAAGGTGACCGCGGGGGACCCCTACATCGAGCGGCTGCGCGTGGCGCGCAACCGCCGTGGCGTGGTGCGCGTGGTGCTCGACCTCAAGACGGAGGTGAAGGCGCAGGCCTTCGCGCTCCCGCCGGTCGCGGGCTACGGCCATCGCCTCGTGCTCGACCTCCACCCCGCCGTGCCGCTCGACCCGCTTGCCGCATTGATCGAGCAGTCCGAAAAGAAGATTTCCCAGCTCAGGGAAGAAGGCGCCAGGACCCCGCAACTGCCCATCGCCCGGCTCGCCACCATCGTCATCGACCCCGGGCATGGCGGCGAGGACCCCGGCGCGCTCGGGCGCCTGGGCTCGCGCGAGAAGGACATCACGCTCACGATCGCGCGGCGCCTGAAGGCGCTCATCGACGCCGAGCCCGACATGCGGGCGCTCCTCACGCGCGACGGCGACTTCTATCTCCCGCTTCAGGGGCGCGTGGACAAGGCGCGCAAGGTGAAGGCCGATCTCTTCGTCTCGATCCACGCCGACGCCTTCGTGAGGCCGCATGCGCGCGGCTCGTCGGTCTTCGCGCTCTCGGAGCGGCGCGCCACCTCGGAAGCGGCGCGCTGGCTCGCGCGCAAGGAAAACGAGGCCGACCTCGTGGGCGGGGTCAACCTCGACGTGAAAGACCGGTACCTGGCGCAGACCCTGCTCGACCTCTCGCAGACCGCGACCATCGACCACAGCCTGCGCCTCGGCGGCTCGGTGCTGCGCGAGCTCGGGCAGGTGAACGCGCTGCACAAGCCGCGCGTCGAGCAGGCGAGCTTCGCGGTGCTGAAGGCGCCCGACGTGCCCTCGATCCTGGTGGAGACCGCGTTCATCTCCAATCCCGACGAGGAGCGGCGCCTGAATGACGACGCCTACCAGGACAAGCTCGCGCGCGCGATCCTCTCGGGAATCCGCGCCTATCTCGACAAGCACCCGCCGCGGCCGGTCTCGCCGCTGGCGCTGAACTAGAAACTTCGGCCCGACGAAGAAGCGCGCCGGGCGCGTAACCACGCCAGCAATCCGGGCGTCACGGAAGCGAGCACGATCGCGAGAATCACGATCGTCAGGTTCGCCTTCACCGCCGGGATGTTGCCGAAGAAGTAACCCGCGAGGCAGAGCGACACCACCCAGGCAAGCGCCCCCGCCACGCAGAACGCGAGATAGCGCGGATAGGGCATCGTGCCCACGCCCGCCACGAACGGCACGTAGGTGCGCACGATCGGCACGAAGCGCGCGAGGACGATCGTCTTGCCGCCGTGCCTCGCGTAGAACTCGCGCGTGCGCTGCAGGTACGCCGGATTCACCCAGCGCCCGAGCACGCGCAAGCCCAGGGTGCGCCCGACCCAGTAATTCACGTTGTCGCCGGTGAGCGCGGCGGCGACCAGCACCGCCATCAGCGCCGCGATGTCCATTCCGCCCGTGGCGGCGATCGTGCCCGCGACAAAAAGCAGCGAATCGCCAGGCAGGAAAGGCGTTACGACGAGCCCGGTCTCGCAGAAGACGATCAGGAAGAGCAGCGCGTACACCCACGCGCCATGCCCGGCGACGAATACCGCCAGATGCCGGTCCAGATGCACCGCCAGATCCCACAGCCAGAGGACCATCTCCATGACCGGATTCTATCGGGTCGCGGCCGATATAATCGGGCGCCACATGGCCAGCGCGGTTCTGTGTTCCCCGAGCGTCGAGCGCGTGCGCGCGGCGCTCGCGCGCGCCGGCCTCGCCGCCGACATCGTCGAGCTTCCCGGCGCGGCGCGCACCGCGAAAGCCGCAGCCGATTTCCTGGGCTGCGATGTCGCCCAGATCGCGAACTCTCTCGTCTTCCGCGGCGAGTCGTCGGGCGAGGCGCTGCTCGTCATGTCCTCGGGCGCGAAGCGCGTGGACACCGCACGGCTCGCGGCCATCGCGGGCGAGCCGGTGGGGAAGGCCGATGCGCAGTTCGTGCGCGATCGCACCGGTTTCGCGATCGGCGGCGTCGCGCCGGTCGGCCACGCCGGGCCGGTGCGCGCCTTCGTGGAAAGGAGCCTCGCCGCGCAGCGCGAGATCTGGGCCGCGGCGGGACATCCGCACACGGTGTTCCGCCTCACGTATTCCGATCTCCTGGATCTCACGCGCGGAATTCCGGTGGACGTGGCCCAATGAGGCCGATCCGGATCCTCCCGGAGCACCTCGTCAGCCAGATCGCCGCGGGCGAGGTGGTCGAGCGCCCGGCTTCGGTCCTGAAGGAGCTGCTCGAGAACAGCCTCGATGCGGGCGCCACCGCGATCACCGTCACGCTGGAGCAAGGGGGGCTGCGGCGCGTGCAGGTGGAGGACGACGGCGAGGGCATCGCGCGCGACGATCTGCCGCTCGCGCTTGCGCGGCACGCGACGAGCAAGATCGGGACGCTCGAAGACCTCGAGGGCGTGGCGACGATGGGTTTCCGGGGCGAGGCGCTCGCCTCGATCGCGTCGGTGGCGCGCGTTTCGATCGCGTCGCGCACGGACGCCTCGCCGCACGGCTACGCGATCCGCGCCGAAGGGCCGTGGATCGGGGAGGTGGAGCCTACCGCGCGTGCGCGCGGAACGACCGTGTCGGTCGAGGACCTCTACTTCAACACCCCGGCGCGGCGCAAGTTCATGCGCACCGAGGCGACCGAGTTCGGCCGCTGCGACGAAACGTTCCGGCGCATCGCGCTCGCGCGGCCGGGAATCGCGTTCGTGCTGCGGCACAACGGGCGCGCTTGCCTCCACCTTCGGAGCCAGCCGCTCAGCGACCGCGCCGGGATGCTTCTCGGGCGGGAGTTTCTCGATACCTGCCTTCCGGTCGAGGCCGCGGCCGGGCCGCTGAGGCTCCACGGGCTCGCGGGCAGCCCTCAGGCGGCGCGCGCGCGCGCCGACGCGCAGTACCTTTACGTGAACGGGCGCTTCGTGCGCGACCGGGTTCTCGCGCACGCCGTGCGCGAGGCATACGGGGAGCTGCTGCACGGCGACCGCCAGCCCGCCTATTGCCTCTTTCTCGAGCTCGACCCGCGCGGCGTGGACGTAAACGTCCACCCCGCGAAGACCGAGCTGCGCTTTCGCGATTCGCAGGCGGTGCACCGTTTTGTCGTCCAGGCCCTGCGGCGCGCCGTCTCGCCGACGGCCGCCGAGGCGCCGGTCGCCTACGCGACCGTTTCCTCCGGGCAGGCGATCCAGGCGGCGTTCGCCATGGAAAGCCCTTCGCCCGCGTACCGGGTTGACGCGATTTCTTCCACGCCCCCCCTGCCCGCCGCGGAGAAGTCTCCGCCTCTCGGCTACGCGCTCGCGCAGCTGCACGGCGTGTACATCCTCGCGCAGAACGAATCCGGGCTCGTGCTCGTGGACATGCACGCGGCGCACGAGCGCCTCGTGTTCGAGAGCCTTCGCTCGAAGCTCGAGGCAGGCGGCGTCGAGCGCCAGCAGCTTCTCGTGCCGGCGCTGCTCAAGGTGGAGGCGATCGACGTGGCTACCGCGCAGGAGCACCGCGACGCGCTCGCGCGCCTCGGGCTCGAGCTCTCGGTCGCCGGCCCGAACGAGCTCGCGGTGCGCGCCGCGCCCGCGCCGCTCGCGGGCGGGGACGTTGCGAGCCTGGCTCGCGAGGTTCTCCGCTCCTTGAAGGAATACGGCGCGGACGACACCCTGTCGGTGCGGCGCGATCAACTGCTGGCCGCGATGGCCTGCCACGGCGCGGTGCGCGCGAACCGCACGCTCAGCATCCCCGAGATGAACGCGCTGCTGCGCGAGATGGAGCGCACCGAGCGCGCGGGAAGCTGCAACCACGGCCGACCGACCTGGTACCAGCTCACCCTCGCCGACCTCGACAAGCTCTTCCTGCGTGGCCGCTAGGCGGGCTGCGTACTGCCTCCTCGGGCCAACCGCGAGCGGCAAGTCGCGCCTCGCCCTCGCGCTCGCCGCGCGCCTGCCGCTCGAGATCGTGTCGCTCGACTCGGCGCAGATCTATCGCGGCATGGACATCGGCACCGCGAAGCCGACGCGCGAGGAGCGCGCGCGCGTGCCGCACCACCTGATCGACATCCTCGATCCGGACGAGCGCTATTCCGCAGGCCGCTTCCGGGCCGACGCGATTCGCGCCGTCGAAGGCATTCTTTCCCGAAACCGCACGCCGCTGCTCGTCGGCGGGACGATGCTCTACTACCGCGCGCTCGCGACCGGGCTCGACGCGCTTCCGCCGGCGGATTCTGCGATCCGCGCGGCGATCGACGCGGAAGGCGCGCGCCGCGGCTGGCCGGCACTGCACGAGGAATTGGGGAAAATCGACCCTCGAGCAGCGGGCCGGATCTCCCCCAACGATTCTCAGCGAATCCAGCGCGCCCTTGAAGTGTGGCGAATCTCGGGCCGTTCGCTCTCGAGCTTCCAGGGTGCGGCGAAGGATTCCCTGCCTTTCGAGCTGAAGACCTTCGCCCTGATCCCCGCCGACCGGGCGGCCCTCCACCTGCGCATCGCCGAGCGCTTCGACGCGATGCTCGCGGCAGGGCTGGTGGAAGAAGTTCGATCGCTCAGGAGGAAATATTCCCTCAGGTCCGACATGCCGAGCATGCGCGCCGTAGGCTACCGGCAGGTCTGGGCGCACCTCGAAGGCGAGTACGGAAAGGCCGAGCTTCGCGACAAAGGCATCGCCGCGACGCGCCAGCTCGCAAAGCGCCAGCTCACCTGGCTGCGGTCGTTCAGGGACGTCGAAGCGCTGCCCGGGCCGGATCCGGAGTATTTGCTCCCGAAATTCGGATAACCTTCTCCACAAGGAGGCGCGCATGGAGATCGGCATCGTAGGGCTGGGCAGGATGGGCGCCGGCATGGCGCGGCGCCTGGCGCGCGGCGGCGCGCGCGTGGTGGCCTACGACAAGGACAAGTCGAAGCGCGACGCGCTCGCCGGCGCCGACGGCATCGAGGCCGCCGACGGGCTGGCGGCGCTCGCGGCGCAGCTGCAGGGCGAGCGCGTAATCGCGCTCATGCTCCCGGCGGGCGAACCGAGCGGCGGCGCATTGAACGAGCTCGCTCCGCTCCTCTCGGCGGGCGACACGCTGGTCGACGGCGCCAATGCGTTTTACCGCGACTCGATGGCGCGCGCGCTCGAGCTCTCGCGACGCGGCCTGCGCTACATCGACGCCGGCGTCTCCGGCGGGATTCACGGCCTCGAGCGCGGCTACTGCCTCATGCTCGGCGGAACGCCCAAATCGATCGAGATCTTCGAGCCTTTCGCCAAGATCCTCGCGCCGGCGCCGGACCGCGGGTGGCTGCACTGCGGCCCGAGCGGCGCCGGCCATTTCGCGAAGATGATCCACAACGGCATCGAGTACGGAATGATGCAGGCGCTCGGCGAGGGCTTCGCGCTGCTCGCGGCGAAGGGCGACTTCGGCTTCGACCTGGCGCGGCTCGCCGAGACCTGGCGCCACGGCAGCGTGATCCGCTCCTGGCTCCTCGATCTGTGCGCCGGCATCCTCGAGCGCGACGAGGACCTCGCCGGGGTCGCGCCGGTGGTCGCTGACTCGGGCGAAGGGCGCTGGACCGCGCTCGAGTCGGTGGAGCTCGGCGTTCCCGCGCCGGTCATCACGATGGCGCTCATGGCGCGCTTCGCGAGCCAGGGCCGCGCCGACTTCGCGCGGCGGCTGCTCGCGATGATGCGCGCCGAGTTCGGCGGCCACGCGGTGCAGAAGCGCATGGGACCGTCGTCGCTCTAGTCGGCGAGCGCCGCGCCCTCGCGGCGCGGATCGGCGCCGCCGCGCCAGCCGCCGGGCACACGCTCGATGCCGTGCAGGCCGCTCGTCATGCGCGCATAGTTGAGCACGTGCCCGCGCGCGGCGAGCGCGTCGCCGAGACCCTGGTAAGCGGTGCCCCGCTCGACGAGCGTAGGACCGCCCGTGCTGCCGAAGTTGGGCGCGGAGATCGCGGTCTGCACGTCCATCCTCCAGTCGCGCATCGCAACCACGACCTTCGCCACGTGATTGACGATCGCAGCGCCGCCCGCGGAGCCGACGACAAGCCTGAGCGTGCCTTCGCCGTCGAACGCCATCGTGGGCGACATGGTGCTGCGGGGGCGCTTGCCCGCCTCGACGCGGTTGGCGACCGGCTCGCCCGCGGCGCGCGGATCGAACGCGAAATCGGTGAGCTGGTTGTTGAGGAGAAAGCCGCCGACCATGATCCGGGCGCCGAACACGTGCTCGATCGACGAGCTGAGCGCGACCGCGTCGCCCGAATCGTCCACGATCGAGACGTGCGTCGTGCCGCCGCCCGGCTCACCCGGCGTCGCATGCCCCATGGCGCGTTCCCCGATGAGCCGCGCGCGCGCATCGAGATACTCGGGCGCGAGCAGCCGCGCCATCGGCTGCGGCACGAACGCCGGATCGGCTGCGTATCGGGCACGATCCGCGTAGGCGAGGCGTGCGGCTTCCGAGAAAACGTGAAGGGATGCTGCGCTCCCGCTTGCGATCGAATGAAACGATCGCCGTTCCAGAATGCCCAACATCTGCAGGAGCGCGAGCCCGCCGGAGCTCGGCGGGCCCATCCCGCACACGCGCCAGCCGCGGTAGGGGCCGCAGAGCGGCTCGCGCGCGAGCGCCCGATAGCGCGCGAGGTCTTCGAGGGTCATGTCGCCCGGAACAGGCTGCGCGCCGAGCGCGCGAACGATCTGCGCGGCGATCTCGCCCCGGTAGAGAGCGTCCGCGCCGCCGCTCGCGATCCGGCGCAGCGTGCGCGCGTATTCCGCGTTCACGAGCAGCGAGCCGGTCGGCCTGGCGCGCCCGTCATCGCCATAGAAAAGCGCGCGCGCCGCGGCGTCGCGCCGCAGGAACGGATCGTTCTGCGCGAGCAGGTGCAGCCGGCGCGACATCGGAAAGCCGCGCTCGGCGAGCCGGATCGCCGGCGCGAACGCCGCCGCCCAAGGAAGCCGCCCGTGGCGCGCTTGCGCAGCCTCCAGCGCGCGAAGCGCGCCGGGGACCCCCACCGAGCGGCCGCTCGCCACGGCCTCGAGGAACGCAAGCGGCTGGCCGTTCGCGTCCAGGAACCGGTCCTCGCGCGCGGCGGCGGGCGCCGTCTCGCGCCCGTCGTAGGCGCGAAGCCGCCGCTCGGCCTGCGACCAGTGGAGGAGAAACGCGCCGCCGCCCAAGCCCGAGGACTGCGGCTCCACGAGCCCGAGCACGAGCTGCACCGCGAGCGCGGCATCCGCCGCCGAGCCGCCCGCGCGCAGGATCTCGCGCCCGGCCTCGGCCGCGAGCGGATTTGCCGCCACCACCAGGTGGCGGCGCGCGAACACGGCCTGCTTTTCCTCGCGCCCGGTGTCCGGCTCGGGCTGCGCGAGCTGCGCCGGCGCCGCCTGGGCGCCGAGGACGAGCCCGGCCGCGAGGAGGAAATTCCGCATTCCTTAATCTAGCGCAAACCCCGGCCCCGCCCGCGGGCTAGCCTTGATCCGAAGAAAGGAGGCCGCGTGTTCCAGGTCCGGATCCACGGCCGCGGCGGGCAGGGCGTGGTCACCGCCGCGGAGCTGCTCTCGGTCGCGGCGTTCCGCGAGGGCCGGCACGCGCAGGCGTTCCCGAGCTTCGGCTCGGAGCGCACCGGCGCGCCGGTGGTGGCGTTCTGCCGCATCGACGATCGCGAGATTCGCCTTCGCGAGCCGGTGCTCGAGCCCGACGCGCTGATCATCCAGGACCCGACGCTCCTGCACCAGGTGGACGTGTTCGGCGGGCTCGCGCGCGGCGGCTACCTTCTCATCAATACCGCGCGCGCTTTCTCCGAGCTGGGGCTGCACGAGCTGACCGAGAAATTCAGGATCTATGCGGTGCCCGCCACCGAGCTCGCGCGCAAGCACGTCGGCCGGCCGCTCCCGAACGCCGCGCTGCTCGGCGGATTCGCCGCGGTGGCGGGTTGCCTCTCGCTCGAATCGGTGGCGGCGGCGATCCGCGAGAAGTTCCCGCGGGGCGTGGCCGAAGGCAACGTCGCGGCGGCGGCCGAAGCGTTCGATTTCGTGACGCGGGAGGTCCATGCTGAAGCAGATTGAAGGCTCGCGCGCGGTGGCGGAAAGCGTGGCGCTGTGCCGCCCCGAGGTGATCTGCGCCTATCCCATCTCGCCGCAGACCCACATCGTCGAGGCGCTCGGCGAGATGGCGCGCTCGGGGAGGCTCGAGCGCTGCGAGTTCATCAACGTGGAGTCGGAGTTCGCGGCGATGTCGGTCGCGATCGGCGCGTCCGCGGCGGGCGCGCGCGCCTATACCGCCACCGCGAGCCAGGGGCTGCTCTACATGGCGGAGGCCGTGTTCAACGCCTCCGGCCTGGGGCTTCCGATCGTGATGACGGTCGCGAACCGAGCGATCGGCGCGCCGATCAACATCTGGAACGATCACACCGACGCCATGAGCCAGCGCGACTGCGGCTGGATCCAGCTGTTCGCCGAGACCAACCAGGAGGCCGCGGACCTGCACATCCAGGCGTTCCGCCTGGGCGAGGAGCTGTCGCTCCCCGTGATGGTCTGCATGGACGGCTTCATCCTGACGCACGCCTACGAGCGCGTGGACGTCCCCGCCCAGGATCAGGTCGACGCCTACCTGCCGCGCTACGAGCCGCGCCAGGTGCTCGACCCTGCCGAGCCGGTCTCGATCGGCGCGATGGTCGGACCGGAGGCCTTCATGGAAGTGCGCTACCTCGCGCACGCGAAGCAGCTCCAGGCGCTCGAGCGCATCCCGGAGCTCGCGGCGGAGTTCCGCGCGGTCTTCGGCCGCGACTCGGGCGGCCTGGTGCGCCAATACCGGACCGACGACGCCGAGACCGTGGTGGTCGCGCTCGGCTCGGTCCTCGGCACCGTCAAGGACACGGTGGACGAGCTGCGGAGCGAAGGCGCGCGCGCGGGCGCGCTCGGCATCGTGTCGTTCCGGCCGTTTCCGCTCGCCGCGATCCGCGAGGTGCTGAGCCACGCGCGGCGCGTCGTGGTGCTCGAGAAATCGCTCGCCGTGGGGATCGGCGGGATCGTCTCGACGAACGTCCGGATGGCGCTCTCCGGGCTGGAGCTGCACGGCTATACCGTGATCGCGGGCCTGGGCGGACGCCCGATCACGAAGAAGTCGCTGCGCGCGATGCTCGCGGCCGCGTTCGAAGACCGGCTCGAGCACGTGAGCTTCCTCGATCTCAACCGAAGCGTGGTCGAGCGCGTGCTCGAGCGCGAGCGAGAGGTACGGCGCTCGGGGCCGATCGCGGAAGGAATCCTGCGCGACCTCGGGGCCACGGTCTCGAAAACGGGGTAGGCGCCGTGTATTTCCAGCCGATCAAGTTCTACCAGACCGGGACCTTCACCGTGGGGAACCGTTTGCTCGCGCCCGAGGAGCGCTCGGTCCAGGCAAGCATCCGCCGCACCAACTCGCTCAACTCCGGCCACCGCGCCTGCCAGGGCTGCGGCGAGGCGCTCGGCGCGCGCTACGCGATCGACGCCGCGATGGACGCGACCGGGCGGCAGCTGGTCGCCGCCAACGCCACCGGGTGCCTGGAGGTGTTCTCGACGCCCTACCCCGAGACCTCCTGGCAGGTACCCTGGATCCATTCGCTCTTCGGCAACGCCGCGGCCGTGGCCACCGGAATCGCCGCCGCGTTCAAGGCGAAAAACAGGACCGACGTCCGCGTGGTCGCCCAGGGCGGCGATGGCGGCACCACCGACATCGGCTTCGCGTGCCTCTCCGGGATGTTCGAGCGCAACGACGACGTGCTCTACATCTGCTACGACAACGAGGCGTACATGAACACCGGCGTGCAGCGCTCTTCGGCCACGCCGCCGGCGGCGCGCACCGCGACCACTGCGGCCGTGGGCGAGGAGCCCGGCAACTCCTTCGGCCAGGGCAAGGACCTGCCGGCGATCGCGATGGCGCACGGCATCCCCTACGTGGCGACCGCCACGGTGGCCGAACTGCGCGACCTGGAGGCCAAGGTGAGGCGCGCGATGGAGTTCCGCGGCGCGCGCTACATCCACCTGTTCGTCCCCTGCCCGCTGGGCTGGGGTCACGAGCCGCACGACACGATCCGCATCGCGCGGCTTGCCAGGGAAACCGGCCTGTTTCCGGTGTTCGAGGCGCTCTACGGCGAGCTTGCGGGCGTCTCGAAGATCCGGCACAAGCTGCCGGTGGAGGAGTACCTGCGCCCGCAACGCCGGTTCTCGCATCTGTTTTCACCTGAAATGCGGACTGAAGTCATTTCGAAGATCCAAAGCATCGCCGATCGCAACATCCGTCGCTACGGATTGCTCGATGCGTAAGCCTTTCGCCATCACGCTCGACCCCGGCTCGAGCCTCGCGAACCGCACCGGCACCTGGCGCACGATGCGGCCCGAGTACCTCGACAGGCTCCCGCCGTGCAACAGCGCGTGCCCCGCGGGCGAGAACGTGCAGGGTTGGCTGTTCCACGCCGAGTCGGGCGACTACGAAGCGGCCTGGCGCCTGCTCACCGCGGACAACCCGCTCCCGGCGACGATGGGCCGCGTGTGCTACCACCCCTGCGAAACCTCGTGCAACCGCGGGCACTTCGACGAGGCGGTGGGCATCAACGCGGTCGAGCGGTTCCTGGGCGACGAGGCGATCCGGCGGGGTTGGGCCTTCTCCCGTTCTTCATCGCCTACCGGCAAGCGTGTCCTGGTGGTCGGTGCCGGACCTTCCGGCCTGTCCGCGGCGTACCACCTCGCGCGGCTCGGCCACGCGGTGACGATCCTCGAGGCCGGCCCGCTCGCCGGCGGGATGATGCGCTTCGGCATCCCGAAGTACCGCCTGCCGCGCGAGGTGCTCGACGCGGAGGTCGGCAGGATTCTGGATTTGGGGGTCGCCATTCAACTGAATTTCAAGGTCGCGAACCTTTCCGAAACCATCAAGGCGGGAAGCTTCGATGCCGCGTTCCTCGCGGTGGGCGCGCACATCGCCAAGCGCGCCTACATCCCGGCGGGCAGCGCGGCGAAAGTGCTCGACGCGGTGTCCGTGCTGCGCAGCATGGAAGGCGAGGCGCCGCCGCTCCTCGGCCGGCGCGTGGTGGTTTACGGCGGCGGCAACACCGCGATCGACGTGGCGCGTACCGCGAGGCGCCTGGGCGCAGCCGAGTCGGTGATCGTGTACCGCCGCACGCGCGAGAGGATGCCCGCGCACGATTCGGAACTGGAGGAAGCCCTCCAGGAAGGCGTGCTCGTCAAGTGGCTCTCGACCATCAAGCAGGCGGGCGAATCCTCGATCACCGTCGAAAAGATGCGCCTGGACGAAAAAGGCAACCCGCAGCCCACCGGCGAGTACGAGACGCTGCAAGCCGACTCGGTGGTGCTCGCGCACGGGCAGGACGTGGACCTGTCGCTTCTGGACGGCGTGCCCGGCCTGGAAGTGAAGGACGGCATGGTGCGGGTGAGCGCCGACATGATGACCGGGCATCCGGGAATCTTTGCGGGCGGCGACATGGTGCCCGGCGAGCGCACCGTCACCGTCGCGGTAGGACACGGCAAGAAAGCCGCGCGCCACATCGACGCCTGGCTGCGCGGAACGCGCTACGCGCCGCCGCCGAAGAACGAAGCCGCCGCGTTCGAGAACCTGAACACCTGGTACTACTCCGACGCCCCCAAGACGATGCGCCCCACGCTCGATCTCGTGCGGCGGCAGTCCACGTTCGAAGAGGTGACGCAGGGATTCGACGAATCGACCGCGCTGTACGAGGCGCGGCGCTGCCTCTCGTGCGGCAACTGCTTCGAGTGCGACAACTGCTACGGCGTGTGCCCGGACAACGCAGTGGTGAAGCTCGGGCCGGGAATGCGCTTCCGCTTCAACTACGACTACTGCAAGGGCTGCGGGATCTGCGCGGCGGAGTGTCCTTGCGGGGCCATACGGATGGTACCGGAGGAGATCTGAGGAACTCGATCGAAGTCGTTCCCGCGAAAGCGGGAACCCAGGTTTTTCGGTCCCATTCGCCGCGCAGTCGCTTCACCGTGCGTCTGCTGCTTTTGCCCCAAAGTCCCTTTCCGGATCCGGCCAGACCGAGAAGAGGGAGTTGACTTCGATTGCGAGGGGAGCTTGCTTTTTTCCGTCTTTGCGCCATGTTCGCAGCGCAAGCGAGACATGCCAACGCGAGCAAGCGAAGAACCTTGCCAAACCTAGATGCTCGGTCCCCGCTTTCGCGGGGACGACAAGCACCGGTTACGCCATCAGCGGCACGACGAGCAGCGCGACGATGTTGATGATCTTGATGAGCGGGTTGACCGCGGGGCCGGCGGTGTCCTTGTAGGGGTCGCCCACGGTGTCGCCGGTCACCGCGGCCTTGTGCGCGTCCGAGCCCTTGCCGCCGTGGTGGCCGTCCTCGATGTACTTCTTCGCGTTGTCCCAGGCGCCGCCGCCGGTGCACATCGAGATCGCGACGAAAAGCCCCGTCACGATCGTTCCCATCAGCACGCCGCCGAGCGCCTGCGGCCCGAGGATGATGCCCACGAGGATCGGCACGAGCACGGGAAGCAGCGACGGGATCATCATCTCCCGGATCGCCGCGCGCGTGAGCATGTCCACCGCGGTGCCGTACTCCGGTTTCGCCTTTCCTTCCATGATGCCCGCGATCTCCTTGAACTGGCGCCGCACCTCGAGCACGACCGAGCCCGCGGCCCGCCCCACGGCTTCCATCGCCATCGCGCCGAACAGGTACGGCACGAGACCCCCGATGAACAGGCCGATGATCACCATGTGGTTCGAAAGATCGAACGAGAGCGACTTGCCGGCAGCTTCCAGCGCGTGCGTGTAGTCGGCGAAGAGCACCAGCGCCGCCAGGCCCGCCGAGCCGATGGCGTAGCCCTTGGTGACCGCCTTGGTGGTGTTGCCCACGGCATCCAGCGGGTCGGTGATGTCGCGCACCGAGTCCGGAAGGTCGGCCATCTCGGCGATCCCGCCCGCGTTGTCGGTGATCGGCCCGTAGGCGTCGAGCGCGACGATGATCCCGGCCATGGAGAGCATCGCGGTCGCCGCGATCGCGATGCCGTACAGGCCCGCGAGGAAGTACGACGCCAGGATCGCGACGCACACCGCGATCACCGGCCAGGCCGTCGACTTCATGGACACGCCCAGCCCCGCGATGATGTTGGTGGCGTGGCCCGTGATCGAGGCCTCGGCGACGTGCCGCACCGGCCTGAATTGCGTCCCGGTGTAGTACTCGGTGATCCACACCAGGAACCCCGTGAGCGCCATGCCGACCACGGCGGTGCCGTAGAGGTGCCACACGGTGATCAGTTTCCTGCCGCCGGCAACGTCGAACGGCACCACCTTCAGCACGTCGCCCATCATGAACTGCGTGATCGGCCAGAAGGCGACGAGCGCGATGCCGCCCGCCCAGGCGAGCCCCTTGTAGAGGGCGGGCATGACGTTGCGGTCGCTCGGCTGCGCGCGCACGAACCAGGTGCCCGCGATCGAGGCGATGATCGCGAAGCCGCCGATCGCGAGCGGATAAACGGCAGCCGCGGCGCTCTTCAGCATCAGCGCGCCGAGCAGCATCGTCGCGATGATGGTCACCGCGTAGGTCTCGAACAGGTCCGCGGCCATGCCGGCGCAGTCGCCCACGTTGTCGCCCACGTTGTCCGCGATGACCGCGGGATTGCGCGGGTCGTCCTCGGGAATTCCGGCCTCGACCTTGCCTACGAGGTCCGCCCCGACGTCGGCGCCCTTGGTGAAGATGCCGCCCCCGAGCCGCGCGAAGATCGAGATGAGCGATCCGCCGAAGCCCAGCCCCACCAGCGGCTGGATGATGTGTACCAGGTTCCCCTTGTCGAGGGCGTTGGCGTAAAGGAGCCAGAAATAGCCCGCCACGCCGAAGAGCCCCAGCCCCACCACCAGCAGCCCCGTGATCGCGCCGCCGCGGAAAGCGACGTTGAGCGCCTCGTTCAGCCCCGTGCGCGCCGCTTCCGCGGTGCGCACGTTGGCTCGCACCGAGATGTTCATCCCGATGATGCCGCACGCGCCCGAAAGGACGGCGCCGACCGCGAACCCGGCCGCGGTGAAGCCGTCGAGAAAGATCCAGATGAGCGCGCCGAGCACGGCGCCGACGATCGCGATCGTCGTGTACTGGCGCCTGAGGTAAGCGATCGCCCCCTCGCGCACCGCGGCCGAGATCTCGCGCATGCGCTCGTTGCCGTCGGGCTGCGAGAGGATCCAGCGGATCGAGATTACACCGTAGAGGATTGCGATGGCCGCGCAGCCAAGCGCGAACAAGAGACCGGCCTGCATCGTGTCTTCTCCCTAGCGCCGCCGGGCGGGGAGGCCCGGCAAGAAAGGCGCGGATTTTATCAGAAAGCGGCCTGCGGCCCGCTTACCCGAGCGCGGCAAACGCGCGATCGCGGATCTGCTCCACCGTGCCCAGACCCGAAATGCGCTCGTAGCGCGGCGCACGCGCGTCGCCGCTCGCCGCCCAGCTCGTGTAGTACTCGACCAGCGGCCGGGTCTGGCCGTGGTACACCACGAGCCGCTGCCGCACCGTCTCTTCGCGGTCGTCGTCGCGCTGCACCAGCGGCTCGCCGGTGACGTCGTCGCGTCCCTCGGCCCTCGGCGGGTTGAATTTCACGTGATAGGTGCGGCCCGAGGCGAGATGCACGCGCCGGCCGCTCATGCGCAGGATGATCTCCTCGTCGGGCACGTCGATCTCGAGCACGCGGTCGATCGGCACCGCCTTGCGCTTCATCGCCTCGGCCTGCGGGATGGTGCGCGGAAAGCCGTCGAACAGGTACCCGGGTGCGCAGTCGGGCTGCCTGAGGCGCTCCTCGACCAGGCCCAGGATGATCTCGTCGGACACGAGCTGCCCCGCGTCCATCACCTTCTTCGCGGCGAGCCCGAGCGGCGTGCCCGCCTTGATCGCGGCGCGCAGCATGTCGCCGGTGGAAATCTGCGGAATGCCGTAATGGCGGCAGATGAACCCGGCCTGCGTGCCCTTGCCCGCGCCGGGCGGCCCCAGAAGGATCAGTCTCATGAGAACGCTCTCCTCGCTGTCTCCAGATCCTGCGGCGTATCCACGCCCGGTGGAGCTTCCGCCGCGCTCACCGCGACCGCAATGCGGTAGCCGTGCCACAGCACGCGCAGCTGCTCGAGGCTCTCGATGCGCTCGAGCGGCGAAGGCTCGAGCGAAGCGTACCGCGCAAGGAACCCGGCGCGGTACGCATATATTCCTATATGCCGATAAGCCGAAGGCGGACCGCCTTCGCGCGGAAAAGGGATTCCGGCGCGGCTGAAGTAGAGCGCGAAGCCGCGTGCGTCGAGAACGACTTTCACTACGTTCGGGTTCGCAAACGCCCCGGCGTCGTGGATCGGGTGGCACGCGGTCGCGGCGCTCGCCTCGGGGTTGCGCGCAAGGGTGGCTGCGACCTCGCCGATCAGCGCGGGATCGATCAGCGGCTCGTCGCCCTGCACGTTGACGACGATCTCGCCGTCTCCGAGCGCGAGTTGCGCCGCCGCTTCCGCGATCCGGTCGGTACCGGAGGCATGGTCGGCACGTGTCACGAGTGCCCGAAAACCGTTTTCCTCCACGATCCTCGCGATCCGCTCGTCATCGGTCGCCACGGCGACGAGGCTCGCTCCGCTCGCCGCGGCGCGCTCGCACACGCGCACCACCATGGGCTTGCCTGCGAGATCGGCGAGGGGCTTGCCGGGGAAGCGGCTCGAGGCCCAGCGGGCCGGCACCAGGACAGAAAAGCGTGACCCGCCGCTCAGGCGACTTCCTCTTCGGGGGGGAGCCTGCGCGCGTCCTCCTCGAGCATCACGGGAATGCCGTCCTTCACCGGGTAGGCGAGCCGGTCGGGCCTGCACACGAGCTCCTGCGCGTCCTTGCGGTAGACGAGCGGGCCCTTGCACAGCGGGCACACGAGAATCTCGAGCAGCCGGGGATCGATCGCGCTCATCGCGATGCCTTCCTTTCGCCGAGCTTCGCGAGCAGCCAGTCGCCGAACGCCGGATCGAGCGCCGCGCGCACCGGAAGCACCCAGTGGTTCGGGCGGGCGAAGCGCCTGCATTTTACCGCGTCCTTCTCGGTCATCACCACCGGCAGTTCGTCGCCGAACTCGAGGTCCGAAGGCGCGAATGGATGATGATCCGGGAACGGCCGCGGCACCACCTTGATGCCATGCCGGCCGAGATGCACGAAGAAGCGGTTCGGGTCTCCGATCCCCGCCACGGCGCGCACGCGCTGGCCGGCGAACGAGGACGCGGGCCGGCGCTCGCGCGCGTCGGTCGCGCGGTGCAGCTCTTCGCCCTCGAGCCGCATGGAAAATCCCTTCATGCCGCTCGCACCGTGAACGACCACCGCGTCGACCGATCGCAGACGGGAGGGTGGCTCGCGCAACGGGCCCGCCGGCAGCAGGAACCCGTTTCCGAAGCCGCGCCCGTCGACCACGCAGATCTCGATATCGCGCGCGAGCCGCAGATGCTGCAGGCCGTCGTCCAGGATCACGACGTCGCACTCGGGGTGCGCGGCGCGGAGCATCGCGATCGCCACGGCGCGGTCCGCGCCCACCCACACGGGGCAGCCGCTGCGGCGCGCGAGCACCACGGGCTCGTCGCCGACCTCGGCCGGGTCGGACGCGATGCTCGCCTCGCGCGGCGCGCCCGCCGTTCCGCCGTAGCCGCGCGACACGATCGCCGGGCGCCAGCCCTTGGCGGCGAGCAGCTCCGCGATCCAGAGCACGAGCGGCGTCTTGCCGCTTCCGCCGACCGTGAGATTGCCGACGACGATCACGGGAATGCCGGGGTGAATCGATTTGAAGAGGTGCAGCCTGTAGCAGAGGCGCCGGAGACGAACTGCGATCCCGAATACGACGCTTGCGGGCCAGAGCAGCCACGCCAGCGCTCCGCGCCGCCACCAATGTCTCACTACCGGGTGGATTGCGTGGTGAAGGTGATCTGCGAGAGCCCGGCCAGGCGCGAGGCTTCCATCACGCGCACGACCGACTGGTGCGTCGAATTCGCATCGGCGCTGATGACGACCACCGGCTCGCGCAGGCCCGCGGCCGCGGAGCGCAGCTCGCCCGCGAGCTGCTCGATGCTCGAGAACGCGACCGGGGACTTGTTGACCACATACTGCCCCTGCGCGTTCACCAGCACCGTCACCTCGTTCGGCCGCTCGAGCTGCTTATCGGCGTCCGCGGTCGGAAGATTGATCTGGAGCTCGGTGTACTTGGAGTACGTGGTGGTGATCATGAGGAAGATCAGAATCACCATCATCACGTCGATCAGCGGCACGAGGTTGATCTCGGGCTCCTCTTTCGCCTTTCCACGCCGGAAATCCATGCGCGCCTAGCGCGGCTGCACGGCCTGCGCCGGCTTGCCCTGGAAATCCATGCGCTCGCCGTGCACCGTGTCGACCAGCCGCGAGGCAGCCTGCTCCATCTGCACCACGAACCCGTCGACCTTGTTCCGGAAATGCCGGTAGAAGATGAGCGACGGAATCGAGATCGCGATCCCGAACGCCGTGTTGTAGAGCGCGACCGAGATCCCGTGCGCGAGCTGCTGCGGATTGGTGCCGGTCGGCGACTGCGAACCGAAGATCTCGATCATGCCGACCACCGTGCCGAACAGCCCGAGGAGCGGCGAGGCGGTCGCGATGGTGCCGAGGGTGGTGAGGAAGCGCTCCAGCTCGTGCGCCACCGCGTGCCCGGCCTCCTCGATCGCCTCTTTCATGACGTAGCGGGAGCTGCGGTGGTTGCGCAGCCCCGCCGCGAGCACCACGCCGAGCGGGGAATCGCGCCCGAGTCGCGCGAGCACGTCCTCGGACACGCCCTGGCGCTGGTACACGTTCAGGACCTGCTCGAGCAGCGTCGGCGGCACGATCCTGACCTCGCGCAGCGTCATCGAGCGCTCGATGATCAGCGCGACGGCGATGATCGAGGCGAGTAGCAGCGGCCAGATCGGCCAGCCGGCGGCCTGGATGATGGCGAACAAAGGAGATCTCCGGAGCGGGGCGTCCGCGTTTTTCGGGTGCCCGGCACTTTAGCAAAAAAGGCCGGCAAAAACGCGGCCGGGCCGTTATCCACAAATCTTGTGGATAAGTTTGTGGATTTTCTCTGGACAGCCGATCTCGTGAGGGCCGCAATACGCCGCCGCTCGGTCGCGATGAAATCTTCATCAGTCGTTTCCGGCCGCAAAACAGCGGCTTACGGATAAGAATCGGGCTCCACGCGCGCCTTTCGCGCTCGCCGCCGCGCGCCGGCGGCAGGTGTGGATTAAAGTAGCCGCCTCGCCTCCCCCGATTCCTCCGATGGAACACGAATTTCCCCGCCCGGAAGGCGCCGCCGGCCCGGTGCTGAGCGTCTCGCAGCTGCTGCGGAGCATCCGCGACGCGATCGAGCACCGCTTTCCCCTTCTGTGGGTCGAGGGCGAGATCTCGAACCTGCGCGCGGCAGCATCGGGACATCTCTATTTCGTGCTCAAGGACGAGCAGGCCCAGGTCGATTGCGTCATGTTCCGCAGCCGCGCCGCGGCGCTCGACTGGACGCCTGCCGAGGGCGCGCGCGTGGAGGCGCGCGCGCTCGCCACGCTGTACGAGCCCCGCGGCCGGTTCCAGCTCAACGTCGAGACCATGCGGCGCGCCGGGCTCGGGCCGCTGTACGAGCGTTACCTGCGCCTCAAGGAGCGCCTGGAGCGCGAGGGCCTGTTCGACGCGGCGGCCAAGCGCGCGCTTCCGTCTCACCCGCAGCGCATCGGCGTGGTCACCTCGCTCGCCGCCGCGGCGCTGCGCGACGTGCTCACGACGCTCGCGCGCCGCAACGCCTCGGTGCCGGTGATCGTGTACCCCGTGCCCGTTCAGGGCGAAGGCGCCGCCGCGCACATCGCGGCGATGCTCGCCACGGCGAGCGAGCGCGCCGAATGCGACGTGCTGCTGCTCGTGCGCGGCGGCGGCTCGATCGAGGACCTCTGGCAGTTCAACGAGGAGATCGTCGCGCGCGCGATCCGCGCCTCGCGCATTCCGGTGGTGGTGGGGGTGGGCCACGAGACCGACGTCACGATCGCCGATTTCGCTGCCGACCGGCGCGCGCCGACCCCTACCGCGGCCGCCGAGCTCGTCAGTCCCTCGCGCGCGATGCTGCTCGAGCGCGTCGCCGAGCTGGGATTCCGGATCTCACGGGAAACCGCGCGCAGGATCGACTACGCGGCGCAAGGCCTGGACGGCCTCGCGAAGCGCCTCGTTCATCCCGCCGAGCGCCTCCGCGCCTCGCGCCAGCACCTCGCTCACCTCGCCGCGCGCTTCGCCGCCGCTACCGAGCGCCGATTCGAGCAGCTGCTTGCCCGGGTGAGGCACGCGAGGGCGCGCCTCGCCGCGTTCGATCACCCCGCGCTCCTTGCGCGCGGCTATTCGATCACCCGCAACGGCAAGGGCGAGATCCTGCGCGACGCCGCGCGCGTGTCGGAAGGCGAGCGGCTCACCACGACGCTCGCCAGGGGCTGGATCGAAAGCGCGGTCAAGAAGACCGGCTAGCGCGCCCCGAGCAGCCGCGTCGTTCGCCCCACGTCCTTCGGCTTCACCCAGAAAATCGCCCCGAAGCGCCCGGCGCCCGCGGTCACGGCGTCGAGCGCGACCATGTTGATGCGCGCCTTCGCCAGCCGGTCGACGACGCCGGTGAGCGCGCCGGGACGGTCCGCGCCCTGGAGCAGGAACACGGTCTTCCGCGCCGAGAGCTTCAGGCCCGCTTTACGGGCCGCGCGCCGGAACGCGCCATCGTTCTGCGGCACGAAATCGACCTGCGCGCCGCCGCGCTCCGGGAATCCGGTGAACGCGAGCAGGTTGACGCGCGCGGCCTTCAGCGTATCGAGCAGCTTCGCCCCGGCGCCGGGACGGTTCGGAACCTTCATCGAGTAGTAGCCGATCCTGCGGATGCTCGCCATCGTCGCCTCCTCCTCTTCTGGGCCCGCGCGGGGCGGGGCATATAATTTTGCTCTCCTTATGGGCCACCGGCTATCGAAGATTGCGACGCGCATGGGCGACGCGGGCGAGACGGGCCTGGGCGACGGCACGCGCGTGGGCAAGGACGCGGCGCGCGTGCGCGCGCTCGGCGACATCGACGAGCTCAACTCCGCGATCGGGCTGGCGCTCGCCGAGGAGCTGCCCGCGGCGGTGCGCGAGACGCTCCTCGCGGTGCAGCACGACCTGTTCGACCTCGGCGGCGAGATCTCGATCCCTGGCCACGCCATGATCGGCGAAGCGCACGTGCGCCGGCTCGACGAGCAGCTCGAGGCGCATAACGCGGGGCTTGCGCCGCTCAAGGAATTCGTGCTCCCCGGGGGTACGCGCGCCGCGGCCGCCGCGCACCTCGCGCGCACGGTGTGCCGGCGCGCCGAGCGGAGCCTCGTGGCGCTAGGGCGCGCCGAAGCCGTGGGCGAGCGCGCGCGGCAGTATCTCAACCGCCTCTCCGACCTGCTGTTCGTGCTCGGACGGGTCATCAACCGCGACGCGGGGCGCGGCGACGTGCTCTGGCGGCATGAGCGCTGAGCCGCTCGCGGCGCTGCTCGCGGCCTGCGCCCGCGGCGACCAGCCGGCGCTCAAGCGCCTCTACGACCTCACCGCATCGAAACTGTTCGGGGTCGCGCTCCGTATAGTCCGGCGTGAGGACTGGGCCGAGGAAGTGCTGCAGGAGTGCTACGTCCGGATCTGGAGCCGCGCCGGGGACTACCGCGAGGACCTCGCCGCGCCCATGACCTGGATGACGAGCATCGTGCGCAACCGCTGCCTGGACTGGCTGCGGCGCCCCAACCCCGAGGTGATCGACCCGGAGGGCGATCTGATCGAGGCGGCCGAGAGCCCGAACCCCGGGCCGCTCGCCGCGCTCGAGGCCGCCAAGGACGCGGCCGCGCTCGCGCGCTGCCTGAAGTCGCTCGAGGCGAGGCAGCGCCAGGCGATCCTGCTCGCTTTCTACGACGGGCTCACGCACTCGGAGCTCGCCGCGCACCTGCGCGAGCCCCTCGGCACCGTGAAGACCTGGGTGCGGCGCGGGCTCGCGCGGCTCAAGGGCTGCCTGGAGGGCACATGAACCTTCGCGGAAAGCCCGGGCTTCGCGAGCACCTCGCGGCCGAGTACGCGCTCGGCACGCTGCGCGGCGCAGCGCGCGCGCGCTTCCGGCGCTGGGTCGA
>JBBINV010000027.1:0-48652 GCA_037443705.1 Betaproteobacteria bacterium | reverse complement strand
AAATGGGGTCAGACTCGACTTTGGAATCGTAAAGTCGAGTCTGACCCCATTTTCCGGGACCAAGGAGGCCGACATGGCGGAAGCGATGGTTTTCGACGCGCTGCGCACGCCGCGCGGCAGAGGAAAGGCGAGCGGATCGCTGCACGAGGTGAAGCCGATCGCGCTGCTCACCGGAGTGCTGAAGGAGCTGCAGCGCCGCCACGACCTCGACACCGCGCAGGTGGACGACGTCGTGATGGGGTGCGTGACGCCGATCGGCGAGCAGGGCTCGTGCATCGCGAAGACCGCCGCGCTCGCCGCGGGCTGGGACTGGCACGCCGCGGGCGTGCAGCTCAACCGCTTCTGCGCCTCGGGGCTGGAGGCGGTCAACATGGCGGCGCAGAAGGTGCGCTCGGACTGGGAGGATCTGGTCGTCGCGGGCGGGGTCGAATCGATGTCGCGCGTGCCGCTCGGAAGCGACCGCGGCGCCTGGGCTTGCGACCCGGAAACCGCGCTCGACACCGGCTTCATCCCCCAGGGAATCAGCGCCGATCTCATCGCTACGCTGGAGGATTTCTCGCGCGAGGACGTGGACGCGTTCGCGCTCGGCTCGCAGAAGAAGGCGGCCGCGGCGCGCGAGGCGGGGCGATTCGCGCGCTCGGTTGTACCGGTGAAGGACGCGGTGGGCGACGTGATCCTCGATCATGACGAGTTCATCAAGCCGGGCACCACGATGGAAGCGCTTGCCGCGCTCAGGCTGTCCTTCGACAGGATGGGCGAGATGGGCTACGACGCGGTGGCCATCCAGCGCTACCCGATGGTCGAGCGCATCCGCCACGTGCACACCGCGGGCAACTCCTCGGGCATCGTGGACGGCGCTGCCGCGGTTCTGATCGGAAGCGAGGCGAAAGGCAGGGCGCTGGGACTCACGCCGCGGGCGCGCATCGTGGCCACCGCGCTCTCGGGAGCGGACCCCACGATCATGCTCACCGGCCCCATGCCCGCGGCGCGCAAGGCGCTCGCCAAGGCGAGGATGACGATCGATCAGATCGATCTCTTCGAGGTCAACGAGGCCTTTGCCGTGGTGCCGATGAAGTTCATGAAGGACATGAACGTGCCGGCCGAGAAGGTGAACGTGAACGGCGGCGCGATCGCGCTGGGGCATCCCCTGGGCGCGACCGGCGCGATGATTCTCGGCACGCTTCTCGACGAGCTCGAGCGCAGAAAGCTCCGCTACGGCCTCGCGACGCTGTGCGTAGGCGGCGGAATGGGGATCGCCACGATCGTGGAGCGCCTCTGACAAAAACCGGGACAGACCCGGATTTTTCGCAATGTTGAAAAACCGGGTCTGTCCCGGTTTTTGCGGTTGGGTCAATGACCTCATCTATTCGATACGAAAAGGATTCGGATAACGTCGTAACGATCACCTTCGACGCCCCCGGCTCGCCGGTCAACACCATGACCGCAGAGTGGCAGCAGGCGTTCGAGGCGGCGGTGGCGCGCATCGTAAGGGAGAAGGACTCGATTGCGGGCGTGATCCTCGCCTCTGCGAAGAAGTCGTTCTTCGCTGGCGCCGAGCTGAAGGACCTCGTGCAGCTCAAGCCCGGCGATGGCCATCGGATCTTCGAGGAGGTCGAGCGCATGAAGAAGTCGTTCCGCGCGCTCGAGACGCTCGGACGACCCGTGGTCGCGGCGGTGAACGGCACGGCGCTCGGCGGCGGCTTCGAGATCGCGCTCGCGGCGCATTGCCGCATCGTGCTCGATGACCCGAAAATCCAGCTCGGATTTCCCGAGGTGACGCTGGGGCTGCTGCCCGGCGCGGGCGGCGTGACCAAGCTGGTGCGGCTCCTCGGCCTGGAGCGCTCGATGCCCTACCTCGTGGAAGGCAGGCTCATGCGCCCGGCGGAGGCGGCCGAGCTGGGACTGGTTCAGGGTCTCGCGGCGGGCATGAACGAGCTTTCGAGGATGGCGCGAGAGTGGATCGCAGCGCACCCTGCGCCGAAGCAGCCCTGGGACGAAGACGGCTACCGGATGCCGGGCGGAACGCCCTCGAGCCCCAGGATCTCGCAGATGCTCGCCGTGGCGCCCGCGATGCTCGCGGAGAAGACGCGGCACCTCTACCCCGCGCCCGAAGCGATCATGGCGGCGGCAGTCGAGGGCGCGTACGTCGACTTCGACACCGCGATGCGGATCGAATCGCGCTACCTGGCGAAGCTCGCGGTGAGCCCGGTGACGAAAAACATGATCACCGCGTTCTTCTTCAACCTGAATGCGATCAAGTCCGGCGCCTCGCGTCCGAAGGACGTTCCGAAGTGGAAGGCGACCAAGGTCGGCATCCTCGGCGCCGGCATGATGGGAAGCGGCATCGCGTGGGCGAACGCCTCGCGCGGCGTGGCCTGCGTGCTGAAGGATGTCACGCTCGAGCAGGCGGAAAGAGGGAAGGCCTACACGGAGAAGCTTCTCGAGAAGCGCAGGCGAGGCAGGGAGCAGCTTTCCCTGATCACCCCTACGGCGAGTGCAACAGACCTCGCCGGCTGCGATCTGATCATCGAGGCGGTGTTCGAGAAGCGGGAGCTCAAGGCGCAGGTTACGCGCGAGGCCGAGCCGATGCTCGCGCCGGGCGGGATCTTCGCTTCCAACACCTCGACGCTTCCGATCTCCGGTCTCGCGCAGGCGGCGGCGCGGCCGGAGAACTTCGTCGGCGTGCACTTCTTTTCGCCCGTGGACCGCATGCCGCTCGTCGAGATCATCCGGGGCGCGAAGACCTCGCCCGAGACGCTCGCGCGCGCCTACGACTACGTGCTGCAGATCGGCAAGACCCCGATCGTGGTGAACGACTCGCGCGGCTTCTACACCAGCCGCACCTTCGGCACCTTCGTGCAGGAAGGCTGCGCGATGCTCGCCGAAGGGATCCCGGCCGCGGTGATCGAGAACGCGGCGAAGCTCGCCGGGATGCCGGTCGGGCCGCTCGCGGTGATCGACGAAACATCGCTTTCGCTTTCGATTCACGTGATGGAGCAGGCGATCGCCGACCTGAAGGCAGAGGGCAAGCCCCTGCCGCCCGTGCACCCCGGCCAGAAGGTGATCGAGCGCATGGTGAAGGAGTTCGGACGCGCGGGGCGCGCCGCCGGCGGCGGTTTCTACGAGTACCCGAAGGAGGGGAAGAAGTTCCTGTGGCCGGAGCTCGCCAGGATCTTCGGCAGGCCGGGCGCGACGTACGATTTCGAGGAGCTCAAGGACCGGATCCTGTACCGGCAGTCGATCGAAACCGCGCGCTGCCTCGAGGAGGGCGTGCTGACCAGCGTGCACGACGCCAACATCGGCTCCATCTTCGGAATCGGCTTCCCCGGCTGGACGGGAGGGGCGCTGCAGTACGTGAACCACGTGGGAGCAGCGAAGTTCGTGCAGCGCGCGGATGCTCTCGCGAACAAGCACGGCGAGCGGTTCGCGCCGCCGAAACTCCTGCGTGACCTCGCCGCCGCGGGCGGAGTGCTGCGCTAGTGCGGCGCCTGGCGAAGCACGAGCACGTTCCCCGCGAGCGAGATCGCCATGCCGGCGGCCATCAGCGGGTGCCAGGGAAGGTTCTCGAACACCGTGGAGATGACGAGCGCGACGATCGGCACCATCACGCCTACGTAGGAGGCGCGCGCCGCGCCGATGCGGCCAAGGAGCGTCAGCCACGCCCCGAAGGTGATCACCGAGCCGAATACGACGAGATACGCGAGCGACACCAGATAGCCCCAGGACCACTCGATCGTGAAGGGGCGGCCGGCGGCGGCGGCGATCGCAAGCGCCGCGGCGCCGCCGTAGCCCATGCCCCAGGCGATGGCCGGCGCGCCGCGCAGGTTCTTCGCATGGTTGCGCTGCGCCACCAGCCCGCCGAGCGTGGCGACGAGCACGGCGGCGGCGGTAAGGACGGCTCCGGCAAGCGCATTGCGGCTCTCCGAGAACCTCGTGAATTCGGGCCAGAACACGAGCACGATCCCGGCGATGCCGAACGCGGCCCCGATCGCCATTCGCGCGCTCATCGGCTGGCCGAAGGCGATTCGCGTGCCGATCATCGAAAGCATCGGGCTCGCCGAGTACCCGATCGCGACCAGCCCCGAGGCGACGTGACGCTCGGCGTGGTAGACGAGGATGTAGCCCACGCTGTACATGAACAGCCCCATCAGGGCGAGAAAGGCATGCTCGGCCGGCCGGAAGCCGAGCGCAAGACCGCGCAGCCGGCACCACGCGGCGACCAGCAGCGCCGCGGCGAGGAAGCGATACCCTACGCTCACTTCCGGAGCGACCGCGCCGAGCTGATAGGTGATCGCAAGCCAGGTGGTGCTCCAGATCGCCACGCACACGGCGAAAAGCGTGAGGTTGTTCAGGCGGCGTTCCGACGCGGTTCGAAAAGCGCGCATGATACCCTCGCCGGCCTCGCCTGAAGGGGAAGGACGAATGGCTCTGCCGAAGATCCTCCAGCGCCTGCGCCTCCCGGTGATCGGGGCGCCGATGTTCATCGCCGGAAACCCGCGGCTCGTCACCGAGCAGTGCAAGGCCGGGATCGTGGGGTCGTTCCCGGCGCTCAATGCCCGTCCCAGGGAAACGCTGGACGAGTGGCTCGCCGAGATCGAGACAGCGCTCGCCGCGCATCCGGGCGCCGCACCCTACGCGGTGAACCAGATCGTGCACAAATCGAACGACCGCCTCGAGCACGATCTGGAAGTCTGCATCCGCCACAAGGTGCCGATCACGATCACGAGCCTCAGGGCGCCCAACGACGTGATTCCCGCGATTCACGCCTACGGCGGGATCGTGCTGCACGACGTGATCAACGTGCGGCACGCGGAGAAGGCGCTCGAGGCCGGGGTCGACGGGCTGATCCTGGTGTGCGCGGGCGCGGGCGGTCACGCCGGGACGCTCTCGCCCTTCGCGCTCGTGGGCGAGGTGCGGCGCTTCTTCGACGGACCCGTGGTGCTCTCGGGCGCGATCGCGAGCGGCAACGCGATCCTCGCCGCGCAGGCCGCGGGCGCGGACCTCGCCTACATCGGAACGCGATTCCTCGCCACGCCCGAGGCGAGCGTGCCCGAGCGCTACAAGGAGGAGATCCTGAAGGCGCGCGCCGCCGACATCGTCTACACGGACCTCTTTTCCGGCGTGCACGGCAACTATCTGAAGCACAGCGTCATCGCCGCGGGCTTCGATCCGCTCGACCTGCCGAGGTCCGATCCGAAGAAGATGAACTTCGGCTCCGGGAGCGGTGCCGAGAAAAAGGTCTGGCGCGACATCTGGAGCGCGGGGCAGGGCGTCGGCCAGATCGACCGCGTCATGCCGGTAGCGGAGGTCGTGGACCAGCTCGCGCGCGAGTACCTCCAGGCGCGTCAGCGGCTGTCGCTTGCCTCATGAAATTCGAAACCCTCGAGCTCGAGATCCAGGCCCCGGTCGCCCGCCTCTGGCTCAACCGGCCCGAGCAGCGCAACGCCATGAACGGCGTCATGGCGGCGGAGCTGCCGAAGGCGCTCGATGCGCTCCAGAAAGACCCCGCCGTACGCGTGCTCGTGCTCGGCGGGCGCGGCCCCGCGTTCTGCTCCGGTGCCGATCTCGGCCGCATGGAGGCGGCCGGGCGATCGAGCGCGGCGGAGAACCGCGCTCAGGCCATGAAATCGGCCCGGTTCTTCCGGCAGCTCCACGAATTTCCGAAGCCCGCCATCGCGCGCGTGCACGGTCCCGCGTTCGCGGGCGGCATGGGGCTCGTTTGCGCCTGCGACGTCGTCGTGGCAAGCGAGGAGGCGAGCTTCTGCCTGCCGGAAACGCGCATCGGGCTGGTGCCCGCGATGATCAGCCCCTACGTGGTGCGCGCCATGGGCGCGAATGCGGCGAGGCGCTATGCCCTTTCAGGGGAACGTTTCTCCGCCCAGGAAGCGAAAGATCTCGGGATGATTCACGAACTTGTCCCGGCGGCGGAGCTCGACGCGGCGGTCGAGGCAATCGCGCAGGCCTTCGCCGCGTGCGCGCCTGGCGCGCTTGCCGAGATGAAGAAGCTGCTTCGCACCGTGAGCGGCGCGCCGATCACCCCGAAGCTCATTGCGCACACCGCACGCGTCATCGCGCGGCGCCGCGCGTCCGACGAGGCGCGCGAAGGCATCGCCTCGTTCCTGGAGAAGAGAAAGCCGTCCTGGTCGGGCTAGGGTGCCGGCGCGGGTCTTACGACGCCCGCGGCCTCCCCGAGCCCGATCGACACGAATCCCTCGCGCTTGCAGCGCCCGCGCTCGATCACCTCGTCGCCGTCCTCCAGGAACGTGCGCGTTTCGCCGGAAGGAAGCGGAATCGGGCTCTTCCCGCCGTTGGTCAGCTCGATCATCGAGCCGTAGCCGTCCGGCGCCGGGCCCGAGATCGTGCCCGAGGCGAGCAGATCGCCCGGCTTCAGGTTGCAGCCGTTCGAGCTCTGGTGCGCGACGACCTGCGCAGCCGTCCAGTACGAGTAGCGGAAGTTGCTCCGCGTCAGGACTTGAGGGGGAATTCGCTTCGCGCGCATCGACGCGCTGCGCAGGCTCATTTGCATCCGGATATCGAAATGCCCTTGCCGCTGATCCTGTTCGTCGAACAGATACGGCAACGGCTTCGGCTGGTCGGTGCTGCGCTCGAACGCCGGTGAGCGGAAGGGCGCGAGCGCCTCGAGCGTCACGATCCAGGGCGACATCGTCGAGGCGAAGCTCTTGGCGAGGAAAGGTCCGAGCGGCTGGTACTCCCAAGTCTGGATGTCGCGGGCCGACCAGTCGTTGAAGAGCACCACGCCGAACACGTGATCGAGCGCGCGCGCGACCGGGATCGGCCGGCCGAGCGCATTGCCAGGGCCGACGACGAAACCGAGCTCGAGCTCGAAATCCAGGCGCTTCGCCGGTCCGAAGGCGGGGGCGGGCGCATCGGGCGCCCTGGTCTGCCCGTTCGGGCGTACCACGGGGGTTCCCGAGACCACGATCGACGAGGCGCGGCCGTGGTAGCCGATCGGCACCCAGAGATAGTTCGGCAGCAGCGGGTTGTCGGGCCGGAACATCCGGCCCATGTTGGTCGCGTGATGGATGCCGGTGAAGAAGTCGCTGTAGTTCCCGATCGCCACGGGCAGGAAGAGCTGTGCCTGCTTCATTGGAACCAGGAACTTCCGGAAATGCCGCTTCTGCTTCGGATCGGAAAGCGCTTTCGAGATCGTGCTACGCAGCGCCTTCCACTTCGAGCGACCGGCGGCGGCGAGACCGTTCAGCGTGGGGCCGGTTCTCAGTCCCAGCGCGGCGAGGTCGAAGATCTGGTCGCCGATCGCGACGCCACCACGCGGGGGTTCCTTGGCGCCTTTCCTTGCAAAGACCCCAAAAGGCAGATTCTGAATCGGAAAGTCGGTAGCAGGGTCGTTCGCGCTCTCGACCCAGCTCCGGAGCTTCGGATCGTGCGTGCGGTCGATCACCTGAAGTGCTTCTTGAATCCGTCCCAGCAGCGCTCGTAGTCCTTCTGCCGCTCCTTCGCCTCCAGCGCGTAGCGCGTGGGGCGGAAGACCCAGCGCGACTCCCACATGAAGGCGAGCGTGTTCTCCTGCTTCGCGGGCTTGAGCTCCGCGGTACTTGCCTTTTCCCAGGTGACGAGGTCCGGGCCATGGCCCTGCATGCAGTTGTGGATCGAGACGCCGCCGGGCAGGAACCCTTCGGCTTTCGCGTCGTAGACGCCGCGCACGAGACCCATCAGCTCGCTCATGACGTTCCTGTGGAACCAGGGCGGCCGAAAGGTGTGCTCGGCGACCATCCAGCGCGGCGGGAAGATGACGAAGTCGCAGTTCGCGACGCCCGGCTGACCCGAGGGCGAGGTGAGCACGGTGAAGATCGACGGGTCCGGATGATCGAAGCTCACGGTGCTGATCGCCATGAAGCGCGCGAGATCGTACTTGTAGGGCGCGAGGTTGCCGTGCCAGGCGACCACATCGAGCGGCGAGTGCCGGAGCTCGGTCGCCCAGAGCCCCCCGAGGAACTTGGTGACAACTTCGTGGCGGCCGCTGCGGTCCTCGTACGCGGCGACCGGGGCGAGGAAGTCGCGCCGCTGCGCGAGCCCCTGCGCGCCGATCGGGCCGAGCTCGGGCAGCCGGAAAAGCGCGCCGTAGTTCTCGCACGCGTAGCCGCGCGCCGGGCCGTCGACCTGGACCTTGAACTTCACGCCTCGCGGAATGACGGTGATCTCGCCAGGAGAAACCTCCAGAACACCGAGTTCTGTAAGAACTCTCAACAGTCCTTGCTGCGGAACCAGCATCGTCTCCGCGTCTGCGTTCGAGAACACGCGGTCGGTCATCGAGCGGTTGGCCCGGTAGACGTGCACGGCGACACCGGCCTGCGCCTCCGGGCTCCCGGAGCCCGCGAGCGTGAGAAGGCCGTCGATGAAGTCGGTCGGCTTCTGCGGGATCGGGAACGGATCCCAGCGCAGGCGGCTGGGCGGCGTCGCCGTTTCGTCGAACGGGCCCGAGCGCAGCAGCCCGTTCGCGATCCGCTTGAACGGCGGATGCATCGCCGTGGGGCGCATGCGGTACATCCAGGTGCTGAAGTTCTCTGCGCGCGGCGCGGTGAACGCGGTGCCCGAAAGCACCTCGGCATAAAGGCCCCGCGGCGCCTTCTGCGGCGAGTTCTGCCCGACGGGCAGCGCGCCTTTCGCCGCTTCGGTGGAGAAGGTGTTGCCGAAACCGCTCTGATATCTGAGTGCCATGCGTTTCATCTTATTCCCCCGGCTTCAGGACGCCACGGCGCACCTGGTCGCGCTCCATCGACTCGAAGAGCGCCTTGAAGTTGCCTTCGCCGAATCCCTCGTCCCCCTTGCGCTGGATGAACTCGAAGAACACGGGCCCGAGCAGCGTCTGCGAGAAGATCTGCAGCAACAGGCGCGGCGTGCCGCCCTCGGTCGTGCCGTCGACGAGAATTCCGCGCGCCCGCACTTCGGCCACGGGAAGACCATGCCCCGGCAGGCGCTCGTCGAGCATCTCGTAGTAGCTGCGACTGGGCGCGCTCATCAGAGGCACGCCGGCGCGCCGCAGGCGATCCACGGACGCGAAGATATCGTCGGTGAGGAGCGCGATGTGCTGGATCCCCTCGCCGTTGAATTTCATCAGGAACTCCTCGATCTGGCCGGTGCTTCGCGAGGCCTCCTCGTTGAGCGGGATGCGAATCCTGCCGTCGGGCGCGGTCATCGCCTTGGAGGTGAGCCCCGTGTACTCGCCCTTGATGTCGAAGTAGCGGAGCTCGCGGAAGTTGAAGAGCTTTTCGTAGAACGCGGCCCAGTATGCCATCCGCCCGCGGTAGACATTGTGCGTGAGGTGGTCGATCACCCTGAGGCCGTGCCCTTGCGGATGCCGCTCGGCGCCCTCGATCCATTCGAAGTCGATGTCGTAGATCGATCGCCCTTCCTCGAAGCGATCGATCAGGTAAAGCGGCGCGCCCCCGATGCCTCGGATCGCAGGCAGGTGCAGCTCCATCGGCCCGGTGGGAATGTCCACCGGCTGCGCGCCGAGCCCGAGCGCGCGCGCGTACGCCTTGTGCGAGTCCCGGACGCGAAACGCCATCGCGCAGGCCGAAGGCCCGTGCTCGGCGGCGAAGTACGCCGCCTGGCTCTTCGGCTCGCGGTTGACGATGAAGTTGATGTCGCCCTGGCGATAGAGGGTCACGTCCTTCGAGCGGTGCTCGGCCACCCTGAGAAAGCCGAGCCTCTCGAACACGGGCTCGAGGACGTTCGGGGCGGGCGAGGCGAACTCGACGAACTCGAATCCCATCAGCCCCATCGGGTTTTCGAACAGATCAGCCACAGGCGCTTGCTTCGCGAAGCATGAAGTGTAAGACGCAGGCATGGGCAGGAGCTGCCAAGTCTCGCCCGGAAATGGCCGTCTTGCGCAAGAAGATTGCGTGCGACGGCTGCCAATGAGCGTCACCCCGGTGGCATTAATTGCGGTATTACTCACCGGCCCTGCGGCCCAAGGACAGACCCGGGTGACGCTGACGGTCAAGCTCGACCCCGATCTCGAGCGTGCGCTCGCCCGGCGCAGCGCCGCGCGCGGCGTGGCGAAGAGCGTCGTGGTGAAGGAGGCGCTTGCCGAGTATCTGGCGAAAGCGCCGCCGTCCGCCTACGAGCTCGGAAGGGACCTCTTTGGCCGGCACGGCAGCGGCGACGGCAGGCTCTCCACCGAGCGCAGGGAACGGTACGCCGAGATCGTGAATGCGAAGCGCGGCGGTCGTAGGCAGCGGGCCGCTGATCGCGCTCTTCGACCGCGACGACGCGCACCACGAGCCCGTCAAGAAGTTTCTCGCCGGGCATCCGCGCCTGCACGAGGTGTATCGCGACGCGCGCGGCCGCCTGCTCAGAAACCTGCTCACCGCCTGAACCGCTTCTGCTAACGGTCCATCATCGACGGCAGCCACGTCGCGAGCGCCGGGACGAGCGCGATGAGGAGCATCCTCACACAGTCGGCGGCGACGAAGGGCGCGATGCCGCGCACGATGGTGCCGAGCCTGAGGCCGGTGACGCTCTGGATCACGAACAGGTTGATCCCCACCGGCGGCACGATCATGCCGATCTCGCACACCGTCACGAACATGACGCCGAACCAGATCGGATCGAAGCCGAGCGCGGTGATCAGCTTGAACACGGACCCCACGGTGAGCAGCATCATCGCGAGCTCGTCCATCAGCGCGCCGAGCACGATGTACATCAGCATGAGCGCCGCCATAACGCTCCAAGGGCTCCAGCCGAGCTCCTTCACCCGGCGGATGAGCGCTTCGGTCAGTCCCGTCGAGTCGACGAAGTAGTTGAAGATCCCGGCGCCGATCAGGATCATGAAGATCATGCCGGTGGTCGCGGCGGTTTCCTTCACGGCGTCGAAAAAGCCTCCGCGCGTCAGCCTGCCCGAGGCCCAGGAGAGGATCACCGCGCCAAACGCGCCCACCGCCGCGGCCTCGGTAGGTGAGAACCATCCGAAATACATGCCGCCGAGGACGGCGAAGAAGAGCAGCGCAACGCTCCAGACATTCTTCACCGCCGCGAGCCGTGCGCGCCAGGGCATGCGCCCGGCAGGCGGGCCGAGCGCGGGATTGCCGGCGGTGGCGAATTCGACCGCCAGCATGTAGAGCGCCGTGCCGAGGATCCCGGGCAGGATTCCGGCAGCGAGGAGCTTCCCGATCGACTGCTCGGTCATCAGCCCGTAGATCACGAACAGGATCGAGGGCGGGATCATCACGCCGAGCGTGCCCCCCGCGGCGACCGACGCGGAGGCGAGCCGGTCGTCATAGCCGTGACGGCGCATCTCGGGCATCGCGACACGGCCCATGGTCGCGGCGGTGGCGATCGCCGAGCCGCACACTGCGCCAAAGATTGCGCAGGCGCCGATGGTGGCGAGCGCGAGCCCGCCGCGCAGGTGCCCCACGAACGCCGCCACGGTCGCGTACAGGCTCTTGGAGAGCCCGCCGTGCGCGGCGAATATCCCCATCATGATGAAAAGCGGCAGCACCGAGAGGCTCACCGGGAACACCGACTCGAACGGCGCCCGCCCGAGGACGAAGGGCAGGCTCGCCCAGCCGTTTACCGCGCCGTAGCCGATCGCGCCGACCGCGCCCATCGCGATCGCCACGGGAACGCGCAGCGCAATCAGCAGAAGCACCGCCGCGAAGCCGATCGCGCCCGCCGCCGGGCCGCTCATCGGAGAAACGATTTTCTGGTGTGCTCCCCCAGAACGACGGCGGCCGCCGCGCAGCAGAGCGCCATGCCGGCGAGCGCGGGCACCCAGTAGGCGAGGATCGGGATGCCGAGCGTCACCGAGCGGTCGCCCTGCGCGATCTGGATTCGGGCCTGAGCGAACGAGTACCAGGTGATCGCGACCATGAGCGCGAGCGTCACGAGCCCGCCCGCGGCGCGAACCCGCGCGCGCCACCGCGCGGGCATCCGGTCGGCGACGAAATCGACGCTGATGTGGGATTCGTTCAGGAACACGTACGGCAGGGCGAGAAACACGCACGCTACTTGCGCCAGCTGCGTCAGATCGATCGTGCCCCTGATCGAGTAGCCCAGGCTCTTGCGGGCCGAGATGTCGGCGATCACGACGAGGATCGTGATCATGAGCGACCCCACGCCGGCCGCGGCAAGCGCGACCGCCAGCTTTTCAGCGATTCGCCTCAATCACTTCTTCGCGAAAGCCGCGACGCGCCTGAGCATCTCGTCGTAGATCGCGCGCGCGTTCGCCACGCCCGCCTTTTCGAGCTCGGAGAGCTGCGAATCGATGAGCGGCTTCAATTGCGCGCGCCAGGCCTCGCGCTGCGCCGCGCTCACCGGCACGATCACGTTGCCGCGCGGCTTGACGGCGTCCAGGCCCGCCTTGTCCCAGCCGTTCCACCACGCGCCGAACCGGTCGACCAGCGCCTGCCCGGTCGTGTCGTCGAACGCCTTCTTCACCTCGGGCGGGAGCTGCGCGTAGCGTCCTTCGGCCATCACGATGTGGAAGCACGCGCTGTAGACACGCGCGTCGAAATGGTTCTTGAGCACGCCTTCCAGCCGGAAGCCCTTGATCGCGTCCCACGGGAATACCGCGCCGTCGATCACGCCCTTCTCGAGGTTCTCGTAGACCTGCGTCGGCGGCATGCCCACGGGCGTCGCGCCCAGATGCTGGAGCAGCGTCTGCGTGGGGGCGTTGGGCGCGCGCATGCGCAGGCCCTTCACGTCCTCGAGCTTTTCGAGCTTGCGGTCGCGCGTGTGAAAGAGCCCCGGGTTGTGGCAATGCACCGCGAGCACCCTGAAGCCCTTGTAATCCTCGGCGAGATGGCTCGAGAGCATCGACCAGAGGGTCTTCGAGGCGGAGTCGGCCGACTCGGCGACGAACGGCAGCTCCATGATGGAGCTTCGCAGGAACCGCCCGCGCGGAATGCCATTGAGGCCCCAGGCGACGTCGACCACGCCCTGGCGCACCTGGTCGGCCTGGTTCTCGGTCTTTCCGAACGGAGAGTTGCCTGCGAACACGCGCACCGAGGCCTTGCCGCCGCTTCGCTTCTCGATCTCCTTTCCGAGCGGCTCGAGCACGTCGACCACGAAGCCGTGGGCCGGCGGAACGAAGGTGGAGAACTTGAGCTCGGTCTGCGAAAGCGCGGCCGGGGGGGCCGCGAGCGCGGCAAGCGCCGCGGCTGCAAGATATTTCTTCATGTCATCCTCCTCTGGAGGCGCGGATTATAGATCGGGATATCCGGCCGGGTTCTGCTTCTGCCAGCGCCAGGCGTCGCGGCACATGTCGTCGATTCCGAGCTTCGCACGCCAGCCGAGCGCGCGCGCCGCGAGCGACGCATCGGCCCAGTAGGCGGCGATGTCGCCCGGGCGGCGCCCCTTCACCTCGCAGGGAATCGGCGTGCCCGCGGCGCGCTCGAACGCCTTCACGACCTCGAGCACCGAGTGCCCGCGGCCGGTGCCGAGATTGGCGGTGATCGAGCCGGATTTCCTCTCCAGGTACCGAAGCGCGGCGACGTGCCCCGCGGTGAGGTCCTGCACGTGAAGATAGTCGCGCACGCCGGTGCCGTCCGGCGTGTCGTAGTCGTTGCCCCAGATGCGCAGGCGCGCGCGCCGGCCGATCGCCACCTGGGCGACATGGGGAAGGAGGTTGTCGGGCTCGCCGCGCGGGTCCTCGCCGATGCGCCCGGAGGGATGCGCGCCGATCGGATTGAAATAGCGAAGCGCCACATAGCGGAACTCCGGGTCGGCGGCGGCGAAATCGGCGAGCAGGTGCTCGATCACGAGCTTGGTCTTGCCGTAGGGGTTCGCCGGCCGCAGCGGATGCGCCTCTGTGTAGGGCAGGAACTCAGGCTCGCCGTACACGGTTGCCGATGAGCTGAAGACGATCTTTCGCACGCCGCGGCGCTGCATCGCCTGGAGGAGCGCCACCGTGCCGCCGACGTTCACGTCGTAATAGGCGAGCGGATGCGCGACCGACTCGCCGACCGCCTTGAGCCCCGCGAAATGGATCACCGCGGCGATCGCGTGGCGCCCGAAGATCTCGCCGAGCGCCGCCTGGTCGCGCACGTCGGCACGGTGAAAGACGATGTCTTTGCCCGTCAGCTCGCGCAGCCGCCCGAGGACCGAGGGTTTTGCGTTGCTGAGATTGTCCACCACCACCGGCGCGTAGCCGGCCTCGGCAAGCGCGACGCAGGTGTGCGAGCCGATATAGCCGAGTCCGCCGGTGACGAGGACGGCAGTCATGCGCGGCTAGTGTAACCTTTGCGAATGACCTCGACCCGCAGTCCGCTCGAAGCGCTGCTCGACAACGTGAACGTCGAGGCGATGGCCGAGATTCCTTCGCCCGCCGAAGTGCAGGAGCGGCTGCCGCTCACCGACGCGGCGGCGCGCACCGTGCTCGCCGGGCGCGGCGCGATCCGCGCGATCCTCGAGCGCAGGGACCACCGCCTCTTCGTGGTCGTGGGCCCGTGCTCGATCCACGATCCGAAGGCGGCGCTCGAATACGCGCAGCGCCTGCGGGGTCTCGCCGGCGAGGTGAAGGATTCGCTCGTCCTCGTGATGCGCGTGTATTTCGAGAAGCCGCGCACCTCGGCCGGCTGGAAGGGCTTCGTCAACGACCCGTACATGGACGACTCGTTCCGCATCGACGAGGGGATCGTGGGCGCGCGCGAGCTCCTCATGCAGCTCGCCGAGCTGGGGCTGCCCACCGCGTCGGAGGCGCTCGACCCGATCTGCCCGCAGTACCTCGCGGAGCTCATCTCGTGGTACGCGATCGGTGCCCGGACGACCGAGTCGCAGACTCACCGCGAGATGGCGAGCGGGCTTTCCGCGCCGGTCGGGTTCAAGAACGGCACCGACGGCGCGCTGGAGGTCGCGATCAACGCGATCAAGTCCGCCGCGCTGCCGCACGGCTTTCTCGGGGTCAACCAGGCGGGCCGCACGAGCGTGATCCGCTCCAGGGGCAACCGGTACGGGCACCTCGTGCTGCGCGGCGGCGGCGGGCGGCCGAATTACGACACCGTGAGCGTGCGCATCGCCGAGGGCGCGCTCGCGGCGGCGAAGCTCCCGCAGAACATCGTGATCGACTGCTCGCACGCGAACTCGATGAAGGACCATACGCTCCAGCCGCTCGTGTTCCACGACTGCGTGCACCAGATCCTGGAAGGCAACCGCTCGATCGTCGGCTTCATGCTCGAATCGAACCTCGAGGCCGGCAGCCAGCCCATCCCCGAGGACCTCTCGAAGCTGCGCTACGGCGTCTCGGTGACCGACGCCTGCATCGACTGGGCGACGACCGAAGAGACGCTCCGCCGCGCCGACCGGGAATTGAAGGACGTCCTGAAAAAGCGCTGAGAAACCGGGACAGACCCGGTTTTCTCAAGACCGCGCATTCGATGGTCGGCCAGGACGACCGGCAACCACCGGCCTGCCGGCGATCTGAGACATTCCCCGCAGGAACGTCTCGCTTCCGAGTGCGTGTCCGCCATGCGTTGCCTCGCGAATCCCGCGGAGCGTAGACGGCTCCAATTCGCCAACGAACAGCGCGCGGTAGGCGGCCTTTCGAGAAGCGTCGTCAACCCCCGGAGCGAGGCATTCGGGATGTGGCATGAGCAGAGGGTCGTGCTCATGCAGAGCATTGCTCCGATAACTCGACCACGCGTAATCCTGCGGCCGCTCGACCATCCGGGCGCGCACCGGGTTCATTTCGACATATCGGTAGCAGGCAAGAACGTAACGCGCAGATTGCGCGAGACAGGACCGATAACGACCCTCCCACAGTGTGCCGCTTCGGTTGTATCGGCGATTCACGTATTGCACGTATCGCTGGCTCAGTCCCTTCATCAGCAACCCGCAGGCATCCTGCGTGCCGGGCGTAAGCAGGAAGTGGAAGTGATTCGTCATGAGGCAATAGGCGTGCAATGCGCAATCGAGTCGATGCGCAAGCGTCCCAAGAATCTGCAGGAACACGCGATAGTCGGCCTCGGCAAAGAAACATTGGCCGTGATTGTTCCCGCGCTGGACCACGTGCATGGCCACATCGGGAAAGACGAGCCGCGCGCGACGAGGCATGTCCCCGAAAACGTGCGAGCCGCGCGACCGTTGACCGGAAAGCCGGGTCTGTCCCGGTTTTTCTTAGCCGACCCGGACCGGGAGGCGTCTGAAGCCGCGGAAGCGGATGCGGCGGTCGCGCACGGGATCGCCCGCGGGCTCGATCCGCGGGAAGCGCTCGAGCAGGCGCGAGAAGGCGACGCGGCCTTCCATGCGCGCGACGTTCATGCCCGCGCAGGCGTGCGCCCCCTGGCCGAAGGCGACGTGCCGGTTGGGGTTGCGCGCGACGTCGAACCGGTCGGGATCGGAAAACTGCGCCGGGTCGCGGTTCGCGGCGCCGATCGCGATCGTGATCGACGTGCCCTCGGGAAGGTCGACCCCGCCAAGCGCCATCGGCGCCACCAGCCGCCGGTTGTTGAGCTGGATCGGCCCCTCGAAGCGCAGCATCTCCTCGATCGCAGAGGGCACCAGCGCGGGCTCGGCGCGCAGCCGCGCGAGCTCGGCGGGATGCCCGAGCAGCAGCCACAGGCCGTTGCCGATCAGGTTCGTGGTGGTCTCGTGCCCGGCGTTGAGGAGAAAGATGCAGTTGTGGACGAGCTCGCGCTCCGAGAGCCGCTCGCCGTCCTTCTCGCCCTGGATGAGCCGCGTGAGGACGTCGGATTCGTAGTCGCCCGGCCGCCTGCGCCGTTCCGCGATCAGGACCTTCAGGTAATCGACGAACTCGCGCACTGCACGATTGCCGTCATCGAGGACCTCTTTCGAAGGCGCCGGCTCGAGCCCGGAGAGGATCGCGAGCGACCAGGCGCGCAAGGGACCGCGTTCTTCGCGCGGCACGCAGAGGAGGTTCCCGATCACCTCGACCGGGATCTGCGCCGCGAAGTCGTCGATGAAGTTCACGTCCTTCTTTTCCGAAAGGTCGTCGAGGAGCTTTCCGACGAGGGCCTGCACGTCGCCCTCCATCCGGGCGATGGCCTTCTGGTTGAGCGCCCCCATGAGGAGCCGCCGCACGCGCGTGTGCAGCGGCGGGTCGCTGAACACGAGGCTCGTGGTGTGGTGCTCGTAGAGCGGCGAAGCGCCGAATTTCGGCCGGAACTCGATTCTCTTGTCGGAGCTCGCGCGCGCCTGGTCGCGGTACACCGCGAGCGCGTCCTCGTAGCGCGTGATGAGCACGCTTCCGCCTGGCATGCGGTGGACGGGCGAGCGCTCGCGAAGCCTCGCGTACCAGGGGTAGGGGTCGTCGATGAAACCGTCCGGGGGACGCGCCAGGTCGAAGCCGTTCATTGAGGCATACTACCGCGATGCCGCGCGTTCCCTATGCCACGTTCGAGCCCGGGCTCCAGAAGCGCCTGGAAGAGCTCTGGGGCAGGCCCGTCAATCTGTATCGGCTCCTCGGCAACCAGCCCGCGCTCGTCGCCGCCTGGACCGAGTTCTTCGCCGCGCTGCGCTACCAGAGCCGCACGCCGAGGGCGCTGCGCGAGCTCATGATCCTGCGCACGGCGCAGATTCAGCGTTCCGAGTACGAATGGGCGCACCATCTCGCGATGGCGCGCAAGGCGGGCGTTCCGGAGGCGCAGATCGCTGCCCTGGCGGACTGGCGATCCGGCCCCTTCGACGAGAAGGAGCGCGCCGCGCTCGCGCTCACCGAGGCGGTGATGGAGGGGCGCGTGCCGGACCCCGTGCACGCCGAAGTCGCGAGGCACTTCGGCCATGCGGAGTACGTGGAGCTTTGCCTCACGGCATCCGCCTATGCCATGGTCGCGCGAATGCTGGACGCGCTCGGCGTGGAACTCGACGAGGGCGAGCGCAGCTACGCGCCTGAGCTTCCATGACGGAGCAGAGGCAATACCGCTATTACGAATTCGTGATGGCGGCCTTCGTCACGGTGCTGATCTGCTCGAATCTGATCGGACCGGCGAAGATCGCGCAGATGGAATTCGCGTGGCTGAACGAGCGATTTCCCGGATGGGGAACATTCGTATTCGGGGCGGGAGTCCTTTTCTTCCCCATTTCGTACGTGTTCGGCGACATTCTTACCGAGGTCTACGGCTATGCGCGCGCGCGGCGTGTGATCTGGGCGGGGTTCGCGGGCCTCGGTTTCGCTTCCTTCATGGCGGCGGTGGTGGTGGCGCTGCCGCCGGCGCCGTTCTGGCCGCACCAGGGCGCTTACGAGGTGGCCTTCGGCACGACCTGGCGGATCGCGGCGGCCTCGATGTTCGCCTACTTCTGCGGCGAGTTCGTGAACTCGTTCGTGCTCGCGAAGATGAAGATCGCGACGGCCGGGAAATGGCTCTGGACGCGCACCATCGGTTCCACGATCGCGGGCGAGGCGGTCGATTCGGCGCTTTTCTATCCGCTTGCCTTCTACGGCGCGGGGATCATTCCGGACGAGCGGCTGCCGGCCGTGATGGTGGCGCAGTTCGCGGGCAAGGTGACCGTGGAGGTCGTGTTCACGCCGCTCACCTACCGGATCGTAGGCGCGCTCAAGCGCGCCGAGCGCGAGGACTACTACGACCGGCGCACCGATTTCAACCCCTTCACCCTGAGAGCCTGAAAAACCGGTGAAAAACCGGGACAGACCCGGTTTTTCTGCATAGCGAAAAATCCGGGTCTGTCCCGGTTTTTCAAGGCGCGAGTGAGAGCGTCGCGCGCTTGAGCGTAGGCCCGTCGGGGCTCTCGGAGATCTGGAAGCCTAGCCCTGAGCAAAGGTCGAGCATGGAGCTGTTGGCGGCGAGAACGTGGCCGACCATGCCTTTCAGGCCGTGCACGCGCGCGACCTCGATCAGGAGCTCCATCAGGCGCCTTCCGATGCCGTGACGCTGCCAGGCGTCCGCCACCACGAGCGCGAACTCGCAGGTCTCGCCGTCCGGGTTGGTGACGTAGCGCGCGACGCCGATTTCCTTTTCCCGACCATTGTCGTCGATCGTGGCGAGGAACGCCATTTCGCGGTCGTAGTCGATCTGGGTGAAACGCGCGAGCATCTTGGGCGTGAGTTCGCGCAGGGTGTCCATGAAGCGAAAGTAGCGGCTCTCGGCCGACAGCTCCTTCACGAATTCCTGCTCGAGCTGCGCGTCCTCGGGCCGGATCGGACGCAGCGTCACGTCGCGTCCGTCGAGCAGCTGCCAGTGCGTGATGTACTGCTCCGGGTAGGGATGAATCGCCATGTGATCGTAGCCGTCGCGCGAGCACACCGCAGGCTTGACCACCACGCGCGCGTCCGCCGCCACGGCGCCGGCTTCGTCTACGATCAGCGGATTGATGTCGAGCTCGGCGAGCCAGGGCAGCGCGCACACCATCTCCGAGACGCGCAGCAGCACGTTTTCGAGCGCCTCGCGATTCGCCGGTGGCATCTGACGGAATGCGCCGAGGAGCTTCGAGACGCGAGTCGAGCGGATCAGGTCGTCGATCAGGAACGCATCGAGCGGCGGCAGCGCCACCGCGCGGTCGCGGTGCACCTCGACCGCGGTGCCTCCGGCGCCGAACGTGATCGCGGGTCCGAACACGGGGTCGCGGATCAGGCCGATCATGAGCTCGCGCCCGTTCGGGCGCACCACCATCGGCTCGACGGCAATGCCCACGACGCGCGCGCCCGGGCGGTGGCGCTCGACCGCCTTCAGAATCTCGCCGTAGGCGATTCTTACGGCCTGGGCATCGGCGAGCCCGAGACGCACGCCGCCCGCGTCGGTCTTGTGCGTGATGTCCGGAGAATCGATCTTCATCGCCACGGGGTAGCCGAGCTCCTGCGCAATGAGTATCGCCTCGCCCGAGGAGCGCGCGACCATGGTGCGCGCGATCGGGATGTGGAACGCCGAGAGCAGCGCCTTCGACTCCATCTCGTTCAGCACCTCGCGGCGCTCGGCGAGCACGTTCTCCACGATCGCGTGCGCGCCCGCGATATCGGGCTTGCGCTCGCGCGAGAGCGGCCCGGGCGTGCGAAGCAATATCTTCTGGTTGCGGTAGAACGAAGACACGTGGCCGAACATGTCCACCGCGGGCTCGGGCGTGCGGAAGACGGGCATTCCCCGGTCCGCGAAGAGCCGGCGCGCGCCGGCCACCTGCTCCTCGCCCATCCAGCACGCGAACACGGGTTTCGACGAGCCGCGCGAAGCCTCGACCACGGCGCGGGCGGCATCCTCGGGCAGCGTCATTGCCTGCGGCGTGAGGATCGCGAGCACGCCGTCGACGCCTTCGTCGGCGAGGCACGCTCTCAGCGCCGCGGTGTAACGCGCCGCGCCCGCGTCCCCGATCAGGTCGATCGGGTTCGCGTGCGACCAGTTCGCCGGCAGCGCGTTCTTGAGCGAATCGATGGTCTGCGGCGAGAGCTCGGCGAGCGGAATCCCGATGGCGGCGGCGCGGTCGGCCGCCATCACGCCGGGCCCCCCGCCGTTGGTGATGACCGCGAGCCGGTCGCCTTGCGGGCGGATGTGCGAGGCGAGCGCCTGCGCCGCCGCCACGAGCTGTCCTACGGTGTCCACGCGCACGACCCCCGTGCGCCGCACCACCGCCTCGAACACGTCGTCGGACCCCACCAGCGCGCCGGTGTGCGACACTGCGGCGCGCGAGCCGGCGGGATGCCGCCCCACCTTCATGAGGATCACCGGCTTCAGCCGCGCCGCGGCGCGCAGCGCCGAAACGAAGCGCCGCGCGTCGCGCACCCCCTCGATGTAGAGCAGGATGTGCTCGGTCCGGGGATCGTTCACGAGGTAATCGATGATCTCGCCGAAATCGACGTCGGTAGAGCCGCCCAGGGACACCACGCTCGAAAACCCGACGCCGTGCGGGTGCGCCCAGTCGAGCAGCGCCGTGCAAACCGCGCCGGACTGCGAGATGAGCCCGAGCGAGCCCGCGAGCGCGCCGCCGCGCGCGAAAGTCGCGTTGAACCCGAGGTCGGGGCGCATGATCCCGAGGCAGTTCGGTCCCACCACGCGCAGCCGGTGGCGGCGCGCGCTCTCGAGGAGCATCCGCTCCAGACGCGCCCCCTGAGGTCCGGTCTCGGAGAACCCGGCGGTGATCACCACCGCGGCGCGAACGCCGGCCTTGCCGCACTCCTCGATCACCCCGGGCACCGTCTGCGGCGGAGTCGCGATCACCGCCAGGTCGATGCGCTCGGGCACCTTCGCGATCGAGGGGAAGCACGGGATGCCGCGGACGCTCGTGCGCCTGGGATTCACCGCGTAAAGCGCCCCTTTGTAGCCTGCCTGCATGTTCTCGGCGAGGACCGCGCCGACCGTCCCGGCGGCGTCGCTCGCGCCGACGACGGCGACCGATGCAGGCTCGAACAGGGGCGCGAGGTAGTGACGCTCGGCGAGCAGGTTCATGGCGATGGCCTACATTTCAACTGCGCTGCGGTGCAGCATCCTGATCAAGGTCAAATCCGGGCTATTTCGCGCGCCCTGAACGGTAGGCTTCGAGCACCTTCCGCAGGCGAGCGCGGGGCTCGCTCGGAATGTCGTCGAGCAGCAGCTTCCCGCCCACCTCGACGAGGTAATAGGCGGTAAGGGAGTCGGTGTCCTTCAGGTACCACATCAGCAGCCGGTGGCTGCCGATCGCTGCCTCGCCCACGATACGGTTGTCCGGATCGAAGTAGCGGCCGTAGGCACGCTCGAAATCCCGGGCTTCCCATCCCGCGAGGCTCTCGCGCAGGCGCGCGTAGCGCGCCTTGGGCGCGTTCGACAGCAGCGCCGCGTCCTCGAGATTGCCTTCCGACAGGTACAACGTGACGAGCTTGGCGGTGCCGAGCGCGGTGGTCGGCTCCAGGATTTCCCCGTTGCCGATGCGGTGCGCGCCTTCGGGAAACGTTCGCAGCACGTATTCGAGCCGCTCGCCGCCCTCGAGCTCGAGCACGTGCGGCCCGTCGGCCTGCGCCGGGAGCGCAAGCAGCAGCAAAATCGGGAGCAGGGCCCGATTGCCGAACATTCAAGCCGCGGCGCGCTGGTCCGTTTTCGACGCTGCCTCGAACTGCGCCAGCAGCTCCTGGCACCGCTTGCGTGCTGTTGCGACGCTCTTCGCCTTGATGTGCCCGAAGCCCCGCACGTGCTCCGGAAGCGAAGCGATCTCGATCGCGGTGGCGTGGTTCTCGCGCGTGAGCCCCGCGAGCAGCCGCTCCACGGTTCGCTCGTACTCGCCGATCAGGGCACGCTCCGTGCGCCGCTCCTCGGTCCACCCGAAAGGATCGAGCCAGGTTCCTCGCAACCCCTTCATCAGCGCGAGAGCTCTGAACAACCCCACGGTCCAGCTTCCGAACCGCATCTTCTTCGGCTCACCGGTGCGCGGGTCGCGGCGCGCGAGCAGCGGCGGCGCGAGATGGTAGACGAGTCTGTAGTCGCCTTCGAACTGCTCGGCGATCGACTTCCGGAACTCGGGATCGGCGTGCAACCGCGCGACCTCGTACTCGTCCTTGTAGGCGAGCAGCTTGGCATAGTAGCGCGCGACGGCGTCGGCGAGCTTCGTTGAGTCGGCCTTTTCGAGCTCCGCCTTCCTCGTTGTTTCGACGAGCGCCCGGTACCGCGCGGCGTACGCCGCATCCTGGTACTCGGCCAGGAATCCCGCGCGCCGCTCGATCAGCTCATCCAGGCTCCGCGAGAAGTGCTGGTCGATCGGGATGACCTCGGCCGGGATTGCGATGCGGCGCACGCGCTCGGAATCGAATGCGGCGCGCCGGCCCCAGAGAAAGCTCTTAAGGTTGAACTCTACCGCCACGCCGTTCAGCTCGATGGCGCGCTCGAGTGCCGCTCGCCCGAGCGGCACCCACCCTTTCTGCCAGCAGTAGCCGAGCATGAACATGTTGGTCGCGATCGCATCGCCCATGAGGCCGCTGGCGAGCTCCGTCGCCGGCACGAAATCGGCATTCATGCCGCCGCAAGCCTCCTCGATGTCGCGCCGCAAGTCGCTCCCGGGAAGCCGCCAGTCGGGGTTGCGCACGAACTCCGCGGTTGGGGTGACGCTCGCATTCACGGCGGCGCGCGTGCGCCCGGCCGCGACCTTGCCGAGCGCCTCGGCGCCGGCGCTCACCACCAGGTCGCAGCCGATGAGGAGGCTCGCTTCGCCCGTGCCGAGGCGCGCCGCGTGCAGCTGTTCGGGTGCCGCGGCGATCTTCACGTGCGACATGACCGCGCCGTATTTCTGCGCGAGGCCCGACATGTCGAGCACCGAAACGCCCTTGCCTTCGATGTGCGCGGCCACCGCGAGGATCTGGCCGATGGTGATGACGCCGGTGCCGCCGATTCCCGTGACCAGGATCCCCCAGGGGGCGGCAAGCGAGGGAAGCGCCGGGTCGGCGAGCGGCGGAAACGCATCCACCGTGTCCCCGCGCGCCGTGACGCGGCCTTTCCTCGGCCGCCCGCCTTCCACCGTGACGAAGCTGGGACAGAAGCCGTTCAGGCACGAGAAATCCTTGTTGCACGAGGACTGGTTGATGCGGCGCTTGCGGCCGAACTCGGTCTCGAGCGGCTCAACCGACAGGCAATTGGATTTCGCGCTGCAGTCGCCGCATCCCTCGCACACCCTCTCGTTGATCACGACGCGCCGCGCCGGGTCGGGGTATTCGTTGCGCTTGCGCCGCCGCCGCTTCTCGGAGGCGCAGGTCTGGTCGTAGATGATCGCCGACACGCCCGGAGCCTCGCGCAGCTCGCGCTGCACGGCATCCAGCTCGTCGCGGTGGCGTACGGTCACCCCGGGCGCCCAGTTCGTTCCCGCAGGGTATTTGTGCGGCTCGTCGGTGACGACGACGATCGGCTTGACGCCCTCGGCGGCGATCTGGCGCGAAATGAGCGCCGGGTCGAGCGGCCCGTCGTGATGCTGGCCGCCGGTCATCGCCACGGCGTCGTTGTAGAGGATCTTGTAGGTCATGCTGACCTTTGCCGCGACCGCCGCGCGGATCGCGAGCAGGCCCGAGTGGAAGTACGTGCCGTCGCCAAGGTTCGCGAAGATGTGCTTCTCGTCCGTGAACGGCGCCTGCCCGACCCAGGGCACGCCCTCGGCGCCCATGTGAGTGAAGGTCGAGGTGTTGCGGTTCATCCACACCGCCATGAAATGGCACCCGATGCCGGCGGTGGCGCGGCTGCCCTCGGGGACGCGGGTGGAGGTGTTGTGCGGGCAGCCCGAGCAGAAATAGGGCATCCGCACCGTGGCGACGCGGGGTTTCGCGAGCGCCTTCTCCTTGAAATCCAGGAACGCGAGCCGTTCCCGGAACTGCGGTCCCAGGTTCCGCGCGAGACCCAGTTTCTCCATCCGCTGCGCGATCGCGCGTGCGACGATCGCGGGCGAGTGCTCGTAGTGCGCGGGCAGCAGCCACGAGCCGGCGGGCTGGCCCTCGCCCCGGCTCCATTCCCCGTTGTCGTCGAACTTGCCCACGACGCGCGGCGGGTGCGCGCCTTCGCCCCAGGTGTAGAGCTCCTCCTTCAGCTGGTACTCGATCACCTGGCGTTTCTCCTCTACGACGAGGATCTCTTCAAGCCCTTGCGCGAAACGCTGCGCGCCCTGCGGCTCGAGCGGCCAGGAGAGCGCCACCTTGTACACGCGCAGTCCGATCTCGCGCGCGACCGTCTCGTCGATCCCGAGGTCGGCGAGCGCCTGCATCGTGTCGCCGTAGCTCTTGCCCGTGGTAATGATCCCGAGGCGCGCGCGCGGCGAATCCCAGACGATCCGGTCGAGCCGGTTCGCGCGCACGTAGGCGAGCGCCGCGTACACTTTCCAGTCGAGAAGGCGCGCCTCCTGCTCCAGAAACCCGTCGGGCCAGCGGATGTTGAGGCCGTCCGGCGGAAGCGCGAACTCCTCGCGCGTGGGAAGCTCGATTCGCACGCGCTCGGGATCGACGATTACCGAGGCTCCGGACTCGACCACGTCGGTGACGCACTTGAACGCGATCCAGCATCCCGAGTAGCGGCTCATCGCGAAGCCGTGCAGGCCAAGGTCCAGGTAGTCCTGCACGTTCGAGGGATTGAGCACCGGGATGCAGCAGGCCTTGAAGATGTGCTCGCTCTGGTGCGGAAGGGTCGAAGACTTCGCGCCGTGGTCATCGCCCGCGAGCACGAGCACTCCGCCGTGCTTCGAGGTCCCGGCCGCGTTGGCGTGCTTGAAGACGTCGCCGCAGCGGTCCACGCCGGGGCCCTTGCCGTACCACATCGAAAACACGCCGTCGTAGCGCGCGCCCGGGAACATGCCGACCTGCTGCGTTCCCCAGATTGCGGTCGCCGCGAGGTCTTCGTTCAGGCCGGGCTGGAAGCGCACGTGATGCCGCTCGAGATGCTTCTGCGCGCGCCACAGCGATTGGTCGAGACCCCCGAGCGGCGAGCCGCGATAGCCCGAGACGTAGCCTGCGGTGTTCAGCCCCGCACGCTCGTCGCGCACGCGCTGCAGCATCATGAGCCGGATCAGGGCCTGGATGCCGGTCATGAAAACGCAGCCCCTGTCCAGCGTGTACTTGTCCTCGAGCGAAGTCGCGGCGAGCGCGGCGGGTGCGGCGGGCGCGTTCATGGGTTTGCCTCCTCAAGGCGCGGCATGACGATTAGACCACGGCGGCCCGGCCTTTGATTCGCGGCTTGGCCGGGCGGTCCCAATACGGCTCGGGGCCGAAAGAATCGGCGAGAAAGTCGATAAAGACCCTGCACTTTGCCGGCAGATAACGCCGATGCGGATAGACCGCGTAGATCGCGACGTCGCCTCCGAACACGTATCCGGGCAACAGGGGCACGAGGGACCCGTCCTCCAGGTGCTGGCGAACGTCCCAGGTGGACTTGAGCGCGACGCCGAGCCCCGCCACGGCCCACTCACGAAGCACCTCCCAGTTGTCGCACGCATAGCGGCCGGTGACACGCACCGCGCCGCGCCTGCCGGCCGGATCGACGTACTCCCAGGTCATTTGCAGGTCGGTCGCCGTAAGGCAGTTATGGCTCAGGAGATCCTGCGGCGTGCGCGGCGTTCCGTGGCGGCGCAGGTACCCCGGGCTCGCGCACACCACGCGCCGGTTCGGGGCGAGCTTGCGCGCCGCGAGCGACGAGTCTTCGAGCTCCGCGATCCGCACCGCGACGTCGAACCCTTCCTCGACCACGTTCACCGAGCGGTCCGAGAGGCTGAGCGCGAGCTGCACCTTGGGATAGCGCTCGGCGAAGATCGGCATCAGCGGCGCAATGTGCAGGTGCCCGAACGCGGCGGGCAGCGCCACTTTGAGCACTCCCTGCGGCTCGACGCGCCGCGCCGCAGCGGCGGCATCCGCTTCCTCTACTTCGGCAAGGATCCGCACGCACGATTCGTGATAGCGCGCACCTTCGTCGGTGAGCGCGATGCGCCGGGTGGTTCGGTTGAGTAGCCGCACGCCGAGGCGCGCCTCGAGCGCGGCGATCTTTCGGCTCACCACCGCGGTGGAAACCCCAAGCTCGCGCGCCGCCGCGGAGAGGCTTCCGGCGCTGACCGTGCGCGCGAAGACCGACATTTCATAGAGATCGGCCATTGTTGCTATAATTGCAAAGGAGTTTTGATTCTATCGAAGATTGTATCGCAACTAGCAAAGCCTTAGATTTGCTGCAACGCAGCAGGCGGCATCATTACGACGGCCTGCAAGAACGCGCCCGCCGCGGTCTCCTCCTCCCTCCTCCTCCGCGGCGGGGTTACGTCCCGCTCCGCACTAGGTGCGGAGCGGGACCGCGCCTTACCCTTCGATCGCGTTCCACATTTGCCGGTCGCGCTTCGCGGTCCAGATTCGCGGGCGCCTGATGCCGCGCGCTTCGTCGTATGCGCGCGAGACGTCGAACGGCATGCAGTGATCGTAGAGAGGGAACGCGCCGTATGCGGGGTCCATCCGGCGGCGCGTCATGGCGTAGACCTCTCTCAGCGACATGCCCTGCCGCACACCGTGGCGCGCCGCCGCATAGAGCCCGCGCACGAAGCGCTGGGTATAGCGGATCGCGCTTTCGCACCCGGCGGGCGTCGTGAGCGCGGGACCCCGGCCCGGCAGAAGGGCGCAAGGCTTGAGCGCGCGAAGCGTTTCGAGCGTAGCGGGCCACGCCTCGAGATGAGCGTCGCCGGCATAAATCCCCGCCTGGTACTCGACCAGGTCTCCGGAGAAGAGCACCCGCTGCGACGGCACCCAGACCACGGTGTCACCGCCCGTGTGCCCGGGACCGGGTTGCAGGATCCGCACCTCGAGCCTGCCCATCATCACGGTGAGTTCGTTTTCGAACACCATCGTCGGCCAGGTGAGCCCCGGTATCGACCCGGCACCGCGAAACAGGCGCGGGAAACGCCCGATCTCGCTCGCCATGTCCTGGCGGCCTCGCTCGCGGATGAGCCCGAGCGTGCGCCGGCTGGCGATCACCTGCTCGGCCCGGTAGGCGGACGCACCCAGCACGCGCACCGCGTGGTAATGCGAGAGCACGAGATACCGGATCGGCTTCGCGGTGACGCGCCGGATCCGCCGGATCACCTCGCGCGCCATGACGGGCGTCGCCTGGGCGTCGACGACCATCACGCCGTCGTCGCCCACGATCACGCCCGAATTCGGATCGCCCTCGGCGGTGAACGCCCAGCAGCGCGCCGACAGGCGCGTGAACCGGATCTTCCTGGGCGCGGTGTCGGCTTGCGAGGCGAAGGCTCTTGCCATCGTTGACAGGTGCGGGTCACGGGAAGCGGCTATGATAGCCGCGACACGGGGACAAGCGGGGAGCCCGATGGGACGACCGGAGAAATTCCGCCTTGGCGACGTGCTCGTCGCGCAGAAGATCATCTCGCAGGAGCAGCTGCGGATCGCGCTCGAGGAGCAGAAGAAGTCGGGGCGCAAGCTCGGGCGCGTGCTGGTCGAGCAGGGATTCGCGAGCGACGAGCAGATCTGCGAGGCGATCTCGCGCCAGCTTGGCATCCCGTACGTGAACCTCAAGTTCTACAACTTCAACCAGGAGGTGGTGCGGCGGCTGCCCGAGGCGCAGGCGCGGCGCTTCCGCGCGGTCGTGCTCGAGGATCGCAGGAGCGCCTACCTCGTGGGCATGGCCGATCCGACGGACCTGTTCGCCTTCGACGAGCTGCAGCGCGCGCTCAGGCGCGACATCCTCACCGCGGTGGTGAGCGAGGTGGCGCTCCTTCAGACGATCGACCGCGTGTACCGCCGCACCGAACAGATCAGCGGCCTCGCCAAGGAGCTCGAGCGCGATCTCGGCGACGCCTACGTCGACTTCGGCGCGCTGGTCGGTGCCGAGCTGGGCGCCGAAGAGGCGCCGGTGGTCAAGCTCCTGCAGAACATGTTCGAGGACGCGGTGCAGGTGAACGCATCGGACATCCACATCGAGCCCCAGGAGGGGAGGCTCCAGATCCGGTTCAGGATCGACGGGGCGCTGCTGCCGCAGACCGAAGCCGACATCAAGATCGGGCCGGCGCTCGCGCTGCGCCTGAAGCTCATGGCGGGCCTCGACATCTCCGAGAAGCGGCTGCCGCAGGACGGGCGCCTGAACGTGATCGTGCGCGACCAGAAAATCGACGTGCGCATCTCGACCATGCCCTCGCAGCACGGGGAGACCACCGTGATGCGGCTGCTCAACCGCAAGGGCATGCTGCAGCAGATCGACGCGCTCGGCATGCCGCCGGCGATGCTCGCGCGCTTTCGCGAGATCATCGGCCGCACCGCGGGGATGATCCTGGTCACGGGGCCGACCGGCAGCGGCAAGACCACCACGCTCTACGCGGCGCTCAACGAGTTGAACACGCCCGACCGCAAGATCATCACGGTCGAGGACCCGGTCGAGTACAAGCTCCTCGGGATCACGCAGGTGCAGGTGAACGAGAAAATCGAGCTCACCTTCGCCCGGGTGCTGCGATCGACCCTGCGCCAGGACCCCGACATCATCCTGGTCGGCGAGATCCGGGACGAGGAGACCGCGCAGATCGCGTTGCGCGCGGCGCTCACCGGGCACCTGGTGTTCTCCACCGTGCACACCAAGGATGCCGCGAGCACGCCGGTGCGCCTGATCGACATGGGAACACCCGCCTATATGGTCGCGACCTCGCTCCACGCGGTCATGGCGCAGCGCCTCGTGCGCCTGGTGTGCGAGACCTGCGCCGAGGAGCACACCCCGGACGAGCACGAGGCGCGCTGGCTCGCGGCGACCGTGGGCGAGGGCGCCATGCAGGGCGGATTCCGGCGCGGCCGCGGCTGCTCGCACTGCAACGGCACCGGCTACGCGGGGCGCGTGGGCGTCTACGAGATGCTCGAGATGACCCCGGATCTGATGCGCGCGGCGAGCCGCGCCGACCCGAACGTCTTCATCGAAACCGCACGCAGGGTGCTCAAGGGCCAGACGCTGACGGATCACGCGATCGAGCTCGCGCGCCGCGGCCGCACTACGCTTGCCGAGGTGATCAAGGTGGCAACGCAGCTGGAGGAATGAGTTGGCGCAGTTCGCGTACCGCGGGCGCAACGCGCACGGCGATCTGGTGAGCGGACGGCTGGAGGCCGCCGACACCGCGGCGGTCGCCGACCAGCTCCTCGCGACGGGCGTGACGCCCGTCGACATCCGCGAGACTGCCGGCACCGCTGCCGAGGTGCCGGACTGGTGGCGCAAGCTCACCGCGCCCAGAATCACCGACGTCGACCTGATGCTCTTTTCGCGGCAGATGTACACGCTGCTGAAGGCGGGCGTGCCCATCATGCAGGCGCTCGCCGGGCTGCAGGAGTCGGCGATCAACGAGTCGCTGAAGGACGTGATCCGCGACCTGCGCACGAGCCTGGACGCGGGCCGCGAGCTCTCCGCGGCGATGCGCCGGCACCCGAAGGTGTTCAGCGGCTTTTACGTCGCGGTCGTTCGCGTGGGCGAGACCACCGGCCAGCTCGAGCACGCCTTCAACCGCCTTTTCAAGTACATCGAGTTCGACCGCGACATCCGCGAGCGCATCAAGACCGCGGTGCGCTATCCGATCATCGTGCTGGTGGTCGTGGCGCTCGCCATCGCAGTCGTGAACTTCGCGGTGATCCCGGCGTTCGCCAGGATTTTCGAGGCGAGCAAGGTGCCGCTGCCGCTCCTCACGCGCGTGCTGGTCGGGACCTCGGATTTCTTTCTGGAATTCTGGCCGCTGATGTTGCTCGTTGTCGGGGCCACGGTTCTCGGATTCAAGGCCTATACGGGAACCCCGCAGGGACGCTACAGCTGGGACCGCGCAAAGCTCCGGTTCCCGCTCGCGGGACCGATCGTCCTCAAGGCGACGCTCGCCCGGCTCACGCGCAGCCTCGCGCTCACGATCGAAGCGGGGGTGCCGATCGTTCAGGGCATCACGGTGGTCGGTCACGTCATGGAAAACAGCTACATGGCGCGGCGGGTGGAGCAGATGCGCGACGGCGTCGAGCGCGGCGAGAGCGTGCTTCGCACTGCGAACACCGCGGGCGTATTCACGCCGACCGTACTCCAGATGATCGCGGTCGGCGAGGAGAGCGGCGCGCTCGACGACCTGCTGAACGAGGTGGCCGACATGTACGAGCGCGAGGTCGATTACGAGATCAAGAACCTCGCGACCAACATCGAGCCGATCCTCACGATCGCGCTCGGGATCCTGGTCCTGATCCTTGCATTGGGCGTGTTCCTGCCGATCTGGGACCTCGGCCAGGTGATCCTCAAGAAGTGATCGGATACGCGCCGGCCCGCGGTACCCACATGTACGGCCGACGCCCGCTCACCCGGCTGGAAACGGCGCTGTTCGTGATCATCGCGGGCATCCTCGCCACGGTGCTGATCGATCGGCTGCAGCGCATGGCGGAGCTGGCGGAGAAGGCGGCGATGGAAGTGACGGTGCTTCGTGTGCAAAGCGCGCTCCAGCTGCGGATCGCGCTCGCTTCGCTGAAGGGTGCACCGCTCGATACGCAACGGTGGCCACGCGGCAATCCGTTCGAGCTCGCGCAGGCGATTCCCCCCAATTATCTGGGCGAGCTTTCGGCGCCGGACCTCCGGGCGCTTTCCGCGGGTAACTGGTTCTTCGACCGTGATCGAGGCGAGCTGGCCTACCTGGTCAACCGGTCGCGCTACTTCTCGGGTGGATCGGACCCGGTTCCCGTCGTTCGGTACCGGCTGGACGCCGGGGCGCCCCAAGGGGCCGCGTTTCCGCAGGCAAGTCTGCGACTCGTAACCCCGTACCGCTGGGAGCCGCAGTCCCGGTGACGCCGGGAGGAGGATCTCGAAAAGTTAACGGTCTTTCAAGCTTTTGCTGAGAACCAATTGCTTTTCCTTGCAAATCCGGAATTGCAAGCGCCCCCGATCAAGGGTAAGCTTGGACGGTCGGATATAGGCCGGACCGAGTCCGGGTGCGCTATTTCTTCGGGAGGATTGGATGCTGAAACGTGCGGCTCAGAAGGGCTTTACCCTGATTGAACTGGTGGTGGTCATCGTGATTCTCGGCATTATCGCAGCGGTTGCCGCCCCGAAATTCCTGGATCTGACCGGAAGCGCGCAGGATGCGGTCGCCGATGGCGCGTGCGGAGCGCTCGCTTCGGCCGCGGTCATGCTCTATGCGTCGACCAAGTCGCAGAATACGCTGGCCGCTATCCAGGCGCAGACCACCGCGCCAAACATCACCTGGGCTGGTACCTGCGCCGCCCCGACTGCGGTCGTGACGGGATCCGGGCGCACGCCGCGGAACTGCTCGACGCTCGATAGCGCGATTTGCCAGTGAGCGTTCAGGGCATTCGGTGCTAGCTCGCGGCATCCGACCGAGAGAATCTGCGTAGCACGGCGTCCGCGATGTCTGGCAAAGGGGGGCTTGCGCCCCCCTTTTTCTTTGGTGCCCTGCTCGTGGCTGCCGCGGCGTCGCGCGACGCGGCGGTGACGCTCTGGGCGGGTGCGGCGGTGCTGGCCGCGCTCGCCGGCGCGGGCGGAAGCGCGCCGCGGCCTTGGCTCTCGCCCATTGCCGCGGCGGTGATCTCGTTCGCCGCGCTGGTGATGCTCAACAACGCGTTCGTCAGTCCTTCCTACACCGCGGCCGCGATCTACCATCCGCTGCTCATTGGCGCGTCGTATTTCGCGTTGCGGCGGGTCGAGGCGCGCGCGTTCGAAGGCGTGTACCTCGCCGCCGCTTGTGCAGTCACGGTGTTTGCGACGGGCGCGCTGTGGCAGATCGCCACGGGAATCGCGCGCGGGGATGGCGGGTTCGAGTCGCCCAACACGCTCGCTACGCTGATCAATCTGGTGCTCGTGCCTGCGTTCGCCGTGATGGCATGGCGCCGGCCGCCACTATGGCTCTTTGCTGTCGCCGCGCTTCTGTTCGCGGGGCTTCTCGCGACCGGAAGCAGAGGCGGCCAGCTCGGGCTGCTGGCGGGCTGCGGTCTGGCGCTGTTCGCGGCACGACGCTTCGGGGTAACGGGGCTGCCGGGCTGGCGTGCGGTTCTAGGGGCGCTGGCGCTCGGCGCGCTCGCGAGCCAAGCGCTGCGGGCGCTCGGCCCGGCAACGCCCGTTCTTTTCGGTGACTCAGACATCGGATCTCGCGCGGCGGCCATCGCGCGCGAGACCGGGCAAACGGAGTCCTCCGTCGCGCGCATCGAGATGTACATGCTCGCGCTGCAGGCGCTGCGAGGGCACGAGCTGCTCGGAACCGGCTACCTGACCTTCACCCACGTATTCGAGCGCGGCCGCGAACAGGTGCCTTCGTACGGCACCGAGTCGGTGACCTACTTCGTGCACAACGATTACCTGCAAGCGCTTCAGGAACTCGGACTCCCGGGTCTGATCGCGCTCCTGGCGCTTGTCGTCACGCCGCTGTGGAGCGGATTGCGAACCGGCGTGGCAATGGCGCCGTCCGGCGGGGAGCGCGTAATGCGGGTCGCCGCGCTGGGCGCCGTCGGCTCGATGGCGGTGCACGCCTTCGTGGACTTTCCGTTTTACGTTCCGATCTGTCTTCTGCTCTATGGTGCGGTACTTGCCGCCATAGAGCGGCTTGCCGGACCGGCTCCTGATCCATTGCCCGCCGGTGTCTCGCCCCGCGCGTCCCTTGGGCGACTGGCCAGGATCGCGGTCGTCCTGCCTCTTGCCTACTATGCGGCCCTCCCGGTCGCCGCCGAGGCGATGGCCGCCTGCGCACGCCGCCAGTTCCTCGCTGGCGAGGCCCGCAACGCCGCGCGCGCGCTCGAGATTGCGCGCCGTCTCCAGCCCGCGGACTGGCGCTACCATTGGTACGCGGGTCAGTTCTGGCTCGCGCAGGCGCTTGCCAAACCTTCGGCGATGGCCGCGGAACTTGCGATGGACGCGTTTGACCAGGGGTTCAGGGCTGACCCGAACGAACCGCGCAATCTGCTCGGCATGATCGAGGCAGGCCGCAGATTGCAGGGACTGCTCGGATCGCGCGCGCGCCCCGAGGCGCTTGTGGCACTGAGCGCGCGGGCGCTCGCGCTAGCGCCGCTGAACGGCGCTGCCCGTCGGGAGCGCATCCTCGCGCTCGAGCTCGCGGGCAGGAAAGAGGAGGCACGCCGCCTCGCTCTGGAAGCGGCGCGTGCGGCTCCGGACAACCCGCAGCTCGCGAGGATCGCCGAACGTCTGCGCAGGGAGGACGGAAGGTGAATCGGGCGAAGGGTGAGAGCGGATTCACGCTCACCGAACTCGCCACGGTGATCGTCATTCTCGGCATCATCGCGGTGCTTACCGTGCCGCGCTTCAACCGCACGGCAACCGACACGGCATGGTTCGGCGACCAGGTGAAGGCGGCCGTGCGCTATGCCCAGAAGCAGGCGATCGCGCAGCGTCGGGCCGTATACGTGATCGTCGCGGCCAACGCGAGCCTTTCGCTCTGCTATGACAACCCCTGCACGCAGCCCTTGACGCGGCTGGCGGGAGCCTCGAAGGAGTTCAGCCAATACCAGCCGGATCCGAACACCTTTCTCAAGGTACCGCCCAATGTGAGCCTGAGCTCGGCGCCCGCCGCGTTCTCGTTCAATCGCCTGGGCCAACCGAGCTCTGCCGCGACCTTGACGGTGGGCGGTACCAATATCACGGTCACGGCGGAAACCGGCTATGTGCTCTAGGCCGAAGCGCCGTCAGCGAGGCCTGTCGCTGGTTGAGGCGGTCGTTTTCATCATCGTCGTTGGCATCGGCGTCGCCGGAATCGCCCTGCTGTTCAACCAGATGACGCGCGGCAGCGTGGACCCGGTGGTGCGCAAGCAGGCGCTGGCGATCGCGACTTCCCTCATGGAAGAAATTCAGCTTCGGGGATACACCTTCTGCGATCCGGACGATGCCAATGTCTACACGGCAGCGAGCCCGGCTGCATGCGCGGTCCAGGAGTCGACTTCGTCCCCCGGGCCGGAGGCCGGAGAAACGCGCTACGCAGAGCCCAGATTCGACAACGTCAATGACTACCACGGCTTTTCGATGTCGGGCGCGGGGCTGAAGGACATTACCGGGACCACGATTCCGGGGCTCGGGGCATACTCAGCCAGCGTGAGCGTTTCCGAGCCCGCGGGAGCCGAGGTCCTTTCCGGGGTGCCGTCGACCGAGCAGCTTCGGATCGTGGTGACCGTCACCGGGCCCGCCGGTATCAGCGTGTCACTTCAGGGTTATCGAACGCGATATGCGCCCAACTCGCCCTGAACGGCTTCGCGCGAATGCGCGCGGCGTGAGCCTGATCGAGCTCGTTGTGGCCATCGTGGTGATCGGCGTGATCGCCGCGGGCGTGAGCTACTTCGTCTATCCGGTACGTCAGAGCGTGGACATGACGGTGCGAGCCGACTTGACCGATGCGGCCGACACCGCGCTTCAGCGGATCGCCCGTGAGGTGCGGCTCGCGCTGCCGAACAGCGTTCGGGTCGACGGCACCGGCAGATACGTCGAGTTCCTCGCGCTGCGAACCGCCGGGCGCTATCGCGCCGACGGCGGCGGCGGCAGCGCCGGCTCGGACTGCGCGGACGACGGCAACGGCACGCCGGACAGCGATCAGCTCGCTTTTGATGTGAGCGAAACCTGCTTCAAGACGATTGGCAAGCTGCCGGATCTGGCAGGCGTGAACGATACGCCCGTGGCGGGAAGCGACGAGCTCGTGCTGAACAACTACGGGGCCGGGTTCGCGGGGCAGGACGCGTACACGAACTCGCCTGCCAACCGTGTCGCGGTGTCCGCCTTCACGGCGCAGGCCGACCGCGACAAGATCGAATTCGCCGCGACGACGTTTCAAAGGGCGCTGCACGATTCCGCAGGTAAACGGTTCTTCGTCATCACGGGGCCGGTAAGCTACGGCTGCGATCTGGTGACCGGCACGGTCACGCGTTATTCGGGCTACGCGATCACCGCCGCCCAGGCGACTCCGCCGGGTGGCACGGCGGCGCCCATCGCCGGAAACGTGAGCGGCTGCGCGTTCGACTACACCGCGAATGTCGCGCCCCAGGTCGGCCTTCTGACGCTGCGCCTGACGCTGTCCAAGGCGACTTCGGGCGGAGCACCCGAAACGGTATCGCTCTACCACGCCGTGCACGTGAGCAACGTCCCGTGATCCGCCTGCGGCACCGCGCAAGGCAAGTCGGGTTCTCGCTGATCCTCGCGCTCTTCCTGCTCGTTTCGCTCGCCGGCATGGGCGTGTTCCTCCTCACGGTGTCGACCCTTCAGCAGGAGTCGGTCGCTGCGGACGAGCAGGGCGCGCGAGCCTATCAGGCGGCGCGCGCCGGAATCGACTGGGGTGCGTACCGGGTGCTGCGCGACGGCGCCTGCGCCAGCACCGTGCTGACGCTCGCCGGTGGCCTAAGCGGATTCACGGCACAGGTCACGTGCGTGAACACCGGTTCCTTTGCCGAAGGCGGGGCGACCGTCACCGTGTACCGGATCACTTCCAACGGCTGCAATCAGGCCGCGTGTCCCGGCACCGCCGGGCCCGGTTATGTCGAACGCGAGTTGCAGGTAACCCTGACCCGCACAAGCTGATCCGCGAGCCGCAGGTCGAAAGCCGGATCGGGCCGCCCGAAATCGGACAAAATGCTATTGACAGATTTTTCCATAATTCCATTTGACAACAATCGGTTATTCGTCTACTTTCAAGTTAAATGGGGATTTTGGAGGGGTTGCGCTCGTGGGTCCGGCCCGGTGCGCGCGGCAAGGAGCCGGGCTGGATGGTGGCGGCGCTCAGTGCGCAGGCGCTCGACTACGCGCATTGCGTGCGCGGCGCGAAGGGCAAAGCCGCGGTGACCCGTTCCGGCCGAGTCCGACTCGACGGCGGCGTCTCGAACGCGGAACGCGCCACTCGCGAGCTGCATCTCGAGCGCTACCAGTGCGCAACGTTGCTCGCATCGGGGGAGTACCAGCTCGTGCTCGTGGAGGCGCCGAACGTGCAGCCGACCGAGCTGAAGACGGCGATACGCTGGCACATCAAGAACATGCTCGACTATCACGTGGACGACGCCACCATCGATGTGCTCGACATTCCGCCGGATCCGTCGGGCGCGAGCCGCGCGCACTCGATGTACGCGGTGGCGGCGCGAAACGAGATCATCAAGGCCACCATCGACCGTTTCGAGGCGGCGCGCATTCCCTTGAGCGTGATCGACATCGCCGAGACCGCTCAGCGCAATCTCGCCGCCTTGTATGAGGACGAGGACAGCGGCGTCGCGATGCTGTACCTGGGCGCGCGCGACGCATTGCTCACCATCACCAAAGGGGGCGAGTTGTACCTCGCGCGACGTATCGATGCGGGGATGGAGCAGATGCAGCGTGCGCTCGAGGCGCAGCGCGAGGAGCTCATGAATCGCGTGGTGCTGGAGTTTCAGCGCACGCTGGACCATTTCGACCGCCAGTTCCGCTACGTCAGGGTCGCCAAGTTGGTGCTCGGGCCGGAGCCCCAGGACACCGGCCTCGCTGCGTTTCTCGCGAAGAACCTCGATCTGCCGGTGGTCCAGGCGCGCCTGTCCGACGCGATCGAGTTCCCCGGCGGTGCGGCGCCCCAGGGTGAGGCGGAGTGGCGGCTCTTTCACCTCGTCGGCGCGGCGCTCCGGCACGAGTCCAGGGCGCTCTAGGACAGGCCGGATTCCGATGAGCCAGCAGATCAACCTCTACAACCCGATCTTCCTCAAGCAGGAGAAATATTTTTCCGCGCGGACCATCGTTCAGGCGCTGGCGCTGATTGCGGGCGGGATCGCGGTTCTCTGGGCGTATGCCGCTTTCCAGGTGTCGCGGCTGGAGATGGCGGCCGCAACGGTCGAGAAACAGCTCTCGGCCGAGCGCGCGCGCCTGACCCAGCTCGGCGAACGGTATTCGCCCCGCGGCACGGTGCGGCAGGCTCGGTCCGAGCTTGCGCAGCTCGAACTGCAGGTCCATGCGGCCGAGCAGTTGCTCGCGTCCCTGCGCTCGGGCGAGTTCGGCAATGCAACAGGATTCTCGGAATATCTCGCGGCGTTTGCGCGCCAGGCTTTGCCCGGGGTGTGGCTCACCGGTTTTGTCATCGGCGCGAGCGGCAACGAACTCCTCGTGCAGGGGCGCGTGCTTCAGGCGGACCTGGTGCCCAGGTACCTTCGAGCGCTGAACGGCGAAGACGTGATGCGCGGGAGGAGCGTGACCGAGCTCAAGCTTGCGGCACGCGACGAAAGCGCTGTCAAGCCGCCGGCGGGCGGCGCGCCCGGGGTGCCTGGGGGCACCGGACCGGCGCGGTACGTCGAATTCAGCATGAGCGCGCCGCTACGAATCCCGGAAGTGACGAAGGCGCCGGCGCCCGGAGGAAAGCCGTGAAGGCGGCGCTCGAACGCCTGATCGAGCGGATCGACGCGGCGACGCTGCGCGAGCGCGCGTTGATCTTCGGCGCGGCCGCGTTGCTGCTGATCGCGCTGGCGGATTTCGCCGTGCTCGAGCCGCTGTCAGCCAGGGAAAGACGGCTTTCGCAACAGGTCGCGCAGCGCCAGCAAGAATTGAAGACGATCCAGGTTCAGCTCCAGAACATCGTTCGGGGCGGCGACCCGGCGGAGCCGGTGCGCAAGCGCTCGATCGAGCTTCGGCGCCGCGTCGCGGAGCTCGATGCCGCGATCACGGCCGAGCAGAAGCGGTTCACGCCGCCGGAGCTCATGCGCAAGGCCCTGGAGGAGATCCTCGAGCGCAACCGGCGGCTCGACCTGGTCGATTTCAAGACGCTGCCTCTCGCCGCGGTCGATTCCGGAACGGCTGCGCCAGCCAGCGGCAAGCCTGCGCCCGGCGCAAGGCGCGTGTTCCGGCATGGCGTTGAGATCACGGTGAGCGGCACGTACTTCGACCTGCAGGCGTATCTGCAGGATCTGGAGAAGCTTCCCACGCAGATCTACTGGGGCCGCGCCGAGCTCACGACGCAGCACTATCCGCGCAGCACCCTGAAGCTCCTCGTCTACACGCTGAGCTTCGACAAGTCGTGGATCGTGGTATGAAAGGCGCCATGACATGGGTCGTCGTTGCCGCCGGGGGTCTGATCGGGGCTGCAGTTCAGGAATCGCTCGCGCAGGCCGGGATGACCGACCCCACCCGGCCCCCGAATGCGACGGAGGTCGCGGGCGGTCCCGCCGTGCCCGCCGGGCCGCAACTGCAGTCGGTGCTGATTTCGCCCGACCGCCGGCTCGCAGTGATCAGTGGCGAAACCGTACGCCAGGGGGCCATGATCGGAGACGCGAAAGTGGTGCGCATCGGCGAGACCGAAGTGATGCTCAGGCGCGGGGAGCAGACCGAAGTGCTCAAGCTCACGCCGGGAGCGGACAAGAAGTTCGTGAAAGCGCGCAAGCGTGTCGCGCGGGACGGCGGCAGATGAGACGAGTCGTCGGCGCCCTCGCGATCGGGGTCCTGCTTCAGGGATGCGTCACGCCGCCTCCCCGCACGGCCGCGGTCGATCCCGCGATCACCGGCGAGATGGACAAGGCCGCCGAACGCCGCCCGGTACCGCAGCCGCAGGCGGTGGAGCAGGCGATGCTTCCGCCGCTTCGCATGGATCTGCCCGGCGTGCGCGGCCGCCCGATCGAGCCCAAGTTCGACCTCGCGGTGAGCAACGCGCCCGCGGCGCAGGTGTTCATGTCGATCGTCGCGGGAACGCGCTACGGCATGCTGGTGCACCCGCAGGTTTCCGGAACGATCTCGGTGAACCTGAAAGACGTGACCGTCACCGAGGCGCTCGACGCGATCCGTGAGATCTACGGGTACGACTACCGGATCGACGGATCGCGCATCTATGTCCAGCCGGTTGGTCTGCAGACACGGGTGTTCCGTGTCAACTATCTTCCGACCCAGCGCCGCGGCACGAGCGACCTGCGCGTGCAGTCGGGCTCGGTGTCCGACACCGCCACGGCGGGCACTGCGCCGGTTCCGGCGAGCGCCACGACGCCCGTCCCTGGGACTCTTCCGGGCGGGGCGCCAGGCGTCCCCGCCGCGCGCTCGCTCGAGTCGACACGCATCTCCACGCGCCTGGTGAGCGATTTCTGGGACGAGCTGAAGGCCTCTCTTAACGCGATCATCGGCACGGGCGAGGGCCGCAATGTGGTGGTTTCGCCGCAATCGGGCGTGGTCGTGGTGCGAGCCATGCCGCGCGAGCTCCAGGCGGTCGCCCAGTACCTGCGCGAGACGCGCCTCGCGGTGGAGCGCCAGGTGATGCTCGAGGCGAAGGTGATCTCGGTCACGCTCTCCGACGCCTACCAGTCCGGGATCAACTGGGCGGCGTTCCGCAATTCGGGCCCGAACATCGTGGTCGGCCAGTCGTCGAATGCCGCTGGAAATACGCAGCTGGGGGCACGCGGCGGTGCATTGCCGCTCGTGGGCGGCGGGCAGGCCATCGATCCCGCCGAGCGGGCGATCGTCACCGCCGGCTCGGCGGCGCTCGCGGCGGTGAACCCCGCGTCGGCCGTGTTCGGCCTGGCGCTGCAGACCTCGAACTTCGCGGCGCTGCTCCAGTTCCTCGAGTCGCAGGGCTCGGTGCAGGTGCTCTCGAGCCCGCGCATCGCCACGCTCAACAACCAGAAGGCGGTACTCAAGGTCGGGACCGACGAGTTCTTCGTCACCAACGTGGCCACGGTGACGACTACCTCGGCCACCGGGACGCAGCAGACGCCCACGGTGACGGTGGCGCCGTTCTTCTCCGGGATCCTGCTCGACGTCACGCCGCAGATCGACGAGAACGACAACATCACGCTGCACATCCACCCCTCGATCAGCGAGGTAACCGAGAGCCGGCGCGTGGTCGACCTGGGCGGGACGGTGCCTTCGATCACGCTGCCGCTCGCCAAGAGCACGGTGAGCGAGACCGACACCGTGGTGCGCGCGACCGACGGCAACATCGTCGCGATCGGCGGCCTGATGAGCGTGGACGTGCGCGACAACCGCGGCGGGATACCCGGCGCGAGCGACAGCGCCGCGCTGCTTCGCAACACCAACAAGCAGTTGGTGAAGCGCGAGCTCGTCATCCTGCTCAAGCCCACCGTGGTGCGCGACGACCGCAACTGGGCCGACGAAATCCGCGATTCGCGCGAACGGCTCCAGAACCTCTATCCGCCGCAGGGGGCGGGCGGGCAGCCGCGGTGAACTACCTGCGCCATTTCGGCCTGCGCGAGCCTCCTTTCGGAATCACGCCGGATACCAGCTTCTTCTACGCCTGCCGCAGCACCCAGGAGGCGCTCAACACGCTGCTCGTGGCGGTGGGGAACGGCGAGGGCTTCATCAAGATCACGGGCGAAGTGGGTACGGGCAAGACGCTCCTTTGCCGCAAGTTTCTCGCTACGCTCGGGGCGGGGTGGGTCAGCGCGTACATTCCGAACCCGATGCTCGAGCCGCGCGGGCTGCTCCTCGCGCTCGCCGAAGAGCTCGGCGCGCCGGTGGACGCGGGTGCCGACCAGCATCACCTGCTGAAGTCGATCACGCGCACGCTCCTCGATTTCGCGCGCCAGCGAAAGCGCGTCGCGCTGTGCATGGACGAGTGCCAGGCGATGCCGCTCGAGACGCTCGAGACGGTGCGGCTGCTCACGAACCTGGAGACCGAGAAGCGCAAGCTCCTGCAGGTGGTGCTGTTCGGCCAGCCCGAGCTCGACCGCAAGCTCGCGCAGCAGTCGATCCGGCAATTGCTTCAGCGCATCACGTTCCACTACGACCTGCGCGGGCTCGCCGAGGACGAGGTCGGCGCGTACGTCGCGCACCGGCTCGCGGTGGCGGGCTATTCGGCGCAGCCGCTCTTCGCCGGGGGAGCGATCCGCGCGCTGCACCGGGCGAGCCGCGGCCTGCCGCGCCTGGTGAACATCCTCGCGCACAAGTCGCTGCTGCTGCTCTACGGCGACGGCGGCGCGAAGGTCGAGCGGCGTCACGTGAAGGTTGCGGTGAACGACACGCCGGCCGCGGCGCCGCTTGCGCCTTGGTGGTGGCCGCGGCTGCGCGCGCCGCGCGTAGCGGACTGAACGCATTGCTCGCCCCGTGAGCGTCATCAACAAGATGCTGCAGGAGCTTGACCGCCGCCAGGGCATGTCCTCGCCCGACGGCGCCATGCCGCCGCAGCAGGTGCGCGCGGTGGGCGCGGCCGAGGGCGCCTCGCGCGAGTGGTTCTGGTGGAGCGTGGCGGTGCTGATGCTCGCCGCCGTCGGTTGGGTGGGGTGGGTCGCCTGGCAGCTCCAGCCGCGCCCGGCGCTCGTGAACGAGCAGGCGCTGCGCGCGGCGCAGAGCGCACGCGCAAAGCCCGCTGCGCCGGTGTCGCAAGCGGCCTTGCCGAAGCCCGCGCCCGAAGAGCGCAAGGCTGCCGAGTCGTTCAGGCTCGCGTTGGCCATCGAGACCCCGATCCGTGAGCCGGAGGCGCGCAAGACCGCGGCCCCGGAGCCGCCGAAGGCCGCCGCCCCGTCCGCGCCGCCTCCGGTAGCGAAGGGCGCGCAGCCGCGCCTGGAGCTGGACGTGCCGCAGGCACGCGTGCTTGCACCGCCCGCGACCGCCGGGGCCCGGGTAGAAAAGCGCGAGCGGGCGCAAACGCCTTCCGACCGCGCGGAGGCGGAGTACCGCCGCGCGGCGGGGTTGCTCAACCAGGCGCGCGTGAGCGAAGCCGAGGAAGGGCTGCACGCGGCGCTCGCGCTCGAGCCGGCGCACGAGGCGGCGCGCCAGACGCTCGTCGCACTTGCGCTCGAGAATCGGCGCTTCGAGGATGCGCGCCGGCTGCTTCAGGAGGGGCTGGCGATCAATCCCGCGAACGTGCAGTTCGCGGTCGTGCTTGCGCGCATCTTCGTCGAGCGCCGCGAGCTCCCGGCGGCGCTCGACGTTCTGAACGCCGCGCGCGCCGGCGGCGTCGGCAACGCCGATTACCACGCGCTGCACGGCACGGTGCTCCAGCGCCTGGGCCGGCACGCGGAGGCGGTCGATGCGTTTCAGAACGCGCTGCGCGTGCAGCCCGGGTTGGCGCACGCCTGGGTAGGCCTGGGGGCCTCGCTCGAAGCGCTCCAGAAGCGCCCCGAGGCGGCCGACGCGTTCCGCCGTGCGCTCGCGGCCGGACCGGCGAGCGCGGAACTGACGACCTACGCCGAGCAGCGCCTGCGGGCGCTTCGCTGAGCGCGGCCGCTTGGGGAAAACTTCCTGGCGCCGCGGCCGGGTGCCCCGGTAGCCTGAGCCTGAGGGCGCTGGACAGCGGACCACGATGAGACGACCGTCGAATCTCGCAACGATCTGCGTTTGCGCCGGCCTCCTGGGGTCGCTTGCCCTCGTTTCGTCGGCGCGCGCGGACATCAGTTATCGCACCGCGACGACCGCGGCGGGCAATGCGGGCGCGGCTTCAGCGGTGCCCATCGCCACGGCCACGGACGCCGCCAATGGCACGGTCACGACGCTGACGCTTCCCGGTGCGTCCACCACCGATGACGTGCTGATCGTGGTGGTTGCCGTCGAGAACGAGACTACGGCGAGCGTAACGGCGCCCGCCGGTTTCACCCAGATCCGCGGCGACGACGCCGCCGATCACACCCAGATCGCGTATTACCGCGTCGTCACGGCGAGCGATGTGCCCGGGACCACGAGTTGGAGCTGGAGCTGGGCGAGCGCGCGCGATTATTCTGCGGCGTTGCTCGTCTTCCGGAACATCGATCCGGGATCGCCGATCGACACGCATGCCGGAGGCGCCGATACGGTGCCCGCATCGTCGACCACCGTCGACATACCTGCCGTGACGCCGAGCGCGCGAAACGCGGTGCTGGTTCTTGCGGCTTCTACGCGAAGCGGTCCCACGTTCGGCGGATGGGCCGACGGCATGGCCGGATCGCCGACCGAGCGCACCGACGCCCGCTCGGGCGCAGGAGGGGACGAAGTCGGGCTCGGGACGGCGACTCGCCTCGGCCAGGCGACGGTGAACACGAGCACCGGGGCCATGACCGTGACCGCATCGATCGCCGACAACAGCCGCATCGGGCAGCTCATCGCGCTCGCGCCGCGTGGCGCGGTGCTCACGATGCCGCCAGGAACGGGCGAAGGTGATCTCATGATCGCGGTGATCGCGGTCGAGGGGCAGGCGCACACGACCGTCACGAGTGGAGGCAACGCGTTCACCAAGATCCGTGGAGACGATGCAGCGGATCACACGCAGGCGATCTACTACCGTTTTGCAACCGCAACGGATGTGTCGAACGCGTCCACGCGCTGGGGCTGGTCGTGGGGCACCAATCGCGACTATTCCGCGGCGCTGCTCGTCATCCGCGGCGTGAGCACCACCGCACCCATCGACGCTCAAGCGGGGCTAATCGGCGCGGGTACCTCGACCACGATCGACATCCCCGCCGTGACGCCCACTGCCGACAACACGTTCATCGTCTCCGCGGGCAGCTCGCGCGGCACGGGCGGAAGCGTGAGCGGCTGGAGCGGAACGCTCACCGGGCGAACCGACGCGACTTCCGGCGCCGGCGGCGGAAGCGAAGTCTCGCTCGGCACGGCGACCGCCCCCGGCCCCACGGCGGGCGTGAGCACCGGCGCCCAGACGGTGACCGGCCCGAACGACAACAGCCGCATCGGGCAGACGATCGCGCTCACGCCCGCGACGGTGCCCGGGCCGGTGCTGCGCTGGAAGATGGACGAGTCGAGCTGGAACGGTACCGCAGGCGAAGTCGTGGACGCGAGCGGCAATGGCCTGAACGGAACCGCGTTCAACAGCGCGACCACGACTGCGACCAACGCGAAATTCTGCCGCAGCGGCAGCTTCGACGGTGTCAACCAGTACGTGCAGATCGCGGATACCGCGCTTCTCGACATCACCGACCGGCTTACGGTTACGGCGTGGATCCGTCCGACCGCCTATGGCGGGGGGGGAACGCTGAAGACGATCGCCTCGAAGGACGAGAACTACGAGTTCCACGTCACCAGTGCCGGCACGATCTTCTGGTGGTGGACCGCCGGCGCGAACGCGATCACGACGACCGGCACCGCGCCGCTCAACGTCTGGACCCACGTGGCGATCGTCTTCACGCGCGGCGCGCAGGAGGTGTTCATCAACGGCGTGCGCGACGCCGACAACTGGTCGAACCCGGACCGCAACCTGCTCACGGTCAATGCGGATCCCTTCCAGGTCGCGCAGGACCAGGGCTTCGCCGGCCGCTACTTCAACGGACTCATCGACGAAGTGCGGATCTACAACTACGCGATGAGCGACGCGGACGTGCTGAACGTCTATAACGAAGTGCCGACCTGCCCCGCGATCGACCACATCCGCGTCGAGCACGACGGCATCGGCCTCACCTGCACGCCCGAGACGGTCACGGTGAAGGCGTGCGTCGACGCGAGCTGCAGCAGCCTGTATTCCGGCACCGTCACCACCACGCTCTCGCCGACCGGCTGGGTGGGCGGAGACACCATCTCGTTCACCGGCTCGACCACCGCCGACCTGCGCGTTACCGTCGCGGGCACGGTGACGCTCGGCGCGGGATCGACCTCGCCTGCGCCCACCAATCCGACGCGCTGCTTCGTGGGCGCGAGCGAGACCTGCTCGCTCGAGTTCAAGACCTCGGGATTCATCTTCGACGTGCCCGATCTCACCGCGTGCAAGACCTCAGCCTCGGTGACGATGACCGCGGTGCGCACCGACGACACCTCGCAGAAGTGCGTTCCGGCGTTCGAGTCCGGGACGCGCACGGTGAACTTCTGGTCCACGTACTCGAGCCCGGCGACCGGGACCCAGCAGGTCGAGGTCAACGGCACGCCAGTCGCCACGAGCTCGCCGGGTACCGGAATCAGCCTCACGTTCGCCGCCGGCGCGACGACCAGCTTCACCGTCCGCTACCCCGACGCGGGTCAGATGCTGCTCAACGCGCGCTACACCGGATCGGGCAGCGAGACCGGTCTGGTGATGGACGGCTCGGACACCTTCGTGTCGGTGCCGGTAGGGCTCGCGGTGGTGCCGAGCGGCGGCGCCTGCGTGGCGGGCGACGCGACCTGCGCGGCCTACAAGAAGGCGGGCGAGTCGTTCAACCACAACGTCAAGGCCGCCTGCTGGACCGCGGATGGCGACACCGACCTCTCCGACAATCCGGCCACGCCCAACTTCCAGATGGCGAACATCCCGCTCACGTCCAACCTGATCGCGCCGGGCGGCGGCACCAACGCGACGCTCGGTGCGACGACGGTGACGTTCGGGAGCGGCGACGGAGGCGACAAGACCGTCAGCCAGACGGTGAGCGAGGTGGGCGTGTTCACGATCACCGCTACGCCGCCGGCGCTGGGTTACTTCGGCCTTACCGTGCCGGGCGGCACGAGCCCGAACATCGGCCGCTTCTATCCCGATCACTTCACGGTGACCAGCGTGGGGGTGCTTGCGCCGGCGTGCACCGGCGGTTCGACCGACTTCAGTTATCTCGGACAGCCGTTCGACATCACCGGTGTCGCAATCGAAGCGCGCAACGCCGGCAACGCGAAGACGAACAACTACACCGGAGCATTCGCGAAGCACACGCCGGGTACGTTCGCCTCTTGGGGGTTCGGCGCGCGCGACACCGCGGGTGCCGGCACGGCGCTCACCTCGCGCATCAACAATCCGTCCGCATTGCCGACCATCAGCGGCTCCTGGTCGGCCGGGGCGCTCAGCTCCAACATCACCTCGCTGGTCATCGACCGCATCGCGAGTCCGGATGGCCCGTTCACGAGCGCGAAGATCGGGATCGCGCCCACGGATTCCGACGGCGTCGCGCTCGTTTCGGGCGCGCTCGATCTCGATGTCGATGGTGCGGGCGGGAACGATCACCAGCAGATCGGCTCGACCACGGTGCTGCGTTTCGGGCGCCTGCGCATGCAGAATGCGCTCGGGCCGGCGAACGTGGCGCTGCCGGTGCCGATCGAGACGCAGTACTGGAACGGCGCGACGAACGTCTTCGTCCGCAACGCCGACGATTCCTGCACCACGATCCCGGGCGCGAATATCGGGCTTTCCGACTACCGTTTGAATCTGAACGCCGGCGAGACTTCGGTGGTGCAGGCGACGGTGAGCTTTGCGAGCGGCGTGGGCACGCTCTCGCTCTCGGCGCCCGGCGTGGCCAACAACGGCTCGGTGCTCGTGACCCCGGACCTCGTCGCGGCGAGCCGGGAGTACCTGCAGGGCGCCTGGACCGGATCCACCTGGGACCAGAACCCGTCGGCGCGCGCGACGTTCGGCCTGTACGGCAGCCAGCCGCAGAACTTCATCTTCTTCCGCGAGAACTACTGATTCAGGCGGACTCGGCGAGCTGCTCGAGCCGGTAGCCGTAGTTGTAGATCGGAACGACGCGGTATCCGGTTTCGGGACGCAGGTCCAATTTCTTCCGGACCTGGCTCACGTGCGTGTCTACGGTGCGCGTGTGCAAATCGCCGCTGCGGCCCCAGACCGCCTCCTGAAGGTGGCCGCGCGACATCAGGCGCCCCATGTTGCGGAACAGGACCACCGCGAGGTCGAACTCCTTGGGCGTCAGCTCGACCTTGACGCCCGCGCGGCGGATCACGCCGTGCCGGATGTCGATCTCGAAGGGCGGAAACTCGAACCGCGTCTCTTCTTCCTTCGGATAGGCGCGCCGCAGGAGGGCGTTCACACGCGCGAGCATCTCGTGCTTGCGCGCGGGCTTGACCATGTAGTCGTCGGCGCCGTTCTCGAGCGCAAACACGATGTCCTGCTCGGAGTCGCGCACCGTGATGAAGAGGATCGGAACGCGCTTGGAGACGTTGGCCCGGATCCACATGAGGACGTCCGCTCCCGAGACGTCGGGCACTTGCCAGTCGAGCACCCACAGGTCGTAGCTTTCGCGCCCGGCCTGGCGCATCGCTTCGCGGCCCGCCAGGAAACCATGGACGTCGTGCCCGGCGTCGACCAGCCAGCGCTTGAGCAGGGCGAGCTGGTCGGGGTCGTCTTCGAGTATCGCGATTCGCACGTCGGTTCTCCCCGCGCGCGAATCGCGCGCGGACCGGAGCCAATGATAACCTCGGCCGGATGAAGGTGGCCATACTCGGCGGCGGCACGATCGCGCGGCTCGCGCTCGAGCACATCCGGGCCGGGAAGCTCCCCGGCGTGGAGATCGTCGCGCTTGCCGGGCGGGCCGCCGGGTCACGCGCCGAGGCGCTCGCTCGGGAATTCTCGGTGCCGTATCGCTGCGGAGCCGGGTCCCTTGTGGCCATGCGGCCGGATGCGGTGCTCGAAGCGGCTTCGCATGAGGCAGTGCGCGAGCACCTGGTTCCGCTGTTGGAGGCGGGCATTACGGTGGTCGTGCTCTCGGTGGGTGCGCTTGCGGACGACGAGCTTCGCAAGCGCGCGGAGCGCGCCGCCGAGCGCTCCGGCGCACAGCTATACGCTCCTTCCGGTGGAATCGGCGGCCTGGACGCGCTCAAAGGGGCGTGCGCCGCGGGAGTCGACGAGGTTTCGATCCAGGTCGCCAAGCCGCCTGCCGCCTGGAAAGGAATCGCCTACGTCGAAGCGCTGGGTGTCGACCTTGACCGGCTTGGCGGCACCGCCACGTTGTTCGAGGGCCGGGCCCGCGAGGGGGTGCCGCACTTTCCCCAGAACGTCAATATCGCGGCCGTGCTTTCGCTCGCCGGCGTGGGCCTGGATCGCACGCGCCTGCGCGTGGTCGCCGATCCGGCGCTTACCCGCAACACGCACACCATCAGGGTGACGGGAAAGACCGGAACTTTTTCCGTGGTGATGGAGAACGTGGCGGCGCCGGACAATCCCAAGACCGCCTGGCTGGCCTGCTACAGCGCGCTCGCGGCGCTCGAGCAGCTCGCGAAGCGCACCCGCTACGGGACCTGACGCGGCGTCGGCGCCTCGGTCCGAACGAAGCTTGACCAACCGACGGATTTAACTGATAATTTCAGGTTCCGCCGGAGGGGTGCCCGAGCGGTTAAAGGGGGCAGACTGTAAATCTGTTGGCCTTCGCGCCTACGTTGGTTCGAATCCAACCCCCTCCACCAGGAGCTCGTGGGCTCGGGCGCATGGCGGCGGCGCGAACGGCGGCGTGAAGAATACGGGCAGCAGCGGGCGAAAGGAACCGGGCGGGTGTAGCTCAATGGCAGAGCAGAAGCCTTCCAAGCTTACGACGAGGGTTCGATTCCCTTCACCCGCTCCATCGGCTCGCGCGGCGGTTTTCGGCCCATGTAGCTCAGTGGCAGAGCACTCCCTTGGTAAGGGAGAGGTCATGCGTTCAATCCGCATCATGGGCACCAGGATTTCGCGGTTCTACGACTGAGGGCAACGGACGGGTTTCGGGATCATGGCAAAGGGCAAATTTGAGCGTACCAAGCCACACGTGAACGTGGGCACG
>JBBINV010000026.1:0-48943 GCA_037443705.1 Betaproteobacteria bacterium | reverse complement strand
GCCGCGCCCGCGCGGCGCATCGCGTCGTTCCAGGCAAGACGCGCGGGCTCCTCTCCGAGCGCGAGCCGGAGCTCGCGCGCGGCCCGCTCGAGCCGCTGCGCGAGCCGCTCGAGCTCGGGCGAAGCGCCGCCCGCGGCGCGCAGCTCCGCCCGGACGTCCCGCGCGAGCTCGACGAGGCTCGCCGTGGACACGGTTTCGCCGAAGAACAGCCTCGCGATCTCCGGCAGCTGGTGAGCCTCGTCGAACACGATGGTGTTGCACGCGGGCAGAAGCTCCGCGACGCCTTCGTCGCGCAGCACCACGTCGGCGAAGAACAGGTGGTGGTTCACCACGACGACGTCTGCGGCCTGGGCGTTGCGCCGCGCCCGCATCACGAAGCAATCGCGGTATTGCGGGCAGTCCTGGCCGAGACAGTTGTCGCGCGTGGAGGTGGCGTGCTGCCACACCGGCGCGTCTTCGGGCACCGCGCCGAGGTCGGCGCGGTCGCCGGTCACGCTGGTGCCCGCGAAGCGTGCGATCCGGCGCAGTTGCGCCGCCTCCTCCACGGAACCGAGCCGCGCTTCGGGCATCGCGCGCTCCATGCGGTGCAGACACACGTAGTTTGCCCGCCCTTTCAGCAGCGCGGTCGTCGCGCCCGAGCCCAGCGCGTCGCGCACCGCCGGGAGATCGCGGTCGTAGAGCTGGTCCTGCAGCGTCTTGGTGCCGGTGGAGACGATCACCTTGCCGCCGGCCAGCAGCGCCGGCACGAGGTACGCGAGCGTCTTTCCGGTGCCGGTGCCGGCCTCCACTGCGAGCGTGCCGCCGCGCTCGATCGCCTCCAGGATGGCACGCGCCATTTCCAGCTGCTGGGGTCGTTCGCGGTAATCGGATACCGCGGCGGCGAGGGCGCCGCCCGCGGCGAACGCGCGTTCCATCAGCCGAGCGGCGGAGGAGCTCAGCGGCCCGCCTCCTCGACCTTGATCCACACTCGCTCCTCGCCAGCGAGCCGCGCGCTTCGCGCGCCGGCGATGCCGCGCTCATCGCGTTCCACCGACGCGCCGGCGCCACCGATCTCGATCCACTGGCCGAGCACGCCGCTCACGGTCGTCGCGACTCGCTGCGAGCGCACGCTCCCGGGAAGCGCGCCGGGCGTCTCGCGCTGCTGCACGAGCTCTACGAACACGGTCCCGCCGGCGAGCCGCGGCACCACCTCGAATCCGGTGCTCGCCTCGCGAAAGGCGCCGCTCCTGCCGGCGGCGATGAAAGCGCGCGCGCCCTCGAGCACCCGGATCCGCTGGTCGATCGCTTCGTTGCTCGACTCGCCCGCCGCCCCGATTCGAACCTCCGCCCGCGACCCGCCCGGCCGCAGGTCGACTTCTCCGGCGGAACCCGCCCGGGCGCGATCGGCAGCACCCCCGTAGCGCACCGAGATCAACAGCTGGCGCGCCGGGGTATCGATCGCCGCGAGCGCGGCGCGGATTTCGCCCAGGTTGCGCTCGCTCACCCGCACGAAAAGCTGGTTGCCCTGCCCGCTAAGCACGCCCCCGGGCTCTACCAGCGGGCGCAGCACCGGCAGGACTTGCTCCGCGGTTCGGTGTCTCAACGAAATGATTTCGAGTGCTCCCTGGGCGTAGGCGCCGAAAGCCATGGCAAGGACGGCGAGGAAGGCAGCTTTACTTGGCGCGGTCATTCGACTAGATTGCTTCAATAATGCCCAATAACCTTCTGTATTTAGCGGCCTTTTCCGCTGCGCTCGCAGGCTGTGCGGAATTCCGCCCCGCGCCCGAGCCTCTGGCGCCGTCCTCGATACAACCCACAACGCGCGTCCCTCCAGGTGGCGTACAACGCAGCGAAGCGCTGCTTCAGGCGCTGCTCGCGCTCGGAGTCGACTACAGCGACGGCGGCAACTCTCCGGCTACCGGATTCGACTGCAGCGGTCTGGTGGTGCACGTCTTCAGCCAAGCCTATGGCGTGAGCCTCCCGCGCACCGCGCTGGACCAGGGCTCGGTCGGCGCGCCGGTCGACGATCAGGACCTCGAGCCCGGCGACCTCGTCTTCTATAACACGCTCGGACGGCCGTTCTCGCATGTAGGCATCTATCTGGGCGACGGAAGGTTCGTTCACTCGCCGAAGCCTGGTGCCCGTGTACGAGTGGAAAACATGAGGGGTGAGTACTGGCTCCGGCGCTTCAACGGCGCCCGCCGCATCGATCCGGCTCTGTAGGGCGGATCAGCCGAAGCCCCAATCTTGGGGAAGTTTGACCCCAATCAATAAGAACGATTCGCATTGGCATTGACAAGCCTTGTTGAGAACTATTACCATCTTAATGCACCCGTGCGACTTGGAGATCAAGTGTTTAATCCAAAAGGACAAATGGTACTTCTTGCCGCGCTCGCCTTCGTCGGCGTTGCCTCGGCACAGGAAAAGGTTCTCAACCTCTACTCCTCCCGCCACTACCAGACCGACGAGGCGCTATACGCAAATTTCACCCGCCAGACCGGGATCAGCATCCAGCGCATCGAGGCCCCGGAGGACGCGCTGATCGAGCGGCTGCGCAATGAAGGCGCCGCGAGCCCGGCCGATGTGCTCGTGACTGTCGACGCCGGGCGGCTTTGGCGCGCCGAACAGATGGGGCTCTTCCAGCCCGTGAAGTCGGCGGTGCTGGACGCACGCATCCCGGCGCACCTGCGCCACCCCGACGGGCTCTGGTTCGGGTTCTCCACCCGCGCCCGCGTGATCGTCTACAACAAGGGCGCGGTGAAGCCCGGCGACGTCCGCAGCTACGCGGATCTCGCCGACCCGCGATGGAAAGGCAAGCTCTGCCAGCGCTCGAGCAGCAACGTCTACAACCTTTCGCTCGGCGCGGCGCTGATCGCGCACCAGGGCGAGCAGAAAACCGAGGACTGGGCGCGCGGCATGGTCGCCAATTTCGCGCGTGCGCCCAAGGGCGGCGACACCGACCAGATCAAGGCGGTCGCCGCGGGGGAATGCGCGCTCGCGCTCGCCAACACCTACTATTACCTCCGGCTCCTGAAGTCGCAGAAGGCCGAGGATCGCGAGGCCGCGGCGAAGGCCGGCGTGATCTGGCCCGACCAGGGCGGGCGCGGTACGCACATCAACGTCTCGGGTGCCGGCGTGCTGAAGAGCGCGCCCAATCGCAATTCCGCAGTCAAGTTCCTCGAGTACCTCGCGAGCGACGAGGCGCAGCGCTATTTCGCCGACGGCAACAACGAGTTTCCGGCGGTACCGTCGGTGAAGACCGACAACGCAGCGCTCGCCGCGCTCGGAGCCTTCAAGGCCGACACGCTCAACGTGAGCGCACTCGGCCGAAACCAGCCGGCGGCGCAGAAGGCTTATGACCGTGCGGGGTGGCGGTAGCGATGGTCGTTCGTAACGCCGGCGGCCCCGCGTCCTAGCGCTTCAGGCCCCGCGCGAGCCAGTACACCGGGATCAGGCCGACCAGCACGATCGCGAGCGCCGGGATGGACGCCTCGGCCAGGCGCTCGTCCTTCGCCAGGTTGAAGGTCTGCACCGCGAGCGTGTCGAAGTCGAACGGCCGCAGCGCAAGCGTGGCGGGCAGTTCCTTCATCACGTCCACGAATGCGAGCAGCAGCGCCGCAAAGAGGCTGCGAGCGAGGAGCGGCGCGTGCACGCGCGCGAGCGTCGTCAGCGGACCCGCCCCGAGGCTGCGCGCCGCATCGTCCATGCTGCGCCGGATCCTCGAAAGGCCGGCGTCCACGCTTTGCAGCGCGACCGCAAGGAATCGCACGAGATACGCGTAGAGCAGCGCGATTACCGTGCCCGACAGCAGAAGCTTCGCCGGCACGCCCTGCGTCTGAAGCATCCCCGCGAGCCAGTGATCGAGGCGCGTGAGCGGGACCATCACGCCCACCGCGATCACGACGCCGGGCACGGCATAGCCCAGTCCCGCGACGCGATGCACCGCCCGGGTGGCGATCCCCGGCTGCAGGCGCGCGGCGTACGCGATCACGAGCGCGCAGCCCGCCGCGAGCGCCGAGGCGGCAGCGGCGAGCGTCACGCTGTTCCAGGCGAGGCGCGCGAAGCGCGCGCCGATCGCGGCGCCCTCCTCCTGGAGGGCGAGACGCACGAGAAGCATCGCCGGAAGGAGGAATCCGACCGCGAGCGGCACCGCGCAGGCGGCGAAGGCTGCGGCGGCGCGCCCGCGCGCGAGCGAGAACGGCGCCGCTCGCCTGCGGCCCGCGGAGTGATAGGCGGCGCGCCCGCGCCCCAGGCGCTCCAGCGCGAGCACCGCCCCGACCCCTGCGAGAAGCAGCGCACCGAGCTGCGCCGCCGCTACCGGATCGCCGAGCGAAAACCAGGCGCGAAAAATCCCGGTGGAGAAAGTGTCGACCCCGAAGTACGCGACCGTGCCGTAGTCGGCGAGCGTCTCCATCAGGCAAAGCGCGATTCCGGCGGCGATCCCGGGGCGCGCAAGCGGAAGCGCGATGCCGAAGAAGCTGCGCCACGGCCCCTGGCCGAGAATGCGCGCGGTCTCCAGCGCACTCGCCGACTGCTCGAGGAACGCGGCGCGCGCGAGCAGATATACGTACGGGTACAGCACGAACGCGAGCACGAACGCCGCGCCCCCGAGCGAGCGCACGTCCGGAAACCAGTACTCGCCCGCCTGCCAGCCGAATCCCGCGCGAAGCATCGCCTGCACCGGGCCGGAGAACTGGAGGAAATCGGTGTAGACGTAAGCCATGACGTACGCGGGCGTCGCCAGCGGCAGCAGAAGCGCCCACTGAAAGAACCCGGCGAGCGGAAAACGGCATTGGGTCGTGAGCCATGCGCAGCCAACGCCGATGAAAGCGACCCCGGCCCCGACCAGCACCGCGAGCAGCAGCGTGTTCGCTACATAATCCGGCAGGACGGTACCCGCGAGGTGGCGCCACGTCTCGGGCCGCGGCACCAGGAGATTCAGGATCACCACCCCGACCGGCAGCGCAACGAGCAGCGCGACCAGCGCCGCCCCGATGCGAAGCCAAGGCAGGCCCGGTGACGGCCGGAGAGGAGCGTTGTCTGCGGTGGCGGTAGTCAAGAGAACTCTTTGATATCTCAGGGAATACTAACAGGGGCGAGAAGCGGGTACAATCACAATGCAAATTGTTCTCATTTGTAGCGGCTACTGACTGACCATGTCCCAGGACGTCGTTCTCGAGTTGCGCAACGTGGAGCAGGCCTATGAAGGCCACGTCGTGGTGCGCGAGGTCTCCTTTTCGCTCGATCGTGCCCGCATCGGCTGCATCCTCGGCCCGAGCGGCTGCGGCAAGACGACGCTGCTTCGCGGCATCGCGGGCTTCGAGCCGGTGTCCGCGGGCGAAATCCTGATCGACGGCGCTGTCGTGACGCGCCCCGGCTACCGGCTTGCTCCCGAGCGCCGGCGCGTGGGCATGGTGTTCCAGGACTACGCGCTCTTTCCGCACCTCAGCGTCGGAGACAACATCCGCTTCGGGCTGCGCGATGCGCCGCGCGCGGAGCGCGAAGCTCGCGTGACCGAACTCGCCGCGCTGGTCGGGCTTGCCGGGGCGCTCGAGAAATTCCCGCACGAGCTCTCGGGCGGCCAGCAGCAGCGCACCGCGCTCGCAAGGGCGCTCGCGCCGCGCCCGGAGCTGATCCTGCTCGACGAGCCCTTTTCCAACCTCGACGTGGATCTGCGCGAGCGGCTGTCGCTCGAGCTGCGCGATATCATCAAGGCCTCGGGCGCCACGGCTGTGCTCGTCACGCACGACCAGCACGAGGCGTTCGCGATCGCCGACGAGGTCGGCGTGTTGCACGAAGGCCGCATCCAGCAATGGGACTCGGCCTACAACCTCTATCACAAGCCGGCCAACCGGTTCGTGGCCGACTTCGTGGGACAGGGCGTGTTCCTGCCGGCGAAGGTGCTCAACCCGAACCACGTGGAGATGGAGCTGGGCGTGCTCGAGGGCGAGATCCCGCACCAGTGCCGCGTAGGCTGCGACACCTGCGGCCGGGGCTGCCTCGCCGAGATTCTGCTGCGGCCGGACGATGTGGTGCACGACGACGCGTCCCAAACGCAGGCCGAGGTGGTGCACAAGGCGTTCCGCGGCGCCGAGATCCTGTACACGCTGCGGCTGCCGAGCGGCCGCAAGGTCCTCGCGCTCGTGCCGAGCCACCACAACCACGCGCTCGGCGAGCGCATCGGCATCCGCCTCGATGTCGATCACGTCGTCGCCTTCGCGCCGCCGGAGCGCGAAACGGCTTAACTTGCGTCTTTCAAGCTGAAGATCACCGGGATGTCGACGGTGAATTCCTTTCCGCGCAGCGCGGAAGGGATCGGCGTGAGCGGCTTCGCCTTCTTGATCATGTCGAGCGCCTGCTGATCGAGCACCTCGTGCCCGGCGCTCGTGCGCACACTGAGCAGCGAGATCATGCCGTTCGCGCCGATCACCATGCGCACCTCGACCCTGCCCTCCCAGTTGTTGTCCATCGCTACGCGCGGATAGCGCTTGTAGCGCTTCGCGGCGGCGATGATGGCGAGCCGGTACTGTGCGAGGGTCGCGGCATCCTCCGCGGCGGCCGAGGGCGCCGAGGGCTGCGGCTCGACTTTCGCGACCGGGCCTGGCACGGCCGGCGCCGCCGACGGCGCAGGGGACGGTTCCGCGGCTGCCTGGGGAGCTGCTTCGCCTTGCCGGGGCGGCGCGGGTGCAGGTCGCGGCGTCGCCTTTATCGCGGGCGCGGGCTTGGACGAGCGAACCGGGGATGGCTTCGGCGCCGGCGGTGGAGCCTCGGGCTTCTGAGCGCGAGGCTTTTCTTCCGGCGCCGGAGCGGGCGCAGGCGCAGGAGCAGGAGCGGGCGCCGGGCGCGGCGCTACGAGGCGCGCTACGAGCGGTCCCGGCACGATGCTCGGCCGCGACCGCCCTTCGCGCAGTCCGGGCCAGAGCACGAAGAGCGCCGCGTGAAGCGCGATCGAGATCGCGACCGCATAGCCGACGGCGCGGTTCTCCCCGCCCCGCGGGCCGCCCTCCCCCCACTGCATGGCCGCGCTCATGGAGCGGGCCAATATAGCACCCGGCACAGGGGGACCGAGGTTCCCCCGTTGTCCCTTCCTAGGCCCCGCGCAACGCCCGCCAGATCTTCTCGGCGGTGAGGGGCATTTCCAAGTGGGTCACGCGCCGCTCCGCGAGCGCATCCAGAACCGCGTGCACGACCGCGGGCACCGCGCCGATGGTGCCGATCTCGCCGCAGCCCTTCACGCCGAGCAGATTCGTCTGGCAGGGCACCGACTCGTCGAAGTCGGCGCGCATCGGCGGGAACTGGTCGGCTCGGGGGACGCCGTAATCCATGAGCGAGCCGGTGACGAGCTGACCGCTCGCCGGATCGTACACCGCCTGCTCCAACAGCGCCTGGCCCACGCCCTGCGCGATTCCACCGTGGATCTGTCCTTCCACGATCATGCGGTTGATGATGCGCCCGATGTCGTCGACGCTCGAAAGTGCCGCGATCGACACTTCGCCCGTCTCGGGATCGATTTCGACCTCGCACACCTGCGCGCCGTTTGGCCACGACGGGGCGGAAGGGGTCTCGGTCGCGGATACCCGAAGGATTTTCCGGGGCTCGCGTGCCGCGACCTCCCCGAGCGAGATCGAGAGGTCAGTCCCCGCCACCGCAAACCGCCCGTTGCGGAACTCGACGTCCGATTGCGCCGCTTCCAGCGCCTCGGCAGCGATCTCCCGGCCGCGAGCGATCACGCGCCTGCCCGCCGCCACAGCCGCCGAGCCGCCCACGAACGCCGAGCGCGAGCCCACGCTCCCCACGCCGAGCGCCGCGTCGGTATCGCCTTGAACGATTCGGATCTTCGAAAACGGGATCCCCAGGAGCTCCGCCACGAGCTGGGTGTAAGTCGTCTCCAGGCCCTGGCCCATCGCCTGCGTCCCGCTGTATACGGTGACCGTGCCGTCCGCCTGTACCTGGATGTCCACCGTCTCGGTGCGCACCGGCGCGCCGGTCCATTCCAGATAGACCGACAGGCCCCGCCCGCGAAGGCGGCCGGCCTTTCGCGATCGTTCCTTTCTTGCCGGAAATCCGTTCCAGTCCGCCGCCGCGAGCGCCTTCTCCATCATCCGCTCGAACTCGCCCGCGTCGTACCAGTCGTCCATGTGCGTGCGGTACGGAAACTGCTCGGGACGGATGAAATTGCGGCGCCGGATCTCCACGGGCCCCAAACCCGTCTCGCGCCCCGCGGTTTCGATCAACCGCTCCATCAGGTAATTCGCCTCCGGGCGGCCGGCGCCGCGGTAGGCTCCGGTAGCCATCGTGTTCGTGAGCACGCCCCGGATGCGGTAATCGACCGCCGGCACGTGATACACGGTGGTCTGCACCTTGGGCCCGAGAACGAGCGGGATGATCGCGCTCGAGCCCACGGGCGTGGCGCCGAAGTTCGCGAGCATGGTCATGCGCAGCGCGAGGATCCTTCCCTCGGCATCGAGCGCAAGCTCGGCCTCGTAGTGCTGGTCTCGGCCCATGTGCGCCGCGAGAAAGTCTTCGCCGCGCTCGGCGCGCCATTTCACCGGCCGGCGGAGCTTCCATGCACCGTAGCAGACGAGCGCGTCCTCGTTCGCGAGGCCCGTCTTCATGCCGAAGCCGCCACCGAGGTCGCCCACGATGACGCGGAACTCCTCGGGCTTGCGCTTGAAAGCCTCGCCGAGCAGCTGGCGCGCCGCGGCGGGAGTCTGGTTCTGCGTGTAGAGCGTCCAGCGGCCGTTCTCGTGCACGCCGATCGAGCAGCGAGGCTCGAGCGCCATCGCGATGAGCCGCTGGTTGTAAAGCGACAGGCGCGTCACATGCGCGGCGCGCGCAAACGCCGCCTCGACCGCCTGTGCGTCGCCGATGCGCGCCTCGGCGGATACGTTGCCCGGCGCCTGTGGCCAGAGCTGCGGCGCACCCGCCTCTGCGGCTTGCCGCACACCGGTCACGCACGGGAGCTCCTCGTAGTCGACGGCGACGAGCTCGGCCGCGTCCGCGGCCTCCTCGCGCGACTCCGCGACGATCGCCGCGACCGGCTGCCCCGCGTAGTAGACCTTTTCCTCGGCGAGAGGCGTGCGGGGCGGCGCCGCCATCGGCGAGCCGTCGGCGCGCCTGAAGAGCGCCGGAAACGGAATGGGGCCCACGCCGTCGGCGCGCAGGTCCGCCATCGACCAGGCCGCAACGACGCCTTTCGACCTCAAGGCCTCAGTCAAATCAATCGAGCGGATGCGCGCGTGCGCGTACGGCGATCGAACCGGCACCAGCCATGCGAGACGCTCGAAGGCGCGGTCGTCGCTGTAGAGCCCCTTGCCGGCGAGCAGCCGGTCGTCTTCGATGCGCTTCTGGGAACGCGAGGCGCCGAACTGAGCGGCGGAAGGATCGAACTGGATCTCGGGCGCGGCCATGGGGGCCGAAGTTTACGCGAACCGTGGCACGCGGCGCGGTGCGATGCTATCGTCGGCGTGTGATTCTGCGAAACGAGCGGCCTGCAGTCGAGGCGAACGGCGTGCGCTACCGCTGGCCGCGCCGCCCCGTCGTGGTGGTATGCATCGATGGCGGCGACCCGGCGTACCTGCGCGAGGGACTTGCGCGCGGGGTTCTTCCCAACGTCGCGCGCTTCATGACGCAAGGCTTCGCGGCGGTCGCCGAGGGCACGGTGCCGAGCTTCACCTGCCCCAACAACATGTCGATCATCACCGGCACACCCGCCGCGCGCCACGGCATCTCGGGCAACTTCTACCTCGATGCGCGCTCGGGCAGGGCGGTCGTGATGACCGGCCCGGAGCTCCTGCGCGGCGACACCATCCTCGCGCAGTTCGCCAGGGCCGGCGCGCGCGTGGTCTCGATCACCGCCAAGGACAAGTTGCGCAGGCAGCTCGGCAAGGGTCTCGATCTGTCGAACGGCAGCGTTTCGTTTTCATCGGAATTCGCGAGCCGCTGCACGCGCGCCGAAAACGGCATCGACAACGTCCTCGAACTGACAGGCATGCCGCAGCCGGACATGTACTCGATGGAGCTGTCGCTCTTCGTGCTCGAGGCGGGCATCCGGCTGCTCGCGCGCGACCGGCCGGACCTGATGTACCTGTCGCTCACCGACTGGGTCCAGCACAAGTACGCTCCCGAAGAGCCGGAGGCAATGCGCTTCTACGCGGCGCTCGACGAGGGCTTCGGGCGCCTCGCCGCGCAAGGCGCGCTCGTAGCGCTCACCGCCGACCACGGCATGAACGACAAGTCGCGTGCCGACGGCAGCCCGAACGTGATCTGGCTGCAGGACATCCTCGATGCCGAGCTCGGCAAGGGCGACGTGCGCGTCATCTGCCCGATCACGGATGCATTCGTGGCGCACCACGGCGCGCTCGGCGGGTTCGTGCGCGTGTGGTGCCGCGGGAGATCGACGCCGCGCGACGTGATCGCCGCGATCCAGGGGCTGGACGGCATCGACGCCGTCCTGGACAGGGAGACCGCCTGCCGGGTGCACGAGCTCCCCGCCGACCGCGAAGGCGATGTCGCGGTGATCGCGCGCGCCGACGTCTGCATCGGCGCTTCCGAGCGCGAGCACGATCTTTCCGGGCTTGCCGGCCACCGGCTGCGCACCCACGGCGGCGTAACCGAATCGAAAGTCCCGCTGATCTTCAGCGAGCCGCTGAACGACGCCTGCCGGCTGCGCGCGGCGACCGAGACTCTGAAGAGCTACCGCGTATTCGACTACGCGCTGAACGGAACCACCTGATTCCGCATCATGGGTTTCCTTCCGGGGGGAAAGTGATCAACCGACTCGCGTTGCCGCTCGCTGCGGCTGTGATCCTGTGCCTCGCGCCGCCGGTCCGGGCGATGGATTCGGCGTCGTTCGAGGTCGGCAGCGGCGACGGCACGGACATGGCGCGCGTGGGCGTGCAATGGGAATGGAAACGCCGGTGGTTCGACACCGGGACCTGGCACATCGGCGGCTACTGGGACCAGCAGCTCGGCTACTGGAAGGGAAGCAGTGGCGCGGGCGGCAACACCTCGCTCGCGGATTTCGGCATCACCCCGACTTTCCGGCTGCAGCCGGGTTCGCGATCATCGGTGTCGCCGTATCTGGAGGCGGCGATCGGGCTCCATTACCGGTCGAAGAAACGCATCCACGCGGGCAAACGCTTCGGCTCGCATCCCGATTTCGGCGACCATATCGGCGCGGGCGTGCGTTTCGGCGAGCGCGGGCGCTACGACCTGGGGGTTCGCCTGCAGCACCTGTCGAACGCCGGGATCGAGGAGCCGAACCCGGGAATAAACTTCGCGCAGCTTCGGTTCCAGGTCCATTTCGACTGAGCCGGCGGCCGGCCGGCGACTCCGTCAGGGCAAGGTGGCGGAGAGAGAGGGATTCGAACCCCCGGTACGGCAAGCCGTACAACAGATTTCGAGTCTGCCCCGTTCGACCGCTCCGGCATCTCTCCGGGGAGGCGAATTCTATCAGGTGGGCGAGATTTTCTCCGCGCCGTTCATCCAAGGCCGGAGCGCCGGCGGAATCGTGACCGAGCCGTCGGCGTTCTGGAAGTTCTCGAGGATCGCTACGAGCGTGCGTCCCACCGCGAGGCCGGAGCCGTTGAGGGTGTGGACGAGCTCGGGCTTCCCGTTCTCGTTGCGGAAGCGCGCCTGCATGCGGCGCGCCTGGAAGGCCTCGAAGTTGGAGCACGACGAAATTTCGCGGTACGCGTTCTGGCCGGGGAGCCACACCTCGAGGTCGTAGGTCTTTGCCGAGGAAAACCCCATGTCGCCGGTGCACAGCACCACCACGCGGTAGGGCAGCTCGAGCTTCTTGAGGATCGTTTCGGCGTGCGCGGTGAGCTCCTCGTGGGCTTCCCAGGATTTCGCCGGATGCACGATCTGCACCAGTTCCACCTTGTCGAACTGGTGGTTGCGGATCATGCCGCGCGTATCCTTGCCCGCCGCCCCGGCTTCCGAACGGAAGCAGGGCGAGTGGCAGACGAACTTGAGGGGCAGGTTCTCGAGCGGAACGATCTCCTCGCGCACGAAGTTGGTGACCGGATACTCCGCGGTGGGAATGAGGTACAGGTCTCGCCCCTCGAGCTTGAACAGGTCGTCCTTGAATTTGGCGAGGCTCGAGACGCCGTCCGCGCATGCGCCGCTCACCATGTAGGGGACGTACACCTCGGTGTAGCCGTGCTCGCGCGTGTGAACGTCGAGCATGAACTGAGCGAGCGCGCGGTGAAGGCGCGCTACGCCCCCCTTCATTACGGCAAAGCGCGCGCCGGCGAGCCTGGCCGCGGTCTCGAAGTCGAGCCCGAGCCGCGCTCCCAGGTCGACGTGGTCCCTCGCCGGAAAGTCGAACCTCCCGGGCTCGCCCCAGCGGCGCAGCTCGGCGTTCTGCTCGGACGAGGTGCCCGCCGGGACGCTCTCGTGTGGAAGGTTCGGGATGAGCGAAACGAATTCGCGCAGCTTCTGCTGGACCGCGTCGTTCTCCGTCTCCATCGCCTTCAGCTTCTCCGAGAAATCGGCCACCTCCGACATGATCTCCTCGACGAGCTTCTGATCCTTCTTCGCCTTCGCCTGACCGATCTGCTTCGAAAGCGCGTTCCGCCGAGCCTGGAAGGACTCGGTTCTCGTCTGTATCGTCTTTCGCCGGTCCTCGAGCTCTCGAAAAACCGATTCATCGAGTTCAAAACCGCGCCGGGCAAGGCGCTTTGCCACGTCGTCAAGGGAATTGCGCAGGAGCTGGATGTCGATCATGTCCGTCTCTTGGTGGCGGCGGCGTCGAGGCCGCGCAGGTATTCGAGCTTCTCGCGAATCTGTCCTTCGAGGCCTCGGTCCGTGGGCTTGTACCACTCGATCTCGGGCATTCCCTCGGGGAGATAGCGCTCGCCCGCGGCGTAGGCACCCTGCTCGTCGTGCGCGTAGCGGTAGTCCTTCCCGTAGCCGAGATCCTTCATGAGCCGCGTGGGCGCGTTGCGGATGTGAAGCGGCACCGGCCGCGTGCCGTCCCGGGCTACGAACTCGCGGGCGGCATTATAGGCGCTGTAGACCGCGTTCGATTTCGGCGCGCAGGCCATGTAGATAACCGCTTGCGCGAGCGCGAGCTCGCCTTCGGGCGAGCCGAGCCGCTCGTAGGTCTCGCACGCGTCGAGCGCGACCCGCAGCGCCCTGGGATCCGCCAGTCCGATGTCCTCGGTCGCCATGCGCACCACGCGCCGCCCGACGTAAAGCGGATCGGCTCCACCGTCCAGCATGCGCACCAGCCAGTAGAGCGACGCATCCGGGTGCGAGCCGCGCACCGCCTTGTGGAGCGCCGAGATCTGGTCGTAGAACTGCTCGCCGCCCTTGTCGAACCGGCGCAGGTTCCGCGCCAGCGTCTGCTCCACGAACGCGCCATCGATCGCGCCCTGTGGCCTCGCATTCCTGAGAATCTCCACGGCGTTCAGCAGCCGACGCGCGTCGCCGTCGGCGAATCCGATCAGGCGCGCGCGGGCGTCTTCGTCCAGCTCGATTTCCGTTCTGGAAAGCAAAGCCGAAAGGTCCGGGGCGGAAAGACTCTCGAGAACGTAGACCGCCGCGCGCGAAAGCAGCGCCGAGTTGACCTCGAACGAGGGGTTCTCGGTGGTGGCGCCGACGAAGGTGACCACGCCGCGCTCGACGTACGGCAGGAACGCGTCCTGCTGCGCCTTGTTGAAGCGGTGCACTTCGTCGACGAAGAGGATCGTCGGCCGGCCCGAGCGCGCGAGCTCGTGCTCGGCCGCCTGAACGGCGTCGCGGATGTCCTTGACGCCGGAAAACACGGCCGAGAGCGCGATGAACTCGGCGTCGAACGCCTTCGCCATGAGCCGCGCAAGCGTGGTCTTGCCGCTCCCGGGCGGACCCCACAGGATCATCGAGTGGAGCTTGCGCGACTCGAAAGCGAGCCGCAGCGGCTTTCCGGGCCCGAGGAGGTGGCGCTGGCCGACGACCTCGTCGAGCGTCTGCGGCCGCAGGCGGTCCGCGAGCGGCGCCGCGGGCTCGGGCTTGCCGAAGAGGTCCTTCACGGCTCGCCCAGCACGTCCGCGCCCCTGGGCGGGACGAAGCGGAACTCCGAGGCATCCAGCTTCGGATTTCGCGCGATGCGCGAAAAGCGCAGCACCGTGGTCTGCCCGAAATGGTCGACGAGCTCCATGGCCTCCACCCCCGCGACGCCGAGGCCCAGCCGCACGCGCTCGAAGCCCGCCTCGCGCTCTCGGGGCTTCGCCTCGACCCACGCCAGCCCCTCCTTCTCGCCCACATCCGAGAGTTCGAACGCCTTCTCGATCTCCTGCGCGCCCGCGAGCAGCGCCGCGGGCATTGCCCCGATCGCGCGCGCCGTGCGCCGCACGGTCACCTGGTTGAGGTCCTCGTCGTAGATCCAGACGCGCTCTCCGTCTCCCACGACCACCTGCGGATAGGGCTTTTCGTAGGTCCAGCGGAAGCGGCCCGGGCGCAGAAACACGACCCTGCCGCGCGACTCCTGAACCAGCTTCTGCGAGCCGTCGTACACCCGTTGCTCGAACTCGGCCCGCGCCGCCTGGGTCGTGCGCACGTAGACCTGGAAACGCTCCAGGCTCGATGCGTGACACGAAAGAACGAAGAAAACCCCGAGAAGGAAGCCGAACCGGGTCACAGGCGCTATTCCGCCTTTGCGGGAACGAGCACCTCCCGGTTGCCGTTCGACTGCATCGGCGAGACGAGCCCCGCGCGCTCCATGTCCTCGATCAGGCGGGCGGCGCGGTTGTAGCCGATCCGCAGGTGACGCTGCACGAGCGAGATCGAGGGCCGGCGCGTGCGGACAACGATCTCGACGGCCTGATCGTAGAGGGGATCCTTCTCCCCCGTGCCCTCGCCGTTGCCGCCCGCCCCGCCTTCTTCTGCCGCCGCTGGTTCGAGCACGTCCTCGATGTACTCGGGCTGCGCGAGGTTCTTCAGGTGCTCGACCACCTTGTGCACCTCGTGATCGGCCACGAAAGCGCCGTGCACGCGCTGCGGAAGCCCCGTCCCGGGCGGCAGATACAGCATGTCGCCCGCGCCGAGAAGCGCCTCCGCCCCGGACTGATCGAGAATGGTGCGCGAGTCGACCTTGGAGGACACCTGGAACGCGATCCGCGCCGGGATGTTTGCCTTGATGAGTCCCGTGATCACGTCCACCGACGGCCGCTGCGTGGCAAGAACCAGATGGATCCCGGCAGCGCGCGCCTTCTGCGCCAGGCGCGCGATCAGCTCCTCGACCTTCTTTCCGGCGACCATCATCAGGTCGGCGAGCTCGTCGATCACCACCACGATCACGGGCAGGGCCTTGAGCGGCTGCGGCTCGCCGCCCTCGATCGGAGCCGGCCCCTCGGTGGTACGGCCGTGCTTCTCGTCGTCGGTGATCTTGTGGTTGTAGCCGGAGAGGCTGCGCACGCCGAGCCAGTTCATGAGCCTGTAGCGCCGGTCCATCTCGGCGACGCACCAGGCAAGCGCGTTCGCCGCCTGCTTCATGTCGGTGACGACCGGGGCGAGGAGGTGCGGAATGCCCTGGTAGACCGAGAGCTCGAGCATCTTCGGGTCGATCAGGATGAATCGCACGTGCCGCGGCTCCGACTTGTAGAGCAGCGACAGGATCATCGCGTTGATCGCGACCGACTTGCCCGATCCGGTGGTGCCCGCGACCATGAGATGGGGCATGCGGGCGAGGTCCGCCACCACCGGGTTGCCCGCGATGTCCTTGCCGAGCGCGAGCGCAAGGTGCGAGTGCGCGCTGTGGTAGACCTCGGAACCGAGAATTTCGGTCAATCGCACGGTCTGGCGGTGCGGATTCGGGATTTCCAGCCCCATGCACGACTTCCCGGGGATCGTCTCCACGACCCGGATCGCCACGACCGAGAGCGCGCGCGCCAGGTCCTTCACCAGGTTCACGATCTGGCTGCCCTTGACCCCGACCGAGGGCTCGATCTCGTAGCGCGTGATCACCGGTCCGGGGTACGCAGCCAGCACCTTCACCGCGACGCCAAAGTCGGACAGCTTCTTCTCGATCAGGCGCGAGGTGTACTCGAGCGTCTCCGCGCCCACCGTTTCGCCCTCGCGCGCGGGCTCGTCGAGGAGCTTCAACGGCGGCAGCGGCGTGTCGGGCAGGTCGTCGAAGAGCGGGGCCTGCTTCTCCCTGTGCGCGCGCTCCGATTTCCTGATTTCCGTTGCCGGCGGCGCGATGACGAGCGGCGGATGCTCTTCCTCGCGCTTCTTCTCGGCCTCGACCACGACCTCGCGCTCCTCGCGTGCCAGGTCGCCGAGCCTTCTGTCGCGCCGCTGCTCGAGGAGCCGCCCGGCGAGCGCGTAGAGCGCCTCGAGTCCCGCACCGGTCGCCTCCGCAACCGCGATCCAGGAGAGCCCCGTGAAAAGGCTGAACCCCACCGCGACGAGCGTCAGCGCCAAGAGAGTGGCGCCCGTGAAGCCGAGGGCGCCGGCCGCCGCCGCGCCCAGCGCGTCGCCGACCACGCCTCCGTGACGGTCCGGGAGAGCGACCGCAAGGCTATGGAACCGAAGCGCCTCGAGCACCGCGCTGGACACGATCAGGATGGCGAAACCGGCGAGCGCGATCGCGAGCGGACGCCGGTCGACCAGGGCGGACCCGTCGAGCCTGCGATAGCCCGCCGCCACCACGTACGCGCAGAGCGCCACCCACCAGTAGGCCGAAAGCCCGAACGCATAGAGCAGCACGTCAGCGAGCCACGCCCCGAGACGGCCGCCCGCGTTCTGCGTCAGGGCCGCGGTCACGCTGTGCGACCAGCCGGGATCGCTCCTATGGTAGGTCGCGAGGACGAGGAAGAGGTAGCCGCCGAGTGCTGCCAGTACGAGCCACTTGGCCTCGCGCAGCAGGCTCGCGAGCTTTGCGGGAAGGGGTGCGCCCTGGATCTTTTCTGCCGCCGCCATCGTGCCGGGCCGGAATGCGGCAGTTTACCGCAACCGCAAACGGAAACCCCCGCTCGAGCGGGGGTTCGCGCCGCGCCCGGGCCTGGGACCCTAGCGCCGGACGATGCACTCCAGGCTCTTGCCGGTGTTCACGACGCTGCCCGCCATCACGGCCTGGATGAACGTCGCGGGCGGCGTGAACTGCAGGCCCGGATCGGTCGAGAGAAACAGCGGCCGCTGGTTGGGCGCGATCAGGCCGAACTGGCCGGCCGCGATTCCGAGCTCGCCCTGCGCGTTCCGGACCACGATCTCGCCGTCGGCGACGCCCACGTACACGCCCGGTTCCAGCCGCGCGCAGTCGCCGCCGCGCTCGCTCACGCAGTCGTCGGCCGCGTAGGTGGTGCCGCGAATCCCGATCGTCGCGGTCGCGGTGCCGAGCTGGTATTTTTCCTTGCTGCGCTTGCCCACCAGTCCCGTGACTGCGCGCAGCCCCCCTTTCAGGAGCCCGAACACGAACGAGTCCTCCTGCGGCTTGTCCTCGGCGAACCGGAAGTTCTCGATCCTGATCGACGTGTTCGGCTTCATCGTCACCTGGCCGCCGTCGGAGAAGCGGATCTGCGCGTAGCTGTCGCGCTCGGTGGCGATCGTGTCGCCGCTCTTGATCTCCGACTTCTGCGACAGGATCCGGACGCTGCCGTCGGCCTTTTTCACGGAGAGCGTGCCGGAAAGCTGGGTCACTGTTCCGGTGCTCGCGATGGCGAGCGAGGAAAACGCGGCGAGCATCGCCACGATCGCGACTGTTCCGTGCGTGGATCTCATGGTCCGCCCCTTTCCCCTGCGAGACAGCGGGTCCTGCCTCGAATCATCGTAGGGCACGTCCTGCAGCCCCACGAGGAACTATTTCACCGCAAAGGCTTTTCCGCAATCCCCCGGCTTGTCCCGGATGGGCAAGATTTGTGAAAGACTGCCCGTAACGGAGGCTCTCCCGCCGGAGTTCACTCCGGAAGCATGATGGTGTCGCGCAGCAGGATGCTCGAGCCGCGCACCTCGATGTAGCCGCCCATCTGGAGGTCCTTCATGACGCGGCTCACCATCTCGCGCGAGGCGCCGATCATCTTGGCGATGTCCTGCTTCGGCAGGCGCTTGGTCACCATCTTCTGCCCGTCGACGGTCTCGGCCATGTCGAGCAGCAGCCGCGCAACGCGCCCGTATACGTCCAGCAGCGCCAGGCTCCCGATCTTGCGGTCGGCCTCCCGCAGCCGCCGCACCAGGCCCTTCATCACGCCCATCGCCATCTCGAAGTTCTCGGCCAGGCATTTCTTGAAGTCGCGCTTGGCGATCGCGAGAAGCTCGCAGGGCTCGATCGTGAGCACGCTCGCCGATCGCGGGCTGTCGTCGATCAGCCCCATCTCGCCGAAGAATTCGCCGGGCCCGAGGATGCTGAGGATGACTTCCTTGCCGTCGGCGTCGCCCATCATCACCTTCAGCCGCCCCGAGATCACGATGTAGAGCGAATCCGTGGGATCGCCCGCCGCCATGATGATCGAGCCGCGCGGCGCGCTGCGCCGCGTCACCACGGTCGTCAGCGTGCGCAGCTGATCCTCCGGAAACCCCATGAAAAGGGGCACGGTCCTCAGGACCGCAGTCGAAACCGTCGTTGCCATCGCCGCCATTTCGCACACCCCTCCCTTTCGAGGTGTGCGTCGATGTTACCAGACCGGGGAATCGGCTACTGGCAGGCCGGCGCGCCAAGATCTTCGTCCGAGCCGATACCCCGGCGAATGCGCGCCGTACGCGTCTCCTCGTTCGCGGCGAAGATCACGTAGTTGAGCAGCGACTGGTCGAAGACGTTCCGTCCGACCTGGATCACCGAGTCGGCAAGGCCGACATCGGTGATCTTGGAATAGGCCCCGCCGCCCGGAAGCGCGATTGTGACCGGGAACCCGCCGGGCACTCCTCCGGCATCGAGCGGCACGAGACCCGCGTCGAACGTGCCGGTTCCGGGCGCGTCGCCGACGAGGATCACGCCGCCGCTCGCGACGCGGCTCGCGCCCGTGCTGTCGGTAAAGCTGTAGGTCATCGAGCTCGGCGCGCGCACCGTGATGCGGATCTCGTCTCCGGCGTCGATGCGTGCGGACGCGACCGGCCCGGCCGCGCCGGTGGCGCGCCCCGCGTGCAGGATCAGGTTCCCCGCGACATCCATCGTGAGAAGGCTCGGATCGAGCTCGGCGAGCGCCTGCGCTCCGGCCGCCTCGGTCAGCGTAAGGGACGAGCTTGCGCTCGCCGTACCGCCGCGCAGGACCACCGAGCCCTGTCCGTTCGTCGTGATCGTCTTGCGGGTTCCCGCGAGCAGCACCGCGCTCGCCGCGGAAATCGCGTTCCGGCTCTGCAGGCTCGAGGTTCCGCCCTGCAGCAGAATGCTTCCATCCGAGGTGATCTCCATCCGGTCGGCGCGCAGCGCGCCCAGGGCGCTTACGTATAGCGGCGTGCTGCCCGTGTTGATCGCGCTGCTCGAGCCGCCCAGGATCTGGAGGCTGTAAGGCCTGCCCATCGGATCGAGGTGTGGTTGTCCCATGGGGTTCGCCACGGCCGCGTCCTTGCGCAGGTACACGAACATGTCCTCGAGCGCCTCGATCACCGCGTTGGCCTGGCGCGAGTCGATCCGGGGGTCGGTGTCGTTGCTCGTGGCGAAGCCCATCGAATTCGTTCCGCCCGCGACCACCAGCCGCACCGGCGTGGAACTCGCGGGCATGCCGGCCTGCCCGACCCGGATCGTCCCGGCCGTCATCCGCGCTCCGCTCGCAGAGTCGCTCGTCGCCGTGCCGGCCTGGACCGTGACCACGCCGTTGTTGAGAAGGCTGATCGTGCCGCCCGCGACGAGCGACTGGCCGTTCACGCTCATCGGCGAGTTGGGGGACACGCCGCCGGTGGCGCCGCCGAGCAGCGAGAAATTGTTTCCGGTCACGGTCACGTTGCCGCCGGTCTGCACGGTGTAGTTCCCGCGCAGTGTGACGCTTCCGGCGGGATCCCCCGCCACGGTTCCCTGGAAAGGCGTGTTGATGGTCGCGCCGGCGTGGAGCCCCAGGTTCTGGGTCCTGATGTAGAGCGAGTTCTCGAGTGTGACGTCGCCCACTGCCGTGAGATTGAGGACGTTGTCGAACGGTTGCGCCGGCGTGCCGATGGTGTAGCTCGTAGGCGCGTAGAGGATGTCTCCACCGGACACGAAATTGAGCGAATTCGCCCGGTTGTCGCTCGTCTTGAACAGGTTCTGCGCCAGGTCGATCGTGATGTCGCCTCCGGCCTCGATCGTGATGCTGGTCGCGGAGAACGGGTTCGCCGTGAGCGTGAAGTTCCCGGTGACGAACGTATAGAAGTCGCTCACCGTGCCGACGCCCTGCAGATTCACGCCCGCCGTGTCGCTGTAGAGGATCTGGCCCGCCGAGTAGTTCGAGGCCGAGGTATTCACCGGCGGCGTCGGCCCGGAAGGAACGGGCGTCGGGCAGCCGTCCGCGGCGCAGGTGAGGAGCCGAACGTTCGCGTTCGCGTTGCCGAGCGCCGTCGTGGTCGCGGGCGGAATCGCGCTGTCCAGCAGAATGCTCGCACCCGGGTTCCCCAGCCCGCCGGGTCCCTTGAGCGTGACGACTGTCAGGGTCGAGGATCGAAGCCCGCCGCTCGCGCTTTGCGTCACGTCGCTCTGCGAGGCAGTGGGATTCGCGTCGCCCGCGGACACGACCATGATCTCGCCGCTCCCGGCATTCACCGGCTGGTTGAACGTGATCGCCCCGAAGTTGTCGGGCGTCGTCTCGGTCGCGGGAAGCGTGATCGCGGCGGTAATGAGTCCCGGAGCATTGCCGGCGATGAACTCGATGTTCCCGCCTCCGGAAGTGATGGGTCCGTTGACGGCGATGTCGTCCGCCGCGTGCAGCAGCACGGCGCTGTTCGTCGTAGACAGGCCGCCCGGCCCGATCGTGATCTGCCCGTCGTTCAGCCCGGCGCTCGTGTCATTGGCGACGAGCGTGATGCCGTTGGCGGCGCTGAACAGGCCGGCGCCCGTACTGATGCCGCCGGTCGCGCTGCGAACGACCGCGCTTCCGGTCAGGGTGGACGTTCCCAGGCTGATCGCGTCCGACTCGAGATAATTCACGTTGCGCGCCGACGCGAAGCTCGCCGTCCCGGTGATCGCGTTGCCCGCGTTCACGATCGAGACGTCGCGCGCGGTGACGTCGAGGTCGCTCACCCCCGTGAGCGCGCCCGTGACCGTCAGGTCGCCCGTCGCGCCGGCGAGGAAGGTCACCGCGTTGCCGTCCCCGGTCAGGGTCGATCCGAAAGCAATCGCGTTCGTCCCGGAGGTGCCCGAATCGAACACCGTCGCGCCGCCCGATCCGAGCGTCACGGGATCGGCGAACGAGACGCTGCCGTTATTCGTCCGCACCAGGCCGCCGTCGACCGCCGTGGTGCCGGCGGCGTCGGTGGAGAGGCTGGCGAGCGGCGTCGTGCCGCCTACGGCGCCGCCGAACGTCGTCGTGCCGCCGGTATTCACTGCGAGCGCCTGCGTGCCGTCGAGCGTGGACGCAAAGGTCACGTCCGCCGTTCCGCCCGCGCCCGTGGTGACGGTCGTGGCGGCCCCGAGGCTGACGGGGCCGTTGAACAGGATCGCATCGTTGCTCGTGGCAACGGTGCCGAGGAGCGTTACCGTACCGCCTGCGCTCGTCGTCAGGCCGCCGTTGAAAGTCTGGGTTCCGCCCGCGCGGCCGAGCGTCAGGTCGCCGCTGTTCTGGAAGTCGACCGCATTCGCAACCGTGTTTCCGGTGCCCGTCATGCTGACGTTGTTCACGGAGGCCGGGACGTTCAGGGTTCCCACCGTCACCGTGTCGGTGAAGAACGCGGTGCCGCCGATGTTCTGCAGGTTGAGCGTGCTTACGTTGGCGGTCGTCGCGTTTACGTCGCCCGCGCCGCCGGTGTCGAGCGCAAGCGTGCGCGTCGCACCCGCGATGCCGGCGTTGATGTTGATGTTTCCGCCGGCGGCGAGCGATGCGTCGGCCCCGAGCGTCACGGGGTCGTTGTAGGTCTGGTTTCCGGAGGTCTGCACCAGGCCGCCGTTGACCTGCGTCGTTCCGAGCGCGTTCGTGGTGAGCGAGGCGAGCGGCGTGCCGCCGCCGACCGCCATCGCGAAGCGGGTCGTCCCCGTGGAGTTGAGGACCAGGGCCTGTCCGCCGTCGAGCGTGTTGTCGAAGAAGATGCCCCCGCTGCCCGCGTTGATCGTCACGGGGCCGGTCAGCGTGACCGCGCTCGAGAACGTCACGTTGTCGTTCGTGGTTGTGATGTTGCCCGCGGTGAGAACGTCGCCCGCGCCGTTCTGGAGCACCGCGCCGTCGGCGTTGATGGTCCCGGTCGCTGCGATGCCGAGCGTGTTGCCGTTGGTGAGCGTGACCGTCCCGCCGCCCGTGGTGACGATCGTATTGTTGATGTCGAGCGTATCGCCGGTCGTCAGCGTGAGGCTTCCGGTCGTGGTCGTGATACCGGCGGTAGTCACCGTGCCGACGGAAAGGTCGTCGGCGTCGGTGAAGCTGAGCGACCCCGTGACCGCGGCTGCGATCGTGTCGACGTCGTTTGCCTGCTCCAGCAGGAACGTGCCCGTGCCGCGCAGCCGCAGGCTTCCCGCCGCGATGATCGAGCCCGTGTTCTCGGTCAGGCCGGCGGCGTTGAGGTCGACCGTCGCGCCAGTCGCCGTGATGCCCTGCCCCGCGCCCGTGCCGAGGGTCAAGAGGCCGCCCGTGAGAACCGTGAGATCGTTGCCGTTCGTGTTGATGCCATCGGTGCCGTTCACGCTGCCGATCGTGAGCGTGTTGGTATCCGTGTAGCTCAACGTCCCCGTCACGTTGGCCGCGAGCGTCGTGACGGCGTTCGCCTCGGTGAGCGTAAACGTTCCGGTGCCCTGCAGCCGCAGGCTGCCCGCCGAAACGATCGACCCGGTGGCCTCCGTCACCCCGCCCGCGATGGCGTTCAGGTCCACGGTCCCCGCGTTCGCCGCCACGATGTCCTGCCCCGCGCCGCTGCCGATCGTGAGCAAATCGCCCGTCGTCAGCGTGATGTCGGTGCCCGTGCCGGTCGTGCTCACTCCCGTAACCGCCGGCGTGAACGCTCCCAGCGCCGTCACCGTACCCACCGTGAGCGCGTCCGCGTCCTGATACGTGATCGTGCCCGCCGAGGTCGTCGCCGCGAGCGTCGCGACGTTGTTGGTCGCGCTGTTCACATCGATCGTGCCCGCGGCGCGCATCCCCAGGTTCGCAGCCGTCACCGCCCCGCCCGTCTGCGTGATCGTGCCCGAGCTCACCAGCCGCACATCCCCCGCCCCCGCGTTCACGTCCTGCGACAGCGTCAGCGCACCCGTCGAGAGCACCACGTCGTTGTTCGCCGTCGTCACGCCGTTGGTCGTACCGACCGCGCCCACTTCGAGCGCGCCCGTCTGCGTGAAGCTCACATCGCCCGTCACATCGGCCGCGAGCGTGCCGACCGCGTTCGTGCCCGCCGAGGGCGTGAACGTGTACGTGCCCGTGCCAAGCAAGAGCAGCTCGTTGGCCGTCACCTGCGAAGCCGCCCCCGTCGCACTCACCCCGCCCAGTGTCGTATCGAGCGTCACACGCCCCAGCGCGCTGATCGGTTGCGACACGGTGATCGTATTGCCCGTGGTCAGCGTGATGTCGGTGCCCGTGCCAGTCGTGCTCACCCCCGTGGTGGCCGTAAACGCCCCCGAGGCCGACACCGTGCCCACCGTCAGCACATCGGCGTCCTGGTAGGTGATCGTGCCCGCCGAGGTCGTCGCCGCCAGCGTCCCGGCGTTGTTGGTCGCGCTGTTCACATCGATCGTGCCCGCCGCACGCATGCCCAGCGCATTCGCCGTAATCGCCCCGCCGGTCTGCGTGATCGTGCCGCTCGAGATGATGCGCACCGTCGCTCCGGAGGCCGTCACGTCCTGGTTGAGATCCAGACTCCCCGAGCTCAGCACCAGGTCGTCGCCCGTGGTGTTGATGCCGTTTGTCGTGGTGGCATCGGTCCCCAGCACCGAGCCCACCGTCAGCACGTTCGCATCGGTGTAACGCAGCACCCCGTCGACCGCGGCGGCGATCGTGTCGACGTCGTTCGCCTGCTCCAGCAGGAACGTGCCCGTGCCGCGCAGCCGCAGGCTTCCCGCCGCGATGATCGAGCCCGTGTTCTCGGTCAGGCCGGCGGCGTTGAGGTCGACCGTCGCGCCAGTCGCCGTGATGCCCTGCCCCGCGCCCGTGCCGAGGGTCAAGAGGCCGCCCGTGAGAACCGTGAGATCGTTGCCGTTCGTGTTGATGCCATCGGTGCCGTTCACGCTGCCGATCGTGAGCGTGTTGGTATCCGTGTAGCTCAACGTCCCCGTCACGTTGGCCGCGAGCGTCGTGACGGCGTTCGCCTCGGTGAGCGTAAACGTTCCGGTGCCCTGCAGCCGCAGGCTGCCCGCCGAAACGATCGACCCGGTGGCCTCCGTCACCCCGCCCGCGATGGCGTTCAGGTCCACGGTCCCCGCGTTCGCCGCCACGATGTCCTGCCCCGCGCCGCTGCCGATCGTGAGCAAATCGCCCGTCGTCAGCGTGATGTCGGTGCCCGTGCCGGTCGTGCTCACTCCCGTAACCGCCGGCGTGAACGCTCCCAGCGCCGTCACCGTACCCACCGTGAGCGCGTCCGCGTCCTGATACGTGATCGTGCCCGCCGAGGTCGTCGCCGCGAGCGTCGCGACGTTGTTGGTCGCGCTGTTCACATCGATCGTGCCCGCGGCGCGCATCCCCAGGTTCGCAGCCGTCACCGCCCCGCCCGTCTGCGTGATCGTGCCCGAGCTCACCAGCCGCACATCCCCCGCCCCCGCGTTCACGTCCTGCGACAGCGTCAGCGCACCCGTCGAGAGCACCACGTCGTTGTCTGCGGTGGTGATCCCGTTCGTTCCATTCACCGAACCGACAGTCAGCGCATCGGAATCCGCGTAAATCAATACGCCATTCATGTTCGCCGCGAGCGTCGCGACGGCGTTGCCGGCGTTCGAGAGGTCGTAGCCGCCGCTGCCCAGCAGCTGGAGGCTGCCCGTGGTGATCGGCTGCGACTGCGTCACCTGCGTGGGCGTGGTCGCCCCGTTGGTGAGCGTCACGCGCCCCGTGCTCGCCGTGCCCACCGTCAGGCCGTTGACGTTGTTGGCCGTGCCGCCCAGCGTCTCCACCGTGCTGAGGCTGCCGATCGCAAAGCCGTCGGCATCGGTGTAGCTGAGCACGCTCGAGCCGCCGCTCACGTTGCCCGCGAGCGTCACGATGGCGTTGCCCTGATCGAGCACGAACGTGCCCGAGCCCCGCACCTTCAGCCCCGTGGCCGCGATCGTGCCCGTCGACTCGCTGAAGCCTCCGCCGCCCGCGGAGTTCAGCGTCACGTTGGTGGCGCTGATGTCGTTGGTCAGGTCGATCGCCGCGCTCGCGTGGTGGTTCACCAGCAGCACGTCACCCGAGGCGCTGATCTGCCCCAGCGTCATCTGATCGCCCGCCGCCTGCAGGTTCACCAGCCCCGCGGTCGCCTGCCCCAGCGTGAAGCTGCCCTGCGTGCCCGCGTTCGCCGTGAGCGAGAACGCCCCGCTCAGCACCCCCACGCTCACATCCCCGCCGGTGCCCACGCCGCCGTTGTTGGTCGCATCGAGCGTGGAATTGGCCGTCAGCGCCGTGTCCCCCAGCGCGAGCGCCGCGCCGTTGGTGCGCACCGTGCCCCCCACGTTCGTGTTCGCGGGCCCGGTGTCGGTCGACACCCCGTTGGTGAACGTGCTCACCCCGCCCCCCGCCACCAGCGTCACATCGCCCGTGTTCTGGAACGCAACCGCCGCCCCGCCCACCGTGTTCGCAGCCCCCAGCAGCGACACGTTGTAATTGTTCGCCGTGCCCGCCACCGTCATGCCGCCCGCGCCCACCGTGAGGTTGCCGCCGAACTGCACCGTCTGGCCGGCCGCCGTATCCTGGATCGCCAGCGCGTTCACGCTCACGGTGCTCTGGAAGTCCGCCCCGGCGCTGTTCGCCACCGTCAGCGTGCCGAAGTCCGTGCCCACGCTGCCAGCCACCGTCACCGCCCCGCCCGCATCGATCGTCAGGTGCGAGCTCGCCGCCGTGCCCCCGCTCGTGCCCGAGATCGCGCCCGTATCGACCGTGCCCGCCCCCGTCGTCGTCAGCACCAGCGTCGTGCCATCCCCTATCGTCAGGTTCGCCGTCTGGATGCTCCCGGCACCGGCATCGAGGTTTCGGGTCGCGCCGCTTGCCGTGGCGTTGCTGTTGAGCGTGATGTCGCCGCCGCTGGTCGCGATGTCCTGCGCGAGGTTGATCCCGGTGGCGGCCGTCAGCGTCACGTTGCCCGCCGTGGTGGTGATGCCGTTGGTGAGCACCCCGCCGGTCGCCGTGCCATCGACGCTGCCCACCGTGAGCGCTGCGCCCGCGGCGCGCACGAAGGTCAGATCGCCGCCCGCGAGATTCGCCGCGAGCGTCGCGACGGCGTTGCCGGCGTTCGAGAGGTCGTAGCCGCCGCTGCCCAGCAGCTGGAGGCTGCCCGTGGTGATCGGCTGCGACTGCGTCACCTGCGTGGGCGTGGTCGCCCCGTTGGTGAGCGTCACGCGCCCCGTGCTCGCCGTGCCCACCGTCAGGCCGTTGACGTTGTTGGCCGTGCCGCCCAGCGTCTCCACCGTGCTGAGGCTGCCGATCGCAAAGCCGTCGGCATCGGTGTAGCTGAGCACGCTCGAGCCGCCGCTCACGTTGCCCGCGAGCGTCACGATGGCGTTGCCCTGATCGAGCACGAACGTGCCCGAGCCCCGCACCTTCAGCCCCGTGGCCGCGATCGTGCCCGTCGACTCGCTGAAGCCTCCGCCGCCCGCGGAGTTCAGCGTCACGTTGGTGGCGCTGATGTCGTTGGTCAGGTCGATCGCCGCGCTCGCGTGGTGGTTCACCAGCAGCACGTCACCCGAGGCGCTGATCTGCCCCAGCGTCATCTGATCGCCCGCCGCCTGCAGGTTCACCAGCCCCGCGGTCGCCTGCCCCAGCGTGAAGCTGCCCTGCGTGCCCGCGTTCGCCGTGAGCGAGAACGCCCCGCTCAGCACCCCCACGCTCACATCCCCGCCGGTGCCCACGCCGCCGTTGTTGGTCGCATCGAGCGTGGAATTGGCCGTCAGCGCCGTGTCCCCCAGCGCGAGCGCCGCGCCGTTGGTGCGCACCGTGCCCCCCACGTTCGTGTTCGCGGGCCCGGTGTCGGTCGACACCCCGTTGGTGAACGTGCTCACCCCGCCCCCCGCCACCAGCGTCACATCGCCCGTGTTCTGGAACGCAACCGCCGCCCCGCCCACCGTGTTCGCAGCCCCCAGCAGCGACACGTTGTAATTGTTCGCCGTGCCCGCCACCGTCATGCCGCCCGCGCCCACCGTGAGGTTGCCGCCGAACTGCACCGTCTGGCCGGCCGCCGTATCCTGGATCGCCAGCGCGTTCACGCTCACGGTGCTCTGGAAGTCCGCCCCGGCGCTGTTCGCCACCGTCAGCGTGCCGAAGTCCGTGCCCACGCTGCCAGCCACCGTCACCGCCCCGCCCGCATCGATCGTCAGGTGCGAGCTCGCCGCCGTGCCCCCGCTCGTGCCCGAGATCGCGCCCGTATCGACCGTGCCCGCCCCCGTCGTCGTCAGCACCAGCGTCGTGCCATCCCCTATCGTCAGGTTCGCCGTCTGGATGCTCCCGGCACCGGCGTCGAACTGGACCGTTCCGCCGCCGCTCACCGTCGCGCTGCTATTGACGAGGATGCTGCCGCCGGCCGTCGTGAGGCCGTTGCTCAGCGAAATGCCGGTACCGCCGGTCAGGCTGATGCCGCCCGCGTCCACGGACAGCGCGCCGCCAACCGTCAGAGCTCCGGCCGTCGCTTCGTAGGTCTGTGCGCCCGAGCCGGTGAGACCCGGCACCGAAAGGCTGTCGGACGAAACAATCGTCACCGACGCGTCGTTCGCCGCGTCCACGGTCAGGGTGGCGACGTTCGCGGTTCCGACGAAGGTATTCGAGATGTTCACCTCTCCAGGGCCGCCGCCCTGCGTGATGTTCAGCGTTCCCGCCGCGGTCTGAAGAGGACCGTTGCCCCCGGTTTCGCCGATGTCAGTCGTGGCCGCGCTTCCGAGCGAAACGGTAGCCGCTCCAATGGTTCCGCCGGCGCCCGAGTTGAGGATCGTGCCATTGGCTGAGAGGCTTACCGTCGAGGCGCCTCCGCCACTCACCGTCACGTCGCCCGCGATCGAGATGTTGCCGCCGGAAGCGACGCTGATCGTGCCGCCGCTCACCTGGTTGTCGATGCTGGTGGTCGCGCCGCCCAGCGTGATGTCGCCGTCAGTCGCGAGGTAGATGTCGCCCGCGCTGGTGTTGGTCGCCGAGATTCCGCCCGTCGCCGTGCCGATCTCGATTGCATTGTTCAGGCCGCTGGCGCCGATGCCCCCGGCGCTCGTGAGCGTAAGCACGCCGTTTGCGTTCAGTCGCATCGTGCCCGCGCTCGTAATGCCGCCCGAGCCCGCCGAAAGCGTCAGATCGTTCGCCGTGACGTCGTTGCCGCTTGCGCCCGTGAGCGCGATCGCGCCGGCGCCCGTAGTCACGAGCGCGAGGTCTTTCGTCCCCTGCGCGATCGACGCATTGCCGGCCGCGCTGATGTTTCCGGTATGTCCGGCGCCGCCGATCGTGATCGTCCCCGCCGCCGTCACTTGATCGAGCATCGCGTTGGTGACGTTGAACGTCCGCGCCAGGTCTTCCACGCCGATAATCGCGGAAGTGTCGTTGGGCCGCAGCGTCACGTTGTTTCCGGCCACGGTCACCGGTGCCGTGATGTTGAGCGCGTCGGCGCGCAGCGTTACGTCGCCCGTGTTCGCGTCGATCCCGCCGGCACCGATCGTGAGCGTGTCGCCCGGCCCCGTGAGGGTCGCGTTGAACACGCCGCCGCCGGCATTGCTTCCGCTCACCGTGACGCTGCCCGCATTGGTGAGCGCCACGTCGCCGCTCACGGCGTTGTTCGCCGAGATCGTGGCCGCCGCCGACTGAATCGGTGTCGCGGCGCTGCCGATGCCGGTCTGCGCGTCCAGCGTCAGGGCGTTGGCAGTCAGTGTGAAGTTGCCCGATCGCAGGATGTTCTGCGCCGAAGCGGCCAGCGACAGGTTGTCCCCAGCATCGCCGCGATTCGCATCGACGGTGATCGGTCCGGCGGTTGACGTGAGGCTCACGGTGCGTCCGGTTCCCGTGCCCGTGCCTGCGAGCGTCACCCGGCTGAGCGCGAGCGCATTCGCTTCGACGACGGCAATATTCCCCGCCGCGCCCGCGGCATCGCTCGTCAGGCTCAGCGTTCCGGTGGTGTCGGTCGCGAGTGCTTTTGTCTTGCCGATTTCTCCCGCCGCCGTCGCCACGAGGCTCGTGGCGCCCGTGGATACGACGTCGGGACCGGCCCCGGAGCCCACGATGTCGCGACCGGCGCTGAGCGTGACCGTTGCCGCGCCGGTCGTCACGCCCGTTGCCGCCTGCGCAAAGACGATGTCCTGGCCCGCGGAGAGGTCGATTGCCGCGTTGCCGGTGCCGGAAACCGTGCTGCTGATCGTGAGATCGTTCGTGGCGCCAGTGACTGCGAGCGTGATCCCGCCTCCGCTCGCGGAGTTGGTCACCGAGCTTCCGCCGCCGAGGTTGAGCGACTGCGCGTTCGAAATCGATACGTTGCCGCTCGCGCCGGTGTTCGACGCCGTGAGGGTAGCGGTATCGGTTTCGATCTGATTCGCGGAGCCGATTCCGGTCTTGGCGCTCAGCGTGAGCGAGCCCGCCGTGATGTCGAGCGCGGTGTTCGTGTCGCCGCTATCCGTGATCGCGCCGGTGGTCGCCGTGAGGCTGACCGTGCCGCTCGTCCGGATCTCGTAGGCACCGCTCACGACATCCGAATTGAGCGCGATGCTCGTGCCGTAGACGCTCAGGTTGTAGCTGTTCAGCGCGCTGCCGAAGGTTTCGTCGTCGAAGTTGAACGCCTGGCCGGTAACGCCGATCCCGATGTTGGCAAGCCCCGCCGGAAGAAACGTGATGCCGCTCGAAGCGACCGGCGCCGTCGCGTTGACGAAATTGAGATAGAGATTGCCGCCCACCGCGATCGTCAAGCCGATCGTCGGCGCGCTCGAGGCGTCGATATCGAGGAAATCCGCCGGAATGGCGCCCGCGCCCGTCGCCGCGCCGACGTGCCGCCCCGCGAGGAGCGACAGCGCCTTTGCCTTCAGCGCGGTAGCGTCCGAGCCATCGTCCAGGATGTCCCGACCGGCCGTGACCGTGATCTGGCCTGCGGTAGAGGTCCCGGTATTGATCTGCCCCACGGTAACGTCGAAGGCGCCGCTGTTCTGGATCGAGACCGCGGCGGCCGTGTCGTTCGTCGTCGCGAGCGTGCCAAGCAGGCTCACCGCGCCGTTGCCGCCGATCACGCTGATCGTTCCCGCGCCCGCGTCGAGCGTGGAGCCCGCCGCCTGCGTCACGCCGACGCCTTGCAGCGAGATCTGGTTGCCCGTGATGCCGTTCGCCCCGATTGCAAGCGCGCCGCCATCCGTCGTGATCGACACCGCGTTGGTCGTCGTGCCGGTGGTGATGCCGCCCGTGAGCGTGAGCCCGCCGGTCGTGTCGTTGACCGTCAGCGCGCCGCCGCGCCGGATGGTCCCGAGATTCGCGATCGTATTCGCCTGATCGAGCGTGATCGCGTCCGACGTGCTCGCCGTGACCGTACCGACGTCGAGTACCGTGCTTGCCGCCTGCGTCACTGCGCCCGCGATGTTCGGCGTCACCAGGTTGTCGCCCAGGACGAGCGTTCCGTTCGTAGCAGTGACATTGCCGAGCGTGACGGACCCGGCGTCCTTGACGACCGCCGCCGACCCACTGCTGCTGGCGGTGACGACATCGGCCAGCGAGAGATCGACCGCACCGGCGTTCGCGTCCAGCGTGATCGTGCCTGTCATCGTGCCGCTGCCGATGGTGTTCGTGGCGGGGCCGATGCCTATGATCGCGCTGCCGCCGGCGCCCGCGGTTCCGGTGATCAGGATGTTGCCGCTGCCGATGGATTTGACGACACCACCGTTTTCGATGACAAAGCCATGATTGCCTGCCAGGGCGGAACCGCCCGTACCCTCGATCGTGATGCCGCCATCCGCGGTCTGGATCGTGCCGCTGAGATTGACGCCATTGTTCGAGTTCCCCGCCGCGCCGCCCGTGCCTTTGATGAAGATCGCGCCCGTTCCGCTCGTCGTGATGCTCGAGCCGCCGAGCATGGTGACGCCGTTGTTGAGCCCGCCCGCATCGGTGTTGCCCTGCCCGCGGATCGAGACGTTTCCTCCGCCCGCGGCGAGCGTCGCCTTGTTCAGGTAGACGCCGCTCGCCGCCGCCGCCGCGCCGGTGCCGATCGCGGGGTTCAGCTCCGGATCGACGTTTCCTCCGCCCAGCACGATGTTTCCGCCTTGGGTCGTGATCGTCGCTGCGGTTGTGCCGCCACCGACCACGATGCGGCCTGCGCCGGTGCCGTCGAAGTCCGAGTTCAGCGTGACATCGAGCGTGTTGCCGGCCGCCTGCGCGATGTCGACCCCGTCGTTCAGGATCACGCTGCCGTGCGCGCGCAGCACGAGCGTTCCGTCCGAGCCGGTCGCGCGGCTGATGTCGTGGGATATCGTGAGATCGCCTCCGCCCGTCGCGGTGATCGTGCTCGATCCCCCGTTCAACGCGATAACCCCGGCCGTGGTGATCGAGCCGCCCGCGCTGATCGCGGCGCTGCCGGCCGAGGTGATCGGTCCGAGCACTACGGCATCGGTCTCCGTGACGAATAACCCGCCGCTCCCGGTTGTCGCCGTGAGCGTCCCGGTCGTCGTAAGGACAGGGGCACCGCTCGCGCCGATGCCGGAGGTGGAGGCGCCGGTCGCAAGGCTCACCGTGCCGGTCGCCCCGGTGCTGAGCAGCGTGCCCGCCGTCTGTGTGATCGAACCGCCGCCCGTGCCGCCGCCCGCCCCCGTGGTCACCGTGATCGTGCCGCCGGCGCCAGTCGTAACGTCACGCAACGCCGCGCCACCCGTTCCGTTCGCGGCGCTGTTCACGTTGATCGCCACCGCGCCGGCGCCCGTGCTGCCCGTCGTGATGCTGCTGCCCCCGCTCTGCGTGAAACCCGCAGCATCAGCCCCGGCCGTGTTCGCGTTGAGCGTGACGTCTCCTGCCGTACCGCTGCCGAGCGCTGCGCCGAGCGTCAGGGCATCCGTCGCCGATAGCGTGATCGCGCCACTGCCGGTGGTGGTCACCGCCCCGGAAGTGCTGAGGTTTCCGGTGTTCGAAAGGTTGATCGCCCCGGTGCCCGCCTGGCTCACGCCCTGCACGTCGAGCGTCGCCGCCGTGTTGACGAGCTGAACGTCACCGCTGCCCGAGTTCGTCGCTTGGAACTGCCCGACCTGGTGACCCGCGTCGAGAACCGTTCCGCCGGCCGAGTTCGTGGTGAGCTTGCCGCTGCCCGTGACGATCGTCGCGCCGGCGCTGTCGGAGATGGCGCCGTTCGCGACCAACGTCACCGCTCCGTTAGTCGTCGCGATTCCCGAGAGTCCGTCGATCGAGGCACCGACATTGAGCCCGTCGGAGTCGGTGAACGAAAGCGCGTTGCCCGATCCGGAAACATCCGCGGCCAGGTTGACGACAGCGTTGCTTTCGGTAAGCGTCACGGCGCCACCCGACCTCAGCGCGAGATTGGTCTCCGTGATCGTGTCGCCCGCGCCTTGCGAGATCGTGCCCGCCGTCGTCCAGAGAGACAGCGTCGAGGTATTGGCGGGCGCGATCGCCGCGGTCACGGAAATATCGCCGCTGAATGCGGCGCCACCGATCCGGACGAGCCCGGCACCGGTCGTCTTCAGCAGATCGAGCTCGCCAGCCGACAGACCGAGCGTGGTCGCGCTATCCGCGCCGCCGAGATCGATCGTGCGCGACGCGCTGAACGGCCGGACCTCGATCGTGTTCGCGTCCGAGGTCGTGCCCACGTCGCCCGCAATCGACATCCTGTCCGCGACTAGAGTGATGCCCGATCCGCCGGTGTTGTTGACCGTAATGCCGCCGCCCACGTTCAGTGTCTTGTCGGCGGTGTTGACGGTCAGCGTCACGGCGTCGCTGCCGATGAGGTTGTGGCCGATCGTCATGTCGCCGCCGGACGTGATGTCGATCGTCGTCGCTCCCCGGATGCCGTCGATGTCGGCCGCCGTCGCGAACGTTCCGGTGGTGGTAAGGGACAGCGCGCCGTTTACCCCGCCCGAGCCGTCGAAACTGAGGTTACCGGTGTTCGAGATCGAAATCCCTCCCGAGGTGTTATTGCTTGCCGCGATCGAGGCGACCTGCGTCTCGAGCGGAGAACCCGTCCCGATGCCGTTCACGGCGGTCGCCGTCAATGCCGAGCCGACGACATTGGTGAGCGAGGCCCCGTCGCCCTGGATCTGATCCCCCGCCGTCAGCGTTACGGTGCTCGTTCCGGCATTCGCCGTGCCCGACGCGCCGAACACGATGCTGCCGGCCGTGGACTCGAGGGTAATCGCACCGTTCGAGGAGGAAATCGACCCGCCGACAGTGAGCGATCCCGCCGCACGCACGTCGACGAGCCCCCCGCCCGTGGTAATCGCCCCAAGCGAAAGCGCGCCGTTGCCGGCAAGATGGACGCCGCCGTTGTTGGCGGTCGCCGCGACACCCCCCTGTCCGGCAGCGAACGTCACCGGAGCGCCTGTGGCGCCGATCGCGGCGCCGCTCCCGCCGGTGCGCAACACCACACTCCCCGCCCCGCCGCTCGATAGCGCGCCGCCGGTTCGCGTGATCGCTCCGCCGGTCGTGTTTCCACCGGCAGCGGATGTGTCGACGGTGATGGTGCCGCCCGCGCCCGCGGTGATGTCGGCGCCGAGCGAGATCGTGCCGGTGCCGCCGCCCGCGGTATTCGCATTCAGCGCCACGGCGATCGCGGTCGCGTTCGTCGTGGTGATGCTCGCGGATGCGCCCTGCGTAATCCCTTGCGCGCCCGCTCCGTCCTGGTTGGCGGAGACGCTCACCGTGGCGTTGCCGGCATTGATCGCCCCATTGAGCGTAACGCCGTTGTTCGCGGTGATTTGCACCGCGCCGCCGTTGGTCGCTCCGTTGGTGCCGATCGCGCCCACCTGCACCGTGCCGGCGCCGCTCGTCGCGGTGAGCGTGACCGCGCCGCCGGTAGCCGGGGCGCCGTTGTTCGTCTGGATGCCGCCCGCGGTGATCGCACCCGAGGTGATCGCCACCGAGCCGCCGCCGGTTCGGATGGTGTCGCCGGTGTTCATCGTGAACGTGCCGCCGGCACCAGTCTGGAAGGTCACCGAGTTGCCGCTCCCCTGCTGCAGCCCGAGCGTGTTGTCGGAAAGATCGTCGATCGTGATCGAGACGTTCGCCTGAAGCAGCACGTTGGTCGTCGACTGCACCGCCTCGAGCGCGGTTTCGCTCAGCGTGATGCTGCCGGTGCCGTCGTCGCCGAAATTGACCGTTCCATCCGTCGCGCCGAGGAGCGAGTCGTTTCCGCCGCCCGAGCCGTTCACGATGGTGATCGCGTCGGGGTCGAGAAGCAGCAGTCCCGGATTTCCGTTCGGGGCGCGCGTATCCACGCGTCCGTCGAAATGCAGCGTCCGCTTGCCCGAAACCTCCACCAGGCCGCCGTTGCCCGCGGCCGCGCCGCCGCGCGCCGAGGCGCTGCCGTAGAACTTCGTCCAGTCGTCGGCCCAGAAGACGATCTTGCCGCCATCGCCTTCGCTCCCGGCGTCCGCGCGCACGACCACGTCGCGCCCGGCGTAAGTCCTTTCGGCATTCGGTACCTGCAGATTCTTGCCCTGGTAGTCGCCTCCCACGAGCACCGTGCCGCCGCCGCGCTCGCCCGACGCATCCACCGTGGCGGATCCGATCAGCCCCACGTTCTTCGCGAGCAGCTGGATCTCGCCGCCTTTCGCCTCCTCGCCCTTCGCCTCGATCACGCCCTGCGCGAGCAGCGTGCCGGTTTCGCCCTTCACCGTGATCGCGCCGCCCCTGGCGCCGCTCGCCTCCAGCCGGCTCGTCGCGTCGAGCGTCACGTCCTTCACCGCCTTGAGCACGATCCTGCCGCCCTCGCCGACCTCGGCGCGGCTCGCCGACACGAGCCCGGAGTTCCGGATCAGCGTGCCGTAGATTCCCACGCGGCCCGAGGCCGCGACCACGTCGCCCGCGTTCAGCGCCTGATTGTCGGGCGCGGTGAACTCCACGCGCAGGTCGGGCGTGAGCGAGTTGACCAGCTCCACCGTCCTGCCGGCGGCGATCACGATCTCTCCCTTGGGACTCGTGACGACCGCGCCCGCCTGGTTCTCGACCTGCGGTGCGATCAGGTACACGAATCCGCCCTCGCCGGTGCGGATCGTGCCGGCGTTCGCGATCTTGCCTTCCTGCCCCGTGCCGGCAAACCGCAACCGTCCCGCGATCCAGTCGGAGTCCGAGATGTTGAGCGTCGAGGCGGCAAAGCCGGGGACGTCGATCACCGCGCCCGCGCCGAAAACAATGCCGGAAGGATTGATGAGGAACACGCGCCCGTTCGAGGTCAGCGTGCCGAGGATCACCGAGGGGTCGATGCCGGCGGCGGTGCCGGTGACGCGGTTGAGGACGCTGCTCGCCGCGTGCTGCTGGATGAACCGAGTGATCTCGTTCTTCTGGATCGAAAACTGCTGCCAGTTGATGATCGCGCCGGGGGTGTTCGTGACGTTGAGGGTGTTGCCGCTCGCCGCAAAGGTCGCACCGCCCGATACGACCGTGGGCCCCGCAGGGTTGGCGAGCGCGGAAGCCGCGAACGCGGCCCCGATGGCGAGCGCGGCGGCGCGCGGACGAGGCGAAAATGCGGCCGGATCGGCGGTCCGACGGTCCGGCGACTGGCTGCGACGCTGCTTGGACATCCCCCTCTGCCCCCGTGCTCGTCCTGCGGCGCAAACGCGGAGGACGGCGCGTCCGATGCTACGCCCGGCCCCCTGCCCGGATGAGGAACTAGTTCACGCTTCCGAGTGTACCCCAGCAGCGACGACTTCCGTGTCGTTCCGCGGCGACGTGCCGCCTAGAAAACGTACGAAAAGCTCGCGTGAAGCCGGGTATCGCCGCTCGACTGCCCGGCCATGCTGCCCAAGCCCGCGCTGTAGCCGTCGAACACGATGCCGTAGTCGACGCGCAGCGACACGTTGTTGCCGCGCGCGAGGCGCAGGCCGACGCCCGCGCTGCCGACTCGCTGCGAGTGCGGCTCGCCGGCGCCCGGACGGTTGCGCCACACCCCGCCCCAGTCCACGAACGCGAGCGCCCGAATGCGCACGCCCTCGATCCCGGTCTTGCCGCCGAAGTCCGGCGTGTAGAGCTCGAGCGTCCCGCGGTAGCCCTGGTCGTTGGTGATCTCGCGCTCGAGGAACCCGCGCACCGAATCGGCGCCGCCGATCCCGAACTGCTCGCCCGAGACGAGCATGTCGCGCGTGAGCTGCCCGTTCATCCCGAAGCGCCACTGCCAGTCGCCCGGCAGCGCGTGGTTGTGGTTGACCGCCCAGCGCCACAGGAAATAGCGCGCCTTGGGACACTCGTTGTGCCCGCCGACGGAAGACAGGCGCTGGAAGAATCCGTTCACGTCCGGGCCGCAGAAGCTGTTGCCGCGCCCGTCATTCCAGCCGGAGAGGTTCTGCGAGAAGCCGAACGAGAACGCGGTCTCGCTGTCCTGCCGCCGGAACAGGCCCGAATACGTGACCGACACGGGATGCACCGTCACGTCCGGAAGGAGCTGTACCGTGGTTCCCACCGCGCGCACGCCCTTGTTCTGGTAGCCGCGATAGTCCCAGGACCAGGCGAGGCGGTGCTCGTAATCGCCGATCTTGTCGAGGTTCCGGGTATAGCGTGCGCCGAAGATGCCGCCCGCGCCGGTGATCGAGAACAGGTTCACCACCGTGCCGGAGTTGACGTTGGAATAGCCGGCGGTGAAGTCGATCGAGTCGCCGCGCGCATAGAGCGGGATGCGATAGCCCGCACCGACCACGAACACCTTCTTGCTCGGAAAGGGCTGGATCCGGTTCGGGTGGGTCTCCGAATGCGGCGAGCCCACGTACTGCAGCGTCAGCACGTGGTCGCGCCCGTGCACGTTGCTGTTCTGGTATCCGAGGCCCAGGCGCAGCTTTCCGGTCTGGTCCGTGCCGCTCGTATCGAGCGTCACGCTCGCGCGCGTCGGCGGCTCGTCGGCCACGCGCATCACGGCATCCACCGTCGCCTCTTCCTGGCCGCTTCGCAGGAGCACCGTCGTCTGCTTGGACGGGCTTTCGTTCGCGACGCGCAGGTTGCGCGCAATCTCGTTGATGTTCGGCGCCTTGCCCGGCTGCAGCGCCGGAACGCTCGCGCGGATGTTGGCTTCGTCGAAGTGCTTGTTCCCCTCGACGACTACGCGACCGACCTTTGCCTCCACGATCTGGAAGCGCACTTCGCCGCGCTCCAGCTCCTGCTCCGGCAGCACTACCTGGACCGCGCTCCAGCCGGCGCCGCTGTAGGCGCGCTCCACCGCCTCGAGCGCGCGCTGCACGTCGCCGAAGCTTCGGTCCCTGCCGGTGAAGGCGCGCGTCGCCTCTTGCAGCCGCTCGGGCGGAACGAGCGTGGCGCCGTCGAATACGAATCGCCGGATCTCGAATCGCGGCTCGTCCGCGGGCGGCTTCTGCGGCGCCTGCGCGAGCACGAGCGGGGCGAACAGCAGCGTCGCCGTGAAAATCGCCCCCCCGAACGCACCTCCCGCAGCCACGTCCCTCCCCCACATAAGGGAATGCCAAATCCTGGGTTGATTACAGCACCGAAACCTCAGAAAAACAATTCCTTAGAGTCCGCTTTTGAGGCGTCGGTGAAGATTGTTGTTTTGCTACAATCGGCCAGTTTCCACAGTATAAACACCAGGTTGCCGCGATGTCGCCGCGTCACGTGCGTCTTCTCATCCTCGGCTCCGGACCGGCCGGCTATACCGCCGCCGTGTATGCCGCGCGCGCAAACCTGAAGCCCGTGCTCGTCACCGGCATCGCGCAAGGCGGCCAGCTCATGACCACCACCGACGTGGACAACTGGCCCGCCGACGCCAACGGCGTGCAGGGACCGGATCTGATGGAGCGGTTCCGCCGCCACGCCGCGCGCTTCGAGACCGAGATCGTCAACGATCACATTCATGCCGCGAAACTCGGCGAGCGGCCGTTCGTGCTCGAGGGCGATGCCGCCACCTACACGTGCGATGCGCTGATCATCGCCACCGGCGCCTCGGCGAGATACCTCGGGCTGCCTTCGGAGCAGAAGTTCATGGGGCGCGGGGTGTCCGCGTGCGCGACCTGCGACGGCTTCTTCTACAAGGGTCAGGACGTCGCGGTCGTGGGAGGCGGCAACACCGCGGTGGAGGAGGCGCTTTATCTCGCGAACCTCTGCCGCAGCGTGCGGCTGGTACACCGGCGCGACCGGTTCCGGGCGGAGAAGATCATGATCGACAAGCTCATGCGCCGCGTCGCCGAGGGGCGCGTCGCCCTCGAGCTCGATTCGGTGCTGGAGGAAGCGCTCGGCGACAGCAGCGGTGTCACCGGGATCCGGACCCGCAACGTGAAGACGGGGGCGACGCGGGATTTCGCCGTGAAGGGCCTGTTCATCGCCATCGGCCACACTCCGAACACCGGCATCTTCGCCGGCCAGCTCGAGATGCGCAACGGCTACATCCTCACGCGCGGCGGCTCGGAGGGCGACGCTACGGCCACGAGCGTTCCCGGCGTGTTCGCGGCGGGCGACGTGCAGGACCATGTCTACCGCCAGGCGGTCACGAGCGCGGGCAGCGGATGCATGGCGGCGCTCGACGCGGAAAGGTACCTCGATGCGCAAGCCGCCGCATGACGCCGAATGGCGCGCGGCGGTCGCCGGCGTCGCGCCGCTCGAGGTGCGCGAGCGCCATCGCCCGCACGATCCGCCGCCGCCCGTGCCGGTGCAGACCCGGCGAGACGAGCGTGCCGCGCTCGCCGAGAGCCTGCTCGGGCCGGTGTCGGTGGACGACGCCCTGGAGTCCGGTGACGAGCTCGCGTTCCTTCGCGAAGGGCTTTCGCGCCAGGTCCTGAGGCGGTTGCGCCGCGGTCACTGGGTGGTACAGGCGAGCCTCGATCTGCACGGCATGAACCGCGTGGCCGCGGCCGCCGAAGTGGCGGAGTTCCTGCGCGGCGCGCTCGCGCGCGGGCAGCGGTGCGTGCGGATCGTGCACGGCAAGGGGCTCGGTTCGAAGAACCGCGAGCCGGTGCTCAAGGCGAAGCTCCGCAAGTGGCTGCCGCCGCGCGAAGAGGTGCTCGCCTTCTGCCAGGCGCCCGCCGCGCTTGGAGGGGGCGGGGCGCTGCTGGTGCTGCTCAGATCGCCTGCTCGTTGACCTCGCCGGTGCGGATCCGCACCACGTGCTCGACCGCCGTGACGAAGATCTTGCCGTCGCCGATCTTGCCGGTGCGGGCCGCCTTCACGATCGCTTCGAGCGCGGGCTCCACCTGGTTCTCGGCGACCACGACCTCGATCTTGACCTTGGGAAGGAAGTCGACCACGTACTCGGCGCCGCGGTAGAGCTCGGTGTGACCCTTCTGGCGGCCAAAGCCCTTCACCTCGGTCACGGTCAGCCCCGTCACGCCGACTTCGGACAGCGCTTCGCGCACCTCGTCGAGCTTGAACGGCTTCACGATCGCTTCGATTTTCTTCATGCGGGCTCCCTGGCGGCTCAGGCGGCGTCTGGATTGTAGCGCGTAATTCTATAATGGCCGCATGGCGATGAACGACCGGCTCCGGCCGGCGCTGCTCTTCTGGTACGGCCAGGCGCTCGCGCTGTTTCGCCTGCACGGGCGCGCGCTGCGCGCCTACCGGGCGGTCGTACGCGACGATCCGCGTCACCCGCACGCCTGGAGCTGCATCGGCGCGCTGCTCGCCGAGGGCGAGGAGTTCGATCCGGCGCGCGAGGCCTTCGAGCGCGCCACCGCGCTCGATCCGCGCGATGCACCCGCGCACTTCAACATCGGGTTCATCCTGCAACGCCAGGGCCGGCACGAGGAGGCGCTCGCCCGGTTTCAGCGCGCGATCGACATCGATCCGAAGATCGACCGCGCCTGGTACGGCATGGGGCTGTCGCTCGCGAGCCTCGGGCGCTACGCGGAAGCCGCGGATCGGTTCGAGGAAGCCGCTCGCCTCCAGCCGCTCAACCCCTACGCGGGCTATCAGCTGGCTGCGGCGCGCCACAAGCTCGGCGAGCACGACAAGGTGCGTGCCGAGTACCAGCGCGTGAAGGGCTTCGATCCCAGGGCCGCCGAGCGCATCCGGGTCGAGTTCGGCGTCGGCGCCCGCTAGCATTGGAACGCGTTCGCGTCGCACAGTCGCTTTCCGGGATCGCGCCGGACGAGTGGAACGCGCTCGCAGGCGCCGATCCGTTCGTCAGTCACGAGTTTCTCTCGGCCCTGCTCGAAACCGGATGCGCGGCTGCGCGCACCGGCTGGACGCCGCAGCTGCTGCTCCTCGAGCGCGCCGGGCGGCTGGCGGGCGCCGCACCCTTGTTCGGCAAGTCGCACTCGTACGGCGAATACGTCTTCGACTGGGCGTGGGCGGAGGCCTACGACCGCGCCGGGCTCGCCTACTACCCGAAGCTCGTGTGCGCGGTGCCGTTCACGCCGGTGACCGGCCCGCGCCTGCTCGCCGCCGACGACGCCGCGCGCCGCACGCTCGTCGCCGGTGCGCTGGAGGCCGCGCGGGAGTATTCGTCTCTCCACGTGCTGTTCCCGCTGGCTGCCGAAGCGGAGCACCTGCGCCGCTCCGGGATGATGCTGAGGCACGCGGTGCAATTCCACTGGAGCAATGCGGGCTATGCCGATTTCGACGAGTTTCTCTCGCGCATGACGCACCGCCGCCGAAAGACGATCCGCCAGGAGCGTCGCCGGGTGCGCGAGGCGGGCGTCGGGTTCCGGTGGCTGCGCGGCGCCGCGATCGAGCGCGCGCACTGGGAGTTCTTCGAGCGCTGCTATCGCCGCACCTACGCCGCGCACCGCTCGCGGCCGTACCTGAGCCTGGAGTTCTTTCTGCGCCTGGGCGAGACGCTCGGCGAGCGTGTCCTGATGATCGTCGCGACGCGTGGCGGACGGCCGGTTGCCGCGGCGCTGAACCTGCTCTCCGAAACGGCTCTGTACGGGAGGTATTGGGGCGCGATCGAGCACGTCCCGCTGCTGCATTTCGAGTGCTGCTACTACCAGGCGATCGAGTACGCGATCGCGAACCGTCTCGAGCGCTTCGAGGGCGGCGCGCAGGGCGAGCACAAGCTGTTCCGGGGCCTTTTGCCGGTCGAGACGCGCTCCGCGCACTGGCTGGCGCACCCGCGCTTCGCGCGCGCGATCGAGGACTACCTCGCGCGCGAGGCGGCGGGCGTGGCGCGCTACGTGGACGAGCTCGGGGAGCACACCCCGTTCAGAAGTTCGGCTTTCGCTTCGCCTTCCTGAAGCGCGCGACGCCCTGCAGGATCTCGCGCCTCGCCTCCGCGGGGCCGACCCAGCCCTCGACCTTCATCCATTTACCGCGCCGTTGATGTCCACGGGCGCGTCGCGTCCGGTCGAAACGCGGTCCGGGCTCATGGCGGGGCTCTTATAATCGGATCACACCCAAGGAGGCACCACATCATGCGGCTCAGGGACAAGGTTGCAATCGTGACCGGCGCGGGCTCGGGTTTCGGCGAGGGCATCGCGAAGCGCTTCGCCGAAGAAGGCGCGCGAGTCGTTGTCAACGACATCCACGCGCCGGGCGGCGAGCGGGTCGCCGGCGAGATCGCGACCGCGGGCGGCAAAGCCGTGTTCGCGCGTGGCGACGTCACGCGCGCGGCCGACTGGGCGAGCCTCGTGGGCGCCGCGCAATCCGCCTTCGGCCGCCTGGACGTCGTGGTCAACAACGCGGGCTGGACGCACCGCAAGAAGCCGGTGCTCGAGACGACCGAATCCGAGTTCGACAAGGTCTACGCGGTCAACGTCAAGAGCGTGTTCCTGTCGGTGCTCGCCGCGCTTCCGGTGTTCCGCAAGCAGGGCGGCGGCGCGTTCGTCAACGTCGCCTCCACCGCGGGGCTCCGGCCGCGCCCGGGGCTGTCGGTCTACAACAGCTCCAAAGGCGCGGTGATCCTGATGAGCAAGTCGCTCGCGGCGGAGCTCGGGCCCGTCAACGTGCGTGTGAACTGCGTCAACCCGGTGTTCAGCGCCGTCACCGGGCTCTCGGCCGAGTTCGCCGGCGGCGCGCTCACCGAGCAGGTCAAGGCGCAGTACCTCGCCACGATCCCGCTCGGGCGCTTTTCCACGCCGCTCGACGTGGCGAACGCGTGCCTCTACCTTGCGTCTGACGAGGCGTCGTTTATCAGCGGCGTGTGCATCGAGGTCGACGGCGCGCGCTGCGTGTAGCTAGGAAAAATCCGGGCCGATGCGGTCCAGCCGGTCGGTGACGAGGCAGTCGACGCCCCAATGCAGGAGCTTGCGCGCCACGCGGCGGTCGTTCACGGTCCAGGCGAGGATGGCGTACCCGGCATCGCGGATCTGCGCCGCGAGCTTGCGGTTGAGCGCGCGGTAATTGCAGTGCAGCGCGACGCAATCGAGGTCGCGCATCAGCTCGCGCCAGCGCTTCGGGATGCGCCCCACGAGCAATCCCCGCGGCAGCTCCGGCGCCGCAGACCTGGCGGCCGCGAGCGACACGGCGGAGAACGACGAGAGCACCGGAACCGTTTTCCGACCCTGCCAATGCGCGCGCGCGGCAAGCGCCACCGCCTCGCCGGTGCGCCGCTCGTATCCTCCTGCGGGCTTGATCTCCACGTTGGCCCACAGCCCGAGCTCGCCGCAAAGCCGCGCCGCCTGCTCGAAGGTGGGGATCCTCTCCTCCCGCTCGACCGTCAGCTTCGAGAGCTCCGGATAGGTCATCTGCGAAACCGCGCCATGGCCGTCGGTGGTGCGGTCGACCGTTTCGTCGTGGATGAGCACGGGTGTTCCGTCTCCCGCGAGCATTACGTCGAACTCGACGCCCCTGAATCCCATCGAGGCGCCGCGGCGGATCGCGCCGAGCGTGTTCTCCGGCGCGAGCACCCCGCCGCCGCGGTGCGCCAGGACGCGCGGATAGGGCCAGCTCATGAAACGATGCGCTGGCCGGTCTTCGCGTCGAAGTAGTGCGCGTTCGAGGGGTTGTAGCGCACCGGCAGGTGCCCGGTGCGCGCGTCGACCGACTGGTGCAGCCGCACGGCGACGCGCGCGCCGGTTCCGTTTCCGCCCAGGTGGCCGTAGACCAGCGTGTCGCTGCCGAGCGGCTCGATCAGGTCGACATCCACGGTCAGCATGGCGTCGCCCTCGCCGCACGGCTCGAGGTGCTCGGGGCGAATGCCGAGGATCCGGTCCTCGCGCGGGATGAGGTTCATCGGCGGCGAGCCGATGAAGCCCGCGACAAACGTGGTCGCGGGCTTGGCGTAAACCTCGAGCGGTGCACCGATCTGCTCGGCGCGGCCGGCGTTCATGACGATCATGCGGTGCGCGAGCGTCATCGCCTCGACCTGGTCGTGCGTGACGAACAGGCTCGTGGTGCCCAGGCGCCGGTGCAGCGCCTGCAGCTCGGCGCGCATCTGCACGCGCAGCTTCGCGTCCAGGTTCGAGAGCGGCTCGTCGAACAGGAACGCCGCCGGCTCACGCACGATCGCGCGCCCCATCGCGACGCGCTGGCGCTGCCCGCCCGAGAGCTCGCGCGGCTTGCGCTGGAGGAAGCTCGTCAGCTCCAGGATTTCGGCAGCCTTCGTCACTCGCGCGGAAATTTCCTTCTGGGGCAAACCCCTGATCCTCAGGCCATAGGACATGTTGTCGTACACGCTCATGTGAGGATAGAGCGCGTAGTTCTGGAACACCATCGCGATGTCGCGGTCCTTCGGCTCGAGGTTGTTCACCACCCGCCCCCCTATCGCGATCTCGCCCGAGGTGATCGGCTCGAGGCCCGCGACCATGCGGAGCAGGGTCGACTTGCCGCAGCCTGAAGGGCCCAGGATCACGATGAACTCCCCGTCGGCGACGTCCATCGAGACGCCGTGGATCACCTCGAGCGCGCCGTAGCTCTTTTTCACCCCGCGGAACGAGATTCCCGCCATCGCCTATTTCTCCGTCTCGACCAGCCCTTTCACGAACCACTTCTGCATCAGCAGCACCACCAGCGCCGGCGGCAGCATGGCGAGCATCGCGGTGGCCATGATCAGGTTCCACTCGTTGGCCGCGTCGGCGCCGACGATCATGCGCTTGATGCCGATGACGGTGGTGTACATGGACTCGTCCGTGGTGATCAGCAGCGGCCACAAATACTGGTTCCAGCCGTAGATGAACTGGATCACGAACAGCGCCGCCATCGTGGTCTTGGAGAGCGGCAGCAGCACGTCCCGGAAAAAGCGCATCGGCGATGCGCCGTCGACGCGCGCGGCCTCGGCAAGCTCGTCGGGCACCGTCATGAAGAACTGGCGGAACAGGAACGTCGCCGTGGCCGACGCGATCAGCGGAACCGTCAGGCCGGCGTAGGTGTTCAGCATCTTCAGGTCCGCGATCACCTTGAACGTCGGAATGATGCGGACCTCCACCGGCAGCATGAGCGTCACGAAGATCATCCAGAAGAAGAACATGCGCAGCGGAAAGCGGAAGTAGACGATGGCGAACGCCGAGAGGATCGAGATCGCCATCTTGCCGAGCGGAATGACGAGCGCCATGACGGTGCTGTTGACGAGCATCGCCGAGGCGGCGGCCTTGGAGCCCTTGGTGGAGCCCGCCGTGAGCACCTGGCGGTAGTTCTCCCACAGGTGCTCGCCCGGCGTGAGCGGCATCGGCACCTGCATGATGGTTTCGAGCGTATGGGTCGAGGCGACGAACGTCACGTAGACGGGGAACGCGACCAGCAGCACGCCGACGATCAGCACCGCGTGCGCGAAGAACGTGAGCCCGGGCCGGTTCTCTACCATCGGCGGACCATCAGTACTGCACCTTGCGCTCGACGAACCGGAACTGCACCACCGTGAGCGCGATGACGATCAGCATCAGGATCACCGACTGGGCGGAAGAGCCGCCGAGGTCCGCGGCCTTGACGCCGTCGTGGTAGACCTTGTAGACGAGGATCTGCGTCGCCGTCGCCGGCCCGCCCTGCGTGGTGGCGTCGATCACGCCGAAGGTGTCGAAAAACGCGTACACCACGTTCACCACCAGGAGAAAGAACGTGGTCGGCGACAGCAGCGGGAAGACGATCGTCCAGAAGCGCCGCGTCGGGCTCGCGCCGTCGATCGCCGCCGCCTCGATGAGCGAGCGCGGGATCGACTGCAGCCCGGCGAGGAAGAAGAGAAAATTGTAGCTGATCTGCTTCCACACCGAGGCGATCACGATGAGCAGCATCGCCTGGTCGCCGTTGATGATCCAGTTCCAGTCGATGCCCCAGCCCTTGAGCACGTGCGTGACGATGCCGATCGAGGGCGCGAAGAGGAACGCCCAGAGCACACCGGCGACCGCGGGCGCGACCGCATAGGGCCAGACGAGCAGCGTCTTGTAGGCCATCGCGCCGCGCAGCACGCGATCGGCCATGGCCGCGAGCAGGAGCGAGATCGCGATCCCGCAGAACGCCACCAGCACGCTGAAGATCGCCGTGATCCTGAACGAAGCAAGGTAGTTGCCGTCGCGAAACAGCGTGGCGAAGTTCTGCAGGCCGACGAACTGGCTCTTCAGCCCGAAGGCGTCCTGCAGCTGGAACGAGTACCAGACGGCCTGCGTCGCCGGCCAGAAGAAGAACACCACCGTAATCGCGATCTGCGGGGCCACCAGCGCATACGGCAGCCACGCAGATCGGAATACGACCCGCTTCTCCACGGGCTTTGCGGCTTCTTAGGCGCTACTTATTCGCCGCCTCGAACTGGCGGAGAATCTCGTTGCCCCGCTTCACCGCGTCGTCCAGTCCGGCCTTGGGCTCCTTCTTGCCCGCGAAGATCGCCTCCATCTCCTCCTCGATCACCGTGCGGCCCTGCACGAAGTTGCCGAAGCGCAGCCCCTTGGAATTCTCGGTCGGCGCCTTGTTGGTGAGCTGCTTGACGGCGAACTCGAGTCCCGGGTCCTTCTGGTAGAAGCCCGACTTCTTGGTCAGCTCGTACGCGGCTTGCGTGATCGGCACGTAGCCCGTCGAGGTGTGCCATTCCATCTGGATCTCGGGCTGCGACAGGAACGCGAAGAACTTCGCCACGCCCTTGTACTCCTCGGGCTTCTTGCCGCCCATCACCCAGACCGAGGCGCCGCCGATGATCGAGTTCTGCGGCGCGCCTTTCACGTCGTCGTGGTAGGGTAGCAGATTCACCGACCAGTCGAACTTCGCGGCCTTGCGGATGCCGGCCTGCGCGCCGGCCGAGAGCGTCGCCATGGCGCATTCGCCGCTCGAGAACTTGGCGTCGCCCTGGTTGGTGCGGCCGGCGTAGGTGAACAGGCCCTTCTTCGCCATGTCGGCGAGCATCGAGATGTGACGCACGTGCAGCGGCGAGTTCACGGTGAACTGCGTATCCAGCCCGCCCATGCCGTTCTGCTTGGTGCCGATCGGCACGTTGTGCCAGGCGCTGAAGTTCTCGATATGCACCCACGACGGCCAGCTGGTGGTGTAGGCGCACTGCTGCCCGGACGCCTTGAGCTTCTCGGCCGCGGCGAGCAGCGCTTTCCAGGTCTTGGGCGCCTCGGGCGCGAGGCCCGCCTTCTTGAACGCGTCCTTGTTGATGTAAAAGAGCGCCGTCGAACTGTTGAACGGGAACGACAGCATGTTGCCCTTGAGGTCGGTGTAGTAGCCGGTCACCGTGGGCAGGTAGGCCTTGGGATCGAACTTCTCCCCCGACTCCGCCATCACCTTCGCCACCGGCACGATCGCCCCCTTGGCGGCCATCATGGTCGCGGTGCCGACCTCGAACACCTGCAGCAGGTGCGGCCCGCTGCCGGCGCGGAACGCCGCGATCGCCGCGGTCATCGACTCGGGATAGCTCCCCTTGAAGGTCGCGACCACCTTGTAGTCCTTCTGGCTGGCGTTGAACTTGTCGGCAAGGCCATTGAGCGCCTGGCCGAGCGCCCCGCCCATCGAATGCCACCACTGGATTTCTGTCTGCGCCCGGGCCTGACCCGAGAACAGCCCCGCGCCCGCCAATGCCGCAATTAAGAGCTTGATGCGCATGAGATCTCCTCCGATTGAGTGCCCGGTCTTGGCGCCGGACGATGTCCGAGTATAGCCAAAGCCCGCGTCATCTTTGCGACTTACTTCTTCGGCCGCCGCGGCGAGCGCGCCGGGACGCCGGGCTCGGCGCCGGCGCCGTGCGCCGTTTCAAACGCGCGCAGCAGCGCATTGCCCCGCTCGGCGGCCCGGTCGAGCGCGAGCTTCGGGGGCCTGGTGCCATCCCACACCGATTCGAGTTCCTCCTCCAGGATGGCCCGGATCGCGGCGAATTCCCCCAGGCGGATGCCGCGCGACTCGCGCGTGGGCGCGTTCAGCAACAGCTGCCGGATCGCGATCTCGTATCCGGGGTGCACCGCGTAGAAGCCCTGCTGCTTCGTGTACTCGTAGGCGGCGCGCGTGACCGGAACGTAGCCGGTGCGCTGGTGCCATTCGGCCTGGACCTGGGGGTCGGCGAGCCAGGCGAGGAATTTCGCGACGCCGCGGTATTCGGCGGCCGGCTTGCCCGCGAGCACCCAGAGCCCCGCGCCGCCGATGAGCGAATGGTGCGGCGCGCCCTTGATGTCGTCGTAATAAGGCAGGCGCGCGACGCCGAAATCGAACCCGGCGTTTCGGCGCAGCTCCGCGTAGCTGGAGGACGACGCCGTGACCATGGCGCATTCGCCGGATACGAAGCGCCGCTCGCCCTCCGCGCGCCGCCCGCTGTAGGTGAAATAGTGCGAGCGCGCCCACGACGAGAGCATCGACACGTGGCGCACCATGAGGTGGGTGTTGAAGACGAGCTTCGCATCCAGCCCCGCCAGGCCGTTGTCGCGCGTCGCGAACTCCTGGTTGTGCCAGGCGCTCATGTTCTCGAGATGCACCCACGCGGGCCAGGTGGTGGTGTAGGCACACTCGTAACCCGCCTCGAGCAGCTCGCCCATCGCCTTCGGCATCTCGTACCAGGTCCGGGGCGGATTCTCGGGATCGAGCTTCGCCTTGCGGAAGGCGTCCTTGTTGTAGAAGAGGATCGGCGTGGAGGTGTTGAACGGCAGCGCGACAAGGCGCCCGGCCCCGTCCGCGAAATAGCCCGCGACCGCGGGCAGGAACGCCTTGGCATCGAGCCGCGCCGCGCTGTCGTCCGCCACGACCTGCCAGAGCGGGCGCACCGCGCCCTTCGCGGCCATCATGTGCGCGGTGCCGAGCTCGCTCACCTGGACGAGATGCGGGCCGTTTCCCGCGCGCTGCGCGGCGAGCGCGGCGATCATGGTGTCCTCGTAGCTGCCCTTGTGCTCCGCGACGAGGCGGAACTCGCCTTGCGAGGCGTTGAAGCGCTGCACGAATGTCTCGAGCGCGTCGCCGCGCGGGCCGCCCATCGCGTGCCACAGCCGCAGCTCGACCTGCGCGTACGCCAACGAATATGACAGCGACAGCAGCAGTGTCGAAACGAGGAAGCGGAGCATGGAGCGCGCATTGTATGATGGCCGCACGATGGCCGCGATTCACGAACTCTCCGCCGTCGAAGTTGCGGCGCAATACGAAAGCGGCGCGCTTTCCCCGGTCGAGGCGACGCGCGCGTGCCTCGGGCGCATCGACGCCTGGGAACCCCGGCTGAACGCCTTTTACCGCGTGGACCGCGAGGCGGCGCTCGCGCAGGCGCGCGCCTCCGAGTCGCGCTGGCGCGCGCGCCGGCCGCTATCGCCGCTCGATGGCGTCCCCGTCACCATCAAGGAGAACATCGCGACCAGGGGCGATCCCGCGCCGATCGGCACGCGCGCGAACGAGGACGCGCCGCCCGCGGCGGCGGA